>BAHV02000037.1:0-720 GCA_000508965.1 Clostridiales bacterium VE202-08
ATACCGAAAGCCTGTTTTGACTCAGAACAGATAACCTTTTTGCCTGTTGGTGATGTTTCGGTGACTCCCAATTTTTCCAATCCCTCACAATCAACGGCTGAAAATATTTATTATGTTACCAACGAATATTACGTCACGAATAATTATGAAATTATTGAAAAGGTTGAAAGTGAAGAAAAACCACCAGCTACTGGTACGGATACTGATGTACCGCCGATTGTAAATCCAGGTGATGAATGGCCTGAGGATACTCCCGGTTGGATTGAGTTTTTAGGCAATCTGATTAGTGGCTTATTACAGGGTTTAGGTGATGCCATAGGCGGTCTTGGCTCTGCGATTGGTGGTATAGTCAATGCATTAGGCAATATCATTAGCAGTCTTATAACAGCTTTAACAGATCTATTTAAGACTTTGTTTGTACCCTCTAGCGAATTTTTAAGCAATAGTTTCACTGGCATTAAAAATAACTTCGAAAGTAAATTCCCGTTTTTAGACCAAGCGGATGAAGCTGAAAATAGTATCATAGGTACAATACAAGGTGCAGATAGTTCTGCTCCAAGTTATGAAATGGAGTTACCCGAAATACTTGGTGGTGGCAGTGTACAGGTCTTTGATTTCAGCTTTTACGACCAATACCGCGATTTAATAAACGGTGGTATTTTATTCTTTGCTTGGGCAACGTTTATTATGCGTTTACCACGTAAATTAAGTAAAGCGATA
>BAHV02000036.1:0-929 GCA_000508965.1 Clostridiales bacterium VE202-08
CCATTAAATCTCATATCTCTCCAGATCAAAGGCTCAGCATTAAATCATTGTAAGGATGCACAAACAATAGACATAAGAGTGTCCTAAAATAAGTTAATTCCAATAGGGAAAGAGAAAGAGAGAGGAGATTTATTACTATGAATAAATATTCAAGTAAGGCCGTTAAGACTGCTGCTACCGTTGGTATGTCTTTGGCTATGGTTTTGAGCAATGCTGCTCCTGTAATGGCTGTTAATACTACAAAAGTATGCACAGTTAAAAAACAGTATAATGTAGGTGATATTATTGCTAGCAAGGAATTCAAGGGTACTATGACTGCAGATGCGATTAAAGATGCAATTGCTGCTGAAATTAATGCTTTAGATAAGACAAAAACAGAAATGGTATCTGGCAAAACTGTTGAGTACTATCTAGGGTATATAAATGATTCTGGTTCAATTACAAAAGTTACGGGGGCTATCTCAAGAAGTGATTTAACTGGCTCCGCTACAGCTACTTATGGTTATTATGCTGCTAATAGATATGAAATTAAAAATGACGAAAGTGGGATTGTTACTGAAATTGCAAAGGATGCTCCACTTGCTGATAGTGTTGTTGTAACTTCAGTTACAGTACGTGATTCTGATGCTGTAAAAGCTGAAGTAACTAGTTATGCAGCAGGTTTAAAAGGTTCTGCTGTAACATGGACTGGCTCCGCTGTTGATTATACAATGCCTATAATTGATGAAAATGGAAGTTCTGCAACAGGTACTCTAACTATTACTTATCAAATTGAAGGCTCTGGAGAATCCACAGCTGATCCTACTTTTGATACAAATAAAGTAACAGTGTATTCTAAAGTAAAAACAAGCGGCTTTACAGATTACACATGTAAAGACGTTACAACTGGTGAAGGTCTAGGAATCACAGACAGATACACAGCAAAGAAC
>BAHV02000035.1:0-1305 GCA_000508965.1 Clostridiales bacterium VE202-08
GATGAGTCAGGTAGAAGAAATCACAAGAGAAAAATGGATATTAGGCGCGTTCCCGGAATGGGGAACATGGCTGAATGAGGAGATCGATCAGGAGGCAGTAGAAAAAGGTACCTTCGCAATGTGGTGGATCGGCTGTACCGGTTTGTGGGTAAAGACGGAAAATAATACGAACATTGCAGTCGATCTGTGGTTTGGCAATGGCAAACGCAGCAAGAAAACCAAAGAGATGGCACCGTTCCATCAGATGAGAAATATGACCGGCGGCCGGATGACCCAACCGAATTTAAGAGCGGCACCGATCGTATATGATCCATTCGCAGTAACAACAGTGGACGCAGTGTTATCAACACATTATCACAATGACCACATTGATCCCTACTTTGCGGCCGCTGTATTAAAGAATGTAGAAGGTGACGTACCCTTCATCGGACCGCTGAAGAGCGTAGAAAAATGGCTGAGCTACGGCGTACCTAAAGAACGCTGCATCACGGTAAAGCCAGGTGATGTGATCAAGATCAAGGATACGGAGATCGTTGTCCTAGACAGCTTTGACCGTACGTGCTTAGTAACAAATGATGAAGATGTACGCGGTGTATGTCCAACGGATATGGATGAGAAGGCAGTGAACTATCTGATCAAGACACCGGCAGGGAATATCTATCATTCAGGCGACAGCCACTATTCCGTATATTATGCAAAACACGGCAAAGATCATCAGATCGATGTAGCGTTAGGCAGCTATGGAGAGAATCCGATCGGGAATCAGGATAAGATGACGAGTGTGGACATCTTAAGAATGGCGGAAGCCCTGCAGTGCAAGGTAGTGATCCCGTTCCATTATGACGTATGGACCAACTTCAAGGCAGATCCGCAGGAAATCCTGATGCTGTATGATTATAAGAAATATACGTTGGATTACAAATTCAAACCGTTTATCTGGGATGTAGGCGGCAAGTTCATCTATCCAAACGATGCGAATAAACGTCAGTATCATTATCGCCGAGGCTTTGAGGACTGCTTCACGGATGAGCCGAATGTGCCGTTCAGAAGCATCTTATAGGAGGCGGAAAGAATGCTGAGAGAGTTTGTAGAAACGGGAAGATACAGCTTCAGAGAAAAGTTTGAGAGCTGGGAAGAAGCGATCGCGGCAAGCTGTGAGCCGATCATCAAAGAAGGGGTGATCGAACCGGTCTATGTAGAAGCGGTAATCAATTGTGTAAAGAAATACGGACCGTATATCATCATCGCACCCAACATTGCGATGCCGCACAGTACAGAAGGAGCGGAAGGAGTCAATGAGACGGC
>BAHV02000034.1:0-1513 GCA_000508965.1 Clostridiales bacterium VE202-08
TGAAATCACAACAGGGATTTGTAAAGGACTTGATGATACAACAGATACTGCTGATTGCGGTGCAAAAGTATATTTAGAAATTTTAAGCCAATTAGATGGTGCTAAATTTACTACTGTTACTTTAGATAATGATATGAAGGCTTTGAATAAAGCTGGAAAGAAAGTTAATATCTTAGAAGTAATTGCTGATTACAAAGCTGAATTAGACGCATTTGCTAAAGGTGGAGATGCTGGTTATACAGAAAAAGCTAATATCACAACATGGACTAATGTAGTTGAAGGTATCGAAGCTTATGCTGGTGCTGGTGCTGTTGCTGCAAAAGATGTTAAAGATGGCAGTGATTTAGCTAAATTAGTAGCAAATGTAAATGGCGAAGAGGGTGCAGATGAAGATTTTTCTACAGTTACAAAGGATAACTACAGCGATGCAAAAGATGCATTGGAAACTCTGAAAGACTATAAAGATGATTATGGTAAGTACTTAGGTATCAGCGGTGATGATTATACAAATGATTTAGCTGGTGCTGTAGCAGATACTTATAACACTTTAAAATCAAACATCAATGATTATCTTGGTGTAACTGCAGATGCTGACTTATCAAATTTTGTATTAGCATATGATGCTATTTTACAAAATGACTTGAAAGAAAAAGAAACAGATTTGAAAAAAACAGTTTCTAAAGATGCTGGCGCAAAAACAATCAAAGAAATCATTGGCAGTTCAGATGATAAATTGGACGCGATCGCATTAAATAACAAAACACAACTTAAAAATCGTATGAAACTGATTACTGATCATGATGATTATGATCGTTTCGAAGATGAAGATGCAGTAATCGCTATCTTAGATGCTTATCAAGAGCTGATTGATAATATCGGAGCTAATTCTGATGTATTAAAATCTGATGAATATAACGAATATATTAAAACAAAGATTTCAAATGTTAAAAAAGATAACAAAGTTACAGTAAGAGATTTCGTAAAAGCAATCGCTACTGGAACAGCTAAAGAAAAGGCTGAAGCGTTAGCTAATATCTTGAATTCTGAACAATGGGAAATCTTAAAAGCCGCTAAAGAAGAAGTAATGGATTCTATCTACACAATGGAAACTAGAAAAGTTGGCAATTATTATGTAGATAAGTCTGATTACACTTCAACTTCAACAACTTCACAGAGAAATACATTCAAAAATGCATTCCCAGAATATCTATTCACACTAGTTGACAATGAAGAAGGATTATTCGGATATGATTTAGTTGCAGAACATATGGATAAGGTAGTTAAAGCTTTAGATGCTGTTACAACTGATATTGCTAAATTAACACCTGCTAATATCAAAGCATCAGATAAAGCTGCTTTAGAAGCTGCTGAAGATGCAATCTATGAATTAGTTGATGGTGATTATGCTGACAACTTAACTTCTGCACAAAAGAGAACTGCTCGCCAAGCTGATACTAAGATCACAAATTTACGTGAAGCATTCGATAACTTAGGTGTAACGAATGTTGCTGGT
>BAHV02000033.1:0-1568 GCA_000508965.1 Clostridiales bacterium VE202-08
ATGCTCAGTGCTACTACCACCTGTATAATCTCTGCCAGCACCACCACCACGCGATACACCACCGCCATAACTATGCAATTTGCCATTATCGTCTTTATACCAACCACTACTTGATGATGTTCCTGTTAAGCGATTTGATAAATCACTTAATTCACTTTCTTTCTGAAGTTCCTGAACCAAAGGGACAAATAATGCAGTGAATGCGCTATACTTATCAAATACGCTTGTTGATAACTGTTCTGCTTTGCTGGCTAATGATGTACCATTTTTTTTATCGTATTCCTGTAAAGCAACTATATCTGATTGCTTGATTGTTTCACGGGGTACTGTATATGTGCAAAATTCAGGCTGAGCTATAATAGTAAAACCTGTACCATATAAAGCAGAAACTCCCTCATTACCGTAATGTTTAGAGCCAGTAGCATAATTACCAAACATATTCAAAGCAAAACTATCAAATGTCCTAGACGGTTTGTTTATGCGAACAAAAGAACCAGTGTTAGCATTTTCACCAGATTGATAATACCTATATTTAGCAGTAAAATAATAATAAGAACCAATTAAACTTTGAAAAGAACCTTTTAATTCAAATGATGTATCGGAAACAGGTGTAAAATAAATATAAAAATTCTCATTTTTCAAATTAACACCCAAACTTATGTCTGCATCAAAATATCCGCCATTTGAACTAGAACCGGAAAAAGAAATAGTTGCAGCCCAAGGCAATTTATCAATATTAGGATAATTAGAAGTTAAAGTTGTTAACAATTGTTGAGGTAAACTATTCAGCAATTCACAATCTATAAAATAATTTGATACATTGCATATACCAGTATGATGCGTCGGCCAATTAGCAACATCTATTTCAAGCGCTTTTATTTCCATTTGTGCATGTACAATCGGGTTAAGCACAACAAGAAAAGCCAACCATAAAGCAAACGCAGACAGTCCCAATTTACGAAAAAATCTCATATTCTATCACCTACCTTTCTTTAAAAAAAAGGAACAGGCTGAACCTGTTCCCAAGGCGCAAAAGCCTTAAACAATCTTTAAATCTAAACTACATACCTTTGATAGAGCCGAGTAACCAACCTTTAGCCTTGCGAATAACAGTCATTGTTACTTGCGGAGCAAGAGCAACCGTCATAATAGCAATAAAGATTGTAGCAAAGATAGTGAAATCTACAGAACCAAGCATTGTTTGCACAGCGCCCGATACATCAAAGCCACCAGTAGGCACTTCCTCAGCTAAAACAGTAATCGCCGGTAAGCTTGCTAATAAAGCATTTAACATAGGTAACCCCCTTTCATTTTTTATCTAAACAGACTGTTAATAAACTTATACCCAAAAATAAATATCAGAATAATAATGGAACAAATAATGAAATAAGAAATGAAGAATAAGCTATCTCTTATCTGCTCCAGTAAAGGTATAAGCCCGTCTGTATTAGCCAAAATACTAGTTAATAAATCAATTAATTCAATTTCAACATCCATAGTTATTTAGTTGTTGCAGTGGTTTTACCTAACAACTCGAAATCATCAAGCTTGCCTTTATCATTGTAATC
>BAHV02000032.1:0-2009 GCA_000508965.1 Clostridiales bacterium VE202-08
GTATACAACGAAATCGTATCTGCATTTGATAAAGCTTCTTTGACTTTCGAAAATGTTAAACCGGGTGATGAAGTTGAATTCACTAAGACAAATACTGCTGCTTTAGGCAAAATGGTGATCTTATCTTCAGATAAAAAATTAAATGCTGATTTTAAAGCAGTTCTTAAAGAATTAGCTCGCTACTTAGACAATACTACAGATGAAGGTAAAGCCGTTGAACGTCTATTGGATATGGATACTGCTATGAACGACATGTTCAAAGCTGACGGAAACTTAGCTAAAGCTGAAAAGTATGATGAGGATACTGAATTCAAAACAACTTCTGCTTATGCAACTGCAGCCGATCTGTTAGAAGACTTCAATGATTTCGATACTTATTTAACGAACCTGAAGGATGCTGACTATGACAGAGTTACTGAAGCTAAATCTGTATTAGAAGACTTAGTGAATAATTATGTTGCTGAAAACGATGGAGACTTATTAGATACTTATCTGACTAACCTGGATAAATTCTATGAAGCTTTCGTTGATAAGAATGGTGATGCCGGTATCACTAAAGCTCAGGTCGATACTGCAATCAAGAACATCAAAAACGGTACTACTTTTAAAGATGTAAAGGGGAAAGATGTAACGATCGAAAAATCTGATTATACTACATTCAAAGAAAATTCTGGTGTAGAAGAATACATGACCAAGTTTGAAGATATGTATGATGCTATCGAAGAAGTGAAAGATGCAGTAGCTAAATCAAATGAAGCATATAAAGACTTGATCAAAGGAGATACTTCAGTTAAGGATTTCCTGACTAACAAAGACAGTGATAGAAAATTGACAGCTGGCAAAGAATTTAGTTCTATCAAATCTAATTTGACTGTTGAAGAATATAAGATCTTAAAAGCATACAAAGAAGAAGTCTTAGATGCTGTATTGACGCTTGAAACAAAACAAGTAGGCAACAGCTATGTCAACAAATCAGAAAAATCAATCTATGCAACAACAGCACAATTGAATACTGTATTAAACAATATTGGAAATGGTACTGATTTAGACAAAGGTATATTCACTAAGTTAGATAAAGAAAAAGGTGAATTCAACTGGGATAAATTAGTAGCTCACATGGAAAAAGTAGAAGCTAGCTTAGAAGCAGTAACTACTGCCATCGAGAAATTAGATTCAATCTCATTAACAGCCAATGATCGTGCCGCAATCTTGGCAGCAGATGATGCAGTATACTTCCTGACAGATGATGGTGCAGATAACTTAACTTCAGCTCAAGCAAGAACTGTAAAAAACGCAGATCGTAAAGTAGCTGAATTGATGGAAGCATACCGTATGAAGTTTGGTTCAATCAATGCAGAAGTAAATGGCTGGGTAAACAAAGGCAACGGTGACTGGGCATACTATGAAAATGGAAACGCAGTAACTAAATGGGTAGCTTCAGGTTCTGACTGGTATTATGTAAGAGGAGGCGTAATGTTACGTAACTCTTGGATTGCCTCAGATTCACAAGGAACTAAGTGGTACTATGTAGATAATGCAGGTAAAATGGTATCAAATACAACAGTTAACGGTTATACATTCAACTCATATGGAGTATGGGTTAAATAATCGAAAAAGAATAGAATAATAAAGAATTTAATTACCAATCCCCAGAAGAGGTGTTACGGAAAGTAGCACCTCTTTTAAATGTACGTACATGAAAAAGAGATGCACATCTCTGTACATCTCAATTAAGTAATTAGATTGATTTACAATTAACCGTTGTAAGAAGGGCTCATGTAAACGCCGTAAGAATTGATCCAGCAGCCATCGACTGATTGGTTAGAAACCATCTTACCAGCATTGTCTAAGTAGTACCAGCGACCGCCGTCAGTAGCCAACCAAGTATTTCTCAGCATTTTACCGTCTTTGATCATATACCAATCAGAACCAGAAGCAACCCATTTGTAAGCAGCAGGAGTACCATCTTCATTGTTGTAGCCCCAATCACCGTTACCCATTGAATACCA
>BAHV02000031.1:0-2879 GCA_000508965.1 Clostridiales bacterium VE202-08
AGAAAGTTTTAACAGTTTTATCTTCATCATCAGTCTTAGTCTTATTATATGCCTTATAAGCATCAGTTGATGCGATGTCAGTAATATTACCAATGTTATCAATCACATCTTGATAAGTATCAATTAATGAAATTACTAAATCTTCATCCTTAAATTGATCATAGTCAACTGCATCTTTAATAGCATTGATACGACCTTTTACTGCCGACTTACTTGATAAAGTTACTTTCGTTACTTCATACTTTTTGTCTTCATCAGCACCGTCTTTTGTGTCATCAGTTACAGTTCCTAAACCAGTAATTGAATGTTCATCAGCATTTAAAGTAGTATTCTTACCATCTAAATCATTTTCTAAAACTTTAGAAAATGCATCATAGAAATCAGCTAAATCAGCATCATAATCATCAGAAGAAATCTCTAAAATATCTTCTAAAACTGATTGTGCACGATTCAATAATACTTCGAAATCGCCTCCCATAATACCAGTAATTACCTTTTTATCATCCTTTAAATCAGATAATTTAGATTTAGCATCTGTTTTAGAAGTAGTATAATCAGTTGCTAAAATTGTTTTAACATATCCATTAACTGTAGTAGATGTTACATCAGCTAAAGCAGAATATCCTGCACCGAAAGCTGAAGTCATAGCTGCATTAAAGTCTAACATTTTAGTTACATTTTTATAAGCATCACCATATGATAATGTTGTTTTAAAAGTGCTTAACGCTGCAGCATTATCTTCAATTGCTTTGTAAATTGTGACCTTTGTAGTACCATCACTAGCAGTAATTTTTAATGCATCATCCATGTTCGTGTCTGCAAAAGCAGTATCCCCCAACTTATCTAAGATAGCGTTGTAAACTGTTCTGCCACAATCGGCATCAGTTACAGAACCACAAACAGTTTGATCACCAGCGGCAAACACAGGAGCAGCATTGCTCAAAACCATAGCCAAAGACATACCAACGGTAGCAGCAGTCTTAACGGCCTTACTTGAATATTTATTCATATAAATAAATCTCCTCTCTCTTTCTCTTTCCCTATTGGAATTAACTTATTTTAGGACACTTTTATGTCTATTGTTTGTGCATGCTTTTAAAGGAGCAGTCAATTACTTCCTGTTCATCATGATTGTAATCATTTTAAACATTATTATAAGGTATATAACTTGCATTTAATGTTTACATTCATGCATAGACTATCAAAAAATACTAGAACTATTTTAACAATTGTTTCTCTTACTTACCAATTTAGGAAGTATATCAGAGCCATTTATAGAAATAAAATATAGCCAAATAAGGAAGTAAAACTCAGCCAAATAAGGAAGTCTCGATTGATATTTTGTAAAATTCAGGATATAATAAGCATATAAAGAAAGGAAATGGCTTATGCAAAGACCCTATTTGAAACGCATTGCTGATAATATTTTAAAAGAAAGACTTCAAACAAGTGGAGCAGTTTTAATTGAAGGTCCTAAATGGTGTGGTAAAACCAGCACAGCTTCCAAAGCTTCGAAAAGCCAGCTTTTCATGCAAGACCCAGATAGAGGAATCTCTTATCTGAAAGCAGCCGATACTAAACCCTCATTATTATTACAAGGAGAAACACCCAGATTATTAGATGAATGGCAAACCGCTCCCGTTTTATGGGATGCTGTTCGTTTTACTGTAGATCAACGAGGACAGTCTGGCCAATTTATTTTGACAGGTTCGGCCGTTCCAAGAGATAATGTAGTTCAACATACCGGAACTGGTAGAATCTCAAGATTGTTCATGCGTCCTATGAGTTTATACGAATCTTTAGAATCAAATGGCTCTGTTTCGCTTGCTGAGTTATTCAATGGTAAGAGTGATATTGAAGCCTATTCTGAATTAACAATTGAAAAAATCGCTCACGCAATCGTAAGAGGTGGGTGGCCTGCTTCAATTGGTGAAAGCAGTAATGTTTCATTAAGACATGCAATAGATTATGTCGAGGCAATAATTAATGCGGATATATCACGCGTCGATGGTGTTGAGAAAAATCCTGCACGTGTTCGAGCTATCATGCGTTCTTTGGCAAGAAACATATCCACAATAGCATCAAACAAGACCATTCAGAATGATATTGAAATGGGAGATGGATCAAGTGGTGTTTCCGATAAAACTATCAGTCAATATTTAAATGCATTAAATCGAATTTTTGTAACAGAGAACATTCCTGCATGGAATCCATCACTACGTTCTAAAACAGCGATTAGAACATCACCAAAGAGGCAGTTTGTAGATCCTTCAATAGCAACAGCAGTTATGCGATTAACGCCTGAACGTCTTTTAGATGATTTTAATTATTTCGGTTTTTTATTTGAATCTTTATGTGAACGTGATTTAAAAATTTACTCTGAAGCGATTGATGGACAAGTATTCCATTATCGTGACAAGAACGGGCTTGAAGCAGATGCTGTGGTGTGCTTGAATGATGGTAGATGGGGAGCAATTGAAATAAAAATGGGATCTAAAGAAATTGAAGAAGCTTCTATTCATTTAACAGAGTTAAAAAATAAAATAAATACGAATAAAATGCGTGAGCCATCGTTTCTAATGATACTTACAGGAACTGAACTAGCATACAGACGTGATGATGGAGTATTCGTTGTTCCGATTGGTTGCTTAAAAGATTAGTTATCATTGACCGCTATTGCAATAATTAGAAATTAAAATCATACTAATTACAGTTGAGGTGTGCAGAGATGCGCATCTTTTTTATACTCAAAATCACGAAATGATGCTCAGTTAATGACTTACATCAAACTATTACTTATTGAGGTATGTGACTGTATATTATATGGCTATAATAAATATCTCCTCTATTCAAAGGAAATACAATTCTATTTAGGAAGC
>BAHV02000030.1:0-2919 GCA_000508965.1 Clostridiales bacterium VE202-08
TTTTGAGCAATATCGCTCCTGTTATGGCTGCTGATATTACAGCTGGAACGAAAGCAGAAGTATGTTATACTGCTGAAACTAAAACTGCAATGTCTGAAGCAAAAGATGTTTTAAATGCAATGATTCAAGATTTAAAATCAACAACTAATGGTAAAATATCATTGAGTAAAATTCAAATTGGAAGTTCTGATAAGTATGTATGGACAAATGCAGCAACATTCATGAAAACTGGTGTAGATACGACACCATTGACTTTAGCTGAATTATTATCTAAAAACTTACCTACTGATGATGTTACTTTAGCTAATGGTTTAGCATTATTAGCCGACTGCAATGCTGATGAAGATGCAAAATTTATAATCGGTACTCATGATGGTGATGACAAATTCGGTACTACTATTGCTACCGAACGTACATTTGGCATCACTAATTCAGTTGAGTTAATTACTGATGATACAAACAGTATGATTAAAGAATTAGCAACTAATTATGGAGACAAAGACACTGTTTATACTTGGAAAGATGGAGCAACAGTTCAAAGTACAGCAGCTAAAATTGGTAAAATCACTAGCTTATCTATATACAATGCTGAGAAAGCTAAGTATAATGATTTAGTTGATTTAAAAGCTTATTTTGGAAATATTCCTGCTGCTGACCAACCATATGTAAAAGATGTTTATAACGATTTGCTTGATGTTATGAAAGAGGAATTAGACACATATTCTGCTGGTACTAACCAAATCGTAAAAGATTATGTAAACAAATTAAAGGATCTAGAAGTTATTTCTGGCACAGATGTTGCTGATTTAGTGGATAGTGGTGTTGATTTCGATCGTACAAATTTAGATGATTTAAAAGATTTCTTAGCTGATGTAAAAGCAAACAAAAAATCAGCTCTTAAATCTGTTGCTCTTTACGCTGATGTTGAAGATGAAACTTCAGTGGCTGAATACATCGATGCCTTAGAGCAAATGGTTGCTGAAATCGAAGAAACAAACGATGCTTTAAAATCTACTTCAACAACTAATAAAGGAATTAGAAGCATTCAAGCTAAATTATCAGCTTTAATCACAGCTATTAATAATTATGAAGGTGATCCAACTAATGATACTTTATATAACAAATATCAAGCTGCTATGGCTGCATTCACAAAAGATGATTTGGCAAAGTTAACAGAATATGCTGAAGATGTTTATGAAATGTTCTATACATTGAATACTGTACAACGTTCAAATGGTAAATATGTTGTTAGAACAGAAGAAACTACTTATGCAAAATATTTAAGTGCTGATGATGAAGGCAGCTTCAATATAGCAGTGAAAACATTATTGACAAAGTTAGTTGATGATGCTAATGATGAAACTTATTATCAAGTATTAACGGAAACAACTTCAGATATTACTAAATATCTAAAGGCTTGTACTACTGATATTGAAGGAATCTCTTTAGGAACTGAATTCACTTCAACAGATGCAAAGAAAATAGTAGCAGCTAAAAATGCATATGATGAATTAGCAACTGTAAACTTCGCAGGATTGAATGCAAAAGAAAAGAGAGCAGTTAAAGCAAATGAAGAATTGATTAAAGCGTTATATGCAAAATTGATTCTTAATGGCACAATCACACAAACAGGTTGGGTAGATAAAGGTAATGGTGAATGGGATTACATCGCTGAAGACGGTTCTAGACCAACTAAATGGATCGCTTCTGGTGCTAACTGGTATTATGTAAAGAATGGTACAATGTTACGTAATTCTTGGATTGCTTCTGATGCTCAGGGTACTAGATGGTACTATGTAGACGGTAACGGTGTGATGGTTTCTAATACTACTGTTAACGGTTATACATTCAACTCTTACGGAGTTTGGGTTAAATAGTTAACACAACTTACTAACACTTAAGGGAGATTCTTAATTGAGTCTCCTTTTTGCATGCAAAAAGAGATGCACATCTCTGTACACCTCTATTTAGTTATTTAGCTTTTACAATTAACCGTTTAACCGTTGTAAGAAGGGCTCATGTAAACGCCGTAAGAATTGATCCAGCAGCCGTCTACTGATTGGTTAGAAACCATCTTGCCAGCATTGTCTAAGTAGTACCAGCGACCGCCGTCAGTAGCTAACCAAGTATTTCTAAGCATCTTACCATCTTTGATCATATACCAATCAGAACCTGAAGCAACCCATTTGTAAGCAGCAGGAGTTCCATCTTCATTATTGTAACCCCAGTTACCATTGCCCATGTCGTACCATCCAGCTACAGCTGTAGTACCTAAGTTATCAAATGCTTCACGTAAGTTAGTGATCTTAGTATCTGCCTGACGAACTGTCTTAAGTTCTTTGTCAGTTAAGTTATTTACATATTTACCTTTATTGTAATACAATTCATAGATTGCATCTTCAGCAGCTTCTAAAGCAGCCTTATCTGTAGTTTTAATATTAGCTGGTGTGATTTTAGCAATATCAGTAGTTACAGCAGCCAATGCTTTGTTGAAATCATCCATGTGTGCTTCTACGTAATCATAGCCAAATTCACCAGTTTCAGTGTCAACGACTTTTAATAAGAATCCTGGAACATTATCCATAATGATACTCTTTTGCGCAGCAGAAACATAAGAATTAAAATCTGATTTATCTCTATAGTAGTTGCCTACTTTAGATGTTTCAAAGCTCCATACAGAATCAAGAACTTCTTCTTTAAGGTCTTTTAAAATAGCCCATTGTTCATTGTCTAAGACTTTAGCGGCAGCTTTTGCTTCATCTTTAGCTGTTGATTTGTTTGTTCCAGCTACATATTTGCCATCAGTATCCACTTTGCCATATTTCAAATTAGTCTCGCCTTTGAAATAATCAACTAAGAAAGTTTTAACAGTTTTATCTTCATCATCAGTCTTAGTCTTATTATATGCCTTATAAGCAT
>BAHV02000029.1:0-3476 GCA_000508965.1 Clostridiales bacterium VE202-08
TGCTCCTGCAACAGCACCTACAGCTAAAGTTTGTATGACTCAAGATGCAATTTATGGCAAAAAAGTAATTGAAGCACTTAAAAAAGATTTGAAAAATCTTAAGTTGACATTAGCTACAACTAAATTGAACACTACGATTCCTGCAGATAGCGAATTATCTAAATATTTAGCTGCAAGTGCATTAGACGGTGGAAAAACTGTTGAACAAATTCTCGATTTAAAAACATCTGTTGAATATGGTGATGAAACTGTATCAACATTACTAGCTTCTGTAGTTTTATGTGGTGATTCTGATGATCAAGCTGTTAAGGATGCTAAGCATTTAGTAGGTCCATCAGATAAATGGACTACTTTTGAAGAAGCTGTTAAAAATGCAATCGACAAGTTTATTGAATTAGGTGATAGCACTTTCTTAAATGATGATATGATTACTGATGGTGAGTATGAGGCAGCTAAAGATTTATTTGATGAATTGGATGCAGCTAAAGCATATATCAATAATATATCAGATGCTGACACAACAGACACAAATTCCACTGCAAATGCAGGAAAAGCTGCAATTAAAGCTTATAATGATAAGTGGGATGATTTTGTAGAAGCCATGGAAGATTATGAAAAATCTACAATTGGCACATTCGTAAAAGCTTATGTAAAAGTTTTAGAAGAACAAGAAATCGAAGGTGTTAAAGTTTACGATTTAGTTAACAGAGATGCTGATTTCTATCGTGACAATCTATCATCATTAGAAAGCTTCATTAAAGATGTTAAGAACGATAAGATTGCTGATTTAAAAGATGAAGCTAAATACGATGTAGTTAAAGATGAAGAAGAAGTTGTTGAATACATTGATGGATTGGAAACAATCGTTGAAGACATCAAAGAAGCAAATACTCTATTAAAAACTAGTAATGCTGCTTATAAAGATTTCAAAGAAGTATTAGATAAAGTTGAAGAATTAGCAGAAATGGTTGAAGCTTTAAAAGGTATTAAAGAAACAAGTGCCGGATATGAAACAGCTGAATTGAATGTTGAAAAAGCATTGAATAAATTTACTGCTTCAGATGTTGAAAAACTTCAAACTTATGTAGAAGATGTAGTAAATCAATTTGTTTCAGTTAAAGCTGTAAAACGTACTACAGGCAATTACACACTTTCATTTGAAAATGCTGAATATGGTCGTTATTTAAATGATAAAGAAACTTTCAATTCTGATTTAGAATATATCATGTTAACAACAGTAGCTAAAGATGAAGAAACTAGCTATTATGACTTAGTATTAGATAATGAAGGTGCAACAAAGACTAAATTAATCAAAGCAGTAACTACTGATATTGAAGGAATCACAATTTCATCTAATTTAACTAGTGCACAAGCTTCAAAGATCATTGCTGCTAAGAAAGCATATGATGAATTGATGGGTGCAGATAGCTTATATACATTAACTACAAAAGAAAAAAGAGCAGTAAAAGCTAATAAAGACTTAATCGAAACTTTATATGTAAAACTACTTTTGAACGGAACAGTAACTCAATCTGGATGGGTAGACAAAGGCAACGGCGAATGGGATTACATCGCTGAAGATGGTTCTAGACCAACTAAATGGATAGCTTCTGGTGCTAACTGGTATTATGTAAAGAACGGTACAATGTTACGTAATTCTTGGATTGCTTCTGATGCTCAGGGTACTAGATGGTACTATGTAGACGGTAACGGTGTGATGGTTTCTAATACTACTGTTAACGGTTATACATTCAACTCTTATGGAGTTTGGGTTAAATAGTTAACACAACTTACTAATACTTAAGGGAGATTCTTAATGAGTCTCTCTTTTGCGTATAAAAATGGCTTCAATTAAGAAACCCCCATCTTCTACTTTTCTGGATCCATTGCTTAAGTTCTATTTGAATTTGTTAATGTTTACTTATAATCCTTTTATAGATTTCAAATTGTCTTTTTAATTCGTCTTCTGAGTTGAATGACCATCCCTTCGCTTCTAATATACGTTCTATTGCTTGTGAAGGACTAAGTGTATGATATGGTAAAAACAATCCCCTTAATTCCTTCGGTTTTACAATTTTATATACCTGTACTGATGAGAATTCATATATATATGAAAAATATCTATATAAATATCCAATCCAATACATTTCGTTTTTTGTATATTTTACTGATCCATATTTTGATTTTTCATATTCTTCTTCAACTAATTGGAGTATATCTTTTGGTTGTATATTAAGCTGCAAGACACTCTCTTTATCAATCATTTTTGCTATCTTACTATTCATAAATCTTCGCATAAATATTTCAGAACTTGTTGATGTCTGTTCAACTGAAAGTTCGAATGCAAGTCCTTGCAAATCGCATAATAACAAACCTTCTTTATCCATTTCTCTCATTATTTTCACCGTGCCTATTTAATAAAAAAACTCATCTATATATTTGCCTTTACCTCTATATTCTATTCTTGCTAATTTTACTTTATCCTCGCCAAGTTTAGAATCAGAGCTTCTGATTCCTTTATAATAATTTTTCTCATTATCAGCAAGATATACACGTTCAATTATATTTAATTGCGAAACAGCTAGATTGCTCACAAAAACATATTGTTTTCCGAGATTAGTAGCAGCTAAACAATGCTTACATTGTTCATCCGTGATTTCGCCTTGAATAAAAGAATCAATAATTTTAAACATTCTATTATCAGCAATTGGTGCAATTATATAATCACATCTTTTTGAATTCTCTATTATTTCTTTTACAAATTCATGGTTTTTATATTTATCTAGAGCACCCCGATAATATGCAATTGTCATCATCCATTCTTGATCTACTTGATATTCTTTACATTTTAAATATCGGTTATCAAAATCTAAGTAATAAACTGATGAATTCTCAAACCCAGAAACAAATGACATAGCTTGAACATAGGTTTCTCCAGTATAAAATCCTTGCCCAAAATCATTATTCATTCTTCCTGCATGCACATTTAATGGGCCGTCTATAATGCCCTTAGCTCCATGAAACAATAATTTGTGAGTAGGTGATATTTTTTCTCTCCATAGCATTTCTTTTAATTTATTTAATTGTATTTTTTTATCAAATGCAAAATTATATACGCGTTCCATCAATTGCACTGAAGGATTCGTTTTACAAAGTTCATTTCTTGAAATAGTTACTTGTTCAACACCTAATTGTTCAGCTATTTCCATTTGTGTATAGCCTAATATTTCTCTTATTGCTTTTAAATCATCAGCAAATTTATATTCCATATCCTCACCTCAACTTATTTATAACACATTACTTAAAGAAGTTCAACAACTACTTGTTTAATACAAATTACTTAAAGAAGTTTCGTGTTAATATTTAATTCATGTCCATAAATGTGGAAAATTATTCTTAGGTATATGACTATAATTTTGTTTATAAATGATTACATATACAATGAAATAGAGTTTTACTCACTCTCTTTAGAAAGC
>BAHV02000028.1:0-3616 GCA_000508965.1 Clostridiales bacterium VE202-08
GCTGCACCAACAGTACCTACTTCTGTATGTAGCGATGTTGCTGATACAAATTGTAAAGATGTATTTTATGATCTGTCTAAGGCTATGGAAAAAATTGGTTTAGATGAATTAACAATGGATAGTGAGGCTACCATTGGTGGAAAAGATGATGTTAATATCGTTGCTGCTATTGTTACTTACAAAGAAGGATTACTTAAAAACACTTCAGGGTCTGATTATTCGACAGTAAGAAAATGGACAGATGTTATCGATAAACTGATTGATGCTAGTGAGAAAGTTGCTGGTGCAGACAATACTGGTATGTTTGATGGAACAAAATATTTAGCTGGTAGTAAACAAGAGAATGATGATAAAGGTTTAGTTAACTACTATAGTAAAATGTTAGCTGATGCGACAGAGACTGGTTGGAAAGATTTAACTACTGGTTCTGCTGCTACTAAACAAAAAGCTGCAGTTAAAGCATTTGAAAAAATGGAAAAATGGGTTGAAGAAGGTTATGCAGATCGTTTGAATGATGATTTAGCAGATCGTTTCGATGCTGTTTACAATGATTTAGAAGAAGTAACTTCTGAATATAGAAGCTCTGATGAAGATGTAACTAATCTTTTCGTAGCAGCTTGGTCTACAGTTTTAGAACAAGATTTAGATAACAAAGGTACTTTAAATTTTGGTAAAGATGCTACTAATTTCAATAAAGAAACAGGTTATGAAAGTGGTACCACTCCAACTATTAGTTTATCAAGCAAATCTGATATCAAGAAACGTATAGATGATATCAAAAATGCGCCTAACTACTATCGTGTAAAAAATGAAGATGCAGTACAAGAAATAATTGATCAATACAATGACTTATTAGGTACTATTACAGATCTTAAAGACTTGTTAAAAGAAGATGCATATAAAGCTTATTTAACTACTAAAACAGATGATGCGGAAGCTACTGTTAAATCAGTAATTTCAGGATTCACTTATACTAAAACAACTGAAAAGGATAAAGCTAAAGAATTAGCTAAAACATTAGATGTTGAACAATATGAAATCTTAAAAGCAATGGTTGAAGATGTATTAAATAACGCATACAATTTTGAAACTAAAAAAGTAGGTAACTATTATGTTGATAAATCAGGATGGGTTGATGGCTTCACAGGTTCTTCTACTATTACTAGAGATTTAGGAAAATCTGATTTCTTGTTAAATTTAGTAGATACTAAAGAAGGAACATTTGGTATGGATGTAGTAATGAATCACTTAGCTGATTTCGTTGATGCTTGGGATGCAGTTACGACAGACATTGCTAAATTAACACCTGCTAATATCAAAGCTTCAAATAAAGCTGCCTTAGAAGCTGCTGAAGATGCATATTATGAAATGAGTGCTACTGATGGTAAGTATGCAAACAACTTAACTAAAGATCAAAAGAAAGAATTAAGAAAAATTAAAACAAAAGTTGAAAATTTACGTGAAGCATTCGACAACTTAGGTGTAACAAATGCTGCCGGATGGTATGACATGGGTAACGGTAACTGGGGTTACAACAATGAAGACGGTACTCCTGCTGCTTACAAATGGGTTGCTTCTGGTTCTGATTGGTATATGATCAAAGACGGTAAGATGCTGAGAAATACTTGGTTGGCTACTGACGGCGGTCGCTGGTACTACTTAGACAATGCTGGTAAGATGGTTTCTAACCAATCAGTAGACGGCTGCTGGATCAATTCTTACGGCGTTTACATGAGCCCTTCTTACAACGGTTAATCTAAACACTAACTATGAAACTGAGATGTACAGAGATGTGCATCTCTTTTTGCATACAAAAAGAGAGATTCGATTAAGAATCTCCCTTAAGTGTTAATAAGTTGTGTTAACTATTTAACCCAAACTCCGTAAGAGTTGAATGTATAGCCGTTAACAGTTGTGTTAGAAACCATTACACCGTTATCATCAACATAGTACCATCTAGTACCCTGAGCATCAGAAGCGATCCAAGAGTTACGTAACATTGTACCATTCTTTACATAGTACCAGTTAGCACCTGAAGCGATCCATTTAGTTGGTCTAGAACCATCTTCAGCGATGTAATCCCAATCGCCGTTGCCTTTGTCTACCCAACCTGAAGCTGTTACATTACCATTTAGAATTAATTTGAAATAAAGTGCTTCGATTAATTCGCGGTTTGCATCAACATCAGCTTTTTCAGCTCTCTTTAAAGAGTTATAGATTTTTTTTGTGTCAGCATCTAATTTAGATAAAGCTTTTTTAGCAGCAATGATCTTTGCAGCTTGTTTGTCAGTTAATGTTGAATTCATCGTGATGCCTTCAATATCAGTAGTTACTGCTTTTAATAATTCGTCAACTGAAGCAGCATCAGCAATTAATAAATCATAATATGTTTCTTCTTCATCAGAATCTACTAATGTAGTCATTAATGTGTGTAATTTAGCACCGGCAGCTTGATCAAAAGTATAATAGCGGCCTAAACCTGCATTTACTTCTTTCACTCTGTAGCTGCCGCTAGTACGTTGTTCAGTAGTCACTGTCCAGAATTCATTAACAAATGCATCAACATAGTCTTTCAATGCAGTAATATCAGCTGTACGGAAAGCAGCAACTGCATCATCAATAGCATCTTGTTTTAAATCTTCAGTTGCGTAATTCTTCTCATTTCCTACTGTTGCATTGATAGCTGTCACTAGAACATCTAACTTACCACCAGTACCATTTAATTTATCGAAAGCTTTCTTTTCAGTTTTAGTATCGTTGATTAAATCTTTCACATCCTGCATTTCAGATGCGATAGTTTCTAATCCTTCAATGTAATCAGCAACTACATCTTCATTTTTAACATCACCGTATTTGATTCCATCTAATTTATATGAATCTTTAGTGATTTTAGCGATGAAAGCATTAATTGTTGAAAGATTCGTATAAGCAAGAGCTGCTTCATCATCAACTAATTCAGCTACACTTTTACCGGCTACATTTACTCCTGCTAATGCTTTAGCAAACTTTTTAGCATCACTACCAACATTATCTTCTTTGTAATCTTCAACATCTGCCGCTAAATCAGCAAACAAATCTTCGATTTCATCTAATCTGTCTGATACGTTAACATTACCTTTAAATGCTAATAATGCTTTTACTTTATTGTATAAATCAACAGCCTCTGAAGTTACAGTGCCATTATAAGCTTCTAAATCACTTAAGACATCATTAGCTAACGCATAAGCATGCTTAACCGCATTTTGAGCCTCTCCACCATTAACACCATCGATTTTAGTTCCTACTAAATATTTTAAGATTTCAGTTTGTTCAGTTGTATAGCCTGCAACTGATGCATATTTATAGGCATTTTCCAGTAAATCTTCAGCAGTTACACCATCTTTTGTTTGTTTGAATAAATTATCAAAAAGTACATCTTCTTTTCCTTCAGTCTCAAAGTATTCACCAGAACCACCAACTTTATCAGAAACATGTATGTTCTTCGCATCACCTAATAAATTAAGTAGTTCTTCAACGTCATCCTTTTTCTCAATTGCATCTTCCAGTTTTAAATCAACAGCTGCAACCACTGCATCGTCACTTGCCATGATAGGCATTACCGGAGCAGCACTTAAAA
>BAHV02000027.1:0-3747 GCA_000508965.1 Clostridiales bacterium VE202-08
TTTTGAGTAATGCAGCTCCTGTTTTAAGCAATCTGACTGTTGCTTATGCTGCTGATCTTGCAAGTGATAAGCAAACTGCTGAAAAAGCTCACGATGTAGTTTCTAATGTTTTAGACGCTTTGACTGAGGATTATACTGAAGCATATAGCGGAACTGAAGTTTTAGCTGGTACAGATATTAAAATTAATGATACTGTAAATTTAACAGGTATGAATTCTAAAAAAACTTTGGCTGATTTAGTAGATTCAAGTATTGTACTTTCAGCTGATCTTGCTGGTTCAAAATTTGAAGCAGGTGCTACATTATTAGATATCGCAACATTCTTAGCTAATAACTCTAGTTATATGGATGATGCAGATATTGATGAAGATGTAGTTGCATTCGCTAAGTTTATCAAAGGTTACACTAAAGCAACTGGCGCTGGTAAATTAGGTGATTACTTTGCTGCTGGTAATCTGAAGACATCAGATGGTGGTAAGACAATCTCTGATGTTGCAGAAGACGGTGTTACTAAAGCTACTGCTAAAGACGCTGAAGAAATCTATAAAGTAATCAAAGATAACGAAAAATATCTGAATGCTATGATTGATGATGCTCACAGAGATGTTGTTACCGATACAATCAATAACTTCAAGTCAGAAGTAGAAGATTACAAATCTGAAAGAGAAGATGTTTACGTAACTGATTATGCTAACGAACTTGAAAAAGTTGAACTAATTTCTGGTGTAACTGTTTATGAAGCAGTTGAAAAAGAAGAAGCTATCTCTTATAAGAACTTAAGTAAAGTTGAAAAAGTATTAAAGGACATCAAAAATGATGACAACGATGCTTTAAGCGCAATCGCAGATTATGATGATGTAAAAGATGCTGAAGAAGTTGCAACTTTAATCGATGGTCTAGAAGCTATCATTGAAGATATGAAAGAAGTTAAGAACCTTCTGAAATCTACAAATGCTGATGTTAAATCATATAAGAAGGATTTAGCTACTAAAGTTAAGAATTTAGCTAAAGCAGCTGCTGATTATTTGGGTGATGATACAGAAGCACATGAAATCGCTCTTGATAAAGCATTGAATGCATTCAGAGAGAAAGATTCAGCAGCATTAAAAGAATTCGTTGAAGGTTTTGTGGCTGAATTCTATACATTAACTCCAAAACAGTTAAACAGTGGTAAATATGTTGTACGTTTAGAAAATGCAGACTATGGTCGCTATGTAGAAACTAAGGATGTATTTGATTTATTAGAAACTAGTTCTTCAACTGCAGGATTACAATATGTATTGACTACAGTGATTGACAATGAAGAAAGTGATGAAACTTATTATGATGTATTAGTAAACACTGTTACTTCAGTAGAAGAATTATTGAAAGCAGTAACTGATGATATCGAAGGATTGACATTAAATTCTACATTAACATCAGCACAAGCTAACAAGATCATCAAAGCTAAAAAAGCATTGAATCAATTAGTTGATGGTGACAAGATTGCTACAGAATATGCTTCTGCATTGACTTCAAAAGAAAAGAAAGAAGTATTAGCAAATGTTGAATTAATTGAAACTTTATACTTAAAACTGATCCTTAACGGAACAGTAACTCAATCAGGATGGGTAGACAAAGGCAATGGCGATTGGGATTACATCGCTGAAGATGGTTCTAGACCAACTAAATGGGTAGCTTCTGGTGCTAACTGGTACTATGTGAAGAATGGTACAATGTTACGTAACTCTTGGATCGCTTCTGATGCTCAGGGTACTAGATGGTACTATGTAGATGATGCTGGTGTTATGGTTTCTAACACAACTGTTAACGGCTATACATTCAACTCTTATGGAGTTTGGGTTAAATAGTTAACGCAACTTACTAACACTTAAGGGAGATTCTTAATTGAATCTCTCTTTTTGCATGCAAAAAGAGATGCACATCTCTGTACATCTCAAGTTTAGTTTTAATCTACTTTACAATTAACCGTTGTAAGAAGGGCTCATGTAAACGCCGTAAGAATTGATCCAGCAGCCATCGACTGATTGGTTAGAAACCATCTTACCAGCATTGTCTAAGTAGTACCAGCGACCGCCGTCAGTAGCCAACCAAGTATTTCTCAGCATCTTACCGTCTTTGATCATATACCAATCAGAACCAGAAGCAACCCATTTGTAAGCAGCTGGAGTACCGTCTTCATTGTTGTAACCCCAGTTACCGTTACCCATATCATACCATCCAGCTACTGCTGTTGTTCCTAAGTTATCGAATGCTTCACGTAAGTTAGTGATCTTAGTGTCAGCCTGGCGTACTGTCTTGAGCTCTTTATCAGTTAAGTTATTTACATATTTACCTTTATTGTAATACAATTCATAGATAGCATCTTCTGCAGCTTCTAAAGCAGCTTTGTCAGTCGTTTTAATATTAGCTGGTGTGATTTTAGCAATATCAGTAGTTACAGCAGCTAATGCAGCTTCAACTTTCTCCATATGGGCTTCTAAATAATCAAAACCGAATTCGCCAGTTTCTGTATCAACAACTTTTAATAATGCACCAGGAACATTAGCTTTAATTGTAGAGATTTGTGAAGCTGTTACGCCATCAACAAATGCACCCTTGTCAGAATAGTAATTACCAATTTTCTTTGTAGCAAAATCAAAAGCTAAATCTAACACATCAGCTTTTAAATCTTTTAATACAGTCCATTGTTCAGAATCTAATTCTTTAGCAATTTTCTTCACTTCTTCTAAAGCTTTATCTGCATTTGCAACAGCATCATATTTTGTAGGAGCCAATTTCATAATTGCACTTCTTACAGTCTCATCAGCGTCATCAGTTTTAGTCTTAGTATAAGTTTTATAAGCATCACTAGTTAAGATAGTAGATAAATCACCTAAATTATCAATTAATTCTTGATAAGCATCAATTAATGCAATTACTGCATCTGAATCTTTTACATCATCATAATCATCCGCATCCTTAATTTTGTTAATTCTTTGTTTTAATGCAGTCTTACTTGACAAATTGACAGCTTTTAAAGTCAATGCATCAGATCCATAACCTGTCAATTTTGCTTCAGTTTGAGTTAATTTGATATCTTTGCCATCAATGTCACCTTGTAGAACTTTATCAAATGCTTCAACAAATTTAGCGATAGTTTCATCAGAAGTATCCATATGACCAGTTAATAAGATTTCTAAAGAACTCTTAACTTCAGCAAAACGTGACTGCATTGCTTCTGACATATTATTAAAATATTTATCTTCAAATGTATTCATGTCTTTTAATGCAGCTTTTGCAGCACTTAATTCACCTTCAACTAAATCACCATTCTCATCGGCCCAGTCACCACCAGCTGTAACTGCCTCAGCGTTTGTCTTAACAATACCATTTAAATTAGCAATAGCAGTATCTAAATCAGCAGCATCGGCAGCAACTGTTGTGAATTTATTGAACATTTCATTAATTTTTTCAACGGCTGTTAACCATTTTCCAATCTCAGTATATTCAGTACTAGAAGCTGTTGCTTTTCTATATTCACTTAAAGCCTCATTATAAGTAACAATTGTACGAATAATATCTTGATCAGTGGTATCTTTAGAGCCATCATCTGTACTATTATTATCAACGGTGATTGTTGTTCCACCATCCATCATAATGTCAGCAAATGCGCTTTCACCCATAGCATCCTTAATTCTTACATACAAGTCACGTCCACATTCCGCTGAATCTTTATCTGCTTCAGCACAGACACCAGCTGTTTGC
>BAHV02000026.1:0-4583 GCA_000508965.1 Clostridiales bacterium VE202-08
CGGCCACATTGGGACTGAGACACGGCCCAAACTCCTACGGGAGGCAGCAGTAGGGAATTTTCGGCAATGGGGGAAACCCTGACCGAGCAATGCCGCGTGAGTGAAGACGGCCTTCGGGTTGTAAAGCTCTGTTGTAAGGGAAGAACGGCATAGAGAGGGAATGCTCTATGAGTGACGGTACCTTACCAGAAAGCCACGGCTAACTACGTGCCAGCAGCCGCGGTAATACGTAGGTGGCAAGCGTTATCCGGAATTATTGGGCGTAAAGGGTGCGTAGGCGGCTGGATAAGTCTGAGGTAAAAGCCCGTGGCTCAACCACGGTAAGCCTTGGAAACTGTCTGGCTGGAGTGCAGGAGAGGACAATGGAATTCCATGTGTAGCGGTAAAATGCGTAGATATATGGAGGAACACCAGTGGCGAAGGCGGTTGTCTGGCCTGTAACTGACGCTGAAGCACGAAAGCGTGGGGAGCAAATAGGATTAGATACCCTAGTAGTCCACGCCGTAAACGATGAGAACTAAGTGTTGGGGAAACTCAGTGCTGCAGTTAACGCAATAAGTTCTCCGCCTGGGGAGTATGCACGCAAGTGTGAAACTCAAAGGAATTGACGGGGGCCCGCACAAGCGGTGGAGTATGTGGTTTAATTCGACGCAACGCGAAGAACCTTACCAGGCCTTGACATGGTATCAAAGGCCCTAGAGATAGGGAGATAGTTATGATACACACAGGTGGTGCATGGTTGTCGTCAGCTCGTGTCGTGAGATGTTGGGTTAAGTCCCGCAACGAGCGCAACCCTTGTTTCTAGTTACCAACAGTAAGATGGGGACTCTAGAGAGACTGCCGGTGACAAACCGGAGGAAGGTGGGGATGACGTCAAATCATCATGCCCCTTATGGCCTGGGCTACACACGTACTACAATGGCGTCTACAAAGAGCAGCGAGCAGGTGACTGTAAGCGAATCTCATAAAGGACGTCTCAGTTCGGATTGAAGTCTGCAACTCGACTTCATGAAGTCGGAATCGCTAGTAATCGCGGATCAGCATGCCGCGGTGAATACGTTCTCGGGCCTTGTACACACCGCCCGTCAAACCATGGGAGTTGATAATACCCGAAGCCGGTGGCCTAACCGAAAGGAGGGAGCCGTCGAAGGTAGGATCGATGACTGGGGTTAAGTCGTAACAAGGTATCCCTACGGGAACGTGGGGATGGATCACCTCCTTTCTAAGGAGAAAGTAAGAAAAAGATATTTCCTGTTCAGTTTTGGAAGGTGCGAGAAGCACAGTCCAGAAGCAGTTCGTTCTTTGAAAACCAAATAACAGAAGACATAAGAGATAAAAACATGATCTTTCTGAATAGAAAAGCAAAAGATAAATCGAGAAAAAATGTTAAACAAACAGTAACTCAGAAAAATAAGATCCAAGCAATTGGACGCGAAAAACACAACGATGAGAGAACAACGTAAAAAACACAATACTTAAAGTGATTAAGTAGAGAAGGGCGTACGGTGAATGCCTAGCCACATACAGCTGAAGAAGGACGCATCAAACGGCGAAACGCCACGGGGAGCGGTAAGAACGCAAGGATCCGTGGGTATCCGAATGGAGAAATCCGATAACGGTAATGCGTTATCATCCATGAGTAAATCAATAGCTCATGAGAGAGAAACCCAGGGAATTGAAACATCTTAGTACCTGGAGGAAAAGAAAACAAAAGTGATTCCGTCAGTAGCGGCGAGCGAACGCGGAAGAGGCCAAACCAGAACATGTTCTGGGGTTGTAGGACCTCGAGGTGAGACTTTGACGATTAGAAGAACGGCATTGAAAGGCCGGCCGAAGAAGGTGCAAGCCCTGTAAACGAAAATCGAAGAAGCTCTAGAGGGATCCTGAGTACGGCGGGGCACGAGAAACCCAGTCGGAAGCAGCCGGGACCATCCGGCAAGCCTAAATACGAGTATGTGAGCGATAGTGAACCAGTACCGTGAGGGAAAGGTGAAAAGAACCCCGGGAGGGGAGTGAAATAGAACCTGAAACCGTATGCCTACAAGAAGTCAGAGCCCGTTAAAGGGTGATGGCGTGCCTTTTGTAGAATGAACCGGCGAGTTACCATATCGTGCGAGGTTAAGTAGAAGATACGGAGCCGAAGCGAAAGCGAGTCTGAAAAGGGCGAGAGTACGATGCGGTAGACCCGAAACCAGGTGATCTAGCCATGATCAGGTTGAAGTCAAGGTGATACTTGATGGAGGACCGAACCGACCCCCGTTGAAAAGTTGGCGGATGAATTGTGGCTAGGGGAGAAATTCCAATCGAACCTGGATATAGCTGGTTCTCCCCGAAATAGCTTTAGGGCTAGCGTCGGAGGAAACCATGTGGAGGTAGAGCACTGAATGCATGATGGCCCCATCCAGGGGTACTGAATGCAATCAAACTCCGAATGCCATGTGGAACTATCCGGCAGTCAGACTGTGGGTGATAAGGTCCATGGTCAAAAGGGAAACAGCCCAGACCGCCAGTTAAGGTCCCAAAATGTATGCTAAGTGGAAAAGGATGTGGAGATGCACAGACAACTAGGAGGTTGGCTCAGAAGCAGCCATCCTTGAAAGAGTGCGTAACAGCTCACTAGTCGAGTGACTCTGCGCCGAAAATGTACCGGGGCTAAGCATACTACCGAAGCTGCGGATTTGCAAGCAATTGCAAGTGGTAGGGGAGCGTTCCATGAACGTAGAAGCCGTATCGGAAGAAGCGGTGGAGAGCATGGAAGTGAGAATGCCGGTGTGAGTAGCGAGATGCAGGTGAGAATCCTGCACACCGATAGCCCAAGGATTCCAGGGGAAGGTTCGTCCGCCCTGGGTAAGTCGGGACCTAAGGCGAGGCCGAAAGGCGTAGTCGATGGAAAACAGGCAGATATTCCTGTACCCGCGTGAGAATGAAGGAGTGACGGAGAAGGTTAGTGGATCCACTTAATGGATTGTGGTCCAAACGCAGGAGCAGATACATAGGCAAATCCGTGTATCAATGCAAAGGCGTGATGGGGAGTGAAAGCTACGGCAAGTAGCGAAGTCCATGATACCAGCTTCCAAGAAAAGCTTCTAGTGCTAATCTCATCGCGGCCCGTACCAAAACCGACACAGGTGGGCAAGGCGAGAAGCCTGAGGTGAGCGAGAGAACTGTTGCCAAGGAACTCGGCAAAATGACCCCGTACGTTCGCAAGAAGGGGTGCTCGAAAGAGCCGCAGTGAAGAGGCCCAAGCGACTGTTTAACTAAAACACAGCTCTCTGCAAAGTCGCAAGACGAAGTATAGGGGGTGACTCCTGCCCGGTGCTGGAAGGTTAAGAGGATGTGTCATCCCGCAAGGGAGAAGCATTGAATTGAAGCCCCAGTGAACGGCGGCCGTAACTATAACGGTCCTAAGGTAGCGAAATTCCTTGTCAGGTAAGTTCTGACCCGCACGAAAGGAGTAACGATTTGGGCGCTGTCTCGGCAGCAGACTCGGTGAAATCTTAGTCCCGGTGAAGATGCCGGGTACCCGCAACTAGACGGAAAGACCCCATGGAGCTTTACTGTAGCCTGATATTGAATTTTGATCAAACATGTACAGGATAGGTGGGAGACGAAGAGACCTGCACGCCAGTGTAGGAGGAGTCGACGTTGGGATACCACCCTTGTTTGATTGAAGTTCTAACCTGCTTCCATGAACTGGGAGAGGGAGAGTGTCAGGTGGGCAGTTTGACTGGGGCGGTCGCCTCCTAAAGAGTAACGGAGGCGCCCAAAGGTACCCTCAGATTGGTTGGAAATCAATCGACGAGTGCAAATGCAGAAGGGTGCTTGACTGCGAGACCAACAAGTCGAGCAGGGACGAAAGTCGGGATTAGTGATCCGGCGGTGCCGAATGGAAGGGCCGTCGCTCAACGGATAAAAGCTACCCTGGGGATAACAGGCTGATCTCGCCCAAGAGTTCACATCGACGGCGAGGTTTGGCACCTCGATGTCGGCTCATCGCATCCTGGAGCTGAATTCGGTTCCAAGGGTTGGGCTGTCCGCCCATTAAAGCGGTACGCGAGCTGGGTTCAGAACGTCGTGAGACAGTTCGGTCCCTATCTGTTGTGGGCGTAGGAAATTTGAGGAGATCTGTCCTTAGTACGAGAGGACCGGGATGGACCTACCGCTGGTGCACCAGTTGTATCGCCAGATGCATAGCTGGGTAGCTAAGTAGGGAACGGATAAGCGCTGAAGGCATCTAAGCACGAAACCGACTCCAAGATGAGATTTCCCATACGCAAGTAGTAAGCCCCCTTGAAGACGACAAGGTAGATAGGTCAGAGATGGAAGTGTAGAAATACATGGAGTTGACTGATACTAATGGGTCGAGGACTTAATCACACAACTAGGAAGAAAGAGAATGGAAGTCAACTGTTATTTGGTTTTGAGGGAATGACCTCAGAAGATCTGGTGGCGATGGCAAAGTGGAGACACCTGTACCCATCCCGAACACAGAAGTTAAGCACTTTAACGGTGACAATAGCTGGACCTGCTCCCGTGAAGATAACTAGCTGCCAGGTGATCGACCCTTCATTGGGTCTTTTTTT
>BAHV02000025.1:0-69176 GCA_000508965.1 Clostridiales bacterium VE202-08
GTGTCAACAGCGCGCTGTCGGCCCATGATCATCGCTGCGCATTTCTCATGATTGATATTGATGACTTTAAATCAATTAACGATAACTACGGACATCTTCAGGGTGACCTCTTCCTGCGCAGCTTTGCCGATCTGCTGAATAAAATCTTCTGTCACAATGAACTAATCAGCCGTCTTGGCGGTGATGAATTCAGTATATTCATCGCAGATTATCCATCTCGAGCCGATGTGGAAGCATTGATTGCAAGCCTGCTTGATGAATTAAAAAATGCGATCGAGATGCCGTTTAGCTGCACCATCGGTATTGCTTACAATGACAAGCAAAGCAGCAGCTTTCAAAATATGTATAAAAATGCTGACAAAGCGCTTTATTTCAGTAAAAGCTGTCAAAAAGGGAGCTATACCGTTTATAAATAAACAAATAAATTCTTCGTTGCTGCCATAAGTTTCTATTCCTTAAAATATGTGATATAATAATAAAAAATTGGGGCACATTTCTGGAGGGAAACTATGAATACGACTACATCAAAAAATTCATTTGGGGATTTGATTCGCAAAATGGGAATCAGTGAAGAAAAAGAGGAGCCGGTTAAATTTGAAAAACCGCAGCCTGTTTCACATAACGAGCCTCCCAAGTCCGCTGAGCCGAACAAAACCAGCAATTCATCGACAATTATCGGCAGCGATGTTGAAATCATCGGCAATATTAAGACGGGCGGCAGTATTGAGCTGCACGGTAATGTACAAGGTAATATTGAAGCCGGCGGCTGCATTTTGATGAATGGCACGGTTACCAGCGATATCAAAGCTGAAAGCGTAACCTTTTCGGCAGCCGATCTTAAGGGCAATGCTTCAGTGCTTGAGAATATCATCGTTGATGAAGCAACGACCATCGTCGGTGATTTATCAGCCCGCTCATTGACGCTGGACGGTCAGATGAATGGTAAAATCATCGCAGAAGATACTTGTCTGATTAAAGAACACGCTGTATTAAACGGCAATATTCAGACACGCCGCATTGGGGTATCTCAAGGTGCTGTCCTCAACGGCGAAATTAAAACACTTGCTGAAAATAAATAAAAAATAGACACTTGCTCATTGAATGATACAATGCATGCAGGTGTCTTTTTAATTTACTTAAGCAGTATTGCCAATGCCTGATTAACTGCCTTGCCATCAGTTTTGCCGGGATAGCGAGCCAGTGTTTCTTTAATCAGTATGCCCTTGCTTTTATTGCTGCGTTCAAGCTGCTTTTCTTCAAGAATCTCAAGAATTGCCGCTTTTAATTCATCAGCACTCATCAGCTTAGGCAGATAGGCCTCAAGAATTTCGATCTTGCGCTCTGTCTCCGCAATCAGATCCGTACGATCAGCCGGTGTCAGCGATAATGTTTCTTTAGTCTGCTTTAACTCTTTCTGTACATAACTCATTGCCTCATCATCACTCAATACCGCACGGCCTTCTTTTTCCTTTAAAGCAATTGCCGATATCAGCAGTGAACATACGCCATTCTTAACCGTATCTTTATTCTTTAATGCTTCCATCTTATCTTTTCTCAATGTATCAAGAAAACTCATTTTAACCCTTCTCTCTTTTTTATCATTATACCACTTAGTGTCAAAAAACAATCAAATCAATGCCTGAAGCTGAAAAAACATTCAACCCCCGTTGAATGTTTTCGCATCAATGAAGTCACTCTCATGACTTTTTTCACATGTTTAGAATAGCACATTTTTTATCATCTGTGTAAAAACTAGAAAATTTTGGTTTATAAATGACAATTAGCACGTTTAATGGCTTATTTTCTAATTTTTATTCCACAATTTGTCTGAATTTACGCAGTAAATGATACTTACGGCGTGTCAGAACTGCTCTGTTTTCCGGAACACGAACGCATTCCTCATCGAACAATGCTGTCATTTCATCTCTGAATATCTCATAAAACGGATCATCGAGACCGCTTTTTTCCATATAAGTGCAGACTACCTGATTCAGTTCATTGACTTGTTCATCAAATGATTTCTCCTCACGGCGGCAGAAATAATTGACCATCGCCTGCAGCTTATGACTTTCGTCCTGCAAGCGGTCAAGATCCGGATTAGTTTTCAGCCGGCAATGATCGACCTGACGGGATATTCCCTGCAGCAGGATATAGGTTTTATACTTATAGCGCGGCAGCTTACCGACATATTCCAATACCTTTTTCGCCTCGTTAAAATGCCCCTGATCAAACAGATAAATGCCGATGTTGTATAAAGAGCTCATGCTTTGTTTATAAGGCAGCTGCTCATAATGGGTGTGTAAGAAGCATTTCAGCTGTTCATAATATTCAAGGATTGATTTTCCCTGTATATTATTGATCATCTGCAGCTTAAAGACAAAAAGACGCAGATATTGAGCCGCATTGCGGTTGGGATCAATCAATTTTTCCAGCTTGTCGATTTCCATGGCCGCATCAAAATTACGGCGGTTAAAAATTAAGATATGAATATAATTCATGCGGTTGCTGATGCAGGCAGAATGTCTAAAATCATAGACATCCATTAATTCTTCAAATAATTCAGGCCGGTCAAGATGAGCATTCCAGCGCATTCTAAAGATAAAATCCATCATCAGATCAATCAGCGGATCAGGAAATATCGATATGATTTGAAATAATTCCTCGGCATGATCTCGATCCGATATATCCTTATTCCAATAGTCATTAATCATTTCCAATGCTTCAAGATACAGCGAACAGAATACACCGCTGCCCTGCGCTTTTAAATAACGGATACATTCATCCATCGTATTCTGACGATCCGGATCATAGCGGTCAGCTTTCAGTCTCAGTTCTCTGAACATGATTTCCAGTTCAGCCTCTTGCTGCTCATCATAAGTATATTCATACCCAAAGATGGCCAGCAGCCGTTCATAGATTTCATCGTTCTTAACCGCTTCCCCTTTGCGGATCTTATTGTAGGTACCTCGTGAACAGATACCTTCTATCATATTTTCAACTTTTATGTGATGCTTTAATTGCAGCCAGCGGATAATGCAGTTTAATCTTTCTTTATCCTTTTCAGAAATACCTAGTTGCATCCTCGCCTCCCCATCCTTTCTTTTCTCCTTGATAATATTCTACCATGAATGGCGGATTGGTGTATAATAGTTTTGCAATTGAAAAGAGGATAAATGATGAATGATTCGATAAAACAGATATGCATGCTTTCTGATAGTTTTGGTCCCAGCGGCTTTGAAGAAGATGTTGCGGCTTTAGTAAAAAAGATGCTGGTTCAGGTAAAGGATGTTCATGAGGACAGTCTGCATAATGTAACCGCACAATCCATTAAAAATACCGGCAATCGTTTAAAGGTCATGCTGGATGCCCATCTTGATGAGGTAGGCTTTATTATTCAGGCAGTGAAGCCTAACGGTACGATGCCGTTTCTGCCATTGGGCGGCTGGGTATCGAATACGGCCCCGGCTCACAAGGTGAAAGTCCGCAATACAGATGGTGAGCTGATTGAGGGGATCATTGCCGCTAAACCGATTCATTTTATGAGTGAGAGTGAAAAGCATGAAGGGGCTGAGCTGAGTAAGATGGTCATCGATGTCGGTGCTGTGAGTGATCACGATCTGAAGGAAAACTTTAAATTAGGGCTGGCAGCACCGGCAGTGCCTGATGTCACATGCAGCTATGATGAAAGACATGATTTAATTTTAGGAAAAGCACTGGACTGCCGCATTGGTGTTTCAGCGCTGATTGATACACTTAAGGAATTACAGCAGCCGGCCGCCGATGTCTGCGCCTCCTTCTCGGTGCAGGAAGAGGTTGGTGAGCGCGGCATTCAAGCCAACCTTGAACGGTTGAAACCTGATCTGGCCATCGTCTTTGAAGGCTGTCCGGCTGATGATACGTTCCAGGAACCTTATATGATTCAAACCGCATTAAAAAAAGGCTGCATGCTTCGGCATTTTGACCGTTCAATGATTACCCATCCCGGTTTTCAGCGTTTTGCTTTACAGCTTGCGGATGCCAAACAGATTCCTTGTCAGGAAAGTGTGCGCAGCGGCGGCGGTACAAACGGTGCTTTTATACATGTCCGCGATATACCGACGATCGTCATCGGCATTCCGGTTCGTTATATTCACTCTCATCACGGCTTTGCCAGTTATGCTGATTATCGCAGCGCGGTTGATTTAGCGAAAGCCATTTTGGAAACTATTCAAAGCGCCCCTTTTCTGCATAAGTAAGTTAAAAAGAGTCACTGCTCATCTTTTTTCAAGACATCAGCCAAAGAAAATGATAGAATAAAGAGTAATGATATGGAGCTTGGAGGATCGATATGGAATTGACGCTAGCGCAAATAAAAGATTTTGCAATCAGCCCTGATATATATAATGAAGGTCTTAAATACTATGAAGATGGCCGGGTCGTATCTTTAGAGGTAGATGCTAACTTTGATCCTGCCATCATTTTAGTGAATGCGACCGTACAGGAAGATAAAACCTACTATGAAGTCAATCTGGCAATTACCAAGGATGATTATATGATTAAAGCCCATCACTGCAACTGTCCGCTGCATGGCACCTCCCATCCGGTATGCCGGCACGCGGTCGCTGTTTTACTGAAGCTCTACTTTAAGGAGCTGGCTAATCAAGAAGCGGATAAAGCCAAGGCGGTCTTGACTGACCCGCAGGTACTGGATTGTATTAAGGAATATGAACAAAGTATTGTGTATTCCACCTTGGCGATGAATAACGGCCGTAAGATTCAGATCATGCCGATCTTAGAATTGTTGGATACAGCTCCGCTCGCAGCAGCCGCACTCAGTTTTAAGCTGGGTTATAATAAGCTTTATATTTTAAAAAATCCTACTCAGTTTCTTCATGATATGCAGCAGAATGTAGTCATTCAATATGGCAATGAATGTGAGTTTATCCATAACAGCTACTCGCTGAATGAACAAGCTCAAAAGCTGCTGACCTTCATGGAAACGCTTGAATTTGATCATGTTTATTATGAAAACCGCATTGTTGGCGCCAATCCGCGCCTGTTATATATGAAACCCAGCTCCGTTGACGCCTTCTTTGACCGCTTTATGAGTGAAGGCATTAATTATCATATCGAAGCTAATCGCATTATCAATGTCGTATTCAAGGATGAAAATCCGCCGCTGCGCTTAAACGCGATGCGTTATGATGATACGGCCTATGAATTTACCTTATCGCTGAAAGATTTTAAATTAATTGAAGGCAAGCAGCATCTTTATTTGTTTCACGATCTGATTCTCTATCGCTTGGACAGTGAATATTCCACCCATTTGATGCCGCTGCTGAAGCTGTTCGCATCAATCAAGCGAGGTTTGCTGGTCGATGTCAGACACATGCCTTCCTTCTATAACAATGTCTTAACATCGATCCATTCACTTATTGTTTTAAGCGGTGATGATATCAGTGAATTTGCGCCGCTGCCGCTGTCTGCCCGTTTATATTTGGATATGCCCAAGCATAATGTTGTCAGTGCCCGGCTTGTATTCAGCTATGGCACTGAAGAATACAATGCCTTTATGCCTACGAAGATGAGTACCTACCGTAATTTCTCAGAAGAGATTGCGATTCAGATGATTGTCAGAAAATATATGACACGCATCGATAATACGACCGGTATTTCTTATATTGAAAACAGTCAGGATGCCTTTTATGAATTTTTCTCTCAGGGCATTGAGGAATGTGAACACTGCTGTCAGATTTATGCAACAGATAAGATCAAGCAAGTACAGATCCGCAGCAGCATCTCGATTTCCATGGGGGTTAAGATTGAAAATGATCTTTTAGAAATCCAGTTTGACACAAGTGATTTCCCAATTGATGAATTACAAAATGTACTTCAGGCATATAGCTTAAACAAGAAATATTACCGCATGAAATCGGGTTCCTTCATCAACCTTGAGGATTCATCGCTGAGTGAATTAAGCGAAGCGCTTCATGGTCTGAATGTTTCCAGCAAAGAATTGAACGAGGGACATATTGTCGTTGAAAAATACCGCTCGCTGTCTTTAGATGCCCGGCTGCGTAAGATGGAGCTTTTAAAGGTTGAACGTGACGGTAATTTCAAAACCTTAGTGAAAGCGATTAAAAACGTATCCGACAGTGACTACAGTGTACCGGCCGCTTTAAAGCCGATCCTCAGAAATTATCAGAAAGTCGGCTTCCGCTGGCTTAAAACGATGGCCTCCTATGGTTTTGGCGGCATTTTGGCTGATGATATGGGTATCGGTAAAACGATTCAGGTCATCACATTGTTTGAGGACGAACGGCTGCACCATCCTGAAAGTACCAGTTTAGTTATCTGTCCGAGTTCACTGATCCTTAACTGGGAAAGTGAAATCAAAAAATTCGCACCAGGTCTTCGTTCCCTAGTCATCAGCGGCACAGCTGAAGAACGCTCAAAGCTGATTGCGATGGCTGATGACTATGATGTGCTGATTACTTCTTATGATTATTTAAAGAGGGATGTGGATCAGTATGAAGGCCGCCGTTTCCAGTTCCAGATTTTAGACGAAGCTCAGTATATTAAAAATACGTCAACGAAGAATGCGATCAGTGTAAAAAAGATCAGCAGTGCAAATAAATTCGCTTTGACCGGTACACCGATTGAAAATTCTCTGGCAGAGCTTTGGAGCATCTTTGATTTCTTGATGCCGGGTTATCTGTACAGCTACAATCATTTCCGGAAAAGCTTTGAGATTCCGATCGTCAGAGATCATGATGATGTAATGCTGGAAAGCTTAAAACGTATGGTTGAACCGTTTATATTAAGAAGAATCAAGAAAGATGTATTAAAGGAATTGCCGGAAAAGGTTGAAAATACAATGGTACTTGATATGGATGAAGAAAGCCGTAAGCTCTATATCGCTAATGTAGCTTCCATCAAACAGGAATTAAGCAATGAATTTAATAAGAACGGCTTTGAAAAGAGTAAGATTCTGATTCTGTCAATGCTGACTCGATTGCGTCAGTTCTGCTGTGATCCACGGTTGATTTATGATAAGTATGACGGTGAATCATGTAAGCTGAATGCCTGTATGGAGTTGATTCATCAGTGCTGTGAATCAAAGAAAAAGGTATTGATCTTTTCACAGTTCACAAGCTTATTGGCATTGATTGAAAATGAATTAAAGAAGGAAAAGATATCGTATTATCTGCTTAAAGGATCAACTTCCAAGATAGATCGTCAAAACAGCGTCCATGCCTTTAATCAGGATGATACACAGGTTTTCCTAATCTCATTGAAAGCCGGCGGTACCGGTTTGAATCTGACCAGTGCCGAGGTGGTGATTCACTTTGATCCATGGTGGAATGTCTCTGCCCAGAATCAGGCGACAGATCGCGCGTATCGAATCGGTCAGCATAAGAATGTACAAGTATTTAAGCTGATTATGAAGGATACGATCGAGGAAAAGATTCAGATATTACAGGATCTGAAAAGGGATTTATCGGATTCGATTATCAATGAGAATGATGGTTTAATTACAAACATGAGTAAGAAAGAAATCATGGATTTATTTTAGAGGTGAACAATGGAGAAAAAAATTATACTAGATGAAGATGCGATGCGGCGTTCTTTAACCCGTATGTCTCATGAAATTATTGAACGCAATAAGGGTGTGGATAACATCGTATTAGTGGGTATTAAAACCCGAGGTGAATTTTTGGCCTTAAGAATGGCGGCGCTGATCAAGAAGGTAGAAGGGGTTGAGGTTGAATGTCATGCGATGAATATTCAGGCATGGCGCGATGATCTTGATGAGAAATATCCATTGCCGGAAATTGATTTTTCAGTGAAAGATAAGAAAGTGATCCTGGTTGATGACGTCTTATTTAAGGGACGGACAGTCAGAGCGGCGCTTGAAGGTATCCTGCATTATGGAAGGGCCAAAGAGGTTCAGCTGGCGGTGCTGGTTGACCGCGGCCATCGTGAGCTGCCGATACGGGCTGATTATGTCGGTAAAAATATACCCAGCTCGATTCAGGAGACGATACGTGTAAAAATGAAAGAAAGTGACGGCATGGATTGTGTCACAATTGAAAGAGGAGAATGAGATGGATAAAGAGTATATCAAAGCATTGGCTGAAAAGCTATTCAGTATTGACTCCCCCAGCGGTTATACGGGCAATGCGATAGCTTTTTTAGAACAGGAGGCACAAAGCCTTGGTTATGAGACCTTCCGCAATGAGAAAGGCAATCTGCATATCATCGTGAATGGCTGCGATGAATCAAGAACGGTAGGTATCAGCGCCCATACCGATACATTGGGATTAATGGTACGTTCAATCAATGCGGACGGTACACTGGCTGTTACCGCTCTAGGCGGACCGATCATGCCCACTTTAGATGGTGAATACTGCCGAATCATCATCCGAGATCAAAAGGTCTACACCGGTACGATTTTGTCTTCTTCACCGGCGGTTCATGTTTATGCGGATGCCAAAAGTAAACCGCGTGACTGTGACAATATGATGGTAAGAATCGATGAGGTTGTAAAGAATAAAGAAGATGTTATGGCATTGGGAATCATGAATGGGGATATCATAGCCTATGATCCAAAAACGGTAATTACACCAAGCGGTTTTGTGAAAAGCCGATTCCTTGATGATAAGATTTCTGTCGTATGTCTGTTTGGTGTATTAAAAATGATGCGTGAACAAAAAATCACCCCAAAGCATCGCTGTATTTTTATCATTACTACATATGAAGAGGTAGGCCATGGCGCCAGCTCACTGCCTGAGCTTAATGAGCTGATTGCCTGTGACATGGGCTGTATCGGTCTTGATCTGGCATGCAGTGAATATGATGTATCGATTTGCGCGAAAGACAGCGGCGGGCCTTATGATTATGCGATGACCAGCAAGCTGATCGAACTGGCAAAGCGTGAAAAGTTAAACTTTGCCGTGGATATCTATCCATTCTACGGCAGTGATGTCGGTGCCGGCCTGCGCGGCGGCAATGATATTAAGGGTGCCTTGATCGGTCCGGGTGTCCATGCGTCTCATGGTATGGAGCGAACGCATATGCAGGCACTTGACGCGTCCATGAAATTGATCCTGGCTTATATTACAGAGTAATTGAAGCATACTAATGCAAGGAGGAAAAACGATGAATAAAGAATGGAATCTTGATATCCTGTATAAGAGTTATGAAAGTGAAGAATTTCAGCGTGATTTTAAAGCTTTGCCAGCTTTAATCGATGAATTGAACGAATGTGCGAAACATCTTGATGAGGGAGCGGCAAAGGATAAGCTGGTGGAAGTGCTGAAGCTGAATGAAAAGCTGACACTGGCGGTAAGCCGGCTTGCCTATTACATCAATCTGCGGCAGGCGGTCAATACATCGGATGCCCAAACGGTTGCCTATGGCGCGCAGCTGAGTCAGAGGATGGCGGCTACTGCCAAACCAACTACTGCCATCAATAAGTTTATTGCCGGAATTGAAAATCTTGATGAAGTGATTGAACAGGATGAATTATTAAAAACCTACCGTTTCATGCTTCATGAAATTAAACAGAATGCCAAGCATTTGCTGAGTGAAGAAGTGGAAGAAGTGCTTTCGATGATGGATCTGACCGGCGGTGAAGCGTGGGGCAATCTTCAGGAATACATGACTTCTACCTTGGAAGTGGATTACAAGGGTGAAAAGGTCAACCTGAGCATGGTGCGCAATCTAGCCTATGATGAAAGTGCTGAAGTGCGCAAGGCCGCTTATGAAGCTGAGCTGGCGGGTTATGAAAAAATCAAGGAACCGGTGGCTTTCGCGCTGAACAATATCAAGAAACAGGTTAACACAGCAGCGAAATTAAGAGGCTATGAATCACCGCTGGCAATGACGCTAATGGATAGCCGTATGCAGCGTTCAACCCTTGATGCGATGCTGAAGGCAATGGATAAGCATATGCCAAAATTCAGAGCCTATATGAAGCGTAAGGCAGAATTATTAGGGCATGAGAATGGTCTGCCATGGTATGATTTATTTGCACCGGTAGGTGAAAGTGACCGTAAATTCACGGTGGAAGAAGCCAGAGATTATCTGGTCAATCATTTCCGTGGCTTCGCCGATGATCTTGCCGATATGGTTGCGGAGGCCTTCGATAACGCATGGATCGATTTTTATCCGCATAAGGGTAAAGTCGGCGGCGCGTTCTGTGAAAACCTGCCGCAGTTTAAACAGAGCCGTGTATTGACTAATTTTGACGGCGCGTTAGGTGATGTCGTTACTTTGGCTCATGAGCTGGGACATGCTTATCACGGCTACAACATTCAGGACCACCGGCCGCTGAATGTCAGCTATTCGATGCCGGTTGCCGAGACAGCGTCTACCTTTAATGAGAATCTGATTATGAATTCAGTTATTGATGAAACTGAAGATAAAAAAGAAAAAATGGCGCTGATTGAAAAACAGCTTCAGGATCTGAATCAGATTATTTGTGATATTTATTCACGGTATCTGTTTGAAAGTGCTGTTTTTGAAAATGCGAAGGATCAATTTATGTTTGCTGACAGCTTATGTGAAATGATGATTGAAGCACAGAAGAAGGCATATGGTGACGGTCTTGATGAAAAAACACTGAATCCTTATATGTGGATCTGTAAATCCCATTATTATTCTTCAGACTTAAGCTTCTATAATTTCCCATATGCGTTCGGCGGTCTGTTTGCCAGAGGCCTCTATGCGAAATATAAGAAAGAAGGCGCTGATTTTGTGCCTAAGTACCGTGAATTGCTGCATGCGACAACGATCAGCAGCGTTGAGGATGTAGCGGCGATCTGTGATATTGATCTGACCAAAGAGGAATTCTGGGAAGATGCCATGATATCCTGTGAAGAACTGATCGATCAGTTCCTTGAATTATCTAAATAATACAGTTAAAAGATCTCACTGATGAAAAGCGAGATCTTTTTAATTATTGGGACTGATACGGATACCACAGCTCCATCGACGGAATCTGCGTGGTATAATAAATTTCAGGTGCGAAGCAATCCATCACATAACCATGTTCAGACAGCCACCGAGTGCTGAATTTTACCGCTTTATTAAGTGAAGCCGTTATAAGCTCGTTGAATGTCTCCGCTTCAAAGCTGCAGATAATGTAGTCTCTTGACGGCAGAATGAAGCTTTCCCATCGGGTATCCGCTGCTTCACACTCGGCACCTGTAAAATAGGTAAAACAGCCATCGGGGGTTTGGCTGTTCAGATAAGAAACTCCAATTTCACGGCCATGATGAAGCTTAGGCAGCTGATGTTTCAGTTGATGAAACTGTGCCCACAACTGACCGGGTATATCTGCCCCGCATGTTTCTCCTAATGGCAATTGTGCGCTGATTGGAACAGTACCGCTGATGCCTGTAAAATGAATCGGCTGTTCTAAAACGATGTGCTTCATTACCAGCACCAAACCCTCACTGACTAATGGTGCATTTTCTTCAATGTCAGTTTCATTCAGCAGCAGATCCGGCTTATCAAATTGATTCAGCATGATTGGCTTTTGACGGTAGCTTGTCGGTGTCATACCATAAGCTTCTTTAAATGAGCGGGTAAATACTTCCTGTGAGCCGAAACCGCATCGAATCGCAATATTCAGGATTGTATCATCACTCTCTTTCAGTATTTCACACGCCTTCGCTAAACGGCGCAGCTTAACATATTCCATGACCGGCTTTTTTACTAATTTTGAAAACAGCCGCTGATAATAAAAAGGGGATAGGGCTGCCTTCGCGGCCAATTGTTTAATATCCTGTTTCGCATCCAGATTTTCTTCAATAAAATCCAGCGTGCATTGTATCGATTCCCATGCGTACATAGCTGTACCTCCTTTAATACTAATAGAATATCATAAATCTATACTAAAGCTTTGATTTTCTCTGCTGTTTCACCATGTCAGAATCGTTTGTGTTATACTGACATCAGATGCAGGGTGTATTAAATTATACACAAGGAGGAAAATATATGTCAGCCATTGTCATTAAAGGGGCCCGTACAGGAAATCTGAAGAATATTGATGCCGAAATTCCTAAGCATCAATTAGTTGTTTTGACAGGTGTATCCGGCTGCGGCAAGTCTACCTTAGCTATTGATACTTTATTTCAGGAATGTCAGCGGCGCTATCTTGAAGCGATGGGTATGCAGGGCATTCAAAAGCCTAAGCTGGACAGCTTATCGGGCGGTTCACCGGCTATTTTGATCACAGCCGGGCATAGTGTGAATAACCCGCGTTCTTCATTAGGTACGATGAGTAATATTTATACTGATCTGCGGATGCTTTATGAAAAGCTGTCCACCCGCCGCTGTCCAATCTGTCATGAGCTGTTTGATCAGTCAATGATTAAGGAAGAAACCGAAAAACAAGAGGATTTATTTAAGGTTTACATTCATTGTCCGCATTGTCATGCAAGGATTGAAAAATTAACCCGATCGCATTTTTCTTACAATACAAGAGAAGGTGCCTGTACGGCTTGTCAGGGACTTGGCAAAGAGCTGATGCTTAATGAGTCAAAGCTTATCGATGAGACATTAAGCTTAAAGGCTGGTGCAGTCGCTTATTGGGAAGCCCGCTATAAAGAGTATCAGATTGAATTATATGAAAAGGCTTTAAAGGTTTATGGCTTGCCTGCTGTTCATGATTTACCGGTTAAAGGCTTCTCAGAGGCTCAGAAATCGCTGCTGCTTGATGGAACTGATAACCCATGGATACGAATAACCTATCCGCATATCAATGCGCCTAAAACGGTTTCTGAGGGTCTGTTTGAAGGTGTGCGGCCGATCCTGTGGCGGCGATTAAGTGAAAAAGGCAGTTTAAGCAAACAGCTGGCGCCTTATTTCATCGAGGGTGAATGCCGTGAATGTCATGGAGAGCGTCTGACTATTCTCAGCCGTGAAGCAAGTATTATGCAGACCCGGCTGCCAGAACTAGTACAATACTCCTTAGAGACATTATGGCAATGGATCGACCGCCTTGAAAAACAATGCAGCCATGAACAGCTAGTATTGGTTGAAGTCTATCTGCTTGATTTAAAAACCAAGCTGCAGCGGCTGATCCATGCCGGTCTCCCCTATCTGACACTTGACCGGCAGACTATGACACTCTCCGGCGGGGAGTTGCAGCGTATCAGACTGGCTGTGGCATTGGATTCTGAATTAAGCGGTGTACTCTATATTCTTGATGAACCGACAACGGGTCTGCATGCCAAGGATACAGAAGGCATCATTCAACTGATGAATAAACTGAAGGCAATGGGCAATACGGTACTTGTCATTGAACATGATCCTGATGTGATGAAGGCTGCAGATCAGATCATCGACATGGGGCCGGGAGCCGGCCGTTTAGGCGGTGAGATCGTCGCTCAGGGCAGTTTTGAAGAATTGAAGAAACAATCTTCCTCTATTACTGGTCAGTATTTTAAAAAGCAGCAGGCCTGCCAAGGGAAAAACCGTCAGCCTCAGGGCTGGATTGAAATCATCAACGCGACGCGCAACAACTTGAAGCATCTCGATATTAAACTGCCGATCAATGTGTTTTGCGCAATCACCGGCGTGTCCGGCTCAGGCAAATCAACACTCATTTTTGAAGTGCTGGCAAAGCAGCAAGCGTGTGATGCAATCCGAAACCTTCAGCATTTTAAAAAGATCATCGCCATCGAGCAGACACCGCTAAACAGCATGAAACGCTCTAATGTAGCTACATACAGCAAAATCTTTACCGAAATCAGAAAGATATATGCCCAACAGGGTTATACGGCCGGTCTGACACCGCTGCATTTCTCATTCAACGCACCCGGCGGCCGCTGTGAGCATTGTGAGGGATTAGGTACTGTTACCAGCAATCTCTTATTTTTCAATGATATAGAAGTCACATGTCCGATCTGCCATGGCAGACAATTCAGTGATGATGTATTAAAAATAAAATTCAAGGGTTATAATATCCATGAAATTCTGCATTTATCAATTATGGAAGCTGCGGAAGTCTTCCAAGAGTATCCGAAGCTGATGAAAATATTAACACTGCTTATCGACAGCGGCTTAGGCTATCTTGAACTGGCGCAGTCATGCACAACACTCTCTGCCGGTGAAGCACAGCGGCTAAAGCTTGCCAATGAATTAAACCAGAGCCAGAAGCAGGGAAATCTTTATCTAATCGATGAACCGACAACCGGGCTGCATCCCATCGACATTGATAATTTTCTGAAGCTGCTGCAGCGTCTGGTCGATCAGGGAAACACGGTGATTGTGGTAGAACATAATCTTCAGCTGATTCAACAAGCAGATTACATCATCGATCTAGGGCCTTTGGGCGGCATTCATGGCGGTAAAGTCATCGCCCAGGGAACACCTCTTGAAATCAGTAAAAATCCGGACTCAATCACCGGTCATTATCTAAAGGAGATATAAATTATGAACTTTACAACTGAAAAAAACCGCATTTATTATGAAACTGACGGCAAACTGCTCGCGGAAATTACCTTTATTGACAGCGATGAAACCAGTATGACTATTAATCATACCTTTGTCGATGACAGCCTGCGCGGACAGGGCATCGCTTCCCAGCTTGTACAAGCGGCAGTCAATGAAATTAAAAAACAGCATAAGCAGGTAAAAGCGACCTGTTCCTATGCGGTGAACTGGCTTACTAAACACCCTGACGCAGCTTAGATAAAACACATTTATAAAGAGCCGCTGACACTATTAAAAAGCGTCAGTGGTTTTGTTATTTTAATCAATCTGATTTTTATCTCAAGAAAAATCAGAATTTTCGTATTTTTTTGAAATAATCAAATAATTATATACAATAGATTTTAATATTTTTTCTGAGATAAAAGTCAAAAAAAAGATGTACAGGTTAATATGTACACCTTTTAATATGTTTATTTAATGCAGCCTTTACCAGTTCAGTTACTTCTTCAGCTGTATCCAGAGTCAGCGCCTTAGCAGCCAGCTCTTCCATTTCTTTCTTGCTTAAAGAGTTAACGATCTTACGTGCAGGCAGGATTGATGTAGCACTCATTGAGAATTCATCCAAGCCTAAACCAAGCAGTACAGGCACTGCATATGGATCACCGGCCATCTCACCGCACATACCAGCCCAGCGGCCATTGCTGTGAGCACCATCAATCGTCAGTTTGATTAAACGTAACAGAGATGGGTTCAGCGGCTGATACAAGTAAGATACTTTCTCACTCATACGGTCAGCAGCCATTGAGTATTGTACTAAGTCATTGGTTCCGATTGAGAAGAAATCAGCTTCCTTCGCAAAGTTATCAGCCAAAATAGCAGAAGCAGGAATTTCAACCATCATACCTACTTCGATGTTATCCGCAACAGCAGCACCTTCCTTAATCAGATTTTCTTTTTCTTCAAGGAATAAGGCTTTGGCCTGACGGAATTCATTAATTGTAGCAATCATTGGGAACATGATGCAAAGCTTACCATATACAGAAGCTCTGATCAGTGCTCTTAATTGAGTACGGAAAATATCAGTGCGGTCCAGACACAGACGAATTGCACGATAGCCTAAGAATGGATTCATTTCCTCAGGGAATGTGAAGTAAGGCAGCTTCTTATCACCGCCGATATCCAATGTACGAACAACAACCTTCTTGCCGTTCATTCCCTCTAATACTTCTTTATAAGCTTCAAACTGCTCGTCTTCAGTTGGGAAATGATCTGAATTCATATATAAGAATTCGGTACGGTACAGACCTACACCTTCACCGCCATTATTCAATACACCTTCAACATCCTTCGGTGTACCAATATTACCTGCCAATTCTACCTCATGACCATCAACAGTCACTGATTTTGCTGTCTTTAATACTTTTAATGCTTCTCTTTCTTCAGCAAAATCTTTAGCTTTCTGTTCATATACCGCCACAGTCTCAGCATCCGGATTCAGGAACACTTCACCGGCAACCGCATCCAAAATTACTAAATCACCATGATTAGCTGCTTCAAGCACACCGGCACAACCAACAACGGCAGGAATTTCCAAGCTTCTTGCCATGATTGCGGAATGAGATGTTCTGCCGCCGATTGCAGTCGCAAAACCTTTAGCGTGTTCATTCAGCTGAGCTGTATCAGAAGGTGTTAAATCGTGTGCTACGATAACAGAATCTTCATCAACCGCAGACAGATCAGGAATGATCAGACCCAATAAATGAGCTGTTAAACGATGTGTAACATCTTTAATATCAGCCGCTCTTTCACGGAAATAATCATTATCCATCGCTTCAAACATCGCAATTGTATTCTTCGCAACTGTATCTGCCGCAAATTCAGCATTTACCTTATCATTTTCAATCATCGCAACGATTTGTGACGCGAAATCAGGATCTGAAGCCATCATTAAATGGGCGTCAAATACTGCCAGCTCTTCTTCAGATAATTTTCCGGCAGCTCTTTCTTTGATTCCTTCGATATCTTTCTTAGTTGCCTCTAAAGCCTCATTAAACTTGGCAATTTCATTAGCAGCATCGATCTTGTCAACCTTGACAATTTCAACCTTAGGCTGTTCAAGCTTATAAACTTTCGCAATAGCAACGCCAGCAGATGCAGCAATACCTTTTAACATACTTTTTTCGTCCTCCTCAAGATCTCTTCATGATAAGCACAACGTCTAAACGTCGTTCAGTTGACTATATATAACCGTTCTTATCTAAACTTTATTTTATCATTATTTAAGCGGTTACGCAACGCACAAATTCATCAATAGCTCTTGATCGGATACGGTAATAAGTGCTCTTTGTGAAATAATTCATATACCATTTAGCTTGACGGCTGCTGAAATAATCATTACGCAGGATCAGCGCCTCATCATTAGGCAGGCCGGCAAGAATCGCGTCTATCGTTTCAATATATTCAAAAGCCTCTGCCAGCTCACGATCATCACTCTCCGAAACCATCAGATTATCTACGTCACAATACTGACGTTTCAGCTTCTTATAGATCATCGCCAAATGCTTCACAATCGCTTCATTGTCCTTCTGCATATCATTCACCCATTCCCTTAGTTAATATATATGCAGAAAAGAATTAAATACCTAAAAATCATTCATTTTTTTCATCAATTCTAAGTAAACGATAACCAATCCCGACATGAGTTTGAATATATCGGGGATGAGATGGATCAGGTTCTATTTTTTTACGCAGCCCAGCCATAAAAACACGCAGTGAAGCCACGTCATTATCCCAAGCACTGCCCCAGATCTCACGGGTGATGGTTGTATGTGTCAGTACCTTGCCGACATTCTTTGCCAGCAGACACAACAATTTATATTCAATCGGTGTGACATGCAGTTCCTGATCATTAAGGTAAACACAGCCGCCCGCATAATCGATTTTCAAGCCGCCATTAATGAAGACGGACGCGGCGGCATTGCTGCTTTGCATATAATGGATACGGCGCAGCGCCACCCGTAAGCGGGCCAGCAGTTCTTCCACAGAAAAGGGTTTCGTCAGATAATCATCAGCCCCGGCATCAAGTGCCTCAATCTTATCCCGGTCTTCAACCCGGGCACTTATTACAATAATCGGCATCAGTGACCAAGAGCGCAGCTTCTTTATAATTTCAATGCCATCGATATCCGGCAGTCCAAGATCAAGCAGAACAACATCAGGATTATGCGTGACGGCTTCGCTGATAGCTTCACTGCCCGTGGCACTCACATGAAAATGATAACCTTGTGTTTCCAAGGTTGCCGCAATTAAATTACGGATGGCAGAGTCATCCTCTACCACAAGCAGAAAGGGTTTATTCATGTAAATCTACCTCCTCACTTGGCAGCTGAATCGTAAATATTGTGCCATGCGGCATGTTATCGGTAACCGTGATGCTGCCGCCATGCGCCTGAACAATGGAACGGCATAAGGATAACCCGATTCCCATACCGCGCCGGCTGTCAGCAACCGATTTTTTAACTGTATAAAACATATCAAACAGCTGAGTCTTATCTTTATCTTGAATCCCATTGCCATTATCCGCTACCTTAATTTCAATCATATCATCTTTTTTATTACTGCTTATAGTGATTTCAGAACCTGAAGGCGTATATTTAATCGCATTGTCGATCAGATTGATTAAAACCTGCATAATTAAATGGCTGTCCATCTTGGCCAATAATACTTCATCACTTTCAATAACCTTAAGCTGATGTTCATATGCATGACGATTAATATGCTTCATTGCCTCCAAGATCACCTCATCAACAATTTCTGCCTGCATATTCAAATGTGCTGTACCATCTTCAATTCGGGTTACTGAGAGCAGATTCTCAGTCAGAGTAATCAGCCACATTGAATCATCATAGATATCCATCAGCAGCTGATTTCGTTTGGCAGCCTCTAAGCGGTCACAGTTATTCATCAGCATACTGGCATTGCCGGAAATACTGGTCAGCGGTGTCCTGAAATCATGAGAAATGCTTCGCAGCAGATCGGCTCTCAATTTTTCATTGCGTGCTTTTACAGAAGCCTCCTCACGCTTGTAATTATACATATCCTTTTCCAAGGCGAGCGCACATTCGCTGAGAATTGATAATACAAGATTACTGGCAAACGTGTCCAGTGCCTCCTTTAATGCCAAACCCACGACACCCTGTACTTGGGAATCACTGCGGACAGCCAGATAAAGACATTGGGCATTGCCCAATGTATTCGTTGTCTTACCGGCACGTTTGTTGTTTTCATAAACCCATTCCGCAACTGCCTTCTCATTCTCCGAAACGATTTGGGCTGCCGGCATTGGTTCTAAAGCGAAGATACTCGGTTCCTTTAAGCCATGACCGACATCAGACGGATAAAAGACAACCGGCACTTCAAGCAGTTTTATCAGTTGATGTGATGTACAGGCGATAATATCCTCAGCACTTTTTGCATTCTGCAGCAGCTGACTGGTTTCCAGCAAAATCTTAGTCTGAAAAGCTGTATTTGCTGATTGACGCGCCTGCTTACGAATGCGGATTGCCAAATCACCGGTTATAACGGCAGCAATAAACATAATGATAAAGGTAACCGGGTATCCAGAATCATAAGCTGCCAGTGTGTAACGCGGAATGGTAAAAAAGAAATTAAAGATTACAACACTTAAAATCGAAGACAAAGCGCTGATCAATTGATTGGCGGTAACCACAGAGGTTATTAATACACCTAAAATATAGATAGTAATAATATTAGCTTCACTGAAACCCATCTCATAAAAAATAAAACTAATCAAGGTCGATAGCAGCAATGCCGCTGCCGCGAAACCCAAATTCTTGATATTCAGTTCACGGCTGCTTGCAAATGTTAGCTTACGTTTTAATACCGGCGTATCTTTATCCGGAATAATATAAATATCCAAATTGGGAGCATAAGCCGTCAGCTGTTCAGAGAACGGACGGCGGATCAAACCGAACCTCGTGCGTGTATTGCTGCGGCCAAGAACAATTTTACTAACCTTATTCCTGCGGGCAAATTCAGCGATCTGAAACGCTACATCATCACCAAAAGCCGTTTCAATGTTCGCACCCAGCTGACTCGCTAAGTGAATATTATCGCGCAAACGTTCCCGATTTTCCTTCGTCATCGATGGAAATGCCGAGGTTTCCACAAATAAAGCGGTCAGCTTTCCTTTGAATGCTGATGCCATGCGCGAGCCTGTGCGGATGATCTTTGGATTTGACGGTGAGGGAGATAAACACACAAGGATATGCTCATCAGCATATCCTATACCCGCATGATTTACCTGTTCTGCCAGCTTATTTACTCGGTCAGCCGCTCTGCGCAAAGCAATTTCACGCAGCGAAGTCAGATTAACTGAATTAAAAAAGCCTGTAATAGCCTGATTCGCCTGCTGCTTGCGGTAGATCAATCCCTCATTTAGACGGCGAGTCAGTTCTTCCGGCTCAATGTCTACAAGTTCTACCTGATCTGCCTGATCAAAAATTCGATCAGGAATTCGCTCATGGACGACAACACCGGTAATCGAAGCAATAATATCATTTAAGCTTTCAAGATGCTGAACGTTCACGGTTGTGAATACATTGATCCCCGCCTTCAGCAATTCTTCTATATCCTGATAACGCTTTTCATGACGGCTGCCATGGGCATTTGTATGTGCCAGTTCATCAACCAGCAAAACCTGCGGGTGACGTACTAAAGCCTGATCAAGGTCAAACTCATTTAAGTGGAGATTGTGATAATTAACTGTTTTAGTCGGTATCTTTTCCAGACCTTCACACAATGCCATGGTCTTTTCGCGGGTATGCGGTTCAATATAACCGATCACGACATCAATTCCCTGTTTTTTCAGATCATGAGCCGCTGACAGCATCGCATAAGTTTTGCCAACCCCCGCAGCATAGCCAAAAAAGATTTTCAGCCGGCCGCGGCTGTTGATTGATTCTTCATATTTCAGACGTGCTAACAGCTCATCCGGCGTTTCTTTTCTGATCATCAGCTCACCTCTGTACGTTTCAATTATATCATAAGTGAAATTAATAAATCATAAGGAATAAAGCTGCCGATATTAAGATTGTATAAAGATCAGCGATGAAGCGGCGGAGCCGGAAAGATAATTTTCAGCAATAGCTGCTGGGCAGGTGTTCCATGGACATAGTCATAAAGTATTCGTTCACCGTTTCTATCCCGCATGATAAAGCCATTATCATCATAAGTTATTTTTATATCGGCTTGCTGAAGAGCAAAACGAAGTGACAGCTCCCAGGTGAAGAAAGAATTAAGACAACCCGTTTCAAGCTTATTCATCAAGAAACTGAATTCCACGGCACTCACCCCATCTATCAACAGCAGCAGCCATAAGTCGACCTGCTGCTTCAGCGTATAACTGAAACGATCCGGATCTAATTCATCCATCGGTCTAAGCGGCAGATAGCGGAAATACGTATTCTTATCCAAGTCGGGATAATGAGTAAAGCTTTGATTGGTAAATGCATTCCTTTTGATCAGCAGGAAATCATGACGATAATCAATACCTTGCAGAATATCACTCAGGATTTTTAACTGCTTTTGATCTTGGCAGCTGATCCGCAGACATAAATCATATAGTTCGCTGAAGTCCTGTCCGGAAACATTCAGCTTCTGAACCTTCACTCTGCCATTTCCCACATCCAGGCTGATTTGAGCCGTTTCAATTCCATTGGCACAGCCATAGATAGAAATGGGATATTTATGTGAAATATAAGCCATCGAATAGAGTAAATCATTAAGCAGAATCTCACATTGGAAATATGAATGGCCATAATAAATCCAAAGATTATTTTCATTTGTGTAAATTGCCGGGTTCATGGATAATTCTGATGATATTATCAGTAACAGCGCGGTCAATTCTTCCTCTGCGCCAGCTGGCCAAGCATAAGCGGGCAAGTTCATTTCAAATTCTAAGGCGATGTTTTTCTTATGCATACTTTACTCCAAAATACCATCCAGCATTAAATTTACTTTTAATACATTCACGCATGTTTCACCAAAAAAGCCTAAGCTTTTGCCTTCGGTGCATGCGTCAATAATAGCTTCAATTTCTGCCAGTGTCATATTATTATTTTCAGCTAAACGGGCGGCTTGATATTGAGCAGCTGCCAATGAAATATGCGGATCTAAGCCGCTTCCAGACATGGTAACTAAATCAACCGGAATCGGCTGATTTTTCATTTGCGGATGTGCGGCCTGAATCGCTTCGACTCGCTGAGCAATCAATGCCTCATATTCATCACTGGCCGGACTGATATTCTCTGACCATGCATACATCACCGGTTCACCGTCATCATTTGTGAAAGTTGTTGCTTCAATATTCATGATTCTTCCCCACATATGTGCTTCATCTGTATATTGCTGGCCAAGCAGTTCACTGCCATATACTTTACCATCAACCTCGATCATGCTGCCATTGGCCTGGATAGGAAACAAAAGCTGTGAAATTCCTGTGACTGCCAGTGTATAAACCACACCGCAGATCAATGTAAAGATTAATACTAAGCCAATCGCTTTACCCAGCTGGGCTTTAATTGTTTGTATCATAAGCTTACCCCTTTCTAAACGAGATGGAAAAATACCAGAAGCATATCAATCAGCTTAACGAAAATAAACGGTGTAATAATGCCGCCGAGACCATAAACCATCAGATTCCTGCTTAACAGACTGCCTGCTGAGACCTCGCGATATCGAACTCCCTTTAATGCCAAGGGAATTAATGCCACAATAATCAGCGCGTTATAGATAATTGCTGATAAGACAGCACTTTGTGAATTATGCAGATGCATGATATTTAATGCTGAAAGTTCCGGATAGATGGTGAGAAACATAGCCGGAATAATCGCAAAGTATTTAGCGACATCATTAGCGATACTGAAAGTTGTCAGACTGCCGCGGGTCATCAGCAGCTGCTTGCCGATCCGCACTACATCAATCAATTTTGTCGGCGAAGAATCCAAATCAACCATGTTGCCGGCTTCTTTGGCTGCCTGTGTGCCAGAATTCATAGCCACTGCGACATCCGCCTGTGCCAGAGCCGGCGCGTCATTGGTGCCATCCCCAGTCATTGCAACCAGATGTCCCTGACGCTGAAAATCACGAATCATTGCAAGTTTACCCTCCGGTGTTGCTTCAGCCAGAAAATCATCAACTCCCGCTTCAGCAGCGATCGCAGCGGCAGTTAATGGATTATCACCGGTAATCATAATCGTTTTAATCCCCATTTTCCGCAAATCAGCGAACTTTTCCGAAACACCATGCTTGATAATATCTTTTAAATAAATGACACCTAAGACTTGATGATTTTTAGAAACGACCAGCGGTGTACCGCCCATATTTGCTATGTGGGTTACAATCTCATCGCATTCCTTTGGATAAATGCCGCCATTATCTTGAATATATGCCTTAATGGTTTCAGCTGCCCCCTTGCGAATTTCTTCCCCTTTAATATCTACACCGCTCATTCTTGTTTTAGCGGTAAACGGAATAAAGGTCATGCCCTGATCGCTGAGACTGCGGCCGCGCAGATTAAACTGTTCTTTAGCAAGAACCACGATGCTCCTTCCCTCCGGTGTTTCATCAGCAAGTGAGGAAAGCTGTGCCGCATCAGCTAAATCATCAGCGGATACGCCCGGCAAAGGAATGAATTCACTGGCCTGGCGATTGCCAAATGTTATCGTTCCGGTTTTATCCAGCATCAGAATATCAACATCGCCGGCCGCTTCGATAGCACGGCCGCTCATTGCCAATACATTAGCCTGATTCAGCCTGCTCATACCGGCAATCCCGATGGCGGAAAGCAGGGCACCTATCGTAGTCGGCGCTAAGCAGACAAGCAATGCTACCAACGACGTTACTGATGTCGGGTTAACCATACCTGCCAGCTTCGCCGAGAAATTGGCATACATATATAAAGACAGAGTAACTAAAATGAAAATGATTGAAAGTGCGATTAAAAAGATCTGCAGAGCAATTTCATTCGGTGTTTTTTTACGTGATGCTCCCTCTACCATCGTGATCATTTTATCAAGAAAGCTTTCACCTGCTTCATTGCTTACTTCCACGATCAGCCAATCAGAAATTACAGTAGTTCCGCCGGTAACAGCACTGCGGTCGCCGCCGGCTTCTCTAATTACTGGTGCTGATTCACCGGTAATCGCTGATTCATCAACCGAAGCCGCTCCCTCTATTACTTCACCGTCAGCAGGAACCTGTTCTCCTGCCTTGACGATGTATATATCTTTCTTTTTCAATGTTGTTGACGCGACATCACAAATCATATCGCGCTGATCTAAAGAAGGAATCTTATGGGCAATCACATCTTTTTTAGCTGCCCGAAGCGCATCTGCCTGTGCCTTTCCCCGTCCTTCCGCAATTGCTTCCGCAAAGTTGGCGAATAATACGGTGAACCAAAGAATAATGGCAATCGCCAATGTATAACCACCTGAACTATCTTTTATATCAAAGATTGCTAAAATGGAAAGAAGCGTAGTCAAAATCGCTGATACATAGACTAAAAGCATGACTGGATTCTTGACTTGAATTCTGGGATCTAATTTTATAAAAGAATCTTTAATAGCGCGGAGTACCATTTTGCGATCCGCAAATACTGTTTGTTTATGACTCATATTCATCCCTCCTAAACAATCATCTGAAAATACTCAGCGATGGGGCCCAAAGCCAGTGCCGGGAAGAAGCTTAACGCGCCAACCAGCAATACGACAAAGACCAGCAAGAATACAAACAGCGGACTGCATGTTGATAATGTACCGGCTGTAGCCGCAATCTTCTTTTTCTTAGCAAGACTGCCGGCAATCGCCAAAATACTGATGATGGGTAAAAATCTTGCGAACAGCATGACTAATCCTAAAGAAACATTAAGAAATACGGTATTGGCCGCAAAGCCAGCAAAGGCTGAACCATTATTGCCGCCGGCTGAAGAATATGCATACAGCAATTCAGAGAAGCCATGAGCGCCGCCGTTCGTTAAACTATCCATGACTGCCGGTACGCCGGCTGCAATGCCGCTGCCAACCAGAATACTAATCGGTGTTGCCAAACAAGCCAGCACTGCCCATTTCATTTCATAGGGTTCTATCTTCTTCCCCAGATATTCAGGTGTACGGCCAACCATTAAGCCCGCGATAAACACGGCCAGAATTGCAAATGCCAGCATGCCGTACAACCCACAGCCGACGCCGCCGAATATAACTTCGCCAAGCTGCATCTGAAGCATAGTCATCATACCGCCCAAGGGCGTATAACTATCATGCATCGAGTTGACAGAACCGTTAGAAGCTGCCGTTGTGAAAGCTGCCCACGTTGAAGAACCAGCAATGCCAAACCGCGATTCTTTACCTTCCATATTACCGCCTGCCTGATCAATACTGCTGATATCCACAATACCATTCTGCGCAAGCTGAGGTGTAGCAGTCTGTTCATTTACCGCGATAACGGCCCATGCCACTAACAGCATACTCAGCATAGCAATAAATATCGCTCGTCCCTGACGCTTATCCTTAATGCTTTGGCCAAAGGAGAAGCACAGCGCTGCGGGGATCAGCAAAATAGCAATTACCTCGGCTAGATTGCTTAAATAAGTTGGATTTTCAAGGGGATGCGCTGAATTAGTTCCCATATAACCGCCGCCGTTTGTACCCAGCTGTTTGATTGCAATCTGACTCGCTGCCGGACCCATTGGAACAAATTGTTCAGTAACAATTTGAGCATCAACTTTCTGACCCTTGGCATATACTTCACCGTTTACAATTTCAATATCCATCAGGATCGTTCCGTCTTCGCTGACAGCAACAGGTTCAACCAATGATACGGCCGCCCCCGGCTTTAAATTTTGAATAACTCCCTGTGATACAAGCAGCAGTGAAAGCACTAGACTCAGCGGCATTAAAATATAGAGGACACTCCTTGTCAGATCAACCCAGAAATTACCTAACGTATTCGCATCCGTCTTTAAGAAACCACGAATCAGCGCATATAGTACCGCAAGCCCAGTACCGGCTGACACAAAGTTTTGAACCGTCAGCCCTAATGCCTGAGACAGATAACTCAATTGTGACTCACCGCTGTATGCCTGCCAGTTCGTATTGGTTACAAAGCTGACCGCCGTATTAAACGACAGATCCCACGACAAACCTGTAAATCCTTCTGGATTGCCAAGCAATACACCCTGAAGCATCAGCAATAGAAACAATAATACAAAACCAAATAATGAGAAGAGAATAACACTGATCAGATATTGTTTCCAATCCATTGTCTGTGTATCATCTATTCTTAAAAGCTTATAAATTAATTTCTCGCATGGCTTCAGAAGCCTTGAAAGAAATACATGCTTGCCATCCATAACACGGCTGATGTAACCGCCTAATGGCACTGCCAATACAAGTAAGACAAGCAAATATGGCAGATATTGCATTAACATCTCAATCATGGTTATCCCCCCTCATCAATAAAACAATATAGTAAATAAGCATGAGCAGGGCACATAACCCAATCCCTAGTATGATTAAATTCATCTTTATTTCCTCCTGCATAAATACAATAACATTTAAAGAATTAGGATGGTGTTAGGGTTAAAAGCACCGGCATTAAGATTTCGTTAAGAAAAAAAGTCATTGGCAGCAGCCAATAACTTAGTTATTTTTATATATGATTTATATGAAATATGCATATCTACCGATTTTATCAAGTTATGCTTTTAGAACAGAAAAAAAGTCACTGACAATAGCCAGTGACTCATTAACTATCTAAGAAATAACAGCCAGACAATGAAATAGATACCACCAAGAATGACAAGAATAACGGGAACAAACGTAACGAAAGCGGCAATAAACATTGCAATACCGTCATGCTTATCAAACTCCACATCTTTAAACTTACCTTTTAATTCTTCATCCCTATCCCCAAGCTGTTTTTTATATTCCTTAAAATTTTTACTCATTATTCATTATTATCCAGAAGATGACAAGCTACCCAATGTTCCGGTTCAACTTCACGCCATCTTGGGCACTCAGCCTTACAGATATCCATCGCATGCTTACATCTTGTATGGAATTTACAGCCCGCCGGAGGGTTGACAGGACTTGGAATATCCCCTTCAAGTATAGCCAATTCTTTGCTGTCTGGTTCCGTAGTCGGAATTGCTTCCAGCAAAGCAATTGTATATGGGTGCTTAGGATTTTTGAAAATGCGTTCTGACGGCGCGCTTTCAACCATATTACCCAGATACATTACGCCGATACGATCAGAAATGTATTTAACAACACTTAAATCGTGGGAAATAAATAAATAAGTCAAATCTTCTTTTTCTTTTAAGTCTTGCAGCAGATTGATTACCTGTGACTGAATCGAAACGTCAAGCGCTGATACAGCCTCATCACAGACAATGAACTTAGGATTCAAAGCAAGCGCACGGGCAATACCGATACGCTGTCTCTGACCGCCTGAGAACTGGTGAGGATAGCGGTGAATAAAGTATTTATCCAAACCGCATTTTTCCATGATGTCAATAATGTAATCTTCAAGCTCCTGAGAACCTTTTTTAAATTTCTTATGGGCAACCAGTGCTTCGGAAATGATTTGTCCTACCGTCATACGAGGATTCAATGAAGAATATGGATCCTGGAAAATGATCTGTAAGTCCTGACGAAGCACACGGCCTTCTTCACGGGTAAGCATGCCAAGGTCGATGCCCTGATCCCATAACGACTCAGCTTTATCAAAGCCCTCATGAGACTTGCATGCTTCCTTCAGCTTATCCAGCTTAGCACGGCAGTCAGCCTGCTTCTTTTCTGCTGCTTCATAAGCAGTGCGGCTGGCTGTATTATTCACATCCAATGCCGCCGCAAGCTTAGCGACTTCACAGCCAGCATGATATTCTTCCAGCAATGCGTCGCCAGCCGCTTTTAAATCAGAGGCATAGAACAAACCACCGGTTAACCGAGCAATTTGATGGAATATACGATCAGCATCATCAGCCGGGAAGTTATTTACTGAATTTGTATTAGTCTTAGCCTTCTCCACAGCCTTCTTGTACTTAGCCATCTCTTTATCAAGATCTTTAAGTACTCTTTCCACATACTTCGGTTGATATTCATAAATCGTACGGCCATAATAAACCGTATTTCCTTGAGTCTGAGGATAAAGCTGAAGGATGACACGGCCAAGCGTTGACTTACCGCAGCCTGACTCACCAACTAAACCATAGGTTTCACCCTTATTGATATGAATTGAAATACCATCATTAGCCTTTACATATAGCTGTTCCTTTTGAAACCAAGAAGACTTTTTAACGGGAAAATATTGTTTAAGATTAGTTACTTCAATCAATTTTTCTTTAGCCATTATTTTTCCCCCCTCTTTACCGGATAGAAGCAGCGGATGCTGTGATTTTCTCCTACCTTTACCAAATCAGGTTCTTCCTTACGGCATTTGTCACACGCATACTTGCAGCGCGGCGCAAATTTACAGCCTTCAGGCAGTGCCAATGGATGCGGAACGGAGCCTGGAATTGCATCCAGACGTTCGGTACGTTCAGAGTTAAGACGTGGAATTGAAGTCAGCAGACCCTCGGTATAAGGATGCAGATATTCAGAACCACGGAAAATATTTTCAACCGGTGCAGATTCAACAACCTGTCCGCAATACATAACTGCAACATCATCAGCCATTTGGTTGATAACACCTAAGTCATGAGTAATGAACATGATCGATGTACCCAGCTCATGCTTCAGATCATTCATCAAACGCAGTATTTGTGCCTGAATCGTTACGTCAAGCGCTGTTGTCGGCTCATCGGCAATCAGCAGCTTCGGCCGGCAGGCAAGTGCCATAGCGATCATTACACGCTGGCGCATACCGCCTGACAGCTGGAATGGATAGCTTTTGTTTACCTGTACTGGATTCGCAATCTTAACCTGCTGAAGCATTTCAATACTGCGCTTCTCAGCTTCTTTTTTGCTGAGCTTCTGATGCAGCATCAAAACCTCACTGATCTGACGGTTGACCGTAAAAATCGGATTTAATGAGGTCATCGGTTCCTGGAAAATGATAGAAATATCATTTCCGCGGATATGACTCATCTGCTGTGCATTCAGATCAGAAATCTTCTTGCCGTCAAAATAAATTTCACCGGAATATATTTTCTGATTTTGTTCGAATAATTTTAAAATACTCATTGCTGTCTGGCTCTTACCTGAACCTGACTCACCAACTACACCTAATGTACGTCCTTCTTCGATGGTTAATGAAACACCATTAACGGCCTTGATCAATCCGCGCTTGGTATCAAAATACGTATGTAGATCTTTAATTTCTAATAAACTCATGATTTACACCTACTTTTCATTAGCCTTTGGATCAAGGGCAGAACGCAGACCATCACCAATCAAGTTGATAGAGAAGGCAGCGATAAAGATACAAAGAGCCGGTAAGATCCACTGCCACCAGTAGAGCTCGATAACCGTCATCTTCTGTGCATTCGTCAGCATATTACCCCAAGAAGGCATAGGCGGCTGAACACCGAATCCCAAGAAGGACAATGCAGATTCAGTCAGCATGTTAGAAGCATAACTCAATGTAATATTAACAATACAAATATTTAAAACGTTTGGCAGGATGTGACGTACCATGATGCCGGCTTCTTTAATACCAAGAGCACGGGCAGCCAGTACGAAATCTTTTTCACGTTCAATAAGAATCTGACCACGAATCAAACGTGCCAGGCCCGGCCATGAAATACATCCAAGAATAAACATAATCAAATACATTTTCTGATCACTGGTCATATCCGTCGATAAGAATGCGGATAATGTGATAACCAATGGCATAAATGGAATTGAAGAAATAATTTCTGTCAGACGCATCATCAGGTTATCAACCCAGCCGCCTTTAAAACCAGAAACCATGCCGACGATGATACCGATAACACCCTGAATCAAGCAGGCGATGAAACCTACGATTAAGGTTACCTTACCGCCGTGGATTAAACGCGTCAGCAGGTCACGGCCCTGTTCATCGGTACCTAACGTATAACCGTCATTACCCCATGCCGCTACTTTGCCATTTTCCTGCAACGCATATACCTGGAAGTAATCGCCATAGATCGCTGTCGCTTTTAAATTTGACGGAACATTCTGTTCACCCAAATCATTTGTACCCCAAGTATAAACCGTACCGCTTTCGCCAAGTGCGTAGAAGCTGTTCTTACCACTTTGAATTTCTACAATCTTTTCATCAATTTCAGGCATTTCCAGACAATGCTTATCACGGGAACCCCAAACATGCAGTTTACCCTGATCATCTAATACAAGACCATTACGGAATGAAATAGCGATTTGCGTTGCCTTTACTGAACCATCTTTTAATTCTTCCGGCACTGCGGAAAAGTCATTACCCGCAACACCTAATGTACCTACTGTACCATCATCAAGAAGCAGCAGCATGTTATAGCTTGAACCCTTCATATCGACAATACGGCCTTGGTACTCTTCCGGGATGATATCCAATTTACTGGATAAGACACTGCCCCAGATATACAAATTTCCCTTTTTGGTCAAGACAGCAGAATATTGCTCACCAGCAAAAATATCCTGAATCTTTTCCATTTCAAATAAACCCTTCATTTCAACAGGCACTTCGCCCTGATTGAAGTTGTTGTAACCCCAGGCATAAAGCTTTCCAGTATCTGACAGTGCCAGTACATGCTTATCACCAATCGAAATTTTCTCAATTTTACGTGATTTTACATCATCAGGGATATTCAGGCTTCCTTCCTGATCAATACCCCATCCGTATAAATTACCTTCGTTAGACAAACCAATTGAGAAAGTGATACCGGAACGAATATCCTTAACCCCTTCCTTGACAAGCTGATCACTTACGCTCAAATAACCCTTACCAGGCTGAACGTTCTTAATGACCGCCTCAGTATTTAAAGCATCCATCGGGAACATAATTGATCCGATGAAAGAGAAACACAGGATTGCAACAAATCCAATCAATCCAATACGTGCTAATTTATCATTAATAAAATTCTTCCAAACAACTTTAGTTGGCGAAGTAATCGCTTCTTCCTCCAACACGCTTAACCCATTCATGCTTTTTCTTGCTTTAGGCGAGAATAAACCAGCAAACATTGACGTGAAAGAGCTCAGCATTCTTGAAAATATATTTTTCTTTTTATCCATATTTTGCTCTCCTTAATCAAGTTTGATACGTGGGTCTACAAGCGCGTAAGCTAAGTCGCAGACAAAATTCGACACTAAATAAATAATTGCATAGAACATATTCAAAGCGATAACCGTCATTGAATCACGACGATTCAGCGCCGTTACAAGGACACGGCCAAGACCATTCCATGAGAAGATCTGTTCCGCTACCATTGAACCTGAGAATAATGCGCCAATTTGAGCGATAACTACCGTAATGATAGGAATCAAGGCATTACGAAAAGCATGCGAATAGATGACTACCTTTTCGCTCAAACCTTTTGAACGTGCTGTACGAATATAATCCTGACTCAAAGCGTCAAGCATGGCGTTGCGCACATAACGAATCGTTCCGGCCAAACTCATGATTGTTAAGGTGGCGACCGGCAATACTAAATAACGTGCCCAAGCCACTAAATCAGTAAGATCGGTTGGCATACCATTTGACGGCACCCATTTTAATTTAAATGCGAAAATCGAAATTAAACATAAACCAATAAAGAATGACGGCATACTCATACCGATCAGCGAGAATACCTGCCAGAACTGATCAATAAATTTCCCTCGTTTAATCGCCGACCATATTCCGGCAAAAATAGAGATTGTCAGTGAAAATAACAAAACAAAACCATTCAAAATTACAGTGTTCTTCAATGGCTCAGCTAAAACATCTTTAACTGGCTTGTTATATGTAGTAGAGTAACCAAGTTCACCTTGAGCGATATTCCTCACCCAGTTAACATATTGCACAGGTACTGGTTTGTCCAGCCCCAAATTTTCTTCAATCGCAGCATATACGAGTTCGTATTGATCAGGACGCGTATTTGTTGGAATCATCATCGCAACTGGATCACCAGGCATTAATTTGTTCAATCCGAACAGTACAATGGATATCGCAAATATTACCGGGATCAGCGAGAAAATTCTCTTGATTGAGTACTTTATCATGTTGCTCCTCCTTTCAAGCAATAACAGCAACAAAGAAGATAGTAAATTTCTCTACTATCTTCTCTGCATAAACTTAACTTTTATTTTTTAAGACTATTTCCAGCTCATGTCACAAATAATTTGTGCCCAAGAAGCAAATGGAGTAGTATTAAAGCCATTCAGATCAGCATCAGCAAAATCATAGTATTGGTTTGCATAAATAGGAACCATCGGCATAATATCATTCCACTTAACCTGATATTCAACCCAGATGTCCGCAAACGTTTCAGTATCTTCAGAAGATGTATGTCTTAAACGTTGAATGATTTCATCAAGTTCAGGATCACATGTATTTGTAGGATTTGTAGGTGTTCCTGCAAAGTCACATGCATATGAAGAATAGTAAGGGTCTGGTGCATCAGAGAAGTTTGTAGCCATGTTGAAAGTATTATACTTTCTTTCACCCTCTGGTTTAGTTGCGCCATAATAGTAAGCATCTAACAGACCTGCAAAGTCAGTTCTTTCAATATTGAAATGGATACCAACCTTAGGTGCGTTTTGTTTCAGCTGCAGTTCGATTGTATCCGTTACTGGATTGTCATTAGTACCTAAGTGAGTAATTGTTAATTCTTCACCAGCAGCGTTGTGACGGTAATAACCTTCACCAGCTTTAGTTACGTCAAACGGAGTAACACCGTCTGCTTCAAATTTATAAGAAGAATTGTCTAATTCAGCATTTGCTTTATCGATTGAGAAAGCGTAGTTGATCAGCTTAGAATCTAATTCAGCTTTCTTAACTTGATAAGTCCAGTATGCAGTAGCATAGTCAGAGTTAACAGTTGTACCGTAACCACCAAGGATATTGTTGATCAAATCATCTTTATCCAAAATGTAGGCGATAGCGTGACGTACTTCTTTTTCTTTAGTAGCGCCGAAGTCTGTGTGCATAGGAACGTTACCAAAACCGTTACGAGCATAAGTAGATTCCTGAACATTTTCAGCAGCTTTTGCTTTTTCGATCTTGTCGCCTTCTACAACACCTTGAACGATGTCTACTTCACCATTAACCAGCATATCAACATCTAATGTAGCATTAACTGTCTTTACGATGATTGTTTCGATAGATGGAGTTTTCTTATCCCAAGTACCGGCGAAGTTATCATTTTTAACAAGTTTAACTTGTTTGTTTTCAAATGAGATAAAGCTGTAAGGTCCGCAGCTTACTGTTGGAGCGAAACGATAGTCGCTGCCAAATTTATTAACCGCTTCAGCCAGATCACCCACTAATTTAGAACCTTCATCAGTTGATTCAATAGTAGCATCTGGTGCTAAAACATGCATTGGATATGGATAAACACGCATGAAGCTCAGTTCCCAGAAATATGGCAGCTGATCTTTAGATACAGTTACTGAGAATGTTGAATCATCAATCTTCTTAACACCGCCTAAAACATCAGTTGCACCTGTGTGATAAGCTTCATAATCAACGAAGTTTTCACCTAATGATTCAGATGCACCTGCAGCTACTAATTGTGGAGAACCACCAACTAAATAAGCAAATACATAATCATCAGCGGTTACTGGTTCGCCGTCATTCCATTTTAAACCATCATTTAAAGTCCATGTATAAACTGTGTTGCCATCAGCATCTTCAGATTTAACAAGTTCTTTAATAACTGTTTCATCAACGATCCATTCACCTTCAGATGTGAAAGCAACCGGTGAATATCCATGAATTAAATCACGAACATTCTTGTCATATGAACTGTTTCCGAAACCTTCAGATTGGTGGAAATCACCGTTCATATCAAATGTTGCGACAACTAACTCTTTACCTGCATTTGCAGAGCCACCGTTATTGGCATCACCATTGCCATTACCGCTGCCGTTATTGCTGCATCCAGCTAAAGCCATTAGCGCAACCATACAAACTGCTACTAACTTTTTCATTAAAGAATTCCCTCCTATCAACTTATATTGATAATGTAATCATTATACATAACAACCCTTGATTTTACAAGCCTTATTCACATTTTTGTGACTTGTATAACATTATTTTCCTGTATTTCCATAATGTTTATCGCCTATTTTCAAACGTTTTTACAATATTTGTTTTAATTTTCATAATTTTTCATGCTACATAACAATCTTTTTTTAACCGCTAATTAAAATTTGTTAAATCAACTTTATTCCTGCAGTCTTTCATAATCCCCATTGTCAATTAGGTACTTAATAACTTCGAGCATTTCTTCCTTATTACAGGTTACTTTATCTATTGACCCATTTTTAGTATAGTTTTCAAACTTACATTTTCCCTTGCATATAATGTCAAAAGGACAGCCATTACAAATCTTCTTTGTTTGTTCCTTAACTAAATTAACTTTATCATATACATCTGAATCCTTTAAGTTTGCAATTACAAATTCATTAGTCCCCATTGCCTCATTGCAGTGATAAATGTCTCCATTATTATTGATAACAATATTATCATAGTAATTACAAAAATCTGTTTGCATAAAGTTTGAAACATATACATCAAAGGAATTACGTATTCGCCTTAAGAATTGATCAGCAATAGTTATCTTAAAGCTATATTCTTTTAGCTTTAACAGCGACTGCAATAAATCTATTAGTCTTATTTGCTTAAATTTACTGTTATCCTTACAGCTTACTAAATGTAATTCCAGTTTAAAAAATTTAGTATAATTTTTTAATTTATTTTCTATTTCCTCACACAATTCTGATAGATATGCAATATTATCATAATCTAAATTAACTCTGAGTTTTACATAAAACTCATTTTCAACCAACATCTTGACATTATTTATAATTAATTCAAAGCTGCCATTTCTAAATATTCTACGCTTATCATGGATTTTTTTAGGTCCATCTAACGTAATAGTAAAACAAGATATTTGATGTCTGTATTTGCTTAGTAATGAGAAATAATTATCGATTCCTAAGCCATTAGTTATAAATTCATACTCAACATTGTTTAAATGCAGTTTTAAGAAATCTTCAATAAATGCATAATTTTCTTCTAACAATGGTTCTCCTCCATAGAAAACCAAAGTAATGAAATTTTGCTCACTTAATTTTTTTATATATTCAATAGTTTGATGTTTAATATCACTCGGCATAATGTCAATCGTTTTATTATGTTCAAAGCAATAGATACAATTCATATTACATCTAAATGAATTTATTAAATAAACACGTTTATTATATGTATTTGCATTAATATCTTTAACATTACTTTCTTGCATGGGTGTAATAATATCTCGAATTCTTAATTCAAATAAATCATTTTTATTTAATGTTGAGACACAACCATTCAGCAAAATATTATATATTGAGGAAGTAAGTTGATAAATTTCACCTTGGGACAAATTTACAATATACTTATAGCCGTTATATTCCATCAAATAGCTATAATCATTTAACTCATATTTTAAAAAGTGACGTTCTGATATCAAATTCTTTTCTAGCAATAATTTCATTATAACATCATATTCGTTACTTATATGATATACTTCATTGTCTAAAAGTTTGCGTAATAACTCAATCATTTTACCAGTGAATTCATACAAATTGTTTTGCAGCTTTAAATATATTTTCCCCTCAGACAATCTATAAAATTTAATACAATCATTTTCTGTATATGTTCTACCAGCATATTCAATCATAATCGTACCTTCTTACAATTGAATATTATGCTCTAGCATTAAATATTTAGGATAGAATTTTTCATAATATTCTTTACAGCATAACTTTCTACAAGGGCCTTCACCTAAACACAAAGGAAAAAATTTGCATTTATCATCAATATTGCAGGACATTTTTATATTAACTTTATTCTTGATTATTTTCCCATTTTCAATACAGCCAATCGCTTGATCATATATAAATCCTATACATGGGTACAAGTTTAAATTTTCATCAACACATAATGTTGAATCATTATAGGCAGCACACAATCCATATTCATGTAAATGGGAAATTTTAAAATCATTATGTTTAGCAAATACATTTAAATTATACATACATTCTTCCGACTCCATGCTAACTTCTCTACACTGCTTACATTTATTATCTATAATTGGACAAAAAGCAATGAACTTTAAAACATTATTGATTTTATCATTTTTTAATCTATGCATAAAATCTATAATTTTTTCATAATCTTCAGCAATTAAATTTATTCTTAAGATGAATTTAAAAGGAAACAAAAAAGCATATTTCAATAATGTATTATATATATCATTATACGTACCTTTGCCATTTTTATAAGGTCTATTAATGTTATGATTGGACTCATTTGCATCAATCGTAATTTGGATACTATCCAATTTCCCCATTATTTCATTTTCGCCTTCCAATAAAGTTCCATTAGTTATAAGTGTTATTTGAAATTTTAAATCATTAGTTTCTAAAGTTCTTAAGTCATCCACTATCTTTAGAATTAATGGTTTATTAAGCATTGGCTCGCCACCATACAACACCACCTGTATGTTTCTGCTTTCGGTATTAATTATATCATTTATTATGACTTCTTTTATTTTTTCCCAGTTTTCAAAACTTAACATCCGCTTATTATGAATAAACTTTCGTGAATTTTCTATACAATACCAACAATTCAAATTACAAGAAGATGTTAATGAAATTATTATATTGGATGATTTATGTGAATTTATAGCATTTAATAATTCGTACTGTAATAAATTCTTTTCATATTCATAACTTTCAGTAATGATTTTATTTTTTATAAACAAATCTAATGTATTTTTATCTAATTTTTCAAATTGTTCATCTTTTAAAATTTCATATATTGAAGTTGATATTTTCATTAAGCATTTAGAAAAAGAGTTAAACAATAACTGATTATCCGCATAAAAAATATTATAATTAGAAGACTTCATGACCATTCTCCTTTTTTATTTCTAAATTCATACTCATATTAATTAAGACGTCAATTGACGTCTTAATTTTATATCATCATTTACAAATTTGTTCAGCATGAGCTACACAGCCAACTGGTGCTTCAATAGCCGCAAATCCTTCAGCTAAAACTACTACTTTCTTTTCTTCCATAAAATTGTTCTCCTTTCTTACACAAATATTGTAAGCCCTTACTTATGTTTATTTCAACCCTATTTTTAAATTATTTTTACCTAAAAACAGGGCTAATTAACGCTAATTACTCTATTGAAAAAAGCACAATTTCAGCACTAGTTTGTTTACATTTTCACCCTTGATTATTTGAATTTTCCATATATTGCATAATAAACCTCTTACTGACACTAATTGCAGCGCTTGATTCATTTTATTAATCAAGAATTAATTATTTGTTTTATTATCATCTATCGTTAATTTTTCATTAAAAAAAGAACACTTTCAGCCTCTTGCTGTCCGTGTTCCCTTCCTTATTTATTCAAAATGTACGTATACGGAGTATCATATTTCATGCCGATACTGATTGTAGCACTCAATTCACTCTGATTATAAATGATTGACCATTGAGTGCCTGTCATTTCATTTTCATCATTCATATGCAGCGGCTGAGAAACGGCTTCCAATAGATTCATGCCTTCTGCCTCACTCAAAATACCTTTATTTTCTGTCAATGTCTTCTCCAGAGTCGCATAACGATCCTGTCCTTTGCCAAAGTCATAATCACCCGGTGTCAGCAGAAAGTTGGTGGCAGCCTGCCAATTGCCGTTCATTTCAACAATACTTATTTCATTATCAACATATTCTACGACAACTGATTTCCCGTTTGCATCGGCTATTTGAAAATGATAACTGCTGTTTGCGGATGAGTGCATGTCATATTGTTTCAGCAAAGCGACTGCTTCATCAACGGTTGCCGCCTTATCTAATACCAGCCGCACTGCCGTCGTCGTAGTAATGTCAATTTTATCGGTTTGCTGATTTGTTGCCTCGGTAGGTATCAGCAATACACCGATGGCCAAGCCCTTTTCATTAATGCCGTCAAGCGGTGCATAAGGGGCCGCCAATGTAATAATGCTTGATAATAAGCCATCCGGCAATTTTTCTTCATTATAACCTAAAAAGCCTAAATTAACCGTTGAAAAAGAAGCATAGCCATTATCTGGCTGCGTTTTCACAAATAAAGCCGGTGAGTATGTTAAATCAAAGTTTCTGCCGAATATTTTTGCGCCATCCGGAGTGGCCGCATTAAAGGTTGAACAGCCAAGATTAGGAATGCTGAATTCTACTGGTATTCCCTTTAGAAGTTTTGCAGATACAAATTGTATCAGTTCGCCATCCGTACTGGCACCGGCTGCCAGAAAATCATCAAAACCATAATCGCCTTTATACTCCATTGTATATAATGCGTAATCATCTACTTTTTTCATTGACTGAAGCGTTGCCAGTTCATTATGGAACATAGCATAGAAACTGCCCACAAGGACAACTGCTGCACACGCGGTACCAATGAGCAATCGTTTAACTATTTTGTTCATAAGCCCTCCTATAAATGACCGTTAAATAAAATTAGTCATGTTTAGAGTTTACTACTTCTGCATGCTTCTGTCAACAGAATATTGACTATATTGTTATATTAGTCAATATAAAGAACTCCTTCATAAAAGAAGGATTCTGTGTATGTATGAATACCACATCATTCGCCTCGATTAGAAGGAGCTGATTATAATCATAAAATGAAGACCGTTCACATCCAATACATACTCTTTATATAATCTCAAGCAATTACTTCTGAAGAATCTTCCGGCTCTTCCTCATTTTCCATGCCCGCTAAAATAGAGCTGGTTGTTTCATCGATAAAAGCTGAGCGATCTACTTCAATCTCTGATGGCTCAGGCGCAGCTTTCGTTTCAATACTGCCGACAATCTGCGCGCCCTGCGCGATACTGATCTGTCTGGCTGTTATATTGCCCTGCACAACCGCCTGCGCATTAATTGTCACTTCTTCATCAGCAACCGTATTCCCCTTTAAATAGCCATCTATCGTTACCATTTTCGCTGATATATCACCGGTAATCGATGTATCACAATCAATCATGACCTTACTTTCAGATACAATATTTCCTGTATAAGAAGCATGCTGAAAAAGTACATTCACTGCCTTTACATCGCCTTTCACCTTACCATTGATACGGATCGTACCCTGTGATTCAATATCACCCATGACTTCACCATTTAATTCAAAATCTTCACGGCTTTTAATATTACCGATTATCACAACATCTGATGATATAACAGTAGCCGTGTTTTTCTTCACTGTGTTGGAAAGCGGCGGCGCAGTTCTGAGCTGCGTTTTCTCCTCATTACCCCCAATCCCCATTTTCTTTGCTAAATCACCAAAGTTTGATTTTGGATTATTAAATGTACTCATAATTTTCCTCCTAGATTTATCTTTAACTGTTTTATACAGTTTAAAGCTATCGAATAAAACGCAATAAAGCTTCTGACGCTTTTTTCCATGTTCCCTTGGCAATCGGAACATATATGTTATCATTTAAGATAAAATCATAACGCCTGATGCCAGTTACATAATCTAAATTAACCAGATATGAACGATGACATCTGAAAAAATTAGTTTCAGACAGCTGAGTCGCCAATACGTCCAGCTGTCCCTGATAGGTAATAATTTCAGATTCTAAATGCAGTGTAAGCGTTCTTTTCATTATTTCCGCATATACGATGTTATCTACCGCGACAACACGGCTGCAGCCAGCCACGGGAACCAGTAAATGCTTAGCCATATTCGTTTTATCTGTCAGGTTGCCGAGCGTGTGATTCACATTGTTTTGTGTGAGATTGCGATAAATCAGATTACCTTTTCTCACAGCAGCAGAATTAACGATCCTATCATCATTGATAAGCATATATTCAGCAAAATGATTGGCATTCATAAAGGCTTGGATGTCATCTATTGGAAGCTGATCACTGATTTCAATCATTATAAAATCCAAACGCTTTCCCGTTTTAACAACACCATGCAGTTCCGCTAATCCGCTGCACAACAAAAAAACTGTTTCCATCTTCAATTTCTTCAAATATAATTCAACCATTGGTACCATTTGCCTATAAAACGCGTTATTCTTAGTAACAACAGCAGTATTCACAGCTATCATTCAACCACTCCTCTTGTTTTAATGCCTCAGTTAACAATTTTCTAATGGCGTTACAGGTAAAATTGTCTTACAAAGTATACTTTATAAGACAGTCTAAAAAGCGCTAAAATGTATCTGTGATATTAACAAAAAGAACTAAAATGTGTTTACAAAGTTGAGAAATTGGTATAAAATGGTAAAAAGAAGGATGTCTCATAATGTATACTTTTTGATACTATATTCCAATCGTTACATTTATCATCATACATCTCTGATAAAGAAAGAAGCTGCCTATTAAGACAGCTTTTTATATGATTGATGAGAGAAAAAGGCGCCTGCCGGCATCTTTTTCATACTAACAATTTAAGCGAATAAAAAGGTATGAACTGAGCAAGACTCACATTCATACCTTTTATTCATTTTTTTAATTCAGATTATTTCATGTGGTATGGCTTCACATAAGCAGGAACGCCATCCTTCATGATTAATGCAGGCTCACCGACGATTAATGGTTTGAAGTAATCGTAAGCTTCCTGACTCAGACCTGCATAGTTAGGCAGAATCCATTCAGCAGGGATGTGCTTAACATGATTTGCGAATTGATCAGCCGGACCTTCGATGAAATTAACATCATATTCAGCGCCCGGTTTACGCTGTACACCTACAACATGTCCAGTGAATTTGCCGTCAGCACTTCTCATATGAGCAGACATACCTAATTCAAAGGCTTCTGTAACATCTACTAAGCTTTGTGTATAGTTAGCGCAGCGCTGTGCAGTGCTTAAATCCTGAACTTTAGCACGAGGTGCAATGCCTGCTTCAAGAATCATGTTCTTGACCGCATTACCGGCACCGCCTAATACAGCGTGTCCGAAACCGTCATTAACCGCTTTGCCGGCAGCCAGATAAGAGCCATCAGCAAAATGGGCGCCCTCGCTGACAACGATATAACATTTACCCTTTGTTTCCATGCATTTTTTAACTTCTGCAAGGAATACTTCCTGATCAAAATCTTCTTCAGGCAATACAAGCAGATCCACTTTACCTGAAATTACAGAAGAACCAGCTAACCAGCCAGCATCTCTTCCCATTGTTTCAAGAATGAATACTTCTGAACGAGTATATACGTTGTAATCCAGCCATGTAGAAGTTACAACATCATTAACAAACTTAGCAGCAGAAGCAAAACCAGGGCAGTGATCAGTAACCATCAGGTCATTATCAACTGTCTTAGGAATACCTACGAAACGTTTCGCGATATTATTTTTCTTAGCCCACTGGCTTAATGCGTCAACTGTATCCATTGAATCATTACCGCCGATGTAGAACATGATTTCAATGTTGAATTTATCCATAACTGCTACCAGTTTACGATAATCAGTTTCGTCATCTCTCTTTAATTTATAACGGCATGAGCCTAATGCTGAAGATGGAGTTTGACGAAGAATACGATTTTCCATATCCGGCATGTGGGTTAAATCAACAAGTCTTTCTTGAAGAATACCTTCAATGCCATTCAAACCGCCATAAACTATATCATATACCGGGTTTAATTGGTTTGCCTTAACTACGCCAGCAAGTGATGCATTGATAACGGTAGTAGGTCCACCAGATTGAGCAACTAAACAATTTGCCATTTTATAATCCTCCTATTTAAGTACGTGCCTATTTTATCATACTTTACAGCAATTTAAAAGAGACGTTACCGGCTTTTATTGAAGAAAATCTTTAAAGCGCTCAGCAGTGAGATGACAACATCATTCACCAGCAGAATCAGCATTAAAGAAAAACTTTTAAAACCAATCAAAAGATAACCGGCCATGATTGCTATAATGTAGAAGCGGACTCTTTTACCGCGCGCTGTCGCTGTAATTTCCTCCATATGCTTAACGATATAAGCCTCATCGAGATATTGGGCAGAGGCGGCATCAATGATTGCCAAAAGCAGCCAGAAAATATTGATATTTACAGAATAGATTCTAAGCAGACAAGGCAGCCCCAGCAGCATCAGCAATAATGCAAACTCGGCCTCTTTCAGCTTTTTCTCCATCATTGCTCAAGCGCCTCACTGTATTCTTCCCACTGCGCCATTAAATTCTCTATTTCATTATTTACTTCATCGATCTGATTATCCAATTCATTCATTTTCTGATAATCATGATAATATTCAGGATCAAAGCGAAGCTCGCGCAGGGCTTCAATTTCTTCTTCCTTAGCGGCGATTTTTTTCTCTAGCTTAGCGATTTCTTTGCCGATATTCAGATTCACCGGCCGGCTCTTTTTCTCCTGATGACTCACTTTAACCTGATTTTCTTCAGCTGTCTTATTTCCTTCTATATAATCATGATAATTCATCGGTGTATAAACCGCATCGTTTTCATCGATATGCAGAATTGCCGTCGCCAGCTTGGAAATAAAATAACGGTCATGAGAGACAAACAGCATTGTGCCGTCATATTCAGAAAGACTTTTTTCCAGTGCTTCTTTGCCTAATAAATCCAAATGATTGGTCGGTTCATCCATAACCAGAAAGTTAGGCTGAGAAAGCATCAGCTTTACCAAGCTTAGCCGCACCTTTTCACCGCCGGATAAACAATCCACTGTTTTAAACACCTCATCACCGGTAAATAGAAAACAGCCTAAAGCACTTCTTACTTCTGTACGGGTCAGATCAGGGAAGTCATTCCAGACTTCCTCAAGAATCGTATTTGCCGTATTAAACTGCGCCAGCTCCTGATCAAAATAACCGGGTTCGATCTGATGACCAAGCATCACAGAGCCTCCCAGGCTTGGAATTTTACCCATAACGGTTTTCACAAAGGTTGATTTCCCCTTACCGTTGGGCCCAATTACCGCTACCCGCTGACCTTGCATCACCTCAAGATTGATCGTACAAAGCGCATGATCATAACCAATTTTCAATTCTTCAACAGTAAGCACCCGTTTACCGCCGCGGATTCTTGATGTAAAGCTGGCCTTAAATGACTTTTTACTTTCTTTTGGATCTTCGATCCGTTCCATTCGATCCAGATATTTTATTTTAGACTGTGCAAATGCTGCCTTATTCTTTTTATAGCGGAATTTCTCAATCAAAGCCTCCATCCGCTCAATTTCTTTTTGCTGACGGGCATAAGCTGATTTCTGCCGCTCAATATCATTATCCTTCTGCTTGACATAAGATGAATAATTACCGACATAACGGCGCATCACACCATATTCAATCTCATAGATTTCATCAGCCACGTTATCAATAAAAGTCCGGTCATGAGAAACCAGCACAACAGCTTTCGGATAGCGTTTCACATAGCCTTCAAGCCATTCAATTGTTTCCAGATCAAGATGGTTGGTCGGCTCATCCAGCAAAAGAATATCCGGAGCTGACAGCAGCAGCTTCACAAATGCGATACGGGTTTTCTGTCCGCCGGAAAAAGTCTGCACCTCCCGCTGAAGATCCTCTTCATGGAAGCCAAACCTTGTAAAGATATTTAAAATATCTGACTGAACCGTATAACCGCCCCGCTCCTCAAAGCGATGCTGAAGATCGGCATAGCGGTCAAGCAGCTCCTGAGAATGGTCATAAACCATCGCCTCGGTCATTTCATCCAGCTGCTTCTGCATGATTTCTACATCTTTGAAAACTTCATTCAATTCTTCCTGTACAGTGCGTGATTCACTGGTAAAAGTCGTCTGTGCCAGATAACCGATCCGACAGCTGCCAGCCTTATGAATCGTTCCTGAATCCAGTTCTTCTTCACTGGCGATAATCTTCATCAGCGTCGTCTTGCCGCAGCCATTAGCGCCGATTACCGCGATTTTTTCATTATTCTTAACCTCGAACTGAATATTTTCAAACAGAATATTCGCGCCGAAGCCTTTTGTTCCTTTATTTATTTGATATTGCATACCCTTATTCCTTTGTAACTTTCAAGTAAGAAGCGATTGAATTCGCTGTCTCACTGATGATCTTGTCAAAATTAGTTTTCCAGAACTCGGCATCCTCATCATTGGAAATATACAGATATTTAATCACTACTGCCTGCATTCCATGCTTATTCGCTGTCGCAAAAGAATTTTCAGTGCGTGAACGCTCAGAAATCATGCCCGCCTGAGTGGCGACACCGCCGGCCTCACGGATCTGAAGAATGCTGTCATAGACCGCGCGTCCGTCATCCCCCTCAGCCAATACCGGCGGTACAACACCATCGACACTGGTTCCTGAAGTATAAAGCGAGCTGCCGTCAAGATCGATATTTTTCTTCATATCAAACAACAGCTGATTCGCCAATGTTGATGAAGCATAATTCGAGTAATAAACCTCCATACCATTCAAATAATTGTAAGAGGAAGAATTAAACTGAAGATTGATATAATACTTAGCATTTTTTTCATAAGCCTTATATAATCTGCCATTTAATCCATAAGTATTGATTTCCTGTTTGATGCTGTCCTTGGTAATTCCCACCGTAAAGCCATAGCCTTCCAGCTTTTCTTTTAATGCTAAAGCCGCGGCATACATTTCATCATTCTCATTCAAGCCATTGGCATCATAACCCCAATCGACACCCATGCCATAATCATCATTGCCGCCCGCCGGATCAAGCATGATATCCACTGAATCATGCTGAACGGTATCACTGGTTACATTGATGAACATATAATTCTGATCAAGCAGTGTTTCCTCATCATTAAGGATTCCCTTATCCGCGATTAATTCTACCTTCTTACTGGCATTATTGCGTGTAACCGTATGAAAAACATCCTTTAACGGCTCTTTCATAACAATCCGCTGATCGCTCAGATTATAAACTAAATAGACCTCATAAAAACCATTCTCAACCTCAGCCAGATTCAACTGATGATCGGCCTTATTTTCAAGTGAGAACATTAATTCCTTACCGGTACAAATATCTACCAGCTTTAATGTCTTGCCGACCATTTCATCAGCAGTCAGCACATCATAAGGCTGTTTCAAAAGATTCAGTGTTTCACCATAATAAAAATAGTCGCTGATCTCATATTGATTCTCAAACGTTTTATTAATAAAAGAAGCCGTTTTAGAAGGTGTAAAACCACAGATCGTATAACCGTTGTCATTTCCTTTATCCGGTGATATCAACAGATTAAAAACAAGATATACAACCAGAAGAATCAAGGTAAAGAAGGGGACTGCAACTTTCCATTTCACCTTTAATTTTTTCTTTGGCACATAACTCATAAGGCACCTCCTTAAAGTTTAATATCAATAATATGCTTGGGCTGCTGATCCTTTTCTGCAGGATACTGCATATAAGTCTCTCCAATTTCAATTTTCAAATATTCCTCCGCTTTATTTGGGACGGGCAGCATCGTGTCCTCAAACGGTACATAGCGGGTCGGATAAATCATTGATTTAGGATATACGATAGGTTTAAACGGCGAATAGAAAGTCCATGTCAGATCATAACCGATCAGCGGACTGCCCTTCGCTTTTTCACCATACCGCTTCGCGTGATTCACGAATAGCTTCTTCAATCCAAGCGGATTCATATGCAGATTCTCACAAATAGTAATCAGCGGCATCAGCGCATCATTGCCGATGCGGTGAATTAAATCCGCCGCCTTGCGCTCACTGACATAATCTATGATGAAGACATCGATAAACAAGCCATCGCCATCCTGACATTTATTAGCCAGTAAAGTATTCGCTTCTTTAACATAGGTATTCTTCTTGCGTATTTTCATAGCCGGTATCGTAACGGTATATTCCTGATGAGTATCGAAACATTGAAACATATATTCCTCAGGCAAAGCGGCCGGCAGAATTTTTAAGAATTTTTCATAATCTTCACGCATCATGGCAATGTCGGCATCATCATCCCAGGGGATAAACCCTTTATGACGGACGGCACCTAAAGCACTGCCGCCAACTAAATAATAAGGAATGCCATAGTCCTTGGATATTTTATCAATCATTTTAAGCATTTCAAGCAAAACCATCTGTACATCACGCACAGTTATCACATGGCCGTCATCCATGGTTTTTAATATATATTCTTTCATTTGTCACCTGATTGTATCATTTATGTACTATTTTCATTCATCTATACTCTTCATTATTATACACTAAAATATAGAATTATGGTAAATCTATCGATGAATGAAACCTTTTTTAATATAAATTTATAATTAAAGCCATGATTCAATCTCAGCTGCCAACAAATTAAACAGATAAAATAAAATCTCACAGCCGCTGCCATGAGATTTTTCAGTATCTTTAATTTTATTAACGCTGATCGTATTGAATCGATGCCTTAACCGCTTTCGCCTTTTCTTCACCCAGGATCAAACGGACTAATTCAAGGCCAAGATCCAGTGCATAGCCTAAACCGCGGGCGGTAGTGATCATGCCATCGGTAATAACACCTTGTCTCGTATATTCAGCACCGATCAGCTGATCCTCAAAGGTTGGAAAACATGTCGCATGCTTACCCTTAAGCAAGCCTAATCCGCCAAGTACACTTGGCCCGGCACAGATTGCGGCTAGCCGGCGGCCGTCAGCAGCTGCCTGAACCAATGCCTCACACAGCGGCTCACAAGCAGCTAAGTTGGTGGTTCCCGGTAACCCGCCAGGTAAAAATAAAACATCGGCATGATCAAGATCCGCTTCCTTGAGGGTTTTATCCGCTTTTATTTCAATCTGATGCGAACCGCAGACACTTGCCTGATTATTAATTGAAATCAATTCTGTATCAATGCCGGCACGGCGCAGCACATCCACAACCGCCAGACATTCAACTTCTTCAAAGCCATCAGCCATAAATGCTAATACTTTCATTAAAATCCCTTCTTTCTTCTTTATTATTCTAACGCAAACGATGCTGAAATACCACAATTACGATTTGTCGTTTGACTGATAAGAATCGATTTAACCAAATATTAACAGAATTTTAATTGAACATTTAATGTCTGATGGTAGGCTTACACATGTTAAATAACATGGAGGTAATATGAGAAAGAATAAAAGCTTATTGCTTGCCGCATGTCTGCTCTTAGGCGGATGTTCAGCAAATGCGCAGCCTGATGCTGCATCGGATCACGCGGAAGAAAAAACGGAAATAACATTGTGGCATACGTTTACGGAGATACATGAGGAAACTTTGCAGAATATTATCAGTGAATTTAATGCTTCACAGGATACATATACCGTTACAGCATTGACACAGCCGCTGGATGGCTTCTCATCAAAAGTTTATGAAGCTGCTTCCAACGGCACCGGTCCGGATATGGTTATGCTGGATGCGTCAGCAGCCGCAGATTATGCGGAAGAAGGCATGGCCATTGATTTTTCTGACTATCTTGATATTAACACTTATAAATCAAGAGTCAGTGAAGGCTTATTTGAAGAATCCACCGATTTTGCCGATGGTGCCTGGCACTGTATCGCCATTCAGTCTACCGGCCCAGTATTCTTCTATGACAAAACACTCTATGATGAATTAGGTTTAAGTGCGCCGCAGACTTGGGATGATGTCGAGAACAGTTCAAAGAAAATCTATGAAGCAAAAGGAATTCCGGGTTTTGCGGTTGATTCCATTCCAGATCTTGCCATCATGCTCTTAAATCAATCAGGTGTTGGTTACATTGACAAGGAAACCAAAACCGTCAATTGGCAGGATGATCGTTATATTGCATTGGTGGAATGGTTCTCTAAGGGTGTTCAGGAAGGCTATTTCCAATTGGCACCAACTACCGGTGACTACAACTCAGGAGATATTGGCGCCCATGTATTAGGAGCCTACATCGGTTCTTCCGCAGGTTTGCCATTCTTGGATCTGGGTGATCATGAATTGGCTTGTACCCGTGTTCCACAATTAAGCAATGGCGCTGAAAAGTGGGTTCAGCAATGGACAAGAAATATCATTGGCTTTAAGAGTAATGAAACGAAGGAAAAAGGCGTTGCCGCTTTTGCGGAATACTTCACTAATGCAGATAACGCCGCAGCATGGGCAATCGCTTTTGGCGGTTTCTCCCCTTACAGCGATGCTGATTCAGCAGCGGCCTATAAAGAATACATTGCCGGTAATATCGCCCTTCAGGCATTAGCTCTGCAGAATGACTATGCCGGTGCCCTGCCGGTATTAAAGGGTTCAAGTACAGTTCGCACAGAGCTTGAAAAAGCTGTTAAGAAAGCTGCCACAGCCCAAGCCTCGGCCAAGGATGCCTTGAATGAAGCCGTACAGGCTGCTGATCTGGCGCTGAGTGAATAATAGAATTGCTGAAATTTTCAGCAATTTTTTGAGAGGAAAACTATGAAGAAACAAAAATTACTCGTCTTTTGTCTTGATGCATTATGCACTCTGGATCTTGAATATATGATAGAATTGCCGCATTTTAAATTTATGTTTGAAAACGGCTCACTTGTTAAGCATGTTGAACCGGTATATCCGAGTCTCACCTATCCGTGTCACTGTTCAATCATCACCGGCTGTACGGTCAATCATCACGGTGTGCCGCATAACGAGATCGTTGGTGTTGAGCGCAAGGATGCCCCTTGGTACAATCAGCGCTCGGATATAAAATGTCCTACACTTTTTGATCTGTTTAAAGCCAATGGGTATACGACCTGTTCCCTGACCTGGCCGGTAAGCGGCAAGGCGGATATTGATTTGAATATGCCAATGATCGTACCCATCGGTTATCAGGGTTTCAATCCCTACCAGTTTCTTGAGGATAACGCGTCAAAAGCATTACTGGATCGTTATTATTGGAAATATGGCCGTTATCTGAAGGGAAAAGACCGCAGTCTTGACTTATTTACGATGGCATTGGCAGCTGATGTGATCCGTGATTACGCACAGCCAGATATCATGTTTGTGAAGATGTGTGATCTTGACAGTGTCCGTCATGAATACGGCATTGATAATGAGCAGGTAAAGGCTCAGCTGCGCAAGCATGATGAAGAATTCGGCGTATTGGTAGAAAGTGTTAAACGCTATGGGGATTTTGAGAATACTAATTTTGTAATTCTCGGCGATCATGGTCAACAGGATGTTAAGCGCTGTCTGAATATGAATCTGCTTTTGAAGCAGCATGGCTTTATCCGCTGCAATGAGAAAGGTGAATTAATTGATTATGATGCTTATTGTCATTCAGCTGCCTTATCGGCATGGATTCAGCTTAAAAATCCGGAAGATACGGCCATGCGGAATAAAGTACATGAATTCTTAAAAATGATCAAAGCTGATCCGCAGTACAACATCGGTTATTTGTTTACCAAAGAAGAAGCTGAAGCACAATTTGGTTTGAGCGGACCGCTTGATTTTGTGCTTGAAGGGAAAGAACCGATGTCCTTTCAGACAACCTTAGCCGGTGATGATCTCTTCGCGAAACATCTGCCCGCCGGTTATCATCAGACCTTAGCCAGTCACGGCCATCTGCCTTCAAGGGATGAGACGACAACCTTTATCGCCTGCGGGCCAACGGTAAAAAAAGGCATTGTCATTGATCGCTCAGCCATGGTGAATGAAGCGCCGACAATGGCTGCCATGTTTGGGCTGACGATGGATCAGATTGATGGGTTGGCTTGGCAGGAGCTATTAAAGTAGGAGAATTTCATGAAAATCAAGATAGAAAATTTAACGAAACAATTTGCCAATCATACAGCTGTCAGCAGCTTTAACGCGGAAATTGAATCCGGTCAGCTAATAGCTCTGCTGGGGCCTTCCGGCTGTGGTAAAAGTACAATGCTGAATATGCTTTCCGGTATCCTCACACCAACGGATGGTTCAATCTTCTTTGACGATGAGGATGTGACATTCACCGCCCCGGAAAAACGCGGCGTCGGTTTGGTCTTCCAAAATTATGCGCTTTACCCGCATATGAGTGTTCTTGATAATATCTGCTTCCCTTTAGAAATCCAAAAGGTGCCTAAGGCTGAACGTACTCGCCGGGCAATCGAAATGGCTAAGCTGGTTCATGTGGAATCGATGCTGGAACGCAAACCGGCACAGCTGTCAGGCGGTCAGCAGCAGCGTGTCGCAATCGCCCGCGCCCTGGTGAAAAAGCCAAGACTGCTCTTATTAGATGAACCGCTGAGTAATCTTGATGCCCGTCTGCGCATTGAAATGCGTGAGGAAATCCGCCGCATTCAACAGGAAACCAAGATCACCACAATCTTTGTTACCCACGATCAGGAAGAAGCGATGAGTATTTCTGATGCGATACTTTTAATGAAAGACGGCGTACTTCAGCAAATGGATCAGCCGCAGCGGCTCTATGATGATCCGGCTAACTGCTTTGTAGCTGATTTTCTAGGCAACCCAACAATAAACAAACTAAATGCGGAAGTAAAAGACGGCATTCTGTATGTTGAAGGTCAGCCGATGAAAGAAATCAATGCTGCTAAGCTTCCGCAGCAGCGAAAGCTCATTTTCTCATGCCGTGCGGAAAGCATCCGGTTACAGAAAGCTGCTGATGGACTGCGGGCAATGCTGATTCAAACTTATGTTATCGGTAAGGAAATGATTGCTGCCCTGCAGATTGGCGGCTCGCAGATCCGCGCTTATATGGACAGTGATGAAGCTTTGCCGGCCGGGCTGGAAGTGACGCTTCAATTCCGTAATAAGGGGATTTTTATCTTTGATGAAGCCAGCGGGGAGCGGTACTTATGAAAAAAAGACGCAATCTGAAAGAAACCCTTTCACCTTATCTGTATCTGGCGCCTTTCTTGATAGGTGTTATCGTCTTTACCCTTTATCCGATGATCAATGTCTTTATCATGTCCTTTAAAGAAAATTATAAGTATCTGACCGGTGCCTTCAGCGGCTTTGGCTTGGATAACTATACCACGGTATTAAGTGATCCTTATTTTCAGCAGGCAATCATCAATACTTTCAAATATGTATTAACCGTTATTCCTATCTCCACATGTCTTGCTATCGTACTCGCAACCTTGCTGAATCAAAATATCAAGTTTAAAGCATTGCTTCAGACTGCCTACTTCTTACCGATGGTTACTTCGGTAACTGCCGTCGGTCTGGCATGGAAATTCATGTTTAATTATAACAGTGGTTTGATTAATTTCTTTCTGAATCTATTCGGCTTTGAAAGTATCAACTGGCTGCAAAGTGCCGGTAATAATTTTCTGGCGCTTGTGATCTACGGCATCTGGAGCCTTCTTCCTTTTACGATAATCTTATTACTCTCCGGTTTACAGAATATTGATCCCCTGTATAATACTGCGGCCCGCATCGATGGCGCCAGTCCCCTAAGGATCTTCTTTAAGATTACCATTCCCTTATTAGCGCCGACCATTTTTCTCGTTTTAATTGTTAATACGATCAGCGCATTTAAAGTCTTTAATGAATTGTTTCCATTATTCAACGGGCCGGGTGTTGCCTATAATTTATTTACTGTCGTTTATTATATTTATTATCAATTCCGTGGACTCACACCGCCTAAATATGGCTATGCAGCGGCGGCAGCCATGATACTCTTTGTCATTATTTTCTGTTTCACGATGCTTCAATTATGGCTGCAGAAGCGCGCGTCAAGGGAGGGATAAGCATGAAATCCAAATTCAGCCGCACAGGAATCTATCTCTTTTTATTCATGGGAGCAGCTTTAATGGTTCTGCCTTTTTATTGGATGATCAGCGGAGCTTTTAAAACCTCTGCTGAGATTACTCAATTCCCGCCGGTATGGCTGCCTGCCGGCTTCAATCTGGATAACTTTAAGTTTGCCCTTGAAACAGCTCCCTTCGCAACTTATTTTATCAATTCTGTCATCGTCACCATTTGCTGTATAGTATGCTGTGGATTTACAACGATCCTAGCCGCCTTTGCATTCTCAAGACTGCAGTTCCCCGGCCGTGATCTCTTATTTTCACTTTTGCTCGCATTAATGATGATTCCCTTTGAGATGCTGATCATTACCAATTATCGAACCATTGTCGCCTGGGACATTCATGATACGATCATCGCATTGATTATTCCCTTTACATCAAGTATTTTTTATACTTACATCCTGCGTAATTTTTTCGCCAGTATTCCTGACTCTTTATATCAGGCAGCGCGCATTGATGGCTGCTCCAATTGGAAATATCTTTGGAAGATCATGGTACCGATGGCTAAGCCTTCTTTAGTTACAATTACCCTGTTGAATGCGATAGCCTGCTGGAACAGTTTTTTATGGCCTATGCTGGCAACCAATTCACCCGCCGTCAGAACATTGCCTTTTGGTCTTTATGCATTCGTCACCGAAGGCGGCGCTAAAACTGAACGCATGATGGCCGCGGCGGCAATCGTAGTCATTCCGATGATTCTGCTCTTCTTATTTGCCAGAAAATATATTGTCAATGGTGTTGCCCGCGGCGGCCTGAAAGGATAAGTATGAAAACAATAATCTTAGATTGTGATGGAACAGTGTATCAGGATCTTGATTTTGATCTTGTTTATTTTGAATATATTTTAAGAAATGATTCCCGATTTGAGCTTAAACATCTTCATGAATTATGTGAACTGATCACGCAGGGAGAAATTCTGCGCATGAACACTCAGATACAATTGCCTGAAAAACACGCGCAGACAATGACGGAGCTGACGGATATGCTGGCTCATTTGGAGACTGTAAAAGTGACTCTGAATAATGATCCTCACTTGCTCTATCTTGGTGATTTATGGGCTGTGCTGACCTTGATCGGCAAATGTATCGGTATTGATGAACAAACCGCCCAAAAGGCTTTCTATCATACACGCAGCCGGCAGTTAAAGCGTCTGGAAGTAAATCACGCCTTAAATGATGCCATCCGACGATGCAATGAGAAGATGACAGTTTGTCTGCTGACTAATTCCCCTGAGGATACCGCTCATGAATTCATTGAAAAGCTCGGCTTAACCGACGCATTTTCAGTTATCCTGTACGATTGTCATAAACCTTATGGTTTAATGGATGCGATTAAAGCCTATAATCCGCAAATCTTAGATGACATTGAAACTATTACGATGATCGGTGACCACTATTATAATGATCTGTTTCAGCTTAAAGCCTTAGGCGCTGCTACGATCTGGATGAATCCTTATCCTAAGATTCACCGCCCAAATCAGATCTTTGAATTAAACACCTTAAAAGAACTGACTGCCTATCTGAATTGTCTCGCAAGCGGGAATTAGCTTGTTTTCAGAAACAATTAATTATGGACTGTATTGTCCAAAATAAAAGAGTAGCGCTTCTACTCTTTTTCATATGTACTGCTTCTTTGCATCTCACAGCAGCCGAAGCATATATCAATAACTGTCTAATTCATTTCCAGTTATGATTATATTATAGTCTATCCTTTGACCTTATATCAGAAATGAAGCCATTGTCACCCTTTGTTTTCCCTGAGCGCTTTGTTCGGCGCTTACTCTTTCTGATATTTCCTGCTCCGGCATAGCAGCCAGCGAAGGCACATTAACTGAACTTCTCTTAATTACAAATGGTAAACCATTAGTTGCAGCAGCTTGAGCTAAGAAAATTCTAAGTGCAGAGGTTGTATCAGTTCCTAAGTCTTTGAAAAGTTTATCGGACTACTTCTTTAAATCATCATCGATTCTAATTTGGATCGTACTTGACATATGCAGGCCCCCTCATTATTAATATATTGCTGTTATATCAATATATTTTATCATACAAACCAACAAGTGTCTCTTGAACTTTCTAATTGATATTTCAAGTTCAGCTTGAATTTTGACAGGGATTATACAAGTATTGTAAAGTTGAATTTCATTTAAGCTTATATTGCTGTCTAAACTCAGCCTGTTATTTCATAGACAAACTGATCCTTTTACGCAAGTCAGATAATCAAAAAAGGAAGCTGCCCGATCCATTGAGCTCAGCCTCCTCTTTAATCAAACATCTGCTTCTACTTAATGCACCCCAAATATTTCAGCGCATTCGCAATCCCATCCTGATCGGATGCCGTGGTGGTAAAATCAGCCTGAGCCTTTACCTCTGGAATTGCGTTTCCCATCGCAATCGCAGTACCGGCGGTTGCCATCATTTCTAAATCGTTATAGTTATCACCGATACAGGCAACCTCATCATGACTTAAATGCAGATAATCCATCAGATCCTTTAAGCCTATACTTTTATTTATGCCCTTCGGCACAACGTCAAAACCATCTTCTGAATATCTGAGGAAAGCGATGCTGTCATTTACACTGAAAGCCTGCTCTACCTTTTCAATCGGCACATGAACACTGGCGCTCTGCGGCGCGTCATCACGCAGGTGACGATTCATCTGCGGACAGTCTACAAAGGGATCACGGCCAATATCACTGTTTATCTGACCTGCCAGCCAGTCAATCTTTTCAGGATGCTGATAAATATACATCGCATCAAGGAATTTCCAGATCAAGCCGGCTTCATTGTCCGTGCAGAATTGATTCAAGCGGTTCACATCAGCCTGTGTGAAATCATGATGGGAAATTACCTTTCCTTCATGATCAACAACAACACCGCCGTTCATTGCCAGAATATAATCAGCATTCAAGTCATTCAGCGCCTTGCCTAAACCATAATGAGCACGGCCTGTCGCAATGACAAACAGATATCCATTTGCCTTCATTTCCTTTAACGCTTCAATGCAGGAAGCCGGTATTTCATGCCGAACTAAATCATAAAGCGTTCCATCTACATCAAAAACGACCATTTTTAATTGTTTCATAAGATTCCTACTTTCTTAGATATGTATCTATCTGACGCTGCATACTGGCTAACCCATTCTCAATATCAGCCTCATTATTCATTAATTCATTAATCTGATTGTTTGCTATTTGAATAATCTGATTATATGGATCCGTACGGCGTATTGCAATGCCCTGTTCCATTACATCATTCAGAATCGTCATTTCAAAACTGCTGCTGCCAGGATTATCTGCCTTTAAGGCATCAATGACTTCAGATGATTGCATGACCTTTTTAAGCACCGATACAGCTGGTGAATTTTTGGCGAGATCACTTTGAATTGCCGGTTCACTGCTTAACAGCTTCATGAATTCCCATGCCATCGCTTGATTTTTACTTCTTGATGATAAGCCCAGCATCAAGGTATCAATCTGCGAAATATTACCGCCGCTTGCCCCCGCCGGCATTGTGAGACAATCCCATTCAAAGGTTGAGTATTTTTTTACACGCCACGGATAAGGCATATACGTTCGATAATCACTGTAATTCATCGGCTGAAAAGCAACCTGCCCCTTATCAAACATTTCTGCCGTCACCTTTTCCGTATTTAGTGCGTTCAGCCTGCGCATGAAGGCCACTGTTTCCGCAGTTGTCTTATTGTTTAAGTTAACTTGATTGTTCGCTTCATCATAGAAAGCTGTACCGGTGCTATATAAAGCATCCTCCCATGTATAATCATAATGACAAAATTGATCCTGAATGCCGTCACCGTTTGTATCTTTGCTGATCTGATTGCAGATTGAATAAAAATCATCCCATGTCCAGTCACTGTCCGGCATCGAAATGCCTTCCTTGTCCAAGAGGGTTTTATTCACAAACATTAAAGTAGGCACACTTTCATAAGGCAGCGCGTACAGTTTATTGTCCTTCATTCCTTCCTTTAATGAATTGGCATAATATTCTTCTTGATGAAATTGATCATCTTGAATACTTAAATATGTTAAATCAGCCAGGCTGCCATTATTCGCAAGCAATGAAAACATCTGTGAAGGAACAAAGAAGACATCCGGCAGCTGATCATTGATGATTTGACGAGACAGCCATTCCTCATACAATTCAGGACGGATACCGCTTTGAAATTCTATCTTTACATCAGGATATATTTCATTAAAAGCAGCAATGGCATTTTCAATGCGTTCATCACTTGCCGAGCTTGGTACATTCCAGTTACTGCCGGCGAAGATGCCAATCGTTAATTTCTGCTGTTTTGGAATAGAAACAAGAATCAACGCGGCAATCATTACACATAAACAGGGCAGCCATAGTTTTAACCGTTTCATCGCTGATCCTCTTTGTTTACCAGCTTGTGATTCTGTACTGCCCATATCGCTAATTGAGTGCGGTCACGAAGACTTAATTTATCAAGAATCACACTGATATAATTACGCACAGTCCCTTCACTGAAACATAATTTATCGGCAATTTCTCGATTGGATAAGCCATTCCCCACCTGTTGAAGAATCTTCCATTCCGTTTTGCTTAAGGTCTTGATCCCCTCCGGGGTTTCCGGCTCCAGCGTGTTGTTTGCCATTTCGGAAAACATCTTCATCGCTTTAACCGCGACATTGGGATGTATGATCGCGCCGCCGCTTTGAACCGTTTGAATCGCCTGATACAATTCTTCCAAAGAAACACCTTTAAGCAGATAACTGCTGGCGCCATATTTTAAAGCATCATAAATATACTCATCATCATCAAAAGTTGTCAGCACAATAATTTTAATCTTTGGATAGGCTTCCTTTACAAGTTTGGTGCATGTGACACCATCCAATTCCGGCATTCGAATATCCATTAAAATCACATCCGGTTTTGTTTCAGGAATCTGCGCCAATACTTCCTTACCATTTTTAACTAATGAACAGATATGAATATCAGCTTTTGTGCTAAGCAGAATATGCAAGCTGTCACGCATTAGTTCCTGATCATCCGCAATCATTACTTCAATCATGATTAAGCCTCCTTTCGAATCGGCAATTCGACGATTAGCACAAAGCCATCCGCGCCGTAAACTCTTAAAGTTCCCTGCAGCAAGGCCACTCGCTCCTGCATATGATGCAGACCAAAGCCCTCTACAATATGCGTACAGCCGATGCCGTTATCTTCGATAATAATGACAAGATTCATCTGATCCATGCCAAAAGAGATATAAATTTCAGTAGCCTTGCCATGACGGAGGGCATTGGTCATTCCTTCCTGTACGATGCGATAAATCGTATCCTCCTCATCCTGTTGAAATTCCAAAGAAGATAAATGACAGGCAAAATGCACCTGTACGCCGCTGGATTGATGAAACTCTTCAATCATCGTAACTAATGCTTCCTTTAATGTTTTCTTCTGAAGGGCATCCGGGCGCAGCTTATTGACGGAATGCCGAACGTCTTTTAAACCATCACGGGCCACATTGCCTAATAGCGTTAACTGTTTTTTGGCGAGTTCTGGATTGACGTCCACCAAGGCGCTGCATGCTTCAAGACCTGTCGATAAACCAGTCAGGGTATGTCCCAAGGTATCGTGAATCTCCCTAGCCAAACGATTTCGTTCACGCGTTTCGCCCATTTTTTCACGCACATTGGCATATTCCTTTAAATCCTCATTCAAATTCTGAAGTTCCTCATTTAATTGTTCGATTTTCTTACTTTCATCTAACTGATTTTGAATTAGAAACAGCATATTCGCAATAAAACATATGATACACAGCGTAGTAAGTATATTTTTTACACCCATAATTAATGAAGCCGCCTGACTCGTATAGATACCAAGGTAAGCATCAAGAGCAGTTACAGGGATAAAATTCGTAATTACATTCGTATTGGTCAGCAGATACATGAACGTATAAATGACTAAAGATGGGCCTCGATATTGTCGCTTTTTAGATAATGAAACCATATTAGCGATGACTAGCAGCAAAATATCATTGGTGCTGAAGGATAAACTCCACATCATAAAGAAGCAGACAGCTAGTTCGGCAATTAATAAGAATAGCGTATTTCTGAATGTTTCATTCAGTACAAAACGCAGGCGCAGCAGAATCATCAGCAAAATAAAACTGCCGGCAGTATAGAAAGGCACCCGATAATAAGCAATCGGAATGACATTGACTTGCTTCAGAAAAGCAGCTGCCTGATAATGCCGGAGAATATGCAGAGAACTGAACACAATTAAAGCGCTGAGAAACGCAAGCTGGAGGAAACAGATCATGACCATGCTTTGATAGGAAAAACTCAGTCGGTTTTTAATGTCTGAAAAATACGTTTTCATATCATTGCCAGCTTTCTAATGAAAATTCATCGATGTTGCTGCCGTTAATCATCGTAACCGGAATCTTTTCCTCCACGATTCCGCTTTCATGATTTAACAGCCGATAGGCACTTTCTACGGCTTTCTTACCCATCCGCTTTGGATATTGCGCAACTGTCGCCTGCATGAAGCCCTCTTTGACCAAGACCTTTGCCTCCGGCGTACCGTCAACACCATACACCAATATCTCTGAAAGCTTGTCAGCTTCCTGTAAAGCTGCGACAGCACCTAACGCCGAAGGATCATTTAATGCCATGACTACATCAAACTGCATCCCCTCATTAATAGCCTGTGCGATCAGCGGCATACTGATTTCAAGCTGTCCCTCACACTCGATTTCATCTGTGATCTGATACTGCGGATACTTGCTGATAGCATCTTTAAAGCCTTGAATCCGTTCAATTGCTGAATAAGCCGCGTCATGACGCAGAATCATGATCTGTGCCTGATCGAGCGTTGCCATCATATTTTCGGCACACAACTGCCCGGCATGGTAATTATCTGAAACTACGGTATAATCAACAAAATCCTGACCGTTGTAAACATTCGTATCCACGGCAATGATGATAATACCTTGCTGCTTCGCTTCCGCCAGCACATCGATCAGACCCTTGCTGTCTACCGGATTGACAATCAGAACCGAGCAGCCCAGATCCATCAGATAATGAATCTGATCAATTTGTTTATCAAGTGAAAGCTGCGGATCCATCGTGATCAATACATCTCCGTTTGCTTCGATCACATTCCGCATTTCTTCATTGATCACATCAAAAAAGGGATTATTCAGCGTCATATAGGTAGATCCGAACAGTATCGGTTTTTGCTTTCCATCGGCAAGCTGTTCCTCACTGAAATTATAAAATTTAAGTAACCCGGCAATACATAGAACCATACATAATACAAAACAAAGCCGGCGCATTATTTTATCATTCATACAATCTCCCCTTGCAGCATCATTATACAATACCTGATTTAAAAAGTCCTTATCTTTCAAGATAAAGACTTTGATTTATGTTAATAAGCAAGCTGCGGATCAAAGAAACCGATCAGTACGCCGACAAAGGCAATTACTACAAGCAGCAGCATAACTTTGATCGGTGACATTTTCTTTTTGGCAATCATATACCAGCAAAAGAGCACAAAAGCTGCGGTTAAGCCCTTAGGCAGAACTGAATTGATCTGAGCGTTTAAATCAAGGAAGGCCTCACCGGTTTCAGCATTGATCATTTTAAATACCGTATTGACAGATACCCATGACGCGGCAACCGCACCGATAACCATACTGCCCAGCATCATGATAGATTCACGAAGCGCCATCGCTTTATCACCGGTAAGAAATTCCACTGCCTTACCGCCAAATTCATAACCTTTGAAATAAAGCATCCGCATCCCTAAGGTAACAATTAAATTCCATGCGATGATATAGAAGATCGCGCCAACCGGTGAACCATCGGTTGATAAACCTAAGGCAATACCCAAAAGCAAGGGAATCAATACACCAACGACCAATGAATCACCGATGCCGGCAATAGGGCCCATCAGACCTGCGCGCAGACCGTTGATCGTATCACCGGTAACGCCTTCACCATTAGCCTTGGCTTCTTCCAACCCCACGGTCACACCAACGATGACAGTGCCCAGCTGCGGTTCTGTATTAAAGAAGGCTTTGTAGGTTTCCAATGCTTCCTTCTGCTCCTCTTTTGTGTCATAGAGTTCTTCAATGATTGGCAGCATCGCGCAAAGATAACCAAATGTCTGCATATGTTCCTGCGAGAAACAAGTCAGATGGCCGTAATACCAATTTCTGAATGATTTATTTAAAGTCTTTTTAGATAATTTCTTCATGATCAGATATCCTCCTCTTCGTCCTCGATGTCTTGTGATGGTACTTTCACACGAATCAGCTGAGCACATTTGATTTGATAATTCATATAGGCAAACATGGCGGCAATAATCGTCGCAACCACTAGATTGATGCCTAATGCGGCTGCCAATGCAAAGCCTACGAAGAATGGAATGAAGTCAACACCTTTAAGAATGATTTGTTTCAGCAGGATCGCAATACCGACACATGGCAGCAGCGAGCCTACGGTAAAGATCGTTTTCATCGCGAGACCATCCATCGGCAGAACGGCTTTAATGGTATCGACCATGCCGGCGCCTGCCAGACAGATAATGAAGGTCGGCAAAAAGGAACAGACGATATGGGAGATCCAAGGCAAACCCATGTCAACCAGATATAATTTCTTAAACTCTCCTTTTTCAATCGCTTCCCAGCCGATATGCTGCCAGATCAGATTCATTGTTGCGGTTCCATAAAATAAGACAGTACCTAACGTACCAACCATGGCGCCAAAGGAAGTCGCAAGTCCATTGCCATCAGCACTTGCAGCATCCAAGCCATAGGATTTAAGGGCCAGCATGGCTAATGGAATACCGATATAACTTACTGCACGCACATCTGCCGATACAGTGCCGCCCGGGGTTACCAGGGCGATATATAACAGCTGCATTGCCGCACCGACCAATATACCGGTGCGCACATCCCCTAAAATAATACCGACAACTAAACCAGCTACCAGCGGACGGCCTAAAGTATAATTGCCGATGGCTGAACCACCCATGCCGGGCATACTTGCTAAACAAGCGAATAAGCCAAGTAAGCCTGCCTGAAAAACATTGATTGTCATATTCTATTCCTCCTTTTTTAATAACCAAACTGACTTTTAAACTTTGACCAATTACCGATGCTTTCATCAGGAATCAGCCGGAATTCCACATCATAGCCAGCTTTACTGATTGCTTCCAGAGCGTCGGCTTCAGCCTGTGTAATGGATTGATTGTTACCTAGCTTAACTGCGTTCGGACGATCGTTGCAAGGTCCGATGATGACTTTCTTCACATTGCATTTTAAGTTTAGGTCAATTAATATCTTTTTCATATCCAATGGATTTTTAGTAATTAGGAAATAGCTTGTATCTGAATCCAATACCTTCTGAACCTTCTTTTCCCAATCTTCCATCGTCCAGATAAAGGTTTTCTTCCCGCTGGCGCTCTTATAAGCAGCTTTTAATACACTGTTATTAGCAGCATCATCATTGACGGCAACAATTCCCTCACATGGATATTCCAAAGCCCATCGAGTGCAGGTCTGACCATGAATCATGCGATCATCGACACGAATAAAACTAATTGACATAATATTTCCTCCCCTTAAATTTCATCGTCATCATCTGATGACAGTTTTACTTCATTCACAGCCTGTATGCCCTCTCTTAGGACTGCCGCTTTGCAATCTTCAAGACTTCCCTCTTTCATCAGCACCGCATTAAGCGCCATCGCCAGATTAAGCCCGCCAAGGATTACAGAGCGTTTCAGCAGATCCTTCTCACTGAAACAATTCATCAGTGTGGTCAGCGGTGAACCGCCGATCATATCACCTAATACAATAAACTGATCATTTTCATTAAAGCCTTCACAGCATTCATTGATACGGCCGGCCAGTGCCTCCACATCTTCCCCTGCTCTTAAGCCAATACTGAGTACATCCTCACGTTCACCGACAAACATTTTCAGTGTATCGTGAAGACCTTCGGCAAACTTTCCATGCGTTATAAGTATCACGTAATTCATTTTATTGCCCTCCGTTGTTTACGCTTTCATTTTAAGCAAAAGGCTGATTTTACACACCTGTATTTTGTCAGCATTTATTCATGAAGTTTTACAATGCTGAAATTACATTTGTCATAATCTTCAAAAATAAGAAATAAATGTTCACAAATTTGCGGCAAATACACAAAAAAAATCCCAACACAGAGTCGGGATTTCTCAATGAATAAATTATAATAATGTTTCAGGATCTGTATAAGCCATGGCAAGTGCCTCGCTGACACCGCGGTAAGTAATATGGCCCTGATAAGTATTCAGCCCTAACAGAAAGCCGGGGTCTGCTTTTAATGCGGCAGTTCCATGATCTGCCAGCTTCATCAGATAAGGCAGTGTCGCGTTGGATAAGGCCATTGTGGAAGTACGAGGTACAGCTCCCGGCATATTTGCGACCGAATAATGCAGAACACCATAGCGTTCAAAGGTTGGCTGATCATGAGTTGTAATATGATCGCTGGTTTCAATACAGCCGCCCTGATCAATAGCCACATCGACAATGGCACTGCCCGGCTTCATTGTCTGCACCATATCCTTAGTAACGATTTTAGGCGCTTTGGCACCTGGCACTAAAACCGCGCCAATGACTAAATCTGCGGTTTTTAATGCCCGTCTTAGATTGTATTCATTATTATAAGCCGTATGAATCGTACCGCCGGAAATATCGTCGATATAACCCATCCGCTCAGCATTGATATCAAATACTGTAACGATCGCTCCTAAACCGCAGGCAATCTTCGCCGCGTTGAGACCCACGGTACCGCCGCCGATGATAACTACCTCAGCCGGGAATACACCGGGGACACCGCCCAAAAGCAAACCGCGTCCGTTGTTATTTTTCTGAAGCATGGTAGCCCCGACCTGTACCGCCATCCGTCCTGCAACTTCACTCATCGGCGTTAACAGCGGCAGTCCGCCTTTACGATCGCGCACAGTTTCATAAGCGATGGCTGTCGTTTTTGAATCAATGAGGGCTTTGGCGAATTCAGGATCATTGGCAATATGCAGGTAGGTAAACACCATTTGTTCCTCACGCAGATATTGATATTCTGATGGTAAATATTCTTTAACCTTCACTATCAGCTCTGCTCTCTTAAAGACTTCCTTTACATCTGCAATTTCAGCTCCTGCTTCTTGATATTCCTCATTGCTAAAACCGCTGCCAATCCCGGCATTCGCTTCTACGATCACCTTATGTCCGGCTTTGCATAACGCAAATACGCCAGCGGGTGTACATGATACACGGTTTTCATTGTTTTTGATTTCCTTTGGAATTCCAATAATCATCTTCTTCACGCTCCTTTTATAAAACGTATTATAGCACTAACCGCGCTTCGCCGATAGTTTTTATACAAAGAAAAAGACCGGCAGGCTGCCGGTCTTTAAAGTTTAGAATAATAAATTTCTCGGTGTTCTTGGGAACGGTTCAACATCTCTGATGTTTTGAATACCCGTCAGATACATCAGGAAACGGTCGAAGCCAAGACCAAATCCGGCATGCTTGCAGCCGCCGTAGCGACGCAGATCCATGTACCATTGCAGATTATCCTTTTTCATTCCTAATTCATCCATGCGTTGATCAAGCACATCATAACGCTCTTCACGCTGTGATCCGCCGACTAATTCACCAACGCCCGGCACTAATAAGTCACAAGCGGCAACCGTCTTGCTGTCATCATTCACCCGCATATAGAAAGCCTTGATTTCCTTAGGATAATCAGTCAGGAAGACCGGTCCTTTCACAACTTGTTCACAGATATAACGTTCATGTTCAGAATTCAGATCCATACCCCAGAATACTTTATTCTCAAATTTCACATCTGCCTTTTCCAATATTTCAATAGCTTCCGTATATGGCATACGCTTGAATTCTGAATCACGGACTTTAGTAATTCGATTAATGCAGTCCTGATCGATCATTTTCTCAAAGAACTTCATTTCTTCAGGTGCATTTTCAAGCACATAGTTGATACAGAATTTAACCATATCCTCAATCAGATCCATGTTATCATCAAGATCAGCAAAAGCAATTTCCGGCTCAATCATCCAAAACTCTGACGCATGGCGTGACGTATTTGAGTTTTCAGCACGGAATGCCGGGCCAAATGTATATACATCACGGAAAGCCATCGCAAACGCCTCAACATGCAGCTGACCGGTAACTGTTAAGAAAGCCTCCTTGCCAAAGAAATCCTTTTCATAGTCCGCATCCTTGCGTGTTGTCGCGGTAAACATTTCACCGGCACCCTCACCGTCATTGCCGGTAAGAATTGGGGTATGTACGTAGACAAAGCCCTGATCCTGGAAGAATTCATGGATTGCCATCGATAAAACTGAACGCAGGCGGAATACCGCATAGAACGTATTGGCTCTTGGTCTTAAATGCGCAATCTCGCGCATATACTCAAAACTGTGACGCTTCTTTTGCAGCGGATAGGAAGGATCGCAGGCACCTTCTAATACCGCTTCTGTCACAACAATTTCAAATGGCTGCTTCGCATCGGGTGTCAGTTTAAACTGACCGGTCACAGTAATTGCACTGCCGGTTGAAAATTTAGAAATCTCTTCACGGTTCTTGATCAGATCGCCGTAAACCAACTGGGCGTTGCGGAAATAAGTTCCGTCATTTAATTCAATAAAGCCTACCTTGCCATTATCACGATTGGTTCTTACCCAACCCTGCAGCTGTACATACTCAAGGGAATCAATTTCCACATGATTGTTGGAGAATACCATTTCGTATAATTCTCTTATGGTCATAAATTCAAACATATCTTTGTCCTCCTGGATTTGTTTAAATAAAAAAACGTCCCTATACAGGAACGTAATTACCGCGGTGCCATCCTGATTCACGGGACTCATCCCATGCATCTTTTATGAGATAACGCTCTCTTTAGCGAAACCGTCTACTGTTAGTTCTCCGGTTCAGCTCCATGAGTGTTCAGTCACTGACTTTCCTTCTCTGCCTTTCACCAAAACGCAGAGTCGCTGACAAGTGCCGTCAGGCTGTCTCATTTCATCGCCATTAATCTTTTAATGAATTGGTTTCAAAAACCAGCTCTTGTATAGATGATACTACATCTACGGTCTTAATTGCAACCCCTTTTGGCACTTGAAAGTGCTCATGAGTAAAATCTACGATACCGACGATGCCGGCAGCTACCATGCGGTCAACCGTCTGCTGGATATCAACATTAGCGGTTAGGATTGCGATACGGCAGCCCTGAGGGATTTTTTCTTCCAAATCTTTTAAGTCGTAAACCGGGATTCCAAAACGAACTCCCTGGCGGTCCGGTGAGATATCAAATGCACATGTGATTTCACCAACCACATGATTCCACTTATTATATTTCATCAAGGCACGTCCCATGTTTCCGGCCCCGACTAAAATAATTTTCTCATCGAAGTCAAGACCCAGCTGCTGATTAAATATTTCAATCAGCTTGTTGACATCATAACCATAGCCCTGCTTGCCGAGATTGCCCAGAAAAGAGAAGTCACGGCGGATCGTTGTCGGCTCAATGCTGACAACATTGGATAATTCTTTAGACATGATACGTTCAACACCGGAATTAGATAGCTTTCTCAGTGCTTTTAAATAAACTGGGTAACGCTGCAACGTTGCCTTTGGTACATTTTTATTTGCCATTTTTCATCACCGACCTTATTATAGCACACTTTTTTTGATTGTGAAATATATGTTTTTTTAAACTAATACAATTTTTATTGATTCAATTCAAAGGCTGGATCAGCAGTACATGATGCATCACCGCGTACCCCATGTTCATAGGCGATCGTACCGGCTGCCCCAATCATCGCCGCGTTATCGGTACAGCATGATAACGGCGGGATAATACACTCGATCTGCGGGAATTTTTCACTGACCAGTTCACTGATGCGCTGTCGCAGACAGCTGTTTGCCGCAACACCGCCCGCTAAGACGATCATTTTAGGCTGCATCTGCTTCATTGCCTTTTCAGCTCTTTCTAAAAGACAAGCGATTGCTGTTTCCTGAAAGCTGCAGGCAAGATCAGCAGGTTCAAATGTTTCATTGTTGCGCTCACAGCGTTTAATGAACTGCAGAACGCCTGATTTTAATCCGCTGAAGCTGAAATCCAATTCCTTTTCCGGATGCGGCTTAGGCAGCTTATAAATATTCTTTCCCTCTTTGGATAATTTATCAATATAAACACCGCCCGGATATGGCAGGCCGAGGATACGTCCCACTTTATCAAAGGCTTCACCAATCGCATCATCCTGCGTTGTACCGATGACCTCAAAGCTCCACTCGTCCTTCATATAAACTAATTCCGTATGACCGCCGGATACAACCAGCGCCATTAATGGAAATTTCAGATCAGCAATTAAACGATTGGCATAAATATGACCGGCAATATGATGCACCGGCACCAGTGGCTTATTGAAAGCCCACGCTAACGTTTTTGCTGCCTGCACACCGACATGCAAAGAACCAATCAATCCCGGCCCCTGCGTTACCGCAATAGCATCCATTTCTTCGATGCCTAAACCCGCTTTTTCCATACACTCCGCAATCACCATTGAGATATTTTCCACATGAATTCTTGACGCTACTTCAGGAATTACACCGCCAAACTTCTTATGTACATCAATCTGGGTTGCGACTACATTCGATAATATTTTTTTGCCGTCTTCGATAACGGCTGCCGCTGTTTCATCACAGCTTGATTCAATCGCTAATATCTTCGTCATCTATATTTCCTCCCTTCATATCTTCTATACGCTTACGTACCGCTTTAATATCATCTTGTAATTCGTTCACGGCCGGCAAGATAAACAGAATTTTGAAGCAAATACTTGCTTCGCATCATTTAATACCGAATACTTTGCAATAGCTTCATTCTTCTGAGAACACAAAATGATACCAATTGTCGGATTATCATCCTCAATCATATAGATAGAAGCATACAAAGATATTTTTAATTTCAGACTAAATATCCTGACAGCATATCAATCCACCCACTTTGTTTGTCCGCCCAAAGGCTTGATCATCAAATAAGCATCTTCACCATCAGCATAATAACCTTTACGTATATTCACATTAATAAAGCCATATTTTTCATATAATTTAATTGCAGGGGTATTACTGATACGCACTTCCAAAGAAAGTGTGGAACAGCCAGCCGCATCAGCATCCTGTACAATCTTATCCATCATCAGCGAGCCGATACCCTGTCCTTGATGTGACTGACGGACTGCAATCGTAGCAATCTGAGCATCATCAAAGATAAGATATGACACTGCCGCACCGACAATTAGTTCTCCATCCACTGCTACAAAGGCTGTGGAGAATTCATTCTCACTGATTTCGTATTCATAAGCCGTACGCGGCCAATGATCGCTGAATGCCTCATTCTCGATTTCTAAAACCGCATCGAGATCATCAAGCTTCATTTCTCGTAAAATCATTGCTTAACCAGTTCTTCCTGACTTTTAAGATAATGCGGAACTAAAAGATGCACATGTTCAATTTTCTTCCAATAAGGCTTAACATCCATCATGTTCTTCACAAAATCTATTTCTTTATATTCATGTCCTAATAACTCTATATCACCGACAATCAGCTCATGCTCAGCATCAATTTTTATTTCATCCAGCGTCTTGATACCTTCACTGATCAGCTGACCTTTTTCACAGATTCCCACATAGGCACGATTGCTTCTGGCATCAAGAATGACTTCACAGTGCTCCTGACTGCCGGCAGCCATCTGAAATGTTGAAATGGTATACAAAGTTTTTTGTTTAGTGGTGCATAAGACCTTGGCAATCGTCATCGCGATACGCTCACCCGTATAGCTTCCCGGGCCCTCAGTTATCACAATCTCATCTAAGTCATCCGCACACCAGCCTGCCTGTGCCATACACTCCGTTAATGCCGGAAAGAATTTTTCAGACTGCTGTTTCCATGCTCTTTCCGATGTTTTCGCAATTAGCTTTTCATTTTCAAATAAACCGATCACAAGGAATTTGTGCGCGGTATCCATACATAATGTTTTCATATCAGTTTCTCCACGATCTCTTCATACTTACTGCCAAGCGCAGTACAGATAAATTCACGATTTTCATCACTGCCGTTATGGATCATTATCTCAAGCCGTTGGTCCGGCAGCTGATTTGCCATATAATCAGGCCACTCAATCACACATACGCCGTCACCCTCGATGAATTCATCAAAGCCAAGATCCTGCTCAATGCCTTCAAGACGATAAGCATCAATATGATAGAGCGGAAATTTACCATGATAGATTTTTAAGATGGTAAAAGTCGGTGAATTGATGGTTTTATTTACGCCGATGGCTTTGCCAATCGACTTTGTCAGCGTTGTTTTGCCGGCGCCCAGATCACCGCTGAGGGTGATGCACATGCCTTCATTCAAAAGACTTCCAAGCTTTAAACCAAAGGCTTCAGTTTCTTGCTTGGAATGAATTTCTATCGTTTTCTTCACCATGTTTTATGCCTTCACTTTCATTTTCTTTCTTAATTTATAAGCCATTTCACTGGCTTTATAGAGACTTTTGTTTACTGGCAGATCAAATTCACCGATGGTTTCATCGATCGTAGGATTAAAGTTAGCTTTAAATTTTGTTAATCCATCATCTAAAGTGCCTTCAACACCCCCCATATTACACCAATGGCAGCCATTTTCAAAGGCCCAATTCATCTGTTTTACATAAATACTGTATTGCGGCATAAATTTTTTGAAGCGTTCATCCATACCGGCATAAAGCATTTCCATAGTTGGGCCATACTTCACTGATAAGCAGCCGGCAATCACCATTTCATTTTGACCCTCAACAGCGGCGGCTATTTCAGTATATTCACTGAGATCTTTACGCAGGCTGCCCAGCTGTTCCTCAAGCCGGCGGCGTTTTTTGACTTGATTTTCCGGCAAGTCGTTGTATTCCTGAGTCATCGTCTCAAGAGATGTTTTGGTAGTATCCACAAGCTGTTTCACGTTCACCTTAGCCAGCAGGATTTTAGCATCATCACCATAGGCATTCATCAGCTTTTGAAAATATTCCTCATTACGCAAAGCGATTTTTTTACGATTCTCCGTTTTCGCAACGACCTGTGCGAATTCCTTTACCAGTTCGCTGCCGCCCATGATTATACTAACGTGACGTTTAAGCGCGTCCTTCATCAGCCGTTTTGTATGTCTTGGCAAATTCTCTTCAAAATTTTCTGCTGCATAGACATTGGCTTGATAACGCGGCTGAATGGTACTCATAATATCTTTAGTGAAGCCTTGATGGATCGCTCCGCAGGCTCTTAAACTGTTCATTACCTGTTTGCATTCATCATTTATTGATTCATTGGCTTCCTCGATACGATATTGGTTCTTTAAAATATACGGATCGATTTTGATATAGAGACAGTGATGCTTTTTACCTAACTTTTTCAGTTCTTTCAGCATAAAAGCGGTTAATGCCTGATCCTTATAATCCATAATCGGACCTCTTGGGATATAGAATAAAGTAAAGCCTAACGGCAGTCTTTTGATTAATACCATTGCTGTCGCAACTAAGCAGCCATCTTTTTTTACACCGGTATAACAATGATCCCAATTTGATTTTATATCTGCCCAGGAGGATGATTGAAGCAGATTGCAAAGCGGATGAGCTTTGACAAATCCATCATTTTCTTCACGGCTTAATTGATCTGTAAATTCTAACATATGATTACCTCCACAGTTTAGATATTATACCACAAATGCCAATAGATAAAC
>BAHV02000024.1:0-32201 GCA_000508965.1 Clostridiales bacterium VE202-08
AATACTGATTGTTTGACCGATTAAATCCTCAGCTCTAGGCACCGGGACATTGTCAAAAAATCTTGAACGTGTAATAAATTGAGTAGCAACACTATGACCGATAAAGTATTTCTTTTCTTTGCAAGCTACAAGGTGTAGTTTCACTCCCTCTATTAACTCGCCCGTTTTTTCATTGCTAAACTTTACTTCCTGTAATCCTACTATTGTAAATTTCATTTTGTATCTTCCTTTCTTGCTCCATTTTTGAGCTTGTCGCTAAAATCGTAATATTCGTTTACTAAAGCTACAGGTACACACGATTTTGATGGCATTTTATAACTATCATCAACACCATAATAATCAAGTATCTCATGCAATACCCTAGACGCTTGAGACCTGCTGACATGCAATTTCTCTTGCAAGTCTTTAATACGATAAAATAATGGTTCGATACTATCACCCCTTACGATTATCCATATATCGCTAACTTATAGCTACATTATAGCGCTATATAGATAAAAGTCAACAAAAAATTATCTATATAGCGCTAATTTACTAATTTATGTAATTTAATTTAACTATTTATGGGTATAATGGTTAACATGGAGGTAATTAATTACTATGGATAAACAAGAAATTGAATTTTTAGTTAAAAAAAGGGGTAAATCAAGAAGAAATGCAGCTATTGAAATGGGAATGCCACTATCAACACTAAACCATTTAATAGATAAAGATATTAAAGCTGCAACAGGAAAAAACTTATTAATCTTATCTGATTATTTAAACGTAGAAGTTGATACATTATTAAAAGAAAATTTTAAAAATAAAAACATTATAATAAATGAAATAATAAATAGCTTAAAAGAAATGAATGATAAGCAATTAGAAAATATAAAAATCATAATTCAAAAAATAAACGAAATAAAAGAGAACTGAAAAGTTCTCTTTTATTTAAAATCATTATTTAAAGCTTGTAAAATATCGTCTTCCGCATTGTCAAACCAATGAGCATAAGTCTTATGCAGTGTCTCTACAGTATCACCTAAACGTTTAGCAATATCATAATCATACACCTTTTTACTAATCAAATATGATGCATGAGAATGGCGTAAACAATGAACGTGTATTGCAGGTAATAAAGGCATATTTTCAGCAGAAAGTTTATCATTCAAAGCTAAAATCTCATTATAAAAATGACGTCTAAAGCTTTCAGGTGGCAAAGGATCATAGCAACCAAAAACAAAACAATCATCAGTAAATTTATACATTAATAATTGCTGTCTATACCAATCAACCATTAAAGATAAAAGGATATTAGGCATTTTAATAAAACGATTACTATTTTTTGTTTTAGGTGTAGTTATTTTATAACGTGATTTTCCATCTGTTTTATGATTAACAGTTTGATAAATATGAACTTTATTATTAATCAAATCTATATCAGACCATTTAAGAGCCAAAGCTTCACCTTTACGGCAACCCATGTAATACAAAAAACTTACAAGCATGTATTCAACAGACTTTAAATTACAATTAGTAATAAAATAATTAAATTGCTGTGGTGTCCAAAAAAGAATATCATCCTTCACAATATCTTTATGCATAGGTAAATAAACACCATTGAAAGGGTTTTTATCTAAATAATTATTATCTACAGCATAATTAAATATTTTTTTACATGTATAAAATATTTTACTAGTATAATTATGAGAATATTTATTATCACAATCTGATATATATTCATTAATCATTTTTTTAGTAATTAAATTTATACGTATACTACCAAATACTGAATTAATCGCTTTTAAGCATATCTTATCAGTTACTAAAGTAGACTCTTTAATAATACGTTTCTTTACATTAAGATATTCATTAGATAATTCATCAAAAGTAAAATAACTTTCAGAATATAAAATTGCTTGAACATTCTTCAAAAATATTTCTTCAATTTTTAAAGCTTCTTTCTTACTTTTAGCACCTTTCGCCAATCGTTTATACTGTACTATTTTTCCAGTTACAACATTCTTATATTTCCCCCTATAATAATATTTATTATTAAACTTATAAACCGCCATAGTTACACCCCTTTTAATCAGTATAACACGTAAAAATTATATTTTGTATGCATATCAATATGCATAAAATATCAATATATTAAAAAAAACCTTATAAATAAGGCTTTAACTGTCTATGGCAGGGGTGGAGAGGATCGAACTCCCATCAGCGGTTTTGGAGACCGTTATACTACCATTGTACTACACCCCTAAGATTTACTGCTTTAATACTTTATCACATTTTTTTATCGATGACAAGTAGTTACCGTGAATAACTTAAAAAGAAATTCAGCCATTTTTTAGTAATTGATGTTTAGAAATATGAATTCTGGAAATAATGACAGTGAAAGTAAAGCGCCGTCCCATTGAGCGTGATGACCTCAAGGCACTTTACTGACACTCCCTTTTACAATTTGTCAGAAAACAGTCACTTCGGTGGCTGTTTTCTGTTTCTGCCAGCTGCAACAAGTTTGTATCAACTGGATCATAATTATTCCTGCCATAATACGGACAACAATTAAAATCTTCAAAAAATGCACTTTCATATGGCAGCTTCGCATCACATTTAGGACAGTGCCAAAGCTTATGATAAACAATAGCTGAAGGACGCATGATAAGAAAACTGACTTCAGTAAGGTTATAAAAGCTTATCAACCTCTCCAGCTGATACCCATCAAATGAAAAACAGCTGAAAAATAATAATCGAAATGACACCGCTGCCATTCATAAACTGTTTTTTTAATTACCTCTTGGTTTTTTCCCACTGCTTACTATCGATATATCTTATAAAGCAGCAGCTTCAATTGCTTCCCGCTCTCGGTAACCACCGGATCAAGACCGATCTGTTCACATTCAAATCGCTTTACTAATGCCAGACTAGCCATATTCCGCTCATCCACAGCGTAGATATAACCATTATATTTCTCTAAATCGTTCAAAAAACTAATCATCGCTGATAATGCCTCATAACCGTATCCCTGACGATGACAACTCTCTTTTAGCCACAAACCAACCTCAGGACTTGTCTCTTCAAGCCCAAATACCTCCATGCTGCCAAGAAATTCACCGTTCTTACTTAAAATAAGCAGCTCCAGCATTCTTCCCTGATGCATCTCATTGACAAATTCATCAACTGATTGTTTGGCTGCGTCTATTGAAGAAAAGGGATCAGGATATTGAAGCCGGGCAATTTCTTCAGTAAACTCCTCCGCATAATTTTGAAGATATTGATAATCAAAAGGAACTATCTGCAATCTTTCAGTTTCTAAATAAAAATTATCTGTTAACATATCCTGCCCTCCTGTTAAGTCTATTATAACATTACTCTCACTATTCTAATATATAAAAAACCCGATTAACGGGCTATTACTCAGGCAGGCATTCATTGATGCAATTTAACGCATTCAAGGTACGCGGAAAGCCGATGTGAATCAGACATACAGTGATAGCTTCAATCATTAATTCTTTGCTGTTGCCAACTCTAGCATTGCCCTGCACATGACTTTTCAGCTGATTTTCACAGCCGCCCAGCGCCGCCAGCACACACAAGGTAATCAATTCCCTTGTCTTTACATCAAGGGCACCGCGCGTATAAAAATCACCGAAACACATAGCTGATAAAGCATCTTGAATATGCATTTGATTCCTTGGTGCATTAGCCCGCAATTCATCGATCCGTTCGCCAAAAATCCGTTTCTGCAAAGCCAAGCCCTTCTCAAAACGATCTGATTCATCACTTTGGCGCTGACTTGCAAGCGGCAGCTCAAAGCCTTCCGCTTTTAATGTCTCATTCACCACATTCACAGCTTCCAGCGCCTTGGAGAAACCGATATATGGCGTACAGTGGATAATCACTTCCTCTATCTCCTCTGCCTTCAAGCCCGCATTTAAACCCGCATGTACATGTTCAGGCAGCTGATTCAGCGTTTGATTCGTACTAAGCACCGCCAAAGCTATTATCTCACGCTGCTGATCATTAAGCTGACTTCGGTTATAAATTTCACCATATGCAAATAACTCATAAAGATTTTCTAAATCATGATCAGCCTCATGCATCAGTCCGGCTTCACCATACAGCCGTTTAATCTTGTCAGCCGCCGTTCTCTCTCTGTCCATCATAACTATAATACCTTTCTGCCCATCTCATAGGCTTCACGCATGACAGGCATTGACTTGATTTCACCTTTTTTCCATGCACCGACCCCATAAATAACACCCTTTTCCACAGGATCTTCTAAACAATCCGTGAAACCGCGGAAGCCTTCAATCGTTCTTGTCATCAGTGCCCGATCATTTTCCGCCGCGGCTAGAATATAATAGAATTCTTTATGACTGATTTCCATATATCTTGCGCAGGCGCGGTCAATCAATGTTTTCATTTGAGCATTCATTGTATAAAAATAAACCGGCGTTGCCATTACCAAACCATCAGCCGCAATCATTTTCTTTAATATCATTGCCATATCATCAGCCTGCGGACAAGGCTTGCCAAACTCTGAGCATAAACCGCAGCCGGTACAATAATTTATCTTATAATCACACAAACACAGCTTTTCAACCTGATTGCCGGCGTCTAAAGCACCGCGCATAAATTCATCACATAACAAATCAGAATTGCCGCCTTTTCTCGGACTTGCCGATAGAATCAGTATATTTTTCATTTTTCACCCTCACTTATCTAAGCTTTTTCTCTGCCTTCATCAAACCTTTTTCATATTTATCAATTTTTTGATTTAAACGATCCAATGAAAGCTGCATTTCTTTCATTCTTTCCTGGAGCTGATGTCGCTGTTCAATCAATAATGCCTTGCGCGCATCAATCGTTTCATCTCCCTTTTGAAACAAGGCTACATATTCAATCAACGCTTCGATCTGAACACCCGCCTTGCGCATACATTTCATTAACTCAATCCAGGCGCATGAATTTTCATCATAATCACGTATGCCGCTTTTAGTTCTTGGTACCGGCGGTATTAAACCGATGCGTTCATAATATCGCAGGGTATCACTTGTAATATCATATTTCTTGCTGACTTCCGCTATTGTCATGCCATTACCTCCTTGTTAAGCTCATGATAACACTTGGAGTGCACTCCAAGTCAAGCCCCCTTCGATCTTTTTATACCTTATGTCAAAGATTAGGCAAACAAATCTACTTGACAACCTATATAATTAGCGATACTATTACTTAGTCGATTAATTATTAGTCGGTTAACTAAATGGAGGTTGTTCATGACACCACGTGACATTATACGCAAAATACATGCTTTCAATCGTCTGCATGGCTGTGAAATAAGACGAATCATGGAAAGTGAAGGTTTATATTACGGACAGCTGCCGATTCTAGAAATTGTTTCTGAGAAAGGAAAATGCACTCAGAAAGAAATTGTTGAGGAATTAAAGGTTTCGGCGCCAAGTGTCGCTGTCAGCGTCAAACGGCTGGTTAAGCATGGTTATCTGATCAAAAGCAATGATGAAAAGGATCAGCGGGCAACCCTGGTCAGCATCAGTGAAAAGGGTCAGTCTGTCACAAATGCCTGCCGCAAAAAATTTAATGAACTGGATGATCGCTTATTTGCTGATTTCAGTGAAGCAGATAAGGAACAATTATCCGCGTTGATCGGTAAACTTAATCAACAACTTGAAAAGGAGGGACAACAATGATTAAAACATTGGCTAAATACCTGAAGGGGTATGAAAAATATGCGTTAGCCTGCATATTCTGTGTTGTTATAGAGGCCGTGTTAGAAATAATGATTCCTTTTATGATGGCTAAGATCGTCGATGTCGGCATTACCAACCGTGATTTGGATTATGTTATCAGGGTTGGCCTGCTGATGTTTGGGATGTCCCTGGTTTCGCTGCTTGCCGGAGCTGCCGGATCTTATCTGTCATCAAAGGCCGGCATGGGCTTTGGCTCACAGATCAGAAAGGCATTATTCGATAAAATTCAAGACTTTTCATTTTCCAATATTGATAAGTTCTCAACTGCTTCTCTGATTACCCGTGCCACTGCGGATACCAACAACGTGCAGAGAATGTTTCTGATGCTGAATAAGATGGCATTCAGAAGCCCGATCATGCTGGTTGTTGCTATTGCGATTGCAGCTACGATCAATTCACAGTTAGTCTTTATCTTCCTGTTGATCGTACCGATTTTAGGCTTTGCATTATACTTCATTATTCATAAAGCATTCCCTTTATTTGAAGCAATGTTAAAAAAATATGATGGTCTGAATGCGTCTGTTCAGGAGAACCTGACCAGTATTCGCGTTGTGAAAGCTTTTGTGCGTTCTAAATTTGAGAAAATAAAATTTAAAACCAGCAATGACGCTTTGATGGAAGCTTCGATCAAGGCTGAAAGCTTCATCATTTGGAACCTGCCAATCATGCAGTTTTCCACTTATTTATGTATTATTCTGATTCTTTGGTTCGGCGGCGGGATGGTGATGAATCAAACGATGCTGACAGGTGAATTGATGAGTTTTATCACTTATGTCACACAGATTCTCATGTCTTTAATGATGCTGAGCATGCTGTTTGTTAACTGTCTTATTTCCGGTGCTTCCGCTGAGCGTATCGTAGAAGTGCTTAACGAGGAAATCGATATCGTAAATTCAGCAAATGCCTATAAAGGGCCTTTATCCAGCGGTACCATTGAATTTAAAAATGTTTCTTTCAAATATAAAAAAGAAAGCGAGGACTATGTCCTGAAAAATATTAACCTGAGTATTCAATCAGGTGAAACTATCGGTATTATCGGCGGTACCGGTTCAAGTAAGACCACCTTTGTTCAGCTGATTCCGCGTCTATATGATGTCAGTGAAGGCAGTGTTTTAGTTGATAACCGCGATGTCAGAGAGATTGATGTGGTAACGCTTCGTGATGCCGTAGGTATGGTATTGCAGAAAAATGTCTTATTCAGCGGTACTATTGAAGAAAACCTGCGCTGGGGTAATGAAAACGCAGCGTTTGAAGAGATCAAAGAGGCTTGTATTGCTGCCTGCGCTCACGATTTCATTATGGATTTCCCTGATGGTTATCAAACACATCTCGATCAGGGCGGCACCAATGTATCAGGCGGTCAGAAGCAGCGTCTGTGTATTGCCAGAGCTTTGATTAAAAAACCGAAAATCATCATTCTCGATGATTCCACAAGCGCTGTCGATACCGCAACCGATGCGTCAATCCGTAAAGCCTTTAATGAAACACTGTCTGAAACAACGACGCTGATTATTGCGCAGCGCATCTCTTCAGTACAAGATGCGGATCGGATCATTGTCCTCAATGACGGTATGATTGATGATATCGGTACACATGATGAATTATTAAGCAGAAACGCAATTTATCAAGAAGTTTATAATTCACAGATGAAAGGAGTGATCAGCGAATGAAAGCAGCAGCTAAACCACAAAACGGCGGCAAGACATTGCTGAGAATTCTTTCTTACTTATCAAGAAATCGGGTTCAGCTAGTTCTTGTAATCATGCTGGTTATTCTTTCCAGCAGCGCACAGGTAGCCGGCAATTATTTTCTGAAGCCGATCATTAATGATTACATTATGCCAATGATCGGTGTCAGCAAGGCTGCCCGCAATTACAGCAGTTTTATTATGATGCTTTGTATGATGGCGGTTATCTATGTCGTCGGTATCTGTTCTTCTTATGCTTATAAATATTTAATGATGAAAATGAGCAATCGCGCATTAAATGAAATCCGTACTGATTTATTTAATAAAATGCAGGATCTGCCGGTTAAATATTATGACACTCATGCTCATGGTGAAATCATGTCCTGTTACACCAATGACGTTGATACGATCCGTGAAACGATGAGTGAAAGCTTTACAGCGGTTATTCAATCATTAACAACGGTTATCGGCACATTTACCATGATGATGGTTTTATCGCCGTCACTGACGGGGATCATTGTGATTATGATGATTATCATGTTTCTGACGATCCGCACGATCGGCGGTAAATCAAGAATCTATTTCCGCCGTCAGCAGGCCGCAATCGGTAAAGTAAATGGATATGTAGAAGAAATGTTTGAAGGTGTTAAGGTCGTAAAAGTATTTAATCATGAAAAGAAAATCTGTGATACGTTTGATGACTTAAATAAACAGCTGCGTGATGAAGCGACGATTGCTAATACTTTGGCATCGATCATCATGCCGATCATGGGGAATTTATCCTATATCACTTATGCCTTGATTGCCGGTATCGGTGCGACACAGATCATCAGCGGCACTTTGGATGTTGGTTCATTAGCCAGCTTCCTTCAGTATTCCCGAAGCTTCTCACAGCCATTAGTCAATATGTCTCAGCAATTCAACAGTATTTTGGCTGCATTAGCCGGTGCGGAGCGAATCTTTGCGCTGATTGATGAAAAACCGGAAGTCGATGACGGTATTGTTACGTTAGTGAATGTTGAAGAAGTAGACGGTCAGCTTGTCGAATGTGAAAAACGAACAAATCGCTGGGCATGGAAGCATCCGCATGGTGATGAATTTACTCTTGTTGAAATGAAGGGCGATGTACGCTTCCATGATGTTGTCTTCGGTTATGAAGAAAACCACACGGTTCTGAAAAATATCAATCTGTTTGCGAAGCCGGGTCAAAAAATTGCCTTTGTCGGTTCAACAGGTGCCGGTAAGACAACGATTACGAATCTGATCAACCGCTTCTATGATATCAATAAGGGAAGTATCACTTATGATGGTATTGATATTAAGCTGATTAAAAAAGATGATTTGCGTACTTCTTTAGCCATGGTGCTTCAGGATACTCATTTGTTTACTGAAACGGTGATGGAAAATATTCGTTACGGTAATCTGAACGCAACAGATGAAGAAGTGATTGCCGCCGCGAAGCTGGCAAACGCCGATGGTTTTATCCGCCATCTGCCGCAGGGCTATCAGACAATTCTTACCGCTGACGGCAGCAATCTGTCACAAGGACAGCGGCAGCTGCTGGCAATTGCCAGAGCCGCGGTAGCAAATCCACCGGTATTGATTTTAGATGAAGCTACCTCTAGTATTGATACCAGAACAGAGGCCATCATTCAAGACGGCATGGATCGTCTGATGAAGGGACGGACCGTCTTTGTCATCGCCCACCGTCTGTCAACCGTGCGCAATGCGAATGCCATCATGGTTCTTGAGCATGGTGAAATTATTGAACGCGGTGACCATGAAGAGCTGCTTGCCCAAAAAGGCAAATATTATCAGCTTTGTACAGGAGCCGAAGAATTATCTTAGTAAATTGTAATATTACCTGGGAAATAAAAGAGTCTGATTCTATACCATTAATGATGGTCGATCAGACTCTTTTTCTAAATTATTATACTGCAATAAGCGATACTTAACGGTACCATGTGACTTTCTTTGGATCATAGCGATTTTGTAATTCCTTTACTTCATCAGGATAACCAACTGCCACGGCGGCAATTGGGATATAACGCTCATCGATTGAATAATAGTCCCGGAAATTTTTGATTCTTTCTGCTCTTGGGCCAATCGCGCACCAGCATGTGCCAAGGTTTAGATGTACAGCTTCCAGCAGCATGTTTTCAATTGCCGCCGCAGCATCAACATATAAATATTCATCCGGCTGTGAAGCTTCCCGGTCCCCCATTACGATGATAGCGCAGGACGCGGTTTTCATCATTCCTGTATATGGCTGAAGTTCAACCATTGAATTCAAAGCCTCACGGTTCTTTACAACTAAAAATCGCCACGATTGTGTATTGCGGGCCGTCGGCGCGCTCATGGCCGCCCTCAGCAAATCTTCAATTTTATCCTCTTCTACTTCCTGATCCGTAAATTTTCTAATACTTCTGCGCTTAACAATTTCTTCCAGCATCGGTACGCTCCTTTCATTTTATATGCTTAACAGCCGGCCATAAAGCCCTGTTCACCCTGAGCAGCCGCAGCCTCCGCTTCCTGAATGGACAGAAATACACGCTGATGCAGCTGATCGATATCGATCACAAACTGACCTTCACAGCCGCCATAGCTGTCAATACTAAAGGTCTGCTTATTTCCAATGCATTCCAGATCGATGATCCTGCCTGAGAAAATGACACCATTTATCAAATAATAAACACGCTGACCATTTTTGATCATTTGCCTCACCTCTTTATCAGCATACACAAAGATCAATATAAAAGCCATCAAAAATGACGGCCGAATTAAAAACGTACTCTTCTGGCTGCCCGCCATGAACAAAATACACAAAGGGCATAACATAATACAAAGGTCAAAATGACCGTCGGCAGCATTACTATATCCACAGCCAGCAGCACTGCCTCTGCACAGATCAGCAAGCCGCCTAATACAAACAATACACCGCTCCAACGCTGAGTGACGGACCATGCAGCCTCATTTTTCAAACTCCAGTGAGTTCGCAGTCCATTGCCTGAATTCAGCTTTGATTTATGGAACATAAAGCCAACCGCTATCATCAGCAGACCAAACAGCAGAGAAAGATAGCGCAGCAGACTGATCGGGGTCAAGCCTTGGTTCATATAACCGATATAGGCAAGCACATAAAGCATTGTCAGATTTACTGCCATCAGCGGCAATAAGGAACAAAGCCAAGCCTTGCTGGAAGCTTCGGTATATTTCACGATGGCTAAACCAATACCGCCCAAAAACAAAGAGACCACAAAAAATATCAGCAGTTCAAAGACTGAACCAATCCGATCCGCAGCACCTAATAAATCAAAATGCATCGGTATCTGAAAGGGAAATAATATAAATGCAAAGATAAAACCAATCAAAGGCAGTATCATTAATAAAATCAAAACATTCTTTCTAGTATTCATCCTATCAACTCCATATATCTAACATTATACTCAAATTCAAAGTAAAATGGCAGTATGATTTACAAATTCATAATCTTTTGTAAATATTAAGAAACAAATTTAAAAGAATGCTTTATAATAATGACAATCGTTGACTGGAGATGAAGAAATGAAAAAAGTAAATATACGCACTGCGGTACCTGAAGATACACCGCTGATTTATGATTTTATTATGAAGCTTGCACAGTATGAAAAAAAAAAATGAAGTAAAAGCAACCCCTGAACTGTTATATGAAAGTCTTTTTGTCCGCCATCAGGCAGAAGTGCTGATTGCGATGAATGACGAACAGCCTGTTGGATTTGCCCTTTATTTCCATAATTTTTCTACCTTCTTAGGCAAAGCCAACCTCTACCTTGAGGATTTATATGTCGATGAGGCTTTCCGTCATCAAGGCATCGGCTCGCAATTATTTAAAAGGCTGGCGGAAATTGCGGTTGAGCGAAACTGTGAGCGATTGGATTGGTGGTGTCTTGACTGGAATGCTTCCGCAATTAAGTTTTATACGCAGAAGCTGCATGCTGAACCAATGCATGAGTGGACCGTTTACCGTCTTTGTGATAAAGGCTTGATGCAGCTTGCCAAGGAGCCGTTACTTTGAAGAAAAAGCTGATGATCATCGGCATCATATTTTTGCTGATTGTTGCATATGCTTTATTTATCGAGGGTAAAATGTTGAAAATCTATACTTATGAATTAAATAAAACAGAAAAAAATAAGCCTTCCTTTAAGGTGATCCAGCTTTCTGATATTCATTTAAGCGACAGCTTCACATTGGATGATTTAATAAAGCTGACAGCCAAGGTGAATGAACAAAAGCCGGATCTTGTTGTCTTTACCGGTGATCTGGTTGATCATTTCGCAAGCTTTGATCATTTAGATGAAATAGCACCGATCCTTGCTGACATCAGCGCCCCCTTGGGCCGTTATGCGATTTAGGGCAATCATGATTATGGCGGCGGCGGGATTCGTTACTATGAGCAGATCATGAACGATGCCGGTTTCACCCTGCTGCAAAACAGCGGTGAATTAATTCCCATAAACGATCAGCACACACTCTGGCTCGCCGGGCTTGATGACGGCTTGTTGGGCGATCCTGATTTAAGTCTGATTCCCGCAGCCGATGCCGATTACAATCTCCTGCTGCTGCATGAACCGGATCTTGCCGATACCGGCTCAACCAACGGTTATCAGCTCTTATTAAGCGGCCATTCGCACGGCGGTCAGATATCACTGCCTTTCTTTATTCCTTTTACACCGCCATTGGCAAGACACTATAAACGCGGTTTTTATGATATGAATGATCAAACGACCAAGCATTATGTCAATGCCGGCATCGGCACAACCAAGCTGCCGATCCGCTTTATGAATCCTCCGCAAATTGCCGTATTCACTATCTATCTTTAAATCAAACAGGGACTGAACTGCATAAGACAGTCCTTTTTCTTATTTACAATGTTTAACATTGACAATTGTACACACCAGGAGTATATTTCTACATATAATAGTTAGTAAGCTAACTAATTAAGGAGGGATTGGATGAAACTGCCTTTATATTTGACAGTGTTCAAAACGCATAACGCATTGAAAAACTGTACCAGACCCAGAATGGCTGTCTATGGCCTGTCACCGGGTCAGCCTAAGATTCTGCGTTATTTATCAAAGCGAGATCATTGGATGCAGAAAGAGCTGGCAAATGCCTGTGAAATCAGCGCCGCTACCGTCAGCACTCTTTTGTCTAAGATGGAAGAAGCCGGATTGATTACCCGCAGTGAAGATCAGGATGACCGCCGGGCCGGCAGTATCAGTATAACGGAAGCTGGCCGCAAAGCTATTGAAGCATGGAATGAAGAATGTTTCACGATTGAAGCACGCGGTCTTCAGGGATTCAGTGAAGAAGAAAAGACGGCTTTCGCTGATTATTTAAGCCGAATGTATAAAAACTTAAGTGGTAAAGAAATAGAATAGGAGATCGCAGCATGCTTAAAAAATTTTTTGTCTATTTTAAAGATTATAAAAAGCATTTGATTTTTGCGGCTGTCTGTGTCATGCTTGAAACCTTGTTTGAATTGATTATTCCGCTGATTATGGCAGATATCATCGATATTGGAGTGGCAAATCAAGACACACAGCTGATTTTAATTAAAGGTGCGCAAATGATATTCTGCGCGCTGATATCACTGGCGCTGGGCATGGCCTATGCGCGGTTTGCGGCAACGGCCGGTCAAGGGTTTGGCAGTGAGCTAAGAAAAGCTGAATATCAAAAGGTGCAAAGTTTTTCCTTTGCGAACACCGATCATTTTTCTACCTCATCCTTAGTTACCCGTCTGACCAGTGATGTCAATGTCTTACAGACAGCAATATCTTCCGGCATCCGGCCGATTGTCAGAGCTCCGTTTATGCTGGTTACCGCCTTAGGCATGGCAATCATGATCAACAAAGATTTAGCCGTTGTTTTTATGGTTGCACTGCCGGTATTGGGAACCATTCTTTTTCTTATTGTAAGGACATTGAGACCGCTTTACGGCAAAATGCAGAAAGCCGTTGATTTAGTCAACCGTGTCATTCAGGAAAATCTGATTGCCATTCGGGTCGTTAAATCCTATGTGCGCGGTACTTATGAAAAAGAAAAATTTGAAGAGGTGAATTTTAATCTGCAGACAACCTCTGAAAAAGCTTTCCATTTCGCAGTATTAAATATGCCCGCCTTCCAATTTGTCATGTATTCAACCATTATTGCGATTCTTTGGTTCGGCGGCCAGATGATTTTTGTCGGCAATATGAAGGTGGGTGAATTAACCGGCTTCTTAAGCTATGTGCTGCAGATTTTAAATTCTCTGATGATGATTTCCAATGTCTTTATGATGCTGACCCGCTCCATCGCTTCAGCGGCCCGTATCCAAGAGGTCTTTGAGGAAGTGCCGAGTATCCAAAGTGATGAAAGCAAACCGCTGACCGTTAAAAACGGAAACATTGACTTTGACCACGTTTATTTTAAATATAAAGAAGCGGCTCAGGAATATGTGCTTTCAGATATTAATCTCTCCATTAAAGCCGGGCAGACAGTCGGTATCATCGGCGGCACCGGTTCAGCTAAAACATCGCTGATTCAGCTGATTCCCCGGCTTTACGATGTATCCAAGGGAGCGGTGTTGATTGATGGGGTGAATGTGAAGGAATACCCAATCAAACATCTGCGTGATGCCATCGGTGTCGTGCTTCAAAAGAATACGCTTTTCAGCGGTACGATCCGTGATAATCTGAAATGGGGCAATGAATCTGCTGATGATGAAGAATTGATGGCGGCGTGCCGAATTGCCTGTGCCGATGAATTCATCGAACGCATGCCAAAGGGATTGGATACCGATCTCGGTCAGGGCGGCGTCAATGTTTCCGGCGGTCAGAAACAGCGGCTTTGTATAGCCAGAGCCTTACTAAAGAAACCCAAGGTGCTGATTTTTGATGATTCCACAAGTGCGGTTGATACAGGTACTGAAGCAAAGATCCGCAATGCATTAAATCATGAGCTGAAGGATACGACAAAGATCATCATCGCTCAGCGGATTTCCTCTGTCCTGCATGCTGATCAGATCATTATTCTTGAAGGCGGTTATGTAAATGCCGTCGGTACTCATGAAGAGCTTTTAAAAACAAATCCGATTTATCAGGAAATCTATTCATCACAAAAGGAAGGGGCTGAGTTATAATGGCAAGACAAATGAATTATAAACGGCCTAAGGATTTGAAACGTACAGCAACCAAACTGTTGGCTTATCTCGGCAATCATAAATTCGCTATGTTTATTGTCGCAATCCTTGTCATTCTTTCTGCCGGAGTTAATCTGGCTGGTACCTACATGCTGAAACCAACGATTAATTCCTTTATTCTGACTAAAGATCTAACAGGTCTGATGAAGATGGCTGCCACGATGGGCGGTATCTATTTAGCCGGTGTTTTATGTACGCTGGGCTATACACAGCTGATGGTAAAAATGGCCCAGCAAATTATTAAAGAGATCCGCAGTGATCTGTTTGCGAAGACACAAAATCTGCCGCTTCGTTATTTTGACGCCCGCACCCACGGTGAACTGATGAGCCGGTTCACAAATGATATCGATGTTGTCGCAGATGCGCTGAATAATTCTTTTACGGCGGTCATTAATAATTTTGTGATGATAACCGGCACCGTCATCATTATTGTTGTCTTAAACTGGCGATTATCCATCGTCGTACTGATTGCGATGCTGCTGATGACTTTGTTTATTCAAACCAGCGGTAAAAAAAGCAAGCATTATTTCAATAAGCAGCAGAAATATATCGGCTCTCTGAATGGTTTTATTGAAGAAATGGTGGAAGGTCAAAAGGTTGTAAAGGTATTTAATCATGAAGAAAAAGATTTTGAGGAATTCACCAGACGCAATGAGCTGCTGCGCGAATCAGCCACCGAAGCGCTGACTTATTCAGGTATCATGGTACCTGTCGTTGTCAGCATGTCCTATCTGAATTATGCGATATCAGCGATGATCGGCGGCTTTTTCTCAATTGCCGGATTGATGGATCTCGGATCCTTGGCAGCATATCTTGTCTATGTCCGACAGACGGCGATGCCGATCAATCAGTTTACCCAACAAATCAATTTTATTCTGGCAGCTATGTCCGGTGCGGAAAGAATCTTTGAAATGATGGATGAAGCTGAAGAAATCGATCAGGGCATTGTAACCCTTGTTCGGGTCTGCAAAGATGAAAACGGTGTGATGCATGAATGTGATAACTACACAGGTCATTGGGCATGGCGGCATCCGCATTCTGACGGTTCGGCTGAGCTGGTTGAACTGAAGGGAGATGTACGCTTTAAAGATGTCGTATTCAGCTATGACGCAGGCCATGAAATTCTCCATGGTATCAATCTATATGCGAAGCCAGGTCAAAAGATTGCCTTTGTCGGCGCTACCGGTGCCGGTAAAACGACGATTACAAATCTGATCAATCGCTTCTATGAAGTGGACAGCGGCAGTATTACCTATGATGGCATTGATGTCAGATTGATTAAAAAAGATGATTTGCGCCGCTCTTTAGGCATGGTGCTGCAGGATACCCATTTATTCACCGGTACGATCGCCGACAACATTCGTTACGGCAGCCTCTATGCCAGCGATGAGGACGTCATTAAGGCAGCCAAGCTGGCTAATGCTGATTCCTTTATTCGGCGTCTGCCTGACGGTTATCAAACAATGCTGCACAGCGACGGCGCGAATCTCTCACAAGGTCAGCGTCAGCTGCTTGCGATTGCGCGAGCCGCGATAGCCGATCCACCGGTACTGATTCTTGATGAAGCTACCAGTTCAATCGATACAAGAACCGAAAAACTGATCGAAAAAGGTATGGATTCCTTAATGGAGGGACGCACCGTCTTTGTCATCGCCCACCGCTTATCAACCGTCCGTAACGCAAAAGCGATCATGGTTCTCGATCAAGGCCGTATTATTGAACGCGGCAGTCATGATGAACTGATTGCTCAGGAGGGTACTTACTATAAGCTGTACACCGGTCAGTTTGAATTATCATAAGCCGCTCCCCTCTTTAATACCGTTAATGTTTATGAAATATTATCAAAAATAGGCTAAAATATTTTCGTAAAATAAGGTATAATAGATAAGTATAGAAGTTTGAAGGGGGATACTCATGCGCAGCTCCAAAGCCGAAATTGAAAAAAGACGTGAAAATATCATCACTTATCTGCTGGAAAATGGTGAATCAAACATTGAAGACATTGCCAGCTACCTTTCTATTTCAACCTTAACGGTACGCAGAGATATCGAAGAATTCAAAGCGAATCAAATAATTGGTCAAAAAAACGGCAATCTGAAGCTGAATGATGATTTTAAGCTTAAATTAAAACAAAATAAATATTCGCGTGAACGCAAAGCCATTCAGAAAGAAGCGGCCCGGCATGTCGATGAAAATGATGTATTGTTTATAAATACCAGCTATACAGCATTAGGTACCGTCAAATATATCAAGGATATACACTGTACCATCATTACGAATAACACCAACATTGTCAATATTGAACGTGATAAGTCCATTGTAGCCCTGCTTACCGGCGGTGAGATCCGTGAACCCCGAAGCTCAATTGTCGGTGAAATTGCTTATAATACAATCTCTCAGATCAAAGCCAACAAGTGTATTATTGGTGTTGATGGCATCAGTCTTGAAAGCGGATTGAGTTCATCTGTTCTGCATGAAGCCAGCATCACCGAATTGATGCTTAAATGCTGTACCGGTGAATGCTTTGTCGTTGCCAGCAGCGAACGGATCAATAAAACCGACCGTTTCTTCTGCGGCAGTTTGGATCTCGTGGATACTATCATCACCGATAATAAGGTTGATATGCTGGCTGTTTATGAATTCAGACGCCGCGGTATCGAGGTCATCATCGTTAACCCGGATAAAGCTTAATAAAACCTGCCAAAGGGCAGGTTTTTATTTCATCGCTGTGCGAGCAAGTGCACAGTTGAAAGGGATGAATTATAGAATTGACGCATTTTTTAGTTTCTCAGTAATTTCCGCTTCTGAGAGAACATTCTGCAGTCCGATAATCCGTGTCTTACCGCCATGATTAAATGATCCTTCAAATGACAGCGGACAGAGGATGACATCATAATTAGCCGCTGATGAGATAGCGTCACCGACACTGGTATGATCAATTTGCGCCTCAACCTGATGCTTTTTAAAAATAGCTTCTACCTTCATTTTAATCAGCATGCTTGAACCCATGCCATTGCCGCAGGCAACCATAACCTTTAACATAATTTAATTCTCCTTTATGTGATTGTAATAAACTGCTTTATGCTTACGATAGTAAAGCTGATTTAAGACCAGTAAAGCGATGATAGCGATAATTGCGCCTCCGTACGGCCCGACAAAATTAATCAGCACCATCAGACCCGCAAAGAAGGTATTGTTGTCAAAGAAAGCCGGCCAAGCAGAAAGTGAATAACCGCCGACCCCTTTCACAAACATAATCATCACAAATGAGATCAGCACTTGGAATAATCCATTCAGCATTGAACATAGGATAGCCGCATTTTTACCGCCGCGTTTGTTGGCATAGATCGCGATGGTTGCGTTGTCAAAAAACAATGGCACAAAGCCCGGCACCAGAAACAGCGGTGATTTGAAGATCAACAGACCGGCAATGGCTATTAACTGACCGAAAAAACCGAAAATAAAGCCAATTAAAGGAACATTAGGATGTGCATAATTGAACGCTACCGCACAGTCAACAGCCGGCATTGAACCTTTGATCAGCTTTTGCGAGATACCCTCAAAGGCTTTCATCAGCTCTGCCACAAACATTCTGACACCGGCTAACAAGATATACATATATACTGAGAAATAGATACATTTTGTAATAATATAAACGATGAATAAGGTTGTGGAGGTAAATGTCGAATCAATTTCGCGCATGGCCGGCTCCCCAATCACAAGCATCAGACCGCCAAAGAAAATGGTCATCAGAATCGCTGTCGATACGACATTATCCTTAAAAATTGATAAGAAGCCCGGCAGTTGAATATTTTCTACGCTATCCTCAGGTTTGCCAAAGAGACCGGCAATCTTATCAGTAAACCAGATTCCCAGCATCTCCTGATGACCGATTGCGAAACCCGCCCCGCCGGTCAGATTCTGAGTCGCTTCAACGGTGATATTAGAACCGACAGCTGCCCAGACGCCACACAGCGCGCCGAATAAAATGGTGAATCCCATATTGCGGGCAGCCGGACATACTAAATAGACCAGCCACATGATCAAAGTTGTATACCCCTGCAGTGTATGACCGGTTACATATAATGTACGGCAGCGCGTCCATTTATTAAGAATAACTAAAATGAAGTTAACAGCGATTGAAATGGCAAAAGCAAACATTGTCCAGACAACCGCACCTTCAATAGAAAATAAACCCGTGTCCCCATACATCTGTCCCATTAGGAAATATGTGTCGACAACCGCCGCTTCCATTTGAAACTTTGTACCCAAAGCATCAATGATCGGTTTAAATGTACTGGTCAGACCGCCGGAACCAATGTTTAAGATAAAGAAACCGACAGCCGTTTTAATAAAACCGGCCAGCGCTTCATGAAACGGCTTCTTCATCGCAAGCAAACCGATAAATACCATGATTCCAATAAAGTATGCAGGCTGAGTAAGAATGTTACTCGACAGCATTTGTAAGAATGTAAACATAGCTTCTACCTCCTTTTGTTTGAACTATTTGTTTATGGTTTCAGTATAGCGCTTACATTTGACATCGTCAATCATTTTATGATAATTTTATCATATAAATTATAAATTAATCATATAATTTACATTTTTTACCTATTAATTCCATTAGATTCGCTGTTTTATTATAATTTATACCATATTTTATCTTAAATGCATTGAAAATAATCCATGGTTGTGCTTATAATGAGACTAGTTAATCAACTATAAAGGAGGTATATATTTATGAAAGATGTTTATGCAGGCAATCTTACTTCACCAGAATTTGCAAAGGCAGTTAAGGAATGCAAGGCCGTTATTCTGCCCATTGGCTCATGTGAGCAGCATGGTCATCATATGCCCTTGGATACTGACAATCTGATTGGCAGCTATTTGGCTATGGAAACGGCCAAGCGCTGTCACTGTCTGGTGATGCCGGCACTCAATTACGGACAGGTATGGTCAGCCAGAAAATTTCCCGGCACGATTGCTCTCAGCACCCATACTTTAATCAGCATGATTAAGGAAATTGTTATATCTCTGCAGGCGCATCACGTCAGAAACATTATATTATTAGCCGGACATAACGGTAATTCAAACGCGTTAAAAGAAGCCGCCCGGCAGCTGCTTGATGAATATCAATGGGAGAATGTGTGGTATATTTGTGCCGAAATCGATTCATCCTTGATGAAACTTATGGAAACGCCAATTCCCTGCGGCTGTGTCCATGCCGGCGAGATGGAGACATCTATGCTTTTGGCAATCCGCCCTGATTTGGTTCATATGGAAAGGGCAACCGCTGAGTTTCCAACACTGCCCCCGGATGCAAGGTATCGGCCGGTGAGTTGGGAGCATTTTATTGAAAGCGGCTCTTTTGGTGATGGCGGCAAGGCAACTGCTGAGAAAGGTAAGGCTTTGCTTGAATCTTCAATTCAAAGCGCTGTGCGGCTGATCAATGAAATCATTCCCGACTGAACAGATCAAACTGGCTGTTTTTGATATTGATGACACCCTGCTTCCCCGCGGCCGCTCTGTACTTTCATCACCAACTAAAAAAGCCATTCATCAGCTTCATGAAAATGGCATTATCACTATCCCTGCCACAGGCCGAGGCAGTTATAATACACCCATGGAAATTATTGATGTACTTAAGCCGCCCTTTCTCATAACCATTAACGGTCATATCGTATTAAAGCACGATAAGATTATCTGGTCAGCGGCCATAAACCGTCAGGTTATCAGTGAATTATGCGCTTTCTGTTTCAGCCATCATCTGTCGCTGATATATAAGACAAGGGACAGCTATCAGCACGTTTTAGAAGCAAGCCTTGATAAGTCTGCCAATCGGGAACTGTCATCCAAAGACATATACGGTTGTTTTCTCATACCGCCGCCGAACTTTCCGATTGCCTTGCTTGCGGATCAATTCCCTACATTAGTTTTTACTAAGGGAGGAAACGGATATGATGTCTATGGCAGTGACGCCGACAAATCGTTTGGTATTGAATTAGTTTTAAAGCAATTGAATCTAAATTGGAAAAATGTGTTGTGCTTTGGCGATGCGGAAAATGATCTACCTATGATACAGAAGGCCGGGTTAGGGGTTGCGATGGGTAATGCCTGCGGCAGTTTAAAGGCGGCTGCGAATGCGGTTTGCGGAAGTGCTGATGATGATGGAATTGCTGACTTTCTAAATCAGCTGCTCGGCCATAAAATCAAGAATAAAGAATAGAAAAAAATCGTGCTGCCACGATTTTTTCATTATATGTTAAGCTATCGCCCGCTTAAGCCATGACGCAGCCTTTAATAAAATACGCCAACTATGATCATATCTGTTTTTTGCGCACCCGGCAATACTTCAGCAGCATCAAGCCGGTTAAAATAACCGTTGTTTCAACAGCTTCCTTGATGACCGCAGACAATTCACTGAAATATCCCTGATGGGCCGATTCAGGATTTTGATAATACAAAAGCCGCCCGAAATATCCGAGGTGCCGGCATGATGCCGATTCCGCATGCTTTATGGAAATGGGATACTGAAAATATTCCTGAAGCATAGCGGATAAAATAAAACTTATGCCTGATTGATTTCTAACAGGTGCCAAATTGCCTTAGCTACACCGTCATGCGCCGCATCATCACTGATCCAGTCCGCATGGCTTTTTACATAGTCACTCGCATTTCCCATCGCGATTCCGCAGCCTGCCTGTTCAAGCATTTTCAAATCATTGGTAGAGTCACCGATTGCCGCCGCCTCATGCCATTCCAGATTGAATTTATCAAGCAATATCTCAATTGCCCTAGCCTTATCATTATCAGCGCGAAACACATCAAAAACATGCTCAGCGATCTTATCACAGCGCAGGTTGGGTGTGACATTGACAAAATCAACTAATGCCTGTTCATCCTCAGCAACCACAACACCATTATATGGCATATTATGCAGATGCCGGGTATGTGTTGGATCATCCTTAATGATCGTACAGCCTTCCTTCACATGTGTTCTGAAAAAGTCCTCGATTTTATCAAAACGATGATAACCATAAGAGAAATCGTCAAAATGAAAACACAGACCGCACTCATGTGCCTGTGCATAATCCCAAATCATTTGGAAATCATGAAGACCCATTGGATTTTCAAACAAAGCCTGACCATTCTTCTCTTCAATATAACCGCCGTTTAAATTAATTCTGGCATCAAAGTCAATTAAATCGGTGATTGCTTTTGTATGAATCGGCGGCCGTCCGGTACACAGCACACATTGTATTCCATGGTGCTGTAAATCAGCAATCGCGTCAATAGAGCTTTGAGCCACGATACCCTTGCTTGTTTCAACTAATGTTCCATCTACATCGATAAATACAATTTTAATTTTCATCTTCATCCCTCATTCAAATTTAATCCTATTATAGCACATCTCAGACAAGAAAAAACTGCCGCATTAACCGGCAGAATTCACTTTCATCGTTTGCTGGGACTGCTTTTTACGCATTTCCATTTCTTTTTCCTTTGTAACATTTTGAATCAAGCCAACTGCTTTCACCGACTTACCGTTTTCATCCTTAACGGCTGTCAGCGTAATATGATTCCAAACAATGCTGTCATCACCCATATGTGCCTGAATCGTACAGCTTGCCTGATCCTTACCCTCATAGATATCCTGATACATCTGAATAAAATCATCCTCATACCCTTCACATACCGAACCCTGTTCAATAAAACCCTCAGGCGCATTTACCACACAGTCAGATAAACCAAAATCATCCTGTGTGTGTTTTGCATAATAAGCAGTACGAGCAGCGATATCTAATTCAAAAATCGTATCGCGGCCGGATTCCATCGTTAAATAGAACCGTTTTTCAGCCAGCTTCAATTCTTCGATAGTTTCCATATAATCACTGACATCAGATACTGATGCATAGTAAATATCTTTATTATTAATCTCGGAAAGATAAAACAGCCGAATTTTGACCCATAAAACTCCTTTTGAAGAATACCGGCGTACAATTACCTCTGAACCTTTATCACCATTCTCACTGGCCTTTAAAAGCGCAGACATCATCAGCGGCCGATCTTCCTCAAAAATTGGTAATTCATCATGCTTATAAAAATCCGTCATATCATGTTCACACATTAAATTATAATATTGCTCATTAGCCTTCATGACACGAATATCATGTCCGTCATAGGAATAGAGTACAACCTGTCCCAAGATATTATTCAGCAATGCCTCCGACATCATATCCTCATGAAAGAGATCCTTAAAATTCAGCTGCCAGTCTTCCAATGTTTTCTGATTCAAGTGATCACGAACATCGATCTTACTCTCATCACTGATCAATTCCTCAAAAGCAGTCAGCTGCAGCGGCCGATAATAATAAAAGCCCTGAGCATAAACACAGCCGATACCCAGCAGAAAATCAACTTGTTCACGATTTTCAACACCTTCTGCAATTACCTTAAGATCAAGCCATTTAGCCATATGTACCACAGATTCCACAATATCCTTGCTTTTGCGGTCATTGTTGTCAAGAAAACGCATATCCAGTTTCAGCACATTGATGTTGATATCCTTTAATATATTTAATGAAGAATAACCACTCCCAAAATCATCCATAGAAACAGTAAAGCCTTCATTCATCAGCTGACTGATTACCTGAATAATTTCATCGGTCCGGCTGCTGTATGCACTTTCTGTCACTTCGATTTCCAGCCAGGCGGCGTCAAGTTCATATTTATCAGCAAGTGCTTTGATCATCGCAAAAACATCCATGCTGAAAATATCACTCCGCGATACGTTGACCGAAAGCGGCAGCACTGATAACTCCTGCTGCTTGCGCTGATGCAGCCATCGTGCGGCCTGTTCCCATACATAGGCGTCCAATTTCTTAATAAACCCATTCCGTTCAAATAAAGGAATGAAGACCGTAGGCGGGATCAGTCCTTTTAATGGATGATTCCAGCGGACCAATACTTCACCGCCGACAATCAGTCCGGTTTTCATATTGCATTTTGGCTGAATATAAATCTCAAATTCATGATTAGCCAGTGAAGTTTCCACATTATTCAGCAGATCCTGCTCCTCAATCAAAAGATTGCGCATGCTGTCATTATACCAAGCCAGATGATGCACATAATTTCCTTTCACGGATTTGCCGGCCATCACTGAACGGTCACACATCAGACTTGCGCGGATACTGCGGTCAGTGATCTCATAGATGCCGATAGCCGGGATGATTTCCATAGTAAGCAGATAATTCCGGCAGATGTCAACAATCTTATCCGCCGCCTTTTCACCGCCGTTTTTTGATGGCAGAAAGATTGCGAAAACATCAGAACCAATGCGTGAGAAACAGCTGTTTTCACAAGCCAGCTCAGCCTGCAGCTGACGGGCCAGATATTGCAGCAGCGCATCCCCCTGTTCAGTCCCATAAAAATCATTTATTAAACGAAACCGTTCAATATCTATAGTAATGATTTCGAAGACTTCATCAGGCGCTGCATCTAAAATCTGTTGGATGGTTTCATAAAAGACATGTTTATTACAGACACCGGTCAGTGAATCATAATCACGATAAAACCGCAGCTGTTCTTCAAGCTGCCTGATCTGCATTTCTAATGATTCAATATTCTGACTTGTCATAGCTATCTCCTTGTCAAATTCACGACACTATCATTTTAACATTATCAATATAAATATGAACCTGAAATCGGTGTCTAAAATGGGGTTTTGAGACACTTTTTTTGCCGTTTCAGATAATCGGCCTGATTTATGAATAAAAGCACCGCTTGTATTTTAATAAAAACCCTCCTATACTAAAACCAGAGAGTGAGGAAGCGCATGACATACAAAAGAACGCTAATGCAGTATTTTGAATGGTATCTGCCCGCCGATCATACGCTGTGGAAACGTGCCGCACATCAAGCCGAACAGTTAAAAAATGATGGTATTACAACTTTATGGCTGCCGCCTGCTTATAAAGGCAGTGCCGGTGATAAGGATGTCGGCTATGGTATTTATGACTTGTATGATTTAGGTGAATTTGATCAGAAAAGCAGTATTACTACAAAGTATGGCACAAAAGATGAATACATTGAAGCCATTAAGTGTTTGCATGATAATCAGATTGAAGTGATTGCGGATGTGGTGATCAATCATAAAATGGGTGCTGATGAAACTGAAGAAGTAATGGCACATGAAGATGCCGGCAATAACCGCAGCAGTGAAATCAGCGGCAGCCATATGATTACTGCTTGGACTAAATTTACCTTTCCTAACCGCCATGCAAAGTATTCTGCTTTCACATGGAATTGGAAGCATTTTGACGGCACTGATTGGGATCAGAAAACACAGCGCAGCAGTATTTATCAATTTGAAGGTAAGGAATGGGATCGCAATGTGGATCAGGAAAATGGCAATTATGATTATTTGATGGGCTGTGACCTTGATTTCAGCTGTCCTGAGGTACGCGGAGAATTGAAAAAATGGGGCAGCTGGTTTTTGGCTTTCACTAAAATCGATGGCTTTCGTATGGATGCGTTAAAACATATTGATGCCTGCTATATTCCTGAGTTTTTAAATGGAATGCGCGGCCAGTACCCTAACCTATATGCTATTGGTGAATACTGGAACAGCGATGTTAATGTTTTGCTTGATTACCTTCATAAGACCGGCAATGTCTGTCATTTATTTGATGTGCCTCTGCATTATCAGCTTGAAAGAGCCTCTAAATCAAAGGGTAATTTTGATATGCGGACAATTTTTGACAATACCCTGCTTCAGCTTGACCCTCAGCATGCGATCACCTTTGTGGACAATCATGATACGCAGCCGCATCAGGCACTGGAATCATGGGTTGATGGTTGGTTTAAGCCGATTGCCTATGCGCTGATACTCCTTCATCCAAATTCAACACCTTGTGTATTTTATGGTGATGTGTATGGCATTCCCCATGATGATATTGCCCCGGTAGATGAATTACAGCGGCTGCTGCTAATAAGAAAAGAGGCTGCGGTAGGGCTTTGGCATGAATACTTAGATGATACGAATATCATCGGCTGGACGCAGGAAGGTGAATCACAGGGCGGATATGCAATGCTGGCAAGTGACGGTACCGGTGGTGAGAAGGTCATGTTTGTAGGACTTGCCCATGTTGGTGAAGAATATCTTGACGTCATGAATCATCGTGATGAAGTCATCATAATTGATCAGGATGGAAACGGGCGCTTTCTTGTCGACGGTGGTTCTGTTTCCGTCTGGCTGCCGCGTTCTGCCTATGAAAAAATCATGATTGAAATACAATAAACTTAAAAGGGACAACGAACTGTCCCTTTTGTTTACGCTTATGAATTTTATGTTATGGTATAGTTTTATAATCGAGAAGGGGCATGTACCCCTTATTTTTATTAAGGAGATTGCTTGGGAAAAAACAATGAATTACCCAAATAATGTAAAAAGGCTTACACATCCATTTTTTGTTAATTGTGCATCTATATCAAATTAATTCATAAAGGGGAGATTATTTTTTAAACATGACTTAAGCTGTCTTGTTTATGCGGTATAATTAACAATACAGATTACTTTTATTAATCTAAGATCGGAGACAGCCATGAAAGAAAACAGATATTTTCAGATGGTTTATTTATTATTAGAAAAGGGCACGATGACCGCTCCGCAATTGGCGGCATATTTTGAGGTATCCGTAAGAACCATTTACAGAGACATCGATATCCTAAGCGCTGCCGATATTCCTATCTATGCCAATCAAGGCAGGGGCGGCGGTATCTCAATCCAAGATAATTATGTGCTTAAGAAATCGATGCTCAGTCAAGAAGAACAGAAACACATTCTCATGGCTTTACAAAGTATGCAAATGATTGAAGGAGAATCTGCGAAATCACTTTTATTGAAATTAAGCAGCGTATTTCAAAGGGAACATGTTGACTGGCTGGAAATTGATTTTTCAAGCTGGACCAAAAGCGGTGCCGGCAAAGTCCTCTTTCAGACGCTTCAAAACGCAATCCTAAAAAGTCGAAAGGTCATGTTCCTTTACTGCAATGGCAGGGGAGAAGTCATCGAGCGAATCATCGAACCGCTGAAGCTGGTTTTTAAAAGCTATGATTGGTATGTCTATGGCTTCTGTACGCTCCGCAATGACTTTCGCTTTTTTAAATTAACCAGAATCCGCAAGCTTACCTTGTGTGATGAAGACTATGATCGGCCAATTCCCGATCAGCTTTTTAAGGAATCCGAAAATTTCGCAATGGATATGATCCAAGTGACACTTATCTTTGACCCCTGCATGGCATTTCGAATTTATGATAAGTTTGATGATGAAATCACCAAAATGCCTGACGGCCATTTATTAGTAGAAACATATATGCCTGATAATAATTTGTTATACAGCTATATTCTGTCATGCGGAGAGAACGTGGAAGTGATCAAGCCGCAAAGCGTCCGCGAAAAAATAGCTGCAAGAGCACGAAACATTGTGGAAAAATATAAAACATGACACTGGGTTGCAAGTTCAATATGATATTCTATGAATGTCATACGGCAAAGACATAAAATTGCCCAATTGCGTAATGACAGATCGGAGCCAATACTATGGAAAAAGCTTTAGTCATCATTGACATTCAAAATGATATTACCAAGAATTACAAAGAAATAATCGATAAAATTAATCAAGCAATTGATTGGGCAGCCGCAAAGGGAATGCCTGTGATTTATATCCGTCATGAGAATTTATCAAGTAAAACCAGAACATTTAAGCCAGGCACTGCCGGTGCTGAATTAGCCCCTGATTTGAAAATCGTGTCAGAGAATGTATTTACTAAAGATAAAGGAAATGCCTTAACCAGTGCAGAATTCAGTGCCTTTATCGGAAAGCATGCCATTAATGAATTCTACATTACCGGTGCCGACGCTGCCGCCTGTGTAAAATCAACCTGTTACAATATGCGCAAAGCTGATTATAAGGTAAATGTATTGAAGGAGTGCATCACCAGTTATGACAAAAGAAAGCTTGATGAAATGCTGAATTATTATAAAAGCAAGGGCTGCAACCTGCTGAGCTTAGTAGACTTAGCCTAGCATTAAGGACGCAGATGCTCGGCGGCAATCTGCAGTTCCTGCGTCGCAGTCTTCCAGTTAAATGTAATTTTAACGATCCGCTGTTCATAACAAATGATATATTCATTTAAGAAAGGCTGATCATTATGATATAGCTGATAAACGGTATCTGCCTGCCAGAGCGAAGCGTTGACTTCCTGCCAGTATGCGTTGTTGTTTAGATAGATATGCCGAAGTTCATTCAGACAGGCTTCATAAAGCCAGTCTGCCTTGATATCAACAATTTCATAGGTGAGCTGCGGCTCATGCCGATAAATATCAGGCAGCTGCTGAGCACAGCGTGAATAAGCCAGTGCAAAAGATTCCTGCTGATCATTGATATAAGTATAGTCATCGTTTTGAATCGGAAGCAGCTCTTCAATATATAACGGCAATGCATCATGCGTAATCACCCATTCATAACGATGCCCCATCGCATCAAACAACTCTCTTACTTCCTGATTATCAGCTTTGATCGCTATTTGATACTGACTGACAGCGGAAGAGAAAAGATGCGTTGCAGCCATGAAGACAGCAATAAAAGCAAGGGCTGTGCAAGATAAATTTTCTAAGCGGGCTGCGTTGTGCTTTTTTAGATGAGACCGAACAAACCGGCTGAAAAGATAACTTACAAGCAAAGACACAATCACTGCAAGCATCACTAGCAATGCCAGCCATGCTTGATTGAGGAGAGCTAGAAGCAGACAGCCAAGCAGCCAAAGCGCACGGTGCGTTGAATGCCTGACCTCACAGCAAGAACCGCCTTTTTTCACGGACTTGACAGAACATTTATACCAAGTATCATATCGAATCATATCAATTAAAAGATAGAGAAAAGCCAGCAAGTCCACGCAAAGAAGCAGCCAGTGTGATGGATCAGAAAACCTTTCAAGCGGCTGATCGTACATTTGATGGACATTGCTGATACATAATGAAAGACTGAGCACTAAGAGTATGCCTTCATTAAGTAAAACGCCCCTTTTCATTACATGGTGAATCTTATCCAGCTTAAGTGCTTCATCGGTTTCAATCGGTATTGCATCTGCTTGTGCCGTATAGAAAATATGCATTGCAGCGTTACTTGCCGCCAGCTGCCAATCGGCACTTTCACAATAGTCAATGAATATCTCCTGATTATCATTAGGATATGGATCAAAATCCGATGCCTCTGAAAAATAAGTCACGGCGAATTTTAGCTTCTGCGGTTCGATTCTTTGATATGTCCACCACCCTGAGATATTGCATAAGAGCCACCCCTTAGATGCCATCTTCGTTAAATGACGCTCAATTCCAGTTGAATCATAAAAATCAAACGATGCCGGCTGTATTCTTTGCTTCATTCTTACTCACCCCTTTTATGTTATTGGTTTTTGATAATCATGAATCAAACATTTCAATCTCTGAACTTCATCCGCTAATGCCTGCTGTCCCGCTTCCGTAATGATATAGCTTCTTTTGCGTCCCTCAGCCTTCGTCTCAACTATTAAATCCGCAAGTACAAAGTTTTCAAGTAAATTATAAAGCGTGCCTGGACCAACCATCACCCTGCCATCGCTCAGCTGCTTTGCCTTGGCCATAATATCCGTTCCGCAGCATTCTTCACGAAGACAAAGCAGGATATAAAACATCTGTTCCGTTAATGTCTGAAATCGTTCTCTGGCCATTGTCAGCATCGCCTCCGTCTAATATCGATATTCGTTATTTCCTGATTTCATTTTAATATCGATAATCGATAATGTCAATGAGATAAGATTATCATTTTGAATATTTGCTTTATAGAATGAAAATAAAAGCATGACATAAACTAAAACAGGTGATACGATGCGTTTTTTCACAATTATACTCCTGTTTGCGCTTTTATTATTTATAGCTCCCACCGTCAATCACAGCCAAGAAATTACGACTGTTTTTTCAAGACAGACAAGTGATATCAAGCTGTATGGCCTGCCTGTGGAATTGAATACACCGAATGATATCTCCGATATCATCGCCCAATATCAATATGATGCCTATCCTTTACCAGCGGCTTTCCTCCCTTATCTTGATGAAATTGTAATTATTGAACAAAAAGAAATCGACGAGGAATTCTCCGCAAATACAAGCGGTTATACACGTACCTATTTCCTTGATGATCAATACACCGGCTCGACCATTTATTTATCGGATTCTTTATTTAGAGAAACAACACTGCTGCATGAAGCATTGCATGTCATCGATGCCCGCTTCCAGTTTTCCGCATCTGCTCAATTTCAAAAGCTGTGTGAAACCGAAATGGATAATGAGTATAATGCTCGAATCATTACCTATTATGATCCACAATATCACTGCAGCGAATATTTTGTGGAAAGCTATATTAATTACCTGTATGATCCAGAAACGTTTCAGCAGCTGCAGCCCCGTACTTATGATTTTATCTGTGAAGCAAATAATCAAATAAATTCATAAAAGCTTCTTTAGAATACTTGCAATTCTGAAAAAATAGAGTAAAATTATAAGAGGTCATCGGGATGTAGCACAGCTTGGTAGTGCACTTGCTTCGGGAGTAAGGGGTCGCAGGTTCAAATCCTGTCATCCCGACCATTTTAAATGATACCTGTCAATTGTGACGGGTTTTTTCATTTTTTGCCAATCCTTGATTCAATTGTGATGAATTAATTGCTGATCTTCCTATTTCTATTGTATAATTAACGAAGATTGAGTTTAAAAAAACTGGGAGGTTTTACCATGCTGCCTTTTGTTTATCCAATGGATAATCATTCAGTGATTACCCTTTTTCAGCGTATGTTGAATCATGTCGATACCAGATTGGTAGATCATGGTTTCCGTGTTGCGGCACATGCTGATCACATGCTTCAGGAATTATATCCTGACTGTGATCCGCTCATTCGGCGTAATCTTATTTTAACTGCCCTGCTGCATGATATCGGTGCCAATAAAACCGATGAAATTGATAATTTATTAAAATTTGAAACGGAAAGCAGCTGGCAGCATGCCATCTACGGCTATCTGTTTTTGCTGTATTTCTCACCGCTGAAAGACTATGCGGACGCTGTTCTGTATCACCATACCAATGCTTCTGAATTAGCGGATCTCAAACTTGATTCCATGCTTCGTGATATGGCACAGATCATCAACATTGCGGATCGCGCCGATATTTATCTGAGCCAAGGTCATAGCTGGGAATCACTGCATCATGAATTACAGAATGCAGACCGCTTTGATCAGCGTATCGCAAATACGCTGTTGAAGCACCCAATCCAATATCCGATGTCTGAAGAACAGATATACAGCCAAGAACTTCACGTGCTGCTTACCGGTATCCCCTTTACCCAATCCGAGGTTGATCAGTATGTGAAAATGGCCGTGTACTGTATGGATTTTCGCAGCCGTTATACGGTCACACATACAATTACCACAACGACGATCAGCCGTGAAATAGCCATACACATGGGTTTATCAGACGCGCTTGTTCAGAAAATTGTCTGCGGCGCCATGCTTCATGATCTTGGCAAAATCGGTATCCCGGTTGAAATTCTTGAATATGACGGCAAACTCAATGAGGCGCAGATGTCCATCATGCGTTCACATGTGACCCTCACTGAGCATATTCTGCGAGGAATGCTTGATGATGAAATTATTCAAATCAGTCTGCGTCATCATGAAAAATTAAACGGCACCGGCTATCCTTTAGGTCTTAGTGAAAAGGATCTGACTCTGCCGCAGCGAATTGTCGCGGTTGCTGATATCGTCAGTGCCTTAAGCGGACGGCGCAGTTATAAAAAAGCTTATGCCAAGGATACCACAGTCGCTCTGCTGCTCTCTTACAGCCAGCAGCAGCTGATTGACGTGCATGTCGTTGACTGTATGATTGAACATTATGACGATATCCTTGAAACCGCGCATCAGCATGCTCAGGAATTATTAACTATCTATCAAATGATTCAAGACGATACTTATACTTTGCAGCTGCGTCTTGCATCGGAAAAGGAGGCAGCTTTATGAACCAAACAGCATTTCACCAATTAGCCATTGATTCAATGAAAAGACTCTGGCGCAGTTATTTAATCGATCATTCAGAAGCTGAATTCAGATTTCTGCTCCAACATATCGCTGATGATTTTATCATTATCGGTACTGGCAAGCATGAGATATTTAAGGGTGCTGACAACATGGCGGCGCTGCTTGCGAAAGACCAGCAGGAACAAGACGGCGCGCAGTTTGAAATTATGGATGAATGGTATGAAGCACAAGCGCTCAGTGAAGATTTATGCTTTGTTTACGGTGGCTTTTATGCCCGAGAAATCAGTCATAACAGCACTCAAGTCATTGCCGATATGGATACTCGCTTTACGGCTGTCTATCGTTATGAAAACGGTGAAGCAATCCTGTGCAACCTGCATCATTCAGTTCCGAATATGGATCAGGCAATGGGT
>BAHV02000023.1:0-720 GCA_000508965.1 Clostridiales bacterium VE202-08
TATCGCTTTACTTAATTTACGTGGTAAACGCATAATAAACGTTGCCCAAGCAAAGAATAAAATACCACCGTTTATTAAATCGCGGTACTGGTCATAAAAGCTAAAATCAAAGACCTGTACACTGCCACCACCAAGTATTTCGGGTAACTCCATTTCATAGCTAGGTGCGGTGTCATCAGCGCCTTGTATCGTACCTATAATGCTGTTTTCAACTTCATCCGCTTGGTCGAGAAAAGGAAACTTGCTTTCAAAGTTATCTTTAATGCCAGTGAAACTATTGCTTAAAAATTCGCTAGAGGGTACAAACAAAGTCTTAAATAGATCTGTTAAAGCTGTTATAAGACTGCTAATGATATTGCCTAATGCGTTAGCAATACCACCAATCGCAGAGCCAAGACCACCAATGGCATCGCCTAAACCCTGTAATAAGCCACTGATAAGATTGCCTAAAAACTCAATCCAACCGGGAGTATCCTCAGGCCAATCATCACCAGGGTTTACGATTGGCGGTATATCAGTATCCGTACCAGTAGCTGGGGGTTTTTCTTCACTTTCAACCTTTTCAATGATTTCATAATTATTTGTAACGTAATATTCGTTGGTAACGTAATAAATATTTTCGGTCGTTGATTGTGAGGGATTAGAAAAATTAGGAGTCACAGAAACATCACCAACAGGCAAAAAGGTTATCTGTTCTGAGTCAAAACAGGCTTTCGGTAC
>BAHV02000022.1:0-937 GCA_000508965.1 Clostridiales bacterium VE202-08
GATACAGCCAAGTATTGTCTTGGGGCAGTAAACGTATAAGGTTTGTTCCCGCAGCTCTTTGACAACCCTATTAAATACTTGGGCAGTGGAAAAGATACAGCTACGCTCTTTACGTTGTTGGCAAAAGCTACCTAGCAGCTCGACAGGTATGTTACCACTATCTTTTGATGATAGTTCTGTGAGAATTTCGTCAACCATAAATATCTCGCCGTAGATACCGTTTTTATACTTGCGTATGTCTTTAATGCTGTTAATTTTTTTGTCTGCATAGCTAAATGTAAAATCACTGTATATCTTGCACTTAGGGTATTCGTTTTTTAACTGTATAGCACGTTGACACATGCTTAAAGTCTTACCGCTACCCTGTTCACCGCAAAAAAGATGTATACCGTATTCCTTAAATTCATTAGGATTTCTGTTTATAAGGTCACTATAATAGATACGTGGAAAATCGACAAATAGCTTTTTAAAAAAGCCCGAATGCTCTATTTTTGGGGTACTCTCTAAGGGGATAGGTTTATGTTTTTTTGTCCTCACCATATAAAAATATTTACCATAAGTCATGATGAAGAAATAAAGACCTAATATGCTTAACGGGATTGATATATATACTAATGCTTTAAGCAAAAACTGAAAAAATGGTAAAAGTATACTTATAAACATATTTTTGATAATATCCATATGTTACCTCTCTGTCTTAGCCTTTCGGGGTGCCCACCGAGCATCCCCGAAAGGCTTAACTGCCCATAGTTGGGATAAATGATTTAATACGTACTACAATCGCCATAATTAGCTTAAAACCGTCAATAGCTAAATTGATTAATAGTATAGGTACTAGACCCGCAATCGGCACAAAATAACCTACTCCTTTAAATATCGCTGTACCTGCCTGTAAAACGTTTGCGGGTATCTCTATGTTAATTGTAGGAAATAAGCT
>BAHV02000021.1:0-251438 GCA_000508965.1 Clostridiales bacterium VE202-08
AATCAATGAACTTACTAGAGAAAGCTATTTTCTTTCAAAACACAATGAAATTATAAACAAGTCTAATTTAGTTATGAAAACTAATAATTTTAATGATTATTTAGATACTGTATCTCAGATTAATAATTATTCAAATGTATATTATAATATAACAAAAGCCTGTAATTTATGTTGTGATTATTGTTATTCAATTAATGATAATAGTAGTGTAAACATTAATGATAATTATATTATTTATTAATAAATTATCAAAGCTTAACACAAATGCAATTACTTTAATCGGAGGTGAGCCGTTTTGTCATCCACGCTTTTATGACATACTTAATTCAATCAAGCAACAGAAAAGCATTGATTCAATGTGTATAGTTACTAACGGCACCTTAATAAATGAAGCTAAAATTTTTGAATTTCAAGATTCTAGAATAACATTACAAATCAGTTTAGATAGCATACATGAAGAAATAAACTGTTTAACCAGAGGTACAAATACATTAGCAAAAGTTTTAAAGGGAATTAGAATTCTAAAAGCAAATAATGTCAATATGAAAGTAATGCAAGTTTTAACTTCATTAAATATCGATGATGCTAAAGAATTTTACAATTATTTTACAAATCAAAACATATCTTGTGGATTTTTTATGGTCAAACAAGTAGAAGATAAAATAAAGCCTTCAATACCACAAATAAATGAATTATTAGATTTCCTCTTTTATGAGAAAGGAAAAAGTCTTCAAGAAATTTTTAATATAGTATGCTTTGCAGAAAATATGTTATTTGGTCATGAAGGGTTCCCAATTACACATTGTGGTGCTGGAATAAATACCATTAGCATTAATCCAAATGGTGACGTATTTCCTTGTGTTAAAAGATCTTTACCAAAAGATAAAATAACTAACATATTATGTAATAACGCCATTAATCAACTAGTAGAATTTAGATATAATGTAATCACGAATGAATTAGTTGATAGCAAAGATCGATGTAAAAATTGTAGCATAAAATATTTTTGTGGTGGTGGTTGCAGAGCTGAAGAATATAAAAATATTCCATGTGAATTCAATTGTAATTATTTTGAATTTGCAGTAGATTATTATTTTTCAAAATTATATGAAAATTAGATTATTGATAAGGAGGTTGTGTTATAATAATTCTTTATCTTAATGTATAATGAAAATTAGATATCAATAAATATTATTGAAATTCATATATAATCTAATTTGTTGTACATAAGCATTAAAGCTTTATATAACATATAACACTGAAAAAATGAAAATATTCAAACAAAACAAAAATTTACAATTATTATTACTATCATCATTTGTAAACAGATTTGGTGATGTGATTTTTGATTTATTCATTATATGGAAAATTACAATAAATAATAACAATATCATGGATGCTGTATATTTATTAAGTGGGTCAATTTTATTTAGAGCTATTCTAGCAATGTTTTCTGGAATAATTATAGATAAATTTAACAAAAAAAAATTGATTCTGATTGCCAATTCATTATCAATTATAATTATAACTTTATTTGCTTTAAATTTTGATGTGTTATTATTAAATGTAAAAATTTGCTTAATACTAATATTATTAAATAACATCAATAATGAAATTTTTTATAGAAGCAGTCTAGCAATCGGAGCTGAAATGTCTGATAAGCCGACCTTTATACGTTATCAATCCATTACAAGTTTTACAAGTAAGACAATTGATATTATGGGATCAGCAATTGTGGGATTATTGATTGCTATAATTCCTGATATATTGATATTTGCAATAGACATTTCCTCCTTTTTATGTTCATCATTATTCATAATAAAAATTAATTATGTATGTTTTAACAATAGCATCAAAAATGATAAAAGAAAATTGATATTTAATATATTGGATGATGTGAAAGTTTCGATACATTATATATATAAAATGAAATTTCTAAGATATTTTATAATCATAATGTGTGTATTAAACTTAGCATATGGATTTATCCCAAATATTTTACCATTAATGTTTTCTACAGAATACAATAGTTCAATATCTTACGGGATAATTAAATCAGCAATAACTATAGGAAGTATGTTTGGCTTAATATTGGTAACAAAATTTGGTAATAGGGTAAGTATGCTTTTTAAAATCAGTATGATTGGCTGTACTATATGTATGCTGTTTATGCTTTTACCCCTCGATATGATTTTTGTTATCATATTATTTTTAAGTTATGGTTTTTTTGACGCAATTACACAGCCCCTATTTAGTTATACTGTGTCTAGCATTGACAGTAGCATCAGAAGTAAAGTACTTGGAGGAATTGATACAATCATATTACTGTCCCCTAGTTTAGGGATGTATTTAGGTACAATTGCAATGCAATACAATTATAGCTGTGGATTTATTTTTTTGGCTATGATTTTTATAGTAGCTTTATTTTTAATAACGAAGAGCAACGATTTAAATCATATAGAAGTTAAAAGCGAGAGGAAAATATGAAAAAAATATCTAAATATGTTCTTGAATTTCACTTGAAATCTAACTAAAGATTTATAGAAAACAATAAAGATTTCCGTTAATCATGCGAAAGTATACTTAATTATCAATACCTATATTTAAGGTAACTGAAGAAAAAGGATAGTAGTTTTAGCTATTGAATGAAAATTTAGACTAATTCTTTTTTGTAAACATTTCCTATTGATAATATAATATTTCGTATTATTAAATAAATATTTTATTATCAAAATTTTTATTTGCTAATATCTACTATATGATAGATATTAGCAAATGATTCTCATCTTTGTTTCTAACAAATTAAAATCGCATTTATACTAATTGTCTGTCCTCTGTTTTTTTGATAAAAAATAACACTATTTGCTTTTATTTGAGAATTTTATAATTTTATAAAAATGCTTTTTGTAATGAAAAATCATATTAAAGAAGTATTTGAGATTCATTTTGTAATCTCAGCCATACAGTAAGTAAATAAAATCATTTCTGCAAAACAAGCAATCTTTCAGCATAATTACTTCATTAATAAGTTCATATTTAAGATAAACACAATTTTAGTCTTTATCTTATCCTAATTTTATCATAATATTATCAAAATAACTTTAGTTAGTGAATGCATTATGCTTTTCCTGAAGTGAAAAGTTATATTCCACTTTAAGGGGGAGAAAATGGAAATGAGTCTTTCACATAATTCCAGTTGATTTTACTTTTTCAGTATGTGATATTTTAATTGGATGTCAGCTGCCTCTTAATATGATACTGATTATCTTATTATTTTTAAGCTATGGCTTTTTTGATGCAATCACACAGCCGTTATTCAGCTATACAGTTTCCAGTATTGGCAGTAATGTCAGAAGTAAAGTGCTGGCGGTATTGATACGATAATTTTACTCTCCCCTAGTTTAGGAATGTATTTAGGAACAATTATCATGCAATACAACTTTGATTGGGGATTTATTTTTTTAGTGATGATTTTCATAACAGCCCTATTATTGATATTTCTTTTCTTATTTAAATAAACTTCATTATCAAATGAATTCAAATACTTTATTTATTCAATATTCACTGTATAAAATTTCATAGTTCCCCAAAAAAATAAAAAGGAAGGAATAGAATCCTTCCAAACATTAATGCCCTATACTTATGGCACTAAGAGCTGTACTGTGGGTATTTCTGCCTTCACCTATACTATACATTTTTCCATGTATAAGTCAATGATATTGAAATCATTCGACAATTATTTATAAGATTTAAAAGGAACGTCTTCTATATGAAAAATCATAATTGCACGAAAAGACAGCAATCCATTCGGAACCGTTGTCTTTTGATTAGAATATTAAATAAAGCATGGCAATCGTCATACCCAAACCAAACAGGACAAGGCTCTTTGCCAGATTAATTGATTGTGCCTTATCAGGATCAAGCGCCGCAATCGTAATTTTATCATCCTCAGGCGGTATTACAACACCATTTTCCTGATTGAAGATAAATTTTCGTGACAGTTTAATCAGCCATTCAGGAACCGAGGCTATCACCCGTGAAACTAAAGCGCCGATAAATGGCAGTACATGCAGCAGCAATGGCCGGTAAACGCCATTCTCAAGATTGAGCCATGCCGGCCAGCGATCCACATAAACCGAAGATCCATCTGCCTGTTTACTCATCAGCCATGTACGGACAAAACCAAAGTAAACAACAGCACCGATAACGATGGAAATCAAAGCACCCTTTAAATTAGTCAATGAGAAATACGCGACAGCTTCCCCGGCATGTGCGTTCATTGAACCCAGTGTCATAGCCGCAATAGCATCCATGCTCTGATGCGGAAACATTCCTAAAATCGGCAGAATCAATGCCGCAGTCAACAAGACAGCACCGCTGACTTTATTCATTGATTTAGCTTGATCCATTTTCTTTTGATCAGCATTCGATTCAACAAATAAAGCTACAAATAATTTTGTCATATAAGCGATTGTCAAGCCGCCCGCAAACAGGAACAGCATTTCAACACCCTTGAAGAAAAGCATCGAACTGCCTTGTGACAGTGCAATCATCTCAACAATACTTTCATGAATTAACGTTTTAGAAATATAGCCATTCCACAAAGGAATCCCACAGATTCCCAACACACCCATTAAAAAGATAAACATTAACAATTTTTTATTTTTCCCATATCCACGGATCTTGTTTAAGTCAAGCTCATGCAGATTCATGTAAACAACACCGGCGGCCATAAACAGCACCAGCTTCAATAAACCATGATTAAGAATATGCAGCATCGTACCCTGAGCGGCCAAAGTGTTATGCTCGCCCAACAAGCACTGCATGCCGATGGCCACTGTAATAAATCCAATCTGTGAAAGTGATGAACAAGCCAGCGTTCGTTTCAGATTGATCGAGAACACCGCCAGTATTGCTCCTAATACCATGGTGATAACACCTAGGATTAAAATCATCATTCCCCAGTCCGCATTATGCAGAAACATTCCACAGCTCAGCATAATGACACCAAACACACCGCTTTTCGTTAAGATACAGGATAGCAATGCACTCGCCGGTGCCGGTGCCGCCGGATGCGCTTCAGGGAGCCAGATATGCAGTGGGAACATCCCCGCCTTTGCCGCAAAGCCCGTTAATACCAGGATGCCGCTGATCATCAGCAACCCCGGATCAGCCACAGTATCCACCGCTCCGATCAATTCATTATAAAATAACGTCTGACATTGATGATAGACCATAAAGATTCCCATCAATGTCACTAAACCGCCGACAACCGCTACTGCCAGATACGTCTTAGCCGCTTTTAATGCCGTATCACTCTCATCATGAATAACCAAGACAAAGGAAGTGAAGGACATAATTTCAAAGAATACAAAAGTAGTGAATAAATCCGCTGACAGGAAGACGCCCACTGTTGCCCCCAAACTTGCCAGCATGAAGAAATAATAGCGGTTGCGGTTATGATAATGCGCGAAATATTCATCAGAGAAAATAGTGGTCATCATCCAGATAAACGCGCACAGACAAGCAAGCACACCATGAATGCCGCTTGTATCAAAGTTCAAACCTAACCCACAAACATTTTCCAAAGTTAACGTTTCACTCTGATTAAGCAAGATCAAAGCCGCTCCCATCGTTAAAACGGTAACTAAAATCGCGAACAGATTTCTGGCATGCTTATTATAACGCCCGATCAGATAACTGACAGGTGCCATCAGCAGCGGAAAAAATACGGTGAAAATCAGCCTTATTTCAATAGTCATCGTCTTTCCCTCCTAACTGATACCCGCAATCAAATTGATTGCCTGCAGCAACGGCTGCGGATATAGTGCCACAACTATCGTAGCTGCCGATAAAATAATCAATGGTGCGCACATGAGCCAATTCGGATCATGTCCATCCGCCTGTTCACCCTTTGGCGGGAAGTAGGCCTTAACCAATAATGATATACAATATAAAGCAGTTAGCAATGCCGATAGAATCAATACCATCACACCGACATAAGCCAATGGATTGCCGCTGTCTACCGCTGCCGTAGCCAAGGCCCATTTACTGAAGAAACCGGCGAACGGCGGAACACCGATCAAACCAAAGGATGCCACCGCCATGCAGCCAAAGACAATCGGCATCTTTCTGGCCAAACCGCCAATTTCATAAATATATTCCTTATGTGTCTTATATAAGATAGCTCCTGCCGCAAAGAACAAGGTAATCTTGATCAGCGCATGATAAATCAGATGCAGCAGTGCGGCTGACATCCCCTGCGGCGTACACAGCAGAATACCAAAAATAATATAAGAAAGATTAGAAATCGTCGAATAAGCAAAACGGCGCTTAATATGCGGTGTTCTTAAAGCCATGATTGAACCGTAGAGAATCGTGACCATCGCCAGAATCAGCAAAAATGACTGTTCCCAAGAACCGCTGATCAATTCAGTGCCAAAGCTGAAATAGGTGAGACGGATCATCGCAAATATTCCTGACTTAACAACCGCCACCGCATGCAGTAAAGCGGTAACCGGTGTCGGTGCCACGGACGCTGCCGGCAGCCAGTGACTGAATGGGAATAATGCCGCCTTGACGCCAAAACCCAAAAAGGTCAGCAGGAAGACAAAACGTAGCAGCTCCTCATTGCCTTTCACAAGCATCGGATCAAGCGTGCCGCCCAAGGTGAATAATTCATTGCCGCCATACAGACAAATGAAAATAAAACCGATAAATGCCAAGGATGCACCTGCCATCATATAGATAATATAAGTCTTGCCCGCATGCCTCGCCTTGCCATCCATCGCATGCATAACTAAAGGAATCGTTGACAGCGTCAAGAACTCATAGAAAACATAAAGCGTGAACATATTGCCCGCAAAAGCCAAGCCAAGTACAACCCCAAAGGCCATGATAAAGAAAGCAAAGAAACGCTGTTCATGTCCCTCATGCTTCATATATTCAAAGGCATAGAAAGTAGTTAATACCCAGAGGATTGAAACCATCGTGCCAAAGAAGGCTGAAAGTGAGTCTACCCTGAATACAAAAGCCAGCGTATCCGTAAAGCTGAACAGTACAAAAGGTTCAGCACCGTGGGTAAAGATCATCAATAAAGCTGTCAAAGCATTTAAGATCACTATACCGGCAACCCAAAAATATAACGTCTTTCGTTCCTTAAAACGGAACGTCAGCAAGCCGGTTCCTGTCAAAACAGGAAATAGCACCGGGATGATAGTTAAAACTGAATCAAGCATCTTGTTACCTCCTGTTTTAAAAGAGTGCGCTAAGCAACAGCGTCAATGAATCCATAATCGGTTTTGGGAACAACCCGCAAACGATCAAGATCACTGCCAATATGCCCAACGGCAGCCCCATAAGAATATTTACATCCTTCTTTTTCAGCTTCTTATAATTAAACGCAGAACCCGGAAAGAATGCGTCAATGATGATAGGCAGCGTATAACCAGCTGTCAAAAGTGCTGAAATCATCAGTACCGCAATGCCTAATAAACCTAACGGATTACTGAAAGCCCCCTGCGCGATATACCACTTGCTGACAAAACCGCCCAGCGGCGGAATACCGATCAAAGATAAGGAAGCAATGGTAAAGATGATCATGACAAATGGCATCTGCTTGCCAAGTCCTTTATATTCATCAACCCGTTTCAAACCCGTCTTATAAATGATTGATCCCGCTGAAAGGAAGAGCATATTCTTAGCCAATGCATGATAAATTATCTGCAGAATCGCACCGATTAAACCAAGCGGTGTCATTAAGAATAAGGCAAACAGCACATAGGATACTTGTGAAACAGTCGAATAAGCCAATCTTTTCTTTAAGACTTTTTCCTTATAAGCCAGCATTGAACCCATAAAGATCGTAAATATAGCTAAGCCAAGACAGATCGTCTGCGCAAAACTGCCTTGCAGGAAAGATGCGCCAAAAACAAAGTAAGTAACTCTGATAATGGCCAGCACACCGCCTTTGGTAATAACACCGGACAACAGCGCGGACGCCGGTGAAGGAGCAATAGGATGCGCCGCCGGCAGCCATGCATGCAGCGGGAACATACCCGCTTTGCAGCCAAAACCAATCATCATCAGTAAATAAACGGTATAAAGCAAATTCTCATTGCCTACAGCCAGCTCTGGGATTAAGCTTCCGCCCGGCACAAAGGCCAGTGTAGCGGCAAAGTGATTAATAAAGAAAATCCCCAAAAGGCCCAAACCAGCGCCAAAGACTGAATAACCGAGATATTTCAAACCCGCGCTGATCGCTTCTTTGCTCTGTGTATGCAGTACCAAAGGCACGCTAAGCAGCGTCATCATTTCATAGCACAGATACATCGTCACTAAATTCTTTGCCATCGACAGGCCCATCAAGGCCGCCAGCGTCAGCATATAAAATAAATAATAGCGCGGACGATGATCCTCATGCTTCATATATTCAAATGAATAAATCGCAGCCATCAGCCACAGCACACTGATCAACAGTAAAAAGATCATTGATATGACATCAACACCAAATACCAGTGCAATTGAATCAGTAAAACGCAGCAATTCAAATTCACTCACTGGATGCATAATAAGCATAAGTACCACAAGTACCTGCATAAGCAAACTAATCAATACAACACTATTTCTTAGCTTGTCCTGTTTCAGACAACCGGTAATAAAACCAGTAAGGACAGGCAGGAAAAGCGCAGTCAGACATAATACTTCCATATCGTTCCCCCTATCCTAATAAACGCAGTCCCTGTTCGATCACTGCAATAATCGGCTGGAAAAAGATGCCGAGAATAAAATTAATCATCATAAAAGCCGCACATACGCATTTAAAGCTGAATGTCGGTTCTGCCTTAGGCTTAATTTCCCCTTCCGGTTTTGACCAGATACTGATTACGGTAGGAATAAAATAAATCGCATTCAGGATCATTGAAACAGCTAGAGCCGTCAACACAATACTCAGCTGAAGCTTGCCGCCGGCTGCTGATAAAGCAAAATAATACTTAGAAGCAAAGCCAGCAAACAGCGGGATACCAACCATTGACAAGGCCCCGACACTATAAGCTACGCCGGCAAACGGATTTAAACGGCCGGCCCCCTGAAGATCCCGGATTCCCGTCTTGCCGCCATTGGTTTCAATCAATGAGCCGACACTGACAAACAGCAATGTTTTCGTAGCCGCATGGGCAAGGATATGAAAACAGGAAGCCGTAAAACCGGCCATATTGCCGATGCCAAAGCCCATGAAGATATAACCGATCTGCGCAACTGAGGAATAGGCCAGCATTTTCTTGATGCGTACCTCCCTAAAGGCATAAATCGATCCCATAATCATACCGACAATACCAAAGACAAATAATACATTCTCAATCTTTAATGCCTGAATGACTTCAAGTGAAAATACCTGAAAAATAAACTTCAAAATCAGAATAATGTAGCTTTTCAGCACCAGTCCCGACAGGATACCGGCACCCGCTGAGGTTGAATTGTCATAAGCGTTTGGCAGCATTGTATGAAAAGGAAACAACGCACTTTTAATCGCCAGACCAATAAATACCAAGCCGCATACCACGGTTAACGGCAGCGCATATTCCCCGCTCCTCGACAATAAAATCAACTGTTCCTGAATATTAGGCATCAAGAGATGACCGGTAATATCATAAAGCAGACACAGACCAATCAAAAACAAACCTGATCCCAGTGAGCTCATGATCAAATAATGAATCGATGCGATAATACTTCGGCCATGTCCCTTAGCCATAACTACCGCACACGAAGCAATCGTATTAATTTCAATAAATACATAAGCGGTAAATACATCATTGGTATAAATCAGCGCTAAGATTGATCCAAAAATCAGATTAATCATGATAAAGAAATACTTTACTTTATCCGACACGACATCAGTAAAAATTTCTCTTTGACCGCCTGTCACCGTCAGAAACATTAAAATACTGAATACAAATGCCATTAATGCTTCCAGCGGACCGGCTCTTAGCTCATTCCCCCAAGGGGCTGGAAAATGTCCCATCATAAAAGTGAATGATTCATTATTAGCTGTGACATTTAATAATAAACATAAAGAAAGAATTGCAACGATCAGAGTAATCAGCTGATTCAATCGCAGAGCCTTTTTCCCGTCATTCAGCAAAGCGGTTAAAATCCCTCCCAGCATTGCCAAAAAGATTGAGAAAAAGGGAAAGTTATGAATCCAATTAATACTCACGTTTTTCCTCCTCTCTAGCCAGCTTCATGATCTCATCCATATCAAAAGTATGATAAACCTTATACAGACGGATGATCAAAGCCAGTGAAAAAGCGGTCACACTGACGGAAACAACGATACCTGTCAATACTAATCCGCTCGGTACCGGATTGACAAAACGCTCAATCACCGCTTCCCCGCTTGTGACAATGGGCGCAACCCGGCCATAGATAAAGCCTTTTGCTGCCAAAAACAGGTAAACTGCGGTATCCATGATATTCAAACCGATAAACTTTTTAATCAAATTGCTCTGCAGCAGCAAATTCATAAAGCCAATGCCGAAAAGAATTACAGCAGCCGCTTCATAATAGTTATGCATGAGATGTTCCATTAGATTTCACCTCGCGTAAATAAGGCATAGAAGCCATACATCGTACAAGCTACAATCAGCCCGACACAGATATTCAGCGGCAGAATCAAGCCTCCGCTTAAGATATTTCCCGGGATTCCCTTTGGAATAATATTTTCAAGATGGTTAGCACCGGTAAAGAAAGAATAGCTCTTACAAGCACAATAAGTTAATAAGCAGCCGACACTGATATAAGTAAACCGTTTAAAATTAAAGAATTTGCGGACCGCACTCTGACCAAAGGCCGTATCAAAAAGAATCAGACCGGCCCCAATGATCGCACCGCCGGAAAAACCGCCGCCCGGTGAAAGATGTCCATTCAAAATAACATAAACACCATATAGGGTAATCAGCGGGAAGATAATCATTGTAAAGCGTTTTAATATGATATTATCATCTTCATCATCAAGATCTATATCCTCATTTAAAATCTTTTCATCATCTTCATCGAAATTATTGCGGTCGCGTTTAAGCAGCATCACAACAGAAATAACCGCTAAAAATAATACATTGGATTCACCGAAAGTATCAAAGGCACGATAGTCAAGAATCATTCCCGCAACCAGATTAATGGCGCCGGTTTCTTCGATGCCTGATTCAATATAGCGCTCTACAACCTCATTGCTGGCTGGATTATTCGGACTGCCGAAGGTTGGCAGCTTACTGACCGTCGCAAGCAGTATCAGTACAAATATACTGCAGATCAAAACGCCTAAGATACGATAACCAAGCAAACGCTGTTCCATCGTTAAATGCGGCAAATACTTTGCTTTTGTCTTTTTCTCTTTATGATGTCCATGCTTTAAATCATCAACGACTTCCTCTCCGTTGACCCAAGCAACAAAACGAGACAGACCGCCCTTTGGCAGCTTAGCCATTATCGCGGGTTCCTTCCAGCATATGTGTCTTTTTCAAAGTGAGGAAGAAAAGCACACTTGTAACACCGGCGCCGACTGCCGCTTCCGTAATCGCCAGATCCGGTGATTCAAGAAACAGCCAGATAATTGACATGATCGTAGAATAACCCATAAAGATCAGGATTGCCTGCATCAGGTTTTTATAGAAAGAAACTGCCAATGCTGATATGATCAGAAATACCAGCAGCAGAATTTGAATAATTTCACTGATTTCCATTATTTTCTACCGATCCTTTCATCTATTTTTGTATTGGTTAAAATTTCTGTTTTAGCAATAATATGCGAACATACCGGACTGGCCATCCATAAGAAGATCACTGCCAGACCTAAACGCAGCACATGGAAAAAATCAAGCGCCAAAAGCATTAATCCCAAGACACAAAGCAGCAAGCCCATCGTATCCGCAATCGATGCCGCATGCATGCGGTTTAATACATAATTAAATCTAAACAATCCCAAGACTGATACCGCAATGCAAAACATTCCGGCTAACAGCAAAATTGATGCTAATATTACACGGATCATCGTTCTTCCTCCTTTTGTTTCTGATTCAATAAACGTCCCTTATGATGCAGCGTGATCACGTGACAAACCACAACCCCTGACAAACAGCTCAAGAGCGTATAAATCAAGGCAATGTCAACAAGCGCCGCTTCTTTCAAGTAGACGGATAAAATACAGATAAAGATTACCGACATCGTGCAGATTACGTTATTGGCAACCAGACGGTCAGAATAACGAGGTCCGCGGATGGCCCGATAGATGCAGAAGAAAAACAACACTGTCAGAATGATCATACAGAAAATAAGCACCATATTCTTAATCGCATTTGGTTCCATATGTCCTCCTAATCCAGATCCTTATCATCCAGAATCTTCAATTCCTTCACAAATACTGATTGATCTAAATCCTCAGCAAAGCTTTCATCAACCGCTAATACCAGAAAGCGGTCACGGTCAAGATCAACCGTAATCGTCCCCGGCGTTAAAGTAATCGAATTAGCCAGCAATACATTCAGCTTAGAATGTTTCAGCACTGATTTAAACTCCGTCAGCACCGGTTTGATTTCAATCTCCCCCGGTGTAAGAATTAAATCCATGACCTGAAGATTCGCCTTAACGATTTCTACCACCAAAACGCCGTAATAACGCAGGCGGTAAACAATTCTTTTCAGCATCCGCTGATCAATCTTAAACAGGTTCTGACTGGTAATCATACTTAACAACAGACAGATTGCGCTGCATATAACAATACCGAAAATCAAGATTTCTAAAGTGATCCGGCCATTAAAAAGAATCCACAGCAAAAGCATCCCAATAACCATTTTCCCATCCTTTCTTCCAGCTGCAACCCTGAATAAACAATCAGTCTTTAATCGCCGCTGGTTCATATAATTATGAATTAGCGTAATTGATTCTGTTTGGTTCCCCTTATAAGAAAAGCAATTACCAACAATGATTGATTATAGCACTTATTTAATAATTCTTGTAGATTTAATTGACGCATAAATTAAAAAAATTAAATATTTCATTAAAATTTATAATGAAAGGAGCGATTTAATCAATAAACCGCTCCCCAGCTTGATATAATACTGTGTTTTAACTGCTTTTAACCTCTGACAACGGCGCCTTCCTTCATGATTACTTCCATGTTTTCAACTGCAATCGCACGGATGTTTTCTAATGGGTTGCCATTAATTACTAACAAGTCAGCAAACTTGCCTGCTTCAAGTGTACCGGTAATATCGCCGACCTTCAGCATTTCAGCGCCGTCTCTGGTAGCCGCAATGATTGTATCCATTGCCGAGATGCCTGCTTTTTCATTAAAGCTATACATTTCACCAATTGCGGTGGTACCGTAAGGTGTCAGACTGGAGCAGAATGAATCTGAACCAATTGTCAGCTTGATACCCTTTTCCTTAGCGCGCCGCAGGTTTCCGTACACGCGGTTCAACTCTTTTTCCGCAACTGTATCACCTGGGAATTTGTCATGAACCTCTGGAATATAAGGCGGCTGATAAGTTTTGAACCATTCATTTAAGAATTGAATCGTAGGACAGAAGTAGATACCTTTTTCAGCCATGATATCTAAACATTCATCATTTAATGTCTGACCGTGAATAATCAGATGCACACCGGCCTTCGCAGAATCAAGAGCGCCGCCATAGCCTTCCGCATGTGACCAAACCGGAATGCCGACCATGTTGCATTCATCAACAACCGCTTTTATTTCTTCAAAGGTATAATGCTGATCCAGCTTTTGATCCCAGCGCCAGATGCCGCCGCCGGTTGACCAGATCTTGATCGCGTCCGGATTTTCACGCAGTTTCGCTCTTACTGCTTTGCGTAATTCCCATGGTCCGTCAACTCTTTCGGCCCATGGATGAGATTCATTATTATACCAGGTCGGCAGCTTGTGTGAGTCACCATGACCGCATGTACGGCAGAATCCTGTACCCGTGCCTACAACACGCGGACCGCTCATTACACCGGCTTCAATCATATTGCGGATGTGCAGACCTGAACGTGAAATTTCCCCAACAGTTGTTAAACCATGTTCCAGACATTCATGTGCCTGCTGTACAGCAACGACCGTTTTTTGCACCGGATGCTCCAATACCCAATCAGAATCATCATCAGTTAAATTTCCTGAGAAATGCAAATGGCTGTCAATTAGACCCGGCATAATTGTTTTGCCGCTGATATCACGTACCTCATAATCGGCCGGTACTTCTTTACTTTCACCTGCATAAACGATTTTCTTGTCATCAACTAATACCAGTGATTTCTCAATCGGTTCTCTGCCGGTACCATCAATCAGGTATCCATTTACAAATGCAACTTTAGACATAGTATTCTTTCTCCTTTTCTCTTTTAAGCCTGATTTACAAGGCTTTCGTGACAGCGCTTTCACTGTTCATGACCCTATTTAACTATGAAATCTAAGCCTTGACAACCCTGTTTCAACAAATGGGATTTTCACTGTCATAATTGGTCAATGCATCAAACTTTAAATGATTGAAGTTTTAAATCCTTTAGTGTACGCTATAGGTGTAGAAAAAAAAGGGGGTTCTTATGATTCATATTGCTATCTGCGATGACAATGCATCAGAACTAAAACAGATTAAGACAATTGTTGAAAAGATTTCATTAATCGAATATGAAATCCATGAATATACTGATCCGAATGAGTGTATTCAGGCAATTGAACAGGGTATGATTTTTGACTGTTTTCTGCTTGATATCTTAATGAATAAAGACAATGGGATCGATATCGCGCAAAAGCTGCGGGAAACACATCCGGATACACCGCTGATCTTTATCACAGCGACTCCGGAGTTTGCCTTGGCCGGCTACGAAGTCAATGCCGCCCGCTATTATCTCAAACCGCTTGATGAGGTTTGCTTCCTGCGTGATTTGAAGAAGATATTGGCGTTGGCTTATGCTAAGAATAATGATTATATGACTATCAGCAATGCATCCGGACTGACGAGAATCAGACTGAGTGATATTTATTATATTGAGTCAATGCTTAGGACAATTCAAATTCATACGAAAGATAAAAATTATACGATGGTTGGGAAAATCAGTAAGTTTGAAGAATCACTGAGGCATCAGCATTTTATCCGCGTTCATAAAAGCTTTCTTGTAAATCTTCGTTATGTGCAGAATATTTTTAAGGATACGATCACCTTGGATAATGGCGAACAAATATTATTAAGCAAGCACCGCTCTAAAGAAACACATGAACAGCTGGTGAAATATATTCAGGAGCATGTATGATTGAGTTATTGTTTAAGTTATTTCTGGCAACGTGTGAAACGTTTCTGATTGTCTATTTTTTAAATAACCTGCTGACTAAAATTGATGAATTGAAGCATGAGCGGACAGTGGCATATGTTCTCTATTTTGTCTTTCAATGTATCACCTATCTGATTGACTTTCCATTCTTTTCAACGAGTACCTATTATGTGCTTTTTACCTTAGTTATTTCATTGTTGTTTTATTTTAATGAAATACGCATCAAGCTGATCGCATCGAGTATGTTTGTGACTTTGAACTATGCATCGAAGCTGCTTTCGGCAATTATTTTTACGGCTCTGACAGATTATGCGATGGCTGATAATCCGTTCACTTATGTATTAAATCTGCCCACACAGTTAATGGCCTGCATCATCATGGCCTTGGTCATTACCTTGATCATCGCCCTGCGTAAGATCAGCAACAACGCGGTTAAAATACTCGTAAATATTCTAATTTTTATCCTGCCGCTGACGATTCTTTATGTGTCGATGCATTTATTGGAAAATCTTCAGCCGGTCAATCTGTATTTTAACATTACCATGCTGCTGTTCTGCTACACCTTTCTGCTCTTTTTTATTATCGATCAGATCATTTACTCCAACACCCATCTGATGCAGAGCAATTTGATGCATGAGCGGCTTCAGATGCAGAGTGTTTATTACAAGGATATCGAGCAGTATAACCATAATATGTCACGTTATAAGCATGATATGATCAATCATTTAGACAGTGTCTACGGGATGCTTGAGAGTCATGAAATTGATGAAGCGAAGAGTTACTTGGAGTCAATCAGCAAGAAATTAAATCGTGTGGAAGCGGTCATTAATACCGGCAATTCTGTCATTGATGTAATTTACAACGCTAAAGCCTCCCTTGCCAAGGCCAATCAGATCGTCTGTCATAATAACATTGTTGTACCGCCGCATTTGAATATTGACAGCGTTGACTTATCTGTGATTCTTTCCAATCTGTTGGATAATGCGATTGAAGCAAGCCTGAAGCTGGAAAGCAATCGAATGATTGAATCCCATATTCATATTTATAAAGGAAATCTGTTTATCAGTGTAAAGAATCATTATAATGGTGAGATTATTTCCAGTCATGCCGTCTATCTGACAACAAAAAAAGACAGCCATGAACACGGCCTCGGATTAAAGAATGTCCAGCATGTAGTAACTAAATATAACGGCACACAGAATGTTGAGCACGATGATACAACTTTCACAGTCAGCATTATGATTCCTTTAATTCAATAAAGCATTCGCCCATCACGAACGAATGCTTTTTAATTTATTTGATATCGGCAGAGCGGCTAAACACAATTCTTATTCAAGATTTATGCTTTACCTGCCTCAGCCTGCGCTTCCAGCGCCACTTTAGCTTCCTTTGCCTCTGCCTTCTTATCGAGGACAGTCAACAGTGTCACAGACCCGAGAATGACGATACAGCCCATGATTTTCATCGGTGTCAATGGGGTGCCGAAGACAATCAATTCACCGACTACCGCGGTTACCGGTTCAAACATACAGAAAATGGCAGCTGTCGAAGCACCCAGATATTTGATTCCCAGCTGTAAAGTGTAAACCGCCAGGAAAGAAGTTCCGATACCGATTATAAACGCATATACATAAGCCATCGGTGCCATCTGTGATAAAGATAATTTACCGGTAATAAGACTGTATCCAAGCATAACAATGGCTGAGAAGATTGCCAGATATAATGTCAGCTTATAGGAATTGATTTTATTTAGCTTGAAGATTTCAATACCACTCATGTAGAAAGCATACGTACCACCTGATAATACCGATAATACGATTCCTAATAAAGCATTGCTTCCTTCCATCGATTCAAGAAAGAAGAAGATGCCGCAGGTAGCAATCAGCAGCACAAATCCCTTTACCTTTGAGATTTTTTCTTTAAATACAATTAAACCGATCAACGCTACGAATACCGGATATAAGAAGTGCAGGGTGGTTACTGTTCCTACCGGCAGATACAGATATGCGTTATACAGCAGCAGCGCGGTCGCTGTCATACCAAATACTCCGACAATGAATGCATGCTTTAAATCCGTACCGCCCATTTTCAAATCAATTTTCTGTGCCTTGCAGACAATAAATAAAACCGGTATAACGAATAGATTTCTTAAAAATACCAGTGTTTCCGGTGTTGCTCCCAGCTTATTGGCGCTGGCGCAAAGCAGCGGTGTTAAACCAAAAGCAGTTGCTGAAACAATCGTGTAAAATATTCCCTTTTTCTTGTCCATTTTTACTCTCTCTTTCTTAGTTTCTGACTTGTGTAATTCTTCACAGACCGCTGGCTTTAGGCTGAAGCAGCAGATCCATGTTAACTTCATGATTATTTAAGCATGAACGATTATGCATTTTCAACCGCTTTCAATAAACGGTCATTTCACTGTCATCACTGGCTTAAAGAGCAAGAAAAAAGATGCATTAGGCATCTATTTCAGTCGTTATTACGTTTATTTTTTATTCTTTAACAAGCTGCTTTTTAAATGCAGGCAGCTGGTTTCAAATTGTGGAATCAGCAGCGGCAAGGAAAAATAACTTCCCTGTCCAATATCAAAGCCACAAGCTTTTAACCTTTCATACTGCTCCTGAGAGCTGATGCCTAAAGCCGCGCTTTGCGGATGCTTAGCATCACTGCACATATTGATGATTTGGCGGATATGATTTTCACATTCAGTATCGCTCATCAGCATTTTGATACAAGCCTCATCAAATCTAATTTCATTAAGTGCAATTTCATTCGTCAGTGCGAAATCATTCAGCACATGCGCATTTAAAGAAACAGCAAATCCGCTGGCTAAAAACCGATCGACAACAGCTTTAAGTTCATTCGTATGAAGCTTTGAAACAGCTTCATCGATTTCAAAACAAAGTTGTCTTGGATGGACTTCATGCAGTTTCAGCACCCGCTGGATGGACTCAACAATGTTAGGTTCTAAAAGTGTTGTCTGCGACAGCTTGATTGAAATTTTGATTTTCTTTTCACCGAGTTTTCCCCAACTGCTTAATGCTTTGCATATCGTTTCCAGTGCATAAAAATCAATGAAGCGGATCACGCCTTTATTTTCAAATTCAGATTTGAAATGATCATACCATATAAAGCTGCCATCCTGTAACTGCCGGCGAATCAATGCCTGTGCCCCGGCAAGCTCATGGCTGTTTAACCAAATCCTTGGCTGGAGAAAAACCGCAAACCGTTCATTATTGATTTCACTGATTACCCTCGCAACAGCATCAGCATGATCATCGTTTGCATTCGGATGCTGATCGTGGTAATTTTGCTTTTCCGCATACATTAAATCATCGGCATGATTGACCAGGGAATCCATTTTCATCGTATCCTGCTGCCAAGTAGAACCGATGGAAGCATCAAGTTCACTATCTTCGCTAAGACGCTTACGAAGCAATGCGATACGCTGATTAAAAGCATCTTCATCAAGATCAAGGCAGATCACCACAAACTCGTCACCGCCGATCCGATAAATTGGTTCACTAAAAACACCGCATAATATATCAGCCGCTTTTTTGATAATATAGTCACCATAGCGGTGACCAAAACTATCATTAATTCTTTTCAGACCGTTGATATCAAGATAGAGTACACCGCTGTACGGATGATTTTCAAGCTTTATACTTTCAAGATCTGAGATATAACGGTTGCGGTTATAGACCCCTGTCAATAAGTCTACGTAACTCATGTACTCTAACTTCACCAGCATTTTACGCTTTTGAATATCATTAATAATATAATAAGTGATCGATTTCAGAAGATGCAGATTATTCATATTGGCAATCGGATCATCCACACCGATGAAACCGATAATAACATCATTTTCAATTAACGGTGCAGCTATCAGACTTTTGATTCCCTGAGCCGCAAGAATGCGGTATTCTTCACTGTCTTTGTTTAATGTTTCATTTACTGAGGTAATATAAAATTCATTAAATTTTTCAAACTTAGTTAGCCAGCGGCTGATGGTATCGACAGGCATATCCTTCAAGTTCTGAATTTCCTCACTGACACCTTCAGCGCACCATTCATAAGTATTGGAAATCGTATCGTTATCGTAATTAATTTCAAAGATATAGACTCGCTGTCCCTGATAATAGGCTGCCACAATGTTCAGAAGCTCATTGATTGCTGCCTGCTGATCATTATAAGCCGAGAGCGTCTGTACACATTTAAGCAAGGTTTCTTCTGTTGTCAGCCGTTGTTCAAGATCCTGAGCACGCTTTTCACTTTCGGTAATATCAACAGCAATTTCCAGACGGACTGCATGACCTGATTCAATTTCAATCAGCTTATCATTCATCATAAAGTAACGGTTAAGCGGCACATTAAAATGTGTCCATTGGTAAAAGCTTTGCTTATTCAGCAAATGATTCGTGCAGAATTCACACGGTGAGTCTTTACCTTGAAGCAGTTTATAACATTTCTGACCTTGATATTTATTATCTTCAATTTGAAATGCCTTTTTCCCCTTCTCATTAAGATAAAGCAATTCATAAGTAACAGGATCAGAAACATAAACGATATTATCCAGATGCTTTACTATCAGTTGTTCATATTCAGCTTCCTTAGCCAATGGTGCTCACCCTTTCTTATTTACATATCCTGCGCAGCAATCAAAACATGTAAATAGTTATAATTATTTAAGTTCTATCGATACGCAAATCATAGTTGTTAAACCTTAAAAAGTCAACCCTATTCAGGATTTAAAACACAGCCTTGATAAAAAATTATCATATTGAAAATATAACAACGCCAGCCCTTAAGCAAATGCCAGCAAAGCTGCTATTTTTACCTGCCGTCTCATAAAGTATACATTGTAAGACACATAAAAAACCGGTTAAAAAGCAGAATAAACAGCAAAATTAGTTTTACAAACATCAAAAAAAGCCTTATAATGTGATTAAATGCAGTGTCTCATAAAGTATACTTTATGAGACACTTCTCGTTTGATACATAACAGCAGATTTTAAGATCTGACAAATGTAAATATAATATAATAAAAAAAATCCATGGATATCATCCTTGGATTTGTTTTACACTTGGTGACTCGTACGGGATTCGAACCCGTGAATGCTTGCGTGAAAGGCAAGTGAGTTAACCGTTTCTCCAACGAGCCAAAATGGCGCCTAAAACAGGACTCGAACCTGTGACCGTTCGGTTAACAGCCGAATGCTCTACCTACTGAGCTATTTAGGCAAGTGCTTAATTATAATACCACAAGGATATTGTTTTAGCAAGCACTTTTTTTAAATTTTTATCATTTTTTTGATACCAATTTCTGCCAATATAAAGACAAACAGCCATAAAATAATGGCTGTTTAAATTCACTTATTTAATTTTTGCTAACGCATCTTCAACCGCGGTAATAATTGCCTTACTGGTTACGGTTGCACCAGAAATTGTTTCTACTTCAGTTGACTGAGCTTCAACAATTTCATTTGGTACAGCTTCAATTGCCGGATCGCTAATTCCTTCTGATTCTGAATGAGAGACAATTTCAACTTTGGCGATCTTGTCACCATCCATTGTTACCTTCACTGTCAATGTGCCGCCCATACCTTCTGCTGAGCCGATATATTCATTATCTGCTGTTTCGATTTCCGGAGCGTCCTTCTTAAGATCTGTAACATCACCTAAACCAGTAGGTGTTGATTCTACCTTAGCAGCTGGTGTATAAACCGGTAATGCTTCTTTTGCTGCCGCTGCGTTCTTACCGGCGATCTGCCCGAATGTGATACATTCTGCAAGATTTGTACCACCCTGATACATTGAAGAAGTGATGCCGCCTAATTCACCCGCACTGTATAAGTGAGGTATTGGATTGCCGTTCACATCAAGAATTTCAGCATTTTCATTCCGTTTAGGTCCGCCCTGAGTGTTCAGAATCTCAGGCAGAACTTCAAATGCATAATAAGCCTTACCATCAAAAGCACGCATTGTATCCGCAGGTCTGTTTTGTTCTAAATCAATACCTGTTGACGCATAATTAGAGAAATTTTCAATAGAAGCTTTCAGCTGATCCGCTTTGGCACCGATCAAACCTGCCAATTCTTCAATTGTAGCCGCACTCACAACCTGATCTCTGAATTGCTCAGGCATGCTTTCATTAGCTGCAATCTCGTCAGCTTTAGCCTGGTCATAAACAACCCATGACTTCGTTGGGTATTGTGGGTTTTCCCAAACACCGTTGTTATAAACATGACCGTGACGTACAATTTCTGATTCATTCAAATAACGATCACCGTCAGTACCAACCATAATCAGTGAACCTTGGTTAAAATCATTCAGTGTCAGAACAGCTACCTGAGAAGCACGTTCACCTTCATTTACTTTAAATGAAGTACCGCCTAAACCAAAACCGCCTTCATATACATGCATATGCCATAAATCAGCGCCGACTTCCTGAGCCATACGCAAACCATCACCGGTATTATATAATGCACCGATAACAGCATAATCAGTTAAACCTAAATAAGTTTCTACCATTTCCGCATTATCTTCAAAACCACCGGTACATAATACAACACCATTATTGGCGCGAACATTCATTGTTTTACCGTCACGTTCAACTTTCACACCAATGATTGTTTTTGATACTGGATCCTGAATCAATTGAACGGCCGGGCTTTCAAACCATACGTCGATCTTATCAGAACGATCTGTTACATTCTTCTTTAATAAACGATATAATTCACCGTCGCTGACACCCTGATGAATCGTATCCAATGATATATTATCTGAATCTTCAAATTCAGGATATTCAGGGGACATATTGCCAATAACAGGAACCCCTGTCCAAGACATAAACTGTGATCTGTCAGCGCCGAAATCATTAGCTAATGTATCAGCCATATTCGCTACACCGGCTGCAATTACTCTCAGCATTGATTCCGGTACATCCGTATCACCGGCAAGCTGTTTGTAATAATTCAATGTTTTCTCAACATCGCCATGTCCATTTGCGAATAACTGACCGGCATATTTGCTGTTACCGCCAGATTCACCTTCACTCATCTTTTCTACAATCAATACAGTAGCACCTTCTTCAGCAGCTGTCTTGGCTGTTACGGCACCAGCGGCACCAAACCCTGCGACAACAACATCATACTGTGCGTCCCATGCAATCGTATCTGCGTAAGTGTAATCACTTTGAACCGGTGTCTGTGTAGTAGAACAGCCGGCAAGAACTGTGCAGATCATCATGCTGCTTAAAGCTAATTTCAATAACTTTTTCATTCTTAAATCCCTCCTGTCCATATTTTATCATGCTAAATTATTATCATAGTACGCCAAAATATTTTATTTTCAGAAAATTTATGCTAAACTGGAAACATGGAAAAACATGAGTTAATACAAAAACGCAGCACTGACTTTGTTGCCCACAATATGCTGATGAATTATTGGCTATGGGATGATAACCAGCTGCTGGTTGAAAGCTTCATTAAAAACAATGGACTTGATATTCATTTTGATGTCAATCATTTTCATTTCTGCATTACCGGTGTTGATAGTAAATATAATATTTACACAGAATCTGATTCCTTTGATCATGATGTAAAAAAAATATTATATGAATATGAGGTAATCTATAAAATTCTCGAAGAAAATCATTATCAAGGAAACTGTTTTCTAATAAAGGTTGATAATTCAAAAAAGGTGGCTGTACTTTTTAGTGAAGCTGATGATCCTCTTTGTCCGCCGATTGCAGTGGCAAGCAAAATTGATACAACGATCAAAAATCATTACCATGAACGAGCCGTACCTATCGCTACCTCGCTGGCTGTTGATTACAGCGGTTATGAATCTATTCATTTAGCCTACGAAGAAGCCAGAAGGCTTAATCTGCTTGCCTTTTTCGGAATTCATGAGGTGGTAATCACACAGGAGCTGGTAAGTCAGATCACGATTGAATGTGCCCTGACCTTGATCGATGAAAATTGCCGTAAGCTGAAATATCTATGCTGCAATGCTTCTTTGGAAGAAATTCTGCATCAGACTGACATTCTTTTTAATCAGCTTGTACATTCTTCGTTAAGTGCTGAATGCTTTAATACGGCATTTACCTTGTGCGAGATGACCGTCCTGTTGTTTCAGAAGGTTTATAAGATCAAAAATATACCAAAAACAAAACGTCAAAAAGATTATGATACACTTGAAGCCTATACTGAGGATCTAAAAAAACGGCTGTCGATGATCTATAACAGCTGTCCGGATCAGCGTTACACGCATAATGTTTTATTAGCACTTAGTTTTATCATGGACAACTATACACAAGATATATCACTTAAGGTTATCTCTGAATATACGAATGTTAATTCTACATCACTCAGCACGGATTTCAATCGTGAAGTATCCATGTCAATCAGCGAATATATTTCCAAACTTAGAATTAATAAAGCAAAGGAACTATTAAAGACTGATAGGGAGATTGCTGAAGTTATGAATACTGCGGGTTTTACGAATATGCGTTATTTTACGGATATGTTTAAGAAAGAGGTTGGTATGACACCGCTGGCCTATCATAAAAAACATGCAAAAAAAAGCCATGTGGAATGTGAGTAAAGAATCGGTTCTTTCTGAACTTTGGATCCTATAGTGTTACTGAAATAATAGGAGCTTTAAATCTGTGAAAAACGCAGACTTAAAGCTCTCTTTTTATGTAAAGTAATTATAATCCGCTGACCAAAATTCTGAAAGAACATCATATGTAAACTTTGGCTTATATACTTTTCCATTATTTGAAATGATATGTAACAGACCCTCTTATTTATCTATCAATTTCAACAATCAAACCTGTACCCGCTTCTTTACTTGGAGTGGTATTCCACAGCGCCTTTTTACAGAATAAATCAGTATCATGACAGATATAGAAATCATGTATTGCCTGTCTGCCGATATAATCACATGTTTTCTCAACTTGTGATACAGGCACTTCGTCAATTCGCAGATGTGATCCGCCAATATAAGTATGAATATGAGAGCATCCTGTTAGCTTTTTTGCATATTCCATGATATTACAAATTCCATAGTGGGCACATGCCGCGACAACACTTACATCCTTACCATTTTTATGACGGTAGCAAAGCTGTGTATCTTCATCTACAACATCATCGCACCATTTTCCATTGATTAAAACCTTGGCACGCTGCGGATGAATGTGTTCAAAATCATTGGTTCGCTCTGTTATACCCATAAAACATAAATTATTGGTGATCCAATATGGTTCACGGCTAACCTGAACATCAAAATAAGGTTCAAGCTCCTTTTTGCTTAGATCCAATCCGGAATTATGATTCTTCTGAAAATTCCAGCGTTTTGCAAAAATTCTTTCATCAGCAACTAAGAGTTTAGGTTTGCGAATCATGGCATGATCCTTGAAATACTTAATTAAGTATTTTAAACCGCCTGTATGATCGCGGTGACAATGACTCAGCACCACAATGTCTACAGTTCTTAAATCAATACCTAATGCTTCAGCATTTTTTATAAAATTATCTGAATAACCGCAATCAAACAATACTTTCTGCTGTTCATCTTCGATCCATGCAGAAAAACCATGTTCAGCATTCAGATAAACACAAAACAAACTATTATTCTCTGCCAACAATGTTACTTTCATAGACACCCTTTCCTGATTCGTGCAAGAACTTGGGCAATACTTGCTTCATCATTCGTACCAATTACCGCATCAGCAAGTGTCTTCAACTCAATGTCCGCATTGCCCATGGCAATTTTATGTCCTGCAAGCTGAAACATCGATATATCATTCTTTGAATCGCCAAACACACAGATTTCCGCTCGTCCAACACCGCAGACAGCCGCAAGATATGAAAGCGCACTTCCCTTATTTACTGATTCAGCTGTGATTTCAAGCAGATTTGAAGATGATGAAGTTACCGTAATCGGATGACGTTTGAATATGTCAAATAACAAATTTTTAGTTCTATCATCTTGCGTTGGAATCATGATTTTATGGATTCTTTGCGGAATGATTTTTAAAGGCTGAATAACAGTGTGTTCCAGATCTGCAAGTAAAGCCAATTCATTATAGCGCTGAATCATGAAGCTTCTTGGATTATCTGAACTAAAATAAATGTCTCTGTCATTTTGGATAATGTACGGAATTTCATATTGATTGCATATTCCTAGTATTAAATCAGTAATTTTTTGATCTATCAGGCTTTCTTTCAATACCTGATTGTCTGATGACTGGATGAACGCACCATTCATTGCAATCATCCAATTTGCTTTAATTTCACTCATATAGAGTTTCATCATACCTGGATATCTCCCTGAACATAGAACAATGGTTACCCCCAATGCACTTAACTGCCTGATTTCTTTTTTAGTTTGTTTCAGAATACAATATTTTGAATCCAACAGAGTACCATCAAGGTCAAACAGAATCATTGAAATTTTATCCATTCTATCAATAGGCTAAGAAAGTTTTTGGATTATCGATGAAAATCTTCTTGATTACTGCATCATCAATACCATAATCCTTCATCATATCTGGCAGCTTTGCAGGTATAAATGCTAATCCTGGCTCTCCGCCGTAAGCCTGAAGGTAAGATGCCCTGCCCCAGTCACCGCCGATCATGATATGATCCGCATAACCCATAGCACTTAATTCCTTAATCAATGTCATAGTTTCACAAAGCGGATGATATTTAACTCTGGCAACACAGTCATATTGAATGGAAACACCTAGTTCAAGTACTTTCTTGTGATAAATCAAATCTGCATTACGGTCTAAATGACCAATCATGATTTTTTTTGGATCAGCACCGGCTTCTATCAGAAACTTTGCCTGTTCATAACCCATAGTGCCCATATGCGTATGCGTTCCGATAGGAATGCCGGTGTCTGCACTGACGCGAGCAACCACACGCATCATTTTTTCTTCAAGCGGTGTTATTTTATAATAACTGGTTCCGCACTTAACTAAGCCGGGCAATACATCTGAATGTTCTATAAAAGGGCCGCAGAAATCATTAACTTCGATTCCCTCTTTCACTTCCGATGTGATGATTTCTACTAATTGATCAACAGTATATTTATGTACAAAATGAGCCTTATCATAAAGTGCACCGCGATGAAATCCGGTAATAGCTATCAGATGAACATCACTTCCCTCGGCAATCTGTTTCAATTCACGAATACCTCTTCCTACACCAAGCGGCTGCATATCAATGAGTGCATCACCGCCTGCAGCTTTGAACTTCTTCAGCTCCAATTGTGACTTTTTGATGTTTTCAATACCGAAATCCTTATCTTCAAGCACTTCCATCCCGCCTGATTTCCAAACATGATCGTGAATATCTGTAAAACCAAGTTCATCCGGAAGTATTTCTCCATTAACTGTTTTAATTGTTTTCATTGTCTTTCACCTACGCATTCACCTTTCCAAAAATAACTCTTAGAATCGCGACAATTGCCAGCCAGAGTGTTGACCAGTCAGAATGACCCGGAACATAACCAAAATTCAGAAGATATGCAAGAGCAGCACTGCCGCAGATAACCACAATACCCATGATGAAGGTAGTAATAATCGTGCCCTTCCAGCCGCCCGTCGAATTGGCAAAAACACCTAATGTACAGCCGCCGAAGAAAAGCGGGATAACACTTGGTATGGCAATGATGGGTGAACCAAGTGCTGCCAAAATCAATACACCCGTAAACTGTCCTACAACGGTTGTCAGAAAACCAAGCATTGCTGCTGTCGGTGCATATGACCAGAATACAGGTGAATCAACGGCCGCAATAGCTCCTGGTACAAGTTTATCCGAAAAGCCTTTAAAAGCCGGTATCAATTCATTCAGGAACATGCGTACACCTGACAGCAGAATATATACGCCAACCGCCATTGTAAAGCCCTGATTCATACCATATAAAATCCAATTGGTTGCACCGGATTTAGCCGCAACGATCTCTTCTCCGCAGATCAGGATAATACCGACATAAATAATCCCCATAATTATGCTGTATGCTACAACTGAATCCTTGAAAATTGACAACCATCCCGGCAGGTCCAGATCTTCAGCACTTTGCTCTTTTTTGCCGAACAGCTTTGAAAGCTGAATTGTGATGATACCTGAAATACATAAATTATGTCCCAATGTCAGCGGTGTATCGCCAAGTAAAGGGGTCAGGAATCGTCTCAGCAGCGATGGGAACAGCCACCAATAAATACCGCAGGCAGCTACTGCACTGATAAATAACGTTGTACCTGTGAAACCACACATGCGGTACAAAAAGAATGTAATAAAAGCACTGTCACAATATGCTACATGACCTGTTAAAAATATCGTTTTGATGGGTGTAAATTTAGCCAGCAAAAGATTAACTATCCATGCGGTAATCATCACCATCCCCACATTTCCCATACCGATAACCGCTAGTTCATCAATATAAGCATAGACTGCCGTCCACATATCGGTACTTACACCCTGAATCCCCATTCGGACTGTAAATAATTCAATCACCGCCTGAGAAGCATTTTTCAGCTGCCCTGAACCAACGCTCAAAATCATCATACCAACGATTGTTTTAATTACCGAAACAACTGTACTCTTAGCATCCTTTTTCTGAAAAATACAGCCAAGCAATACAACTAAAGCCATAAAATATGCTGGTGTCTGAAATATTTGTCCTGTGAAAAAATCCAGTATCGATTTTAATAGTTCCATGTTCTACCTCCCTTTATAGCAGATACTCTCTGGTCAATTCCTCCAGTTTTCCTAAATCAAAATAATTGACAACGGGTACAACGATCGTCTCTGCACCCTTTAATGCATCCTGTACTTGTGATACCAATGCTGTACTTGTATAAATTGCATTAAGATCATTCTTCATCCCGGTAATGCTTGAAATATCATAGACCTCTACCTCTGCATCAAGATTCATTTTCTTGAACACTGAATCTAAATTCATTTTAAGCATCAGTGAGCTGCCAGCTCCGAATGTACAGCAAACACCAATTTTATATTTAACCATAATTGATCACCTCCCAATTTTTAATATCCTTTACCTTCCCAATCGCTAAAGCATGAAGATAGCTTTCACTGATTGCCTCTACAAATTCAACTGTTTCCAAGCATTCTTTAATCGTTTTGCCAACACAGATCAATCCGTGATTTTCTAATAAAACAGCATTTTTATTTCCTAGATAACGGATAATTTTTTCATTGCATGCCGGTGAATCAGGAAATTCAAACGGTGCCAATTCCACACTTCCCTTACAATGAAATTTCATTCCATATAAAATAAAGGGTATTCCTTGGCCTGCCAGAGCAAGAGCTGTTGCATATCTTGAATGGGTATGAATAATACAATTCACATCTTCTCGCTGCTGATAAATATTTAAGTGGAAATACGTATCTCTTGAGCTTGGTGAGGGCTGTGAAACATATGTACCATCAGCTTTAACAATATTAAGCTTATTGTCAGTCAGCTCATCATAAGACAGTTTACTTGGACTCATTAAAATCTGTTTATTATCCAATCTTATTGAAATACTGCCTTTGTTTACCCCGTCGCTCACCAATTTTTGCTGTTTAAGAAACTTAGCAGCTGCAATTAATTCTTTACTGTTCACTTTTTTCTTTCCTCTTTTCTTCAATAAAATCAATGATCTCATCTGCTGTCTTGGCACTTCTGAAGAAGCCAATATTTAAAGGATCGTTTAAAACCTGTGAGAGATCCTGCAAAGCCGTAAGATGCGATGTATTGTCTATTGATGATAACGCAAATAATAAATCTACCGGATCATTTTCCGGATGCCCGAACACAACCGGTTCTTTTAATCTAAGAATACTGATACCTACCTTGTAAGCATCTTTACCGCTTCTTGAATGCGGAAGTGCGATTCCCTTTGAAATGACAATATAGGTACCAATCGTTTTTACTGTGCTGACCATACTTTCTATATATTCATCACCTACACAGCCATTTTCTTTCAGCAAACGTCCCGCCTCTCTAACTGCCTGTTCCCAATCCATTGCCCGATAATCAAGCTCAATCATATTCCGGCTAACCACATCTTTAAGCATCAGCTCCCCTTCCTTTCCTTTCCTATTTTTAAATTTAATGTTGAATTCATCACTTAATTCCTTTATAAGTTTATCTTCCTGATAGAAGCTTCCATATTTATTCAATACTTTTAAAAATTTACTTTCATCAAGCTGCAGCCATCCACGCTGACGATTAAACAACTTATCAAGCTTTCTAGCATCTTCTTTTGTTATGAAAGGTGAGACTTTAACACATTCGATCTCTTCGCTAAACAAATCTAAATCAATAGTAGAAACGATAGCATCAATATTATAATGAGTCAGTGTATCTTTTAATTCGTAGAGTGCGATTGTTTTAATAATGTTGACCTCATAGAGTGAAGAGAGTTTAGTTGTCAGCAGATAAGAGGTGCCGATGCCGGAATCACAGACTATTACAATATTGGGATAATGATTTCCTTGATAATTTTTTGTTTCCATAATAGGTATAAAATGAATGGCAATATAGCCAATTTCATCTTCAGATACCTTCATGCCAATGATTTCTTCCAGAATATTGATGCTGTTATTTACTGCACGAAATACTGTAGAATACTTTGTTTTAATTTCAGACAACAGAGGGTTTACAAGCTCAATATGATTTTGTATACGATAAATTGCCGGTTTCAAATGGAATATCAGATTCTTGTAAGCTGTTGAATCATGAGATAATGCAAGTTTTAAATCTTGATTGATGGCATCGATGAGTCTGCATACGATCCATTGAATTTCAGCATAGTTGTATTCATCACTCTTCACAGACATTACACTCACCCCATTTAGCAGCAAGTATGACAGGTAGCTTATTTCATCAAGCGGTATATGAATACCTAGTTTCTCAGAGAGTGAGATCAGCATACTGCCCATAATTTTAAACTCATTTGTTCCGCGTATACTATCCTGCTGTAAAGAAGTTAGATTAATATATTTACCCATTTTCATCCTAGCTAATGAAAATTCAATGCATGATATAATATAGAGGAATGAATTTTCCGTAGGTCTTTTATCAAGTGAATTAATACATTCATGCATAGCATCGTAGATCATTTCAATTTCATAATCATCCCAATACTTAATAAAGTGATTGCATATACTAGCAAGCCGGTATTTATCAAGACTCATCACACATTGACTATCTGCATTTTTCATATAAATTTCCAAAGCCTGTGTCCGAATCGCTTTTTCTTCTCCGGACAGTTTCATGCCATATCGCGAATTAGCGATGATTTGTATAGGAATCTCGGTTAAAGTATTCCTTAATTTCTTAATATCATTGAGAATCGTATTACGGCTGATATTCAAACTCTCTGCTAATGTAGAAATCGTTGTATAGCCTTGTTTCAGAGCCAAAATACTGAATAAGAATTCAAGTCTGCCCTCAGGAGAAAGAATATTCAAATACAGGTCAAATTCGTAAATCATCTGATTGATTTTCTGAATTGTGACGGCATTTTTATTGATGTAGCAGCCTTTTTTACTGGCATGAAATAATGATTCGATATTACGGTATAATAATTCATCATCGATCGTATTCAAATCATTTTGTATAGTTCGCTGACTTACGGTGAACATTGCTGCCAGTTCAGAAACAGTACTGGGTTCCGGACTGTCCTTAATCACCTTCAAGATTTCAATCTGCCGAGTATTCACGTTATACCTCCTTTGTATGTTTTTCTCTTCTCAAAGTATCGCTTTCTACAATTAAATGTTAACACCGTGTTTTAAGAAGCAGAAGACCAAAGCTTTGCATAAACTTACGCAAAAAAATATAATATCAATATATAAATCATATACTAAATATTTCAGTGATGATTTTGGTAATTTTTTCCTTTTTTATCATCATAGTTAAGCAAATAAAAAAACTCACCGTTTTATAACAGTGAGTATCTTTTTTATTGGTGACTCGTACGGGATTCGAACCCGTGAATGCTTGCGTGAAAGGCAAGTGAGTTAACCGTTTCTCCAACGAGCCAGAACTGCATTATCAGCAGTGCTTTTAGATTATAGCAAATACCCATAGATGCCGTCAATACTTTTTTTTAATTTAAGCTTACTTTCCTGAACAAATCAATTGTTTAAATAGTGAAACAGCCATCAGATTCATTTACTTTCGGCTATCTGCGGCAATGCCCTGCTTACCTTTTGCTTCCACACACCACTGATGAACCGCAGAATAAACACACCGGCTCGAATCAATTCATCGGCTGCCATCGCAATCCAGATGCCGACCAATCCCCAGCCCCATTGCACACCTAACAGATAACCGACTCCCACAGCAATTCCCCATGCTGACAGCACACCGGCAATAACCGGCACCTTCACATCATAGGTCGCAACTAACGCGCGGGTCATTGCAATGTTCACTGACCGGCCTACCTCTAAGGCAAACTCCACAAAAACGATCTGTTTCGCCAATGCGAGTATTTGTGGATCATTCGTAAATATGCCAAAAATCAAATCGGAATTAAAATAAATAACGCCCGTTAAGCCAACCGACACCGCAATCGAAATAAATACACAGTTCCATACTTTGCGGCCAACCTCATTCAGCCGCCCGGCACCTACTAAATAACCGATGATAATCTGGGTAGCCTGGGCAATCGCCATAGAATAAATATAAGCTACATTCGCCATCATACTGCAATACACCTTTGTCGCAATCACTGCCGTACCCATCATATTGATAAATTTCATGATGATTGTCTGTGATAAATTATAAGACAATGCCTCCGCACCTGAAGGCAGTGATATATACAGCAGCTTTTTACATGTCTCAACAGGGAAAGGCTTTAAATAAGACAGCTTCAGCTCAGCATAGCCTCTAAAACGAAACAGCATAAATACCAAGGCCAAACCGATCAGCTTACTGAAATTAGTTGAAATCGCCGCCCCTACAATTCCTAGTCTTGGGAAAAAGAAATAGCCATTGATCAGCAACGCATTACCGATGATATTTAACAGATTCATTATCACCGAAATAGTCATGACTTGCTTCATCAATGCATAACTGCGCAAAATTGCTGAGAACGTTAAATACAATCCCTGTACCAAAATAAAGCTGCCGACAATCAAAAGATAAGAAGCCGCTTCATTGAAAATTTCTTCCGGTATTGAAAGCAGCTGAAAGACAGGCTTATAAAACAGAAACAAAACAACCGTGAGAGCAGCACTGAAAAAGCCCATAACGGCCAGGGACACATTGCATACTTCAGAAACCTTATGCTCATCCTTAGCACCAATATATTGCGAAATCATGATTGTTATACCGACACTTGTCATATTTAAAACAATGATAATCAAATTCATAATCTGATTGCCATTACCAATTGCTGCCACTGAATTTTGTGAAAACTGGGACAGCATGATCTGATCGACATTACCAACCAGCATCTGCAGCAAGAGTTCGATAAAAATCGGCACCGACATCATAAAAACTTTACGTGAATCATATTTTTCTGACAGCATAAACAAGTCCCCTTTGCATTAAACATGTTTATGATACAGCAATTTCACTAAATGTAAATATACAATTCAGATGATAACGCTAACACTTTTTAAAGGCTTACTTCGCCTACATAATTCACTTCAAAAATAGCCTTCACCACCTGCGGATCTAAGGTTTTGCCAAGCGCCCACATCAGTTTTGTAACCGCTGCTTCACTTGTCATGTCAAAGCCTTGAATCACACCTTGCTTCAGCACCTTCTGACCTGTCTGGTAGATGGAAAAATCACTTCGCTCATACAAGCATTGGGAACATACCACAACACTGATGCCATGATCTACCAATAACTGCAGCTTAGCAATTAAATCACGGCGTATAAAATGCAGTCCTCCGGCACCAAAGGCTTCAATGACAGTACCCTTATAACGCATTGATACAAGCAAATCAAAAAAGTCAGGATTAAAGCCGGGCGTCAATTTAATTAAAATCACTTCGCTGCATAGATCAGCCTCCAGTTTAAAATCACCGGTACGCTTAGGAAGCAGTTCACGATGAATGGTTAAACCACGGGCATCAACACAGCCTACAGGTTCACAATTAACACTTTCAAATGCGTCAAAGCCCATCGTTCTTACCTTAACGGAACGCGAACCAAGAATTATTTTACGATTAAAAGCGACAAACACACCGCAGCTATCACTGGCAGCCATCGCAATCGCGCAGCGAATATTATCATATCCATCACTTAACGGATGTGACAAAGGCAGCTGTGATCCTGTCAATACAACGGGAATCGGCAGATTGCGCAGCATAAAACTTAAAGAAGAAGCGGTATAAGCCATCGTATCCGTACCATGCGTCAGCACGATGCCATCGACCTCATCAACATGAAGGGCAATTTCTCTGGCTATCACCTGCCATTCCTCTGGCTGCATATTAGAACTATCAATCTTCATCAGGTCAATACAGTCAATGCTTATATCGGATTGCGGCGGCAGAAAATCAAGCAATTGTGAGCTTGTTAGTTCAGGTTCCAGCCCTTCCTCACCTTTAGCGGATGCGATGGTGCCGCCCGTAGTAATCAATAATAATTTTTTCATAAATGCTCCTTATTTTTTATTTATCAACCGTGCCGGCTTTTCAGAGTGCATAAAATAACCCATCACACAACCTATAATGGCCGGTATCAGCCAACCCAGACCAAGATTAAACAAAGGCAAAGAAGATGCCCAAGCACTGATGCCCGGAAGCAGGATACCCGCATTTTTTAAGCCATCAAGCAAAGAAAATGGAAATACAAAAAGCATACCGCACAGCATGATTCGATTATGATCTTTCAGCCACGGATCAAGCAATGAAACCACAATCAGCACGACTACGATCGGATATAAAACAATCAATACGGGCAGCACGATTTTAATCAGCATGCTTAAACCCACATTAGAAATCACAAAGGAAAATAAGCATACACCAGCCAATACCCAGCGGTAAGCCAGCTTTGGAAAATGTGAACAAATAAAATCAGCGAAAGAGGTGGACAAACCGATGGCTGTAGTAAGACAAGCTAAAATCACCGCAGCGCCAAGAATAAATCCTCCTAAACCACCAAATAAAGTTCGTGAAGCATAGCTCAGCAAAGCACCGCCATTAGCAAATAAATCCATTGCCGATGTCTGCAGACCGATCAGCGCCAATGCCGCATAAACAAGAATCAGCAGCAGGCCCGCCAGACAGCTGCATAAGAATGCCGATTTTACCATGATTTTATGATCAGTAATCTGAAACTGCTTCAATGCCTGATAAACAAGAATGGCAAACACTAAACCGGCAAAACCGTCTAATGCCAGATACCCCTCAATGATGCCCTTAAACAGCGGAATTTCCAGATACTCACCCCGCGGCATGCCTACACCGCCCAGCGGATTCATTAATGCCGCGATGAATAATGCCAGTATGGTAAGCAGCAAAATCGGTGTCAGCACTTTACCGACAATATCAACAATTTTACCCGGTCTAATACTTAAAAGGAAAGTCAGGCCAAAGAATACTGCAGTAAACAGCACTGAAAAAAGCATTGGTTGATTGTTTATGTAAGGCAGCAGACCAATTTCAAAGGATACCGAACCGCATCTTGGTAACGCAAAGAGCGGGCCGATGCATAAATAAACAGCAAAAGACAGAAATAAGGAAAATTTCTTTGACACTCTTGACGCCAGCTCATCCATTGAGGTCCCAGCGATAACCACAGCCATAACACCCGCAACCGCAATTCCTACATCACTTAAAACAAAGCCTAAAAGTGCAATCGGCGTACTGCTGCCCGCAAGCTGAGCCATAGCTGGTGGAAAGATCATATTTCCTGCACCAAAAAAGATAGCAAAAATCATACAGGATAATCCTGCAATTTGTGATAAACTCAATTTTTTCATAATCGTCTCCCTCTCTTTAAATATAATAATACATTCCAGCTCAGAGGCAGACTCGCACAAGAAAAGGATAACAGACGCTGACCGCATGTTTATAAGATATTATTGATAAATTTTTATGTAGTTCATGACTCATGCCATACGTCCTCCGCTTTACTAATCATTATAGCATAAAAAGTTTCCTATTCACTACAAATCATAATTTTATGTGTGCTGACAAGGATGTAAAACTATCAGATTTTCTTTAAATTTATGATGAATATGCTATGATAGTACCAAAAGAAATGAGGAATTGTATGAAAACTCAATTAGTTCTATTAGGCTGCGGAACACCCAATGCATGCCCTAACGCATCTGGACCCGCCTCCGCCGTTACTTATGGTGAAGACAGCTATCTTTTTGACTGTGGACCGGGTATTGTCAGACAGGCAGCAAAGGCATATCATCAGGGAATTGACGCATTAAGAATGGATCGTTTGAAGTACGTATTCATCACCCATCTGCATTCTGATCACACGCTTGGCTTAAATGATCTGATCCTGACACCCTGGGTGCTTGAACGTCATGAGCCGCTGCATATTTATGGTCCTAAAGGAATTAAAGCGATGGTTGACCATCTGATGCTGGCTTATCAGGCTGATATTCAGCTGCGCATTCATGGCTTTGAACAAGCAGATGCGAAGGCCTGCCAACCAATCGTTCATGAGATTGAAGCCGGTGTTGTCTTTCAGAATGACACAGTCAAGATAGAAGCCTTTGCGGTCAGTCATGGCGATTGGCCTTGCTATGCATATAAAATCATCACCCCAGATAAAACGATTGTCATCAGCGGTGATACTTGTCCGTTAGACTTAATGATACAAAAAGCTGAAAACTGTGATATCCTGCTTCACGAAGTATATTATGCTGCCGGTCTTGCGCAGCGGACACCTGCGTGGCAGAAATACCATGCTTCCATGCATACTTCTTCCTATGCGCTAGCGGAAATTGCGAAGGCTGCCCAAGTCAAATTATTAATTACGTATCATCGCATTTATCATATGAACATACAGGATAACCATGAAGATATCACGATTAAAATGCAGGAACATGACAAACTCATCGAACAGGAAATCAGAGAAATATACGACGGTGCTTTGGCTATGGGCAAAGATTTAGATGTATACGAATAACAATCATCACATAGAAAAATAGGAAGCTTTAAAATCATGATGCAATGAAATAAAGCTTCCTATTTATTGTATGAGCTATAGCTCAGCTTATTAAACTTATTTAGCTAATGCTTCTTTAGCAGCATTCATACCGCCTAATTTACCTGAATTTAAGGCAAATCCAGTTGCCAAACCCTCATATGAAGGATAAGATGTAATATTGCCATAGAAACCACCGGCATCATTCCCCACTACATACAATCCCTTAACCGGTTCCAGATCAATATTAACTGCCTGTAATTTTTCATTAACGCGTACACCGCCTAATGTACCTAAATTACTGATCTGCATCTTAACAGCATAGAAAGGACCGTCGCTTACCGGATAAACCAAGTTTTCAGCACTCTTGCCGAATGGATCAGCTTTAGAAGCGCATGCGGCATTGTATTCTTCGATATTGGCAGCGAAGCGTTCAGGATCCATACCGGTATTTTTTGCCAGTTCTTCTAAAGTTTCACCCTTAAATACATTTCCTTGCTTAACGCCTTCTTCAGCTAATTCCACAAAATCAGCCGGATCAAAATTAGCACCGCCAACCGCTGGGTCAGTCACTAAATGCTTGCCTTCTGTATAAGCATTTAAAGTTGCAGTATCCACAACGATATAATAGATACCGCCAACTGAATAGCCCAGATTTGATGTATACGCTGTATCATAAACAGCTTCTTCATTACCAAAACGGTTACCTGAACGGTCAATCCATAATAATGGTGAACGAACGATCTGATTGAATGGTGAAGAAGCTAAACTTACTTCCGTTGGATTAGTTGCTGCTACAATACCTGAACCATGCAGCAGTGAAGATTGAATATCCCATTTTGAAGCACCGGCATTCCAAGCCATCTGTACACCGCTGCCTGTTTCACCCCATGTAGAGATGTATGGCGTATGATAATATTCACTCATCATATCAGCATTGCCTGCAAAACCACCGGTGCCCAGCACTACTGAATCAGCATGTACAATTAATTTACTGCCATCTTCTTTAGTAGCGATAATCCCCTTAACAACACCGTCTTCGATAATTAATTCATCGCATGTAGTATTCATTCTTAAATCAAGACCGGCAGCTACCATGTTATCTCTTAATACATCACTTGCGGAAATATCCGTAGGTGCATAAGAGAAAGTATCAAACCAGTGATAGATCCGCCATCTCAGACCATCTGCCTGATGAGCCAGCTGCGGTGCTTCCGGATTGACATGGAAAGTCAAGCCATAGCTTTCTAAGAATTCGATCGTATCCGCACTTGTTTCAATAATTTCTTTTGTTAATGGTGCGTAATTAATAAAATGACTGTAATCATTTAAAGTTTGGAATAACTCTTCTGTCGTAATAGCCGCATATTCCCCGCCAGCTTCTTTCTGCAGGTGACTTTCTACCGCAAAAGGTCCGCCGGAGAAGAATTTACTGATACCGCCGACATTGCTTGTCTTTTCAACACATAATACATTAGCGCCCTCTTTTAAAGCCGCTCCGGAAGCTGATAAACCAGATAAACCAGCACCAACTACCACTACATCGACAGTGATTTCTTCATCATCCGCCTTTACAACTTCTTTTTCTTCAACATCGACACCGGCTTGTTTCAAACAGTCCTTACTGGCTTCGATGATTGCTTTGCTTGTCATTGTTGCACCGGAGACAGTTTCTACTTCAACCGTATTGCCGTCAATGATTGCCTGCATAACTTCTGGTGCGGCTACTTGACCGATTTTATCGGTTTCAGTTGTGGCATTTACCTTGCCGTCAGTAATCTTTCCATTTTCATCAATCGTTAAGGTTACTGTTACATCACCGCCGTAACCGGCTGCCGCTGCTGTATATTCACCAGCTGTAATCTTACCTTCAGGCAGATCAGATGGTTTGTCATTACTGGCAGTACATCCGCTCATAACCATAAAGATTGAAAGTGAAAGCGCCGTCAACACTTTCCATGATTTATTCTTCATATGTCCCTCCATTTTTGTTCTGATACCGAACAATCACACTAATAATTTAACAATTTCACATTAAAATGTCAATGAAATTTTGATATATTTTTCACATTTTAGTATGTTATCCGAACATTATAATTCAGTCACGCATCGGTTGAAGCGGTGTGAATCTGCTTATTCGATCATTACTCTTACAAAATGACATGGCTAACACTATGAAAGTGCTGATTCTAACAAAGCGCAATGCATAAAACAAGACTGCACTCAATCTCCGAATGCAGTCTTGTTAGTTTCTATAATTAAATTTCGTTATCAGCATCTGAAAAACTTCAATCTCTTCTTCACTGAAATTCTTATAACAGCGAGCGCAGTATTCATTGAAATAAGTTTTGATAGCTGTCGCGGTTTCACTGCCTTTGGCACTCAGATAGATACGGGCCACACGTTTATCACTAGCATCTCCGCGACGCTCAACAAGACCCGCTTTAACCATTTCAGTAATAATTTCAGAGGTACTTGAACGTTTCATCATGGAAACATTAGCAATCTCCTGTTGGGTAATTCCCTCATGATCAGCAATCAGATGGATAATTTTCGCATGTGTTTCTTTAATTTTCAACGCATCGATTTCCTTTTCATAATATGTATAAAAACGGCGTACAACATCAGAAAAGCCAATCAGCAGATCAGGCTGTATTACGGTATACATCAGCATCACTTCCTTATATCTGCATTTTATCACAATCCGTTCCGTTTTGCATTACAATCCGCTCAGCCTATCTGATAAGAAAAAAGGGTTTGGTTCAAAGACCCATACCCATTTACAATAACTCAAGCATTTCTTTTAATGATTTCTTACCAAAATGTACCTTTTCATCATTGATTACCATACACGGAACACTCATGATTTTATATTTCTCTTTTAATTCTGGGAAATGCGCAAGATCATAGATTTCCGTATCAATATGATGATTCTCCAGTGCGATCCGCTGGGCAGATTGTACAACTTCCGGACACATTGTACAAGATAAGGATACCATGACTTTAATATTCTGTTTATCTGTCATTTTTTGAATGACTTCTAAGAGGCTTTCATCAAGCGGCTGCTTCGGGCCTGCGGCATTATAGACAGCCAGCGCAAAGGATGTGAACTCATGACCGCCGGGAACCGCATGATAGGCTAAGCCAAGCGGTTCTTTATCAGCATCACAGAACACCAAGCAAGGCTGTGAATGATCAGCATCAAGCGGCTGTTTCATCACTTTGATGTGTGGGCTTGTCTGAGCAAATTCATCAATGAAATTACTCATTTCCAACCCAAACTTACTCTCGTCAGCAAAACAGCCGATCCATACATCTTTATCCAGCTTTTGGTAAAGCGTTTTAAGCTGGCCGGTCATATCACTGCTGATAAAGCTGTCTGCGGATGCCGCTGCTTCAACAGTATCTGTCGATGCATTTGCCTTTACTTTCAATTTTTCAGTTTTCAAGTCATGCTTTTCCACCACTGTCTCGATTACCCGTTCCAGTGAGGTAGCAGCGATGGCACCATCACTCACTGCCGTTACCACCTGACGCAGATTTTTTTCACAGATATCGCCCGCAGCATAAACGCCATCCAGGGAAGTTTTGCGGTTCATATCAGTGATAACATTGCCAACTTCGTTAAGCTTAACCTGATCCTTAAATAAAGCATTGGCCGGTTCATAGCCAGCAAAGACAAAGATGCCGAAGCTTTCATTTGCTTTTGCTTCATAAGTCCATGTTTCTTTAGTTTCATTATTGATGAAAACAGCCTTCTTCAAAGAGCCTTCACCGCTGGCCTCAATGATTTCTGTATTAGTATAAACCGTAATATGCTCATTGGCACGCACCTTATCGGCAATCGTTTTAGCACATGTGAAATCAGGTTCACGCACAATGATATTTACATGACGAGCATATTTAGTAAGGAAAATGGCTTCCTCAGCCGCCGCAAAGCCGCCGCCGATGACAAAAACCTCTGAGCCGGTGAAGAACTCCCCATCGCATGTAGCACAATAGGCCACACCGCGTCCCTGAAATTCTTTTTCACCTTTAAAACCAAGCTTGCGCGGACTTGAACCGGTTGCCAGGACGATACCCGCGCATTGAAAAGTACCTTTATCCGTTTTAACGGTTTTGATTTCAGCCTCAAGCTGTAATTCTTCAACCTCAGCCAGCAGGAATTCAGCGCCAAACAGACTTGCCTGTTCCCGCATTTCCGCTGTCAGCTTTTTACCATCGGTTTTTATTACACCCGGATAATTAACCACTTCTGAAGTAATCGTTATTTGCCCGCCGAATTTTTCTTTTTCAAGTACCAGCACACTGAACTTGGCGCGTGCCAGATAAATTGCCGCCGATAAACCAGCCGGACCGCCGCCAACGACGATAGCATCGTAGGCTTTATTCATATTAGATAATACCTACCAGATCTAAAGATGGTTTTAATGTATCAGCGCCTGGCTGCCACTTTGCCGGACATACCTGATCACCATGCTCATGAACAAACTGAGAAGCTTGAACGCGTCTGAATAATTCTTCTGCGTTACGGCCAACATTACCTGCGATAACCTCATAAGCTACGATCTTACCATCTGGATTAACGATGAAGCTGCCTCTTTCAGCCATACCGTCAGCTTCGATGTAAACCTCAAAATTCTTTGCTAATAAAGCTGTTGGATCCGCAAGCATCGGATACTGAATCTTTTGAATTGTTTTAGATGCATCATGCCATGCTTTATGCACAAAATGTGAATCACAGCTTACTGAATAAATTTCACAATTAATTGCTTTGAATTCTTCATATTTGTTGGCAAGATCTTCTAATTCAGTTGGACATACAAACGTGAAATCCGCAGGATAGAAGAAGAAAACACTCCACTTACCTAATACATCTTCTTTACTTACTTCTTTAAATTCATTATTTACATAAGCCTGAACTTTAAAATCTTCAATTGTTTTACCGATTAATGACATATTTTATATCCTCCATTGTCGTACAGTCTATGAATATGAAGCATAAACCTCATAAATCAGAGCACCCTTATTAGCATGCTGCGGCTTTATACTTTTATTCATTAGTTAGTCTTAACTAACTGCATACAGGATACCATGGCAATCAACATCACGCAACTTTAATGCTCTAGAGAAAAAGAAAAAATCTCTGACTGTTGTCAAAGACTTTTCTTAGAACGACGGTACATAATGTTCATTCACCGTTGATACAGAGAACACATTTCCTTTTTCTCGGCCGTGTCATATCAAAATCAACAAACCAAATAGAACCAAAAGGTCCGCTTTGTAAAACACCTTGATCGATCACAAAGGTTTGACTTGCGCCAATCATCGTAGATTTTAAATGCGCAGGTCCATTCAGACTTATGCCTTGAAAATCAAAATGCGGACGTCCTTCGCGATTCATATGCTTGGGTCCCGGATAATAATAGTTGTCATTAAATGCAACTTCATCGGGAAATATTTTTCTTAAACACCGGTTCAGATCCAGCTGCAGATAATCGGTGCCGTTCGGATCCTCATCATGTACATATTCTTCAAAGAATACCGCACATGTCGTATGCAGCGACTGAACTGTAACGGTGCCATTAGAAATCCCTGATTCAGCAATTTTCGCTTTTATTTCATCGGTAATATTAAAGAAATATATTTTAGGATAACGAGTTTCAAGTTCAATATAATTTATTTTTATCATGCTTCATCATCCTGTACGATTCTTGAGCCAAAATCTTTTCTGGCTTTAAGAATACCGGTTAAAAAATCATCAATTTTTGCCAGCGGATCTTCACTGCAGAAAATTCCTGAAGCGCCGCCGCCTGATTCCGAACCATATTTGATATTATGATAGATATCCTCTCCATTTTTAATACCGGCTCCCTGTAAGACCATGATATTGGCATCATAGTCCTTAATAGCTTTCGTGGTTGCCAATAAATAATCTTCAGAGGCTACTATGCCGGTGCCAATCAGTTTTGATTGTTCGCAGATAATGCCGGTTGGATGCAGTGATGCGATAATTAATGCCTCCTCAACCGAGTCAGCACATACAAAGGTGTACAGTCCTGCTTTTTTAGCCAGCTCGATGGATTTAATTAATTGACTTAAGGTTATCGGTTTGGCAGCGGCATGATTGAGAATCACTCCGTCAGCGCCAGCCTGTGACAATGCCTCAGCAAGCACGCCGCCCATCGTACCGCCTGGTTCAATTGGATCCATGAACTGCGCATTAATGATTACATGGGGCGCCGCCTGCGCAATGCGGTAGATATCAACAATGGGTACATTCAATGTCACTGTCACATCATTTTCAACCGCAATCTTTTCACAATATATCGCAATCGTCAACAATTCCTCTCCCCACATATAAGCTTTCGCATTTACTCCCAATGTAGGTGTTTTAATCTGTTTTTTATGTTTCATTCCACAACCTCCTAATCACAGTTAAAGACGTGATAATAATGTTCAAGAACAGCCTTGATCGCCTTATCGGCGGTACTCATCATCTGCTTATAATTATCTGCATGCTCCTCATTAATAGCCTGCGCGCCGGCCGTGCAGAAATCAGTGAAAATATTAATCTTACTGATTCCTGATTCAGCGCATCGCCGTAAGTTTTCATCACCGGTTGAGGAGCCGCCATGCAGCACTAATGGGATCGGTACAGCGGCTTTCAGTTCAGCCAAACGATCAAAATTAATCTTGGGTGTCCCCTTATAGAAGCCATGAGCGGTACCGATGGAAACAGCAACAGAATCAATGCCGGTCGCATTCACAAACTCAACCAGATCAGCTGCTTCGGTATAGACAGAGGCATCCCCTTTTTCTTCTTCATAATTGACCCCTGCTCCCACATGACCGATTTCTGCTTCTACACTCACATTACGCGGACGTGCATAATCAACGATAATCTTAGTTTTTCTGATATTTTCTGCAAGCGGATCGGCAGAGGCATCGATCATAACAGATGTAAATCCTAAATCAATCGCTTGCTTCACAAATTCAATAGACTTACCATGATCTATATGCAAAGCTACTTCTACATTGGCTTTTTCAGCATAATAGCGGCCGATAAAATACGCATCCTCCAAAGAGAGTACCGACTGCATTGCTTCACTATAAGCTAGAATTACCGGTCTGCCGACAGATTGTGCAGCTTCCACATACGCTCTTGCCATATTCATGTTGCAGTAATCCGGAGATGGAATTGCATAATTGCTGTTATTCGCTGTCAGAAGCATTTCTTTTGTATTAACGAGCATCGTATTTCCCTCTCATTTCATTATTTCTGAAGCTGCTTTTCAGCTTCTGCTGATGCTTCCTTCATTTTCTTCTTAAAATAGATTTTTTGAAGAATCACACATGCAATAATGATTGCCAGACAACAGCCTGCACCCACATAACCATTGATATTGAATAATAAGAACAGCGGGAAGGTTGACCACAGTGTGCCCGAAATTGCAGATATCATCGTATATTCAGTTTGACTCCAAGTATAACCGCTGGATAAAGCAACCTCGGTAATCTTTGGTGCCATAAAGGAAGCAATCACTAAAGTAATCGCCAGGAAAATAGTACACGACAGCAGCGTTCTGCCTACTTTCCCCTTATGTACGACATTCAGCATAGAACAGTTATAACCGCAGGCCGCCAAGGATGCGATAGGAATAATTCGATTGCCGGGAACTACTGCACATAATGCTACGCAGACCGGAATGGCAATGACCGAAATCAGCATTACGGTGGTATGACCCAAACCGACTGCATTATCCATACCGATATATAATTCACCGCTCTTGTTCTTCTCAGCCATGATTTTACTGCATGCCTGTGAAATAGGAACAAGCCCTTCCATTAAAATTTTTACCATTCTCGGTGTTAAATATAATAGTGCTGCCATTGCCATACCGGTAGTAAACGATGTTTTCGCATCCTGTCCGCCGATGAAGGCAATCACTGTACCTAAAATAAAGCCTAAATAGATTGGATCTTTAATTACTTTAAGAATAGCATTATCCTGCAGCTTCTTTGCTTTTTCCTTGTCCATTTGTTTATTCTCAGCTTTACCCTTATTGAACATATTATAGACTGGCTCAAGAATAAAACCGACGATCCACTGACCTAAACAGCCGCCATGCGGAATAGAAATACCCGGGATACCGATGACCTCCTGCACCCGTTTAGCTGTACGGTCGGCAATCAGGAATATGACAGCCGCATGAGCTAACGCCGCCAGCAGACCGTAGAATAAATTATTGGTGATTACATAAATCAATGAACCGGTCAATGCATAATGCCAGAAGTTCCAGATATCAATATCCATCGTCTTTGTCGCACCAATTGCCAGCATAATCAAGTTAAATGCCAGCATCAGCGGTATGATAAAGGCACCGATCTCCGTACCATATGCGATACCCGAAAGAGCTGTCCAGCCGACATCGATCACATCCAGATTGAGGTTTGCTTTACCGACAAGTCCGGTTGCCACCGGCCCCAGATAATTAGAAACGATTGAAAGCGCTAAGTCTAAGCCGAATAGACCAATACCTACGGTGATACCGCCCTTAATTGCTTTATTGGGATTACATTTAAAAGCTATACCAATCAAAGCAACCATTAACGGAACCATTAAATACTTACCTAATCCAGAAATCGTACTGAAGAATGTACTTAGAAATTCCATAAAGCTCTACCTCCTTTTTATTTTTTTAAAATTTCTAAAAGCTCATTTTCCGCTTTATCTGCCCCTATGCCGGAAATAAACCCAATGCCCATGACTGATGGAATCGAATACTCATTTTGTAACTGTGTCGAACTGACGATTACATCGCCTCGGTCTTCATAGCTTTCGATCTCATTAATGCTGCATTGAACGATGTCATGCGGAATATTGTTATCATTTAAAATTTCATCTACCTTCATGGAAATCATCGTCGAAGTAGCAATACCGCTGCCGCAGGCTATAATCACTGTTTTCATAGCAGAACCTCCTTTCTTTTTTATTTTTCAAAACCTGAAAAATCAAACTGACGTAACATTGAATACAACTACTCAGCTTCAGCCTGTTTAACCAAAGCCACTAATTCATCCTTACTTTTCACAGACAAGAGAGCATTCATGAATGTCTGATTGAACCAGAGCTTTGCCAAACTGGAAATGGCTTGGGTATGCACCTTAACATCCTTAATAAGAAGCATGAAAACAACTCTCACCTTGATCTTCTCATCCAGCTTATCCATACGTGTATAAATCACCGGATGATCTAACACAGCAACGATCAGTGCATTTTTCTTTACATGCTCAGCATCAACATGAGGCAGCGCAATATTGTAGTAATTCGATACAATACCGGTAGGAAACTGTGTTTCCCTCACTTTCAATGCCTTAAGGAAGGTATCCTCGATATATCCGCCCTCTGCCAGATCTTTGGCTAAATAATCATATAAATCATCTCTGCATCTGCAATCACAAAAATATACCTTGCCGTTCTCAATTAACTCGCTGATATGTACCATTGTTATTCTCCTATCTTTAATCTTAGTTCTACTATGTGTATGCTGCTAAACAAGCTTTATCTTATGCATCATTTATTATCTTTAATGAAACGTATAAATTGATCATAAGTATTAATATTACTGTGATGCTCCATCCATTTTGTCGATGAAAACATCTCGATCAGCTGTTTTAATATTTTCAGAAAGTTATTTTTGTCTTTTTGTGAAACGGATAGCAGGAAAATGATGTTAATATCATTTTTCCGCCATCGATATGGCTTCTTAAAAATGCCGACAGTGATAAATGTACTTTTTTCATCACATTGGATCGGATGCAGAACAGCGATATTCATATATTCAGACGGCGACATTTCCTCACGGATCATGACTCGCTTCATAAAATCAGCATCTAAATCTTTATGTGTTTCACAAAGTCTTTTGATAACCTCTTCATCATTGACTGCATGGTCAAAATAACAGAATGAGCCATCGAAATACTGAAGCAGATAATCGTTTTCAATGATGCGGTTTTTCTTGATTTCACTGATGGCCGCAAATATATTTTCGATGTCTTTTTGAGAGATAAAGACCGTTACATCTACAATTTCACATTCAAAATATCCCTTGAGCGGAATCGTAGTTAGAATCAAATCGATGCTTTTACTGCCAAGCTTCACCAATTCACATTCATCGGAAACAATTGTGATCGACAGATCATTTACAAAATAAGTTTCCAGCTTCGATAAGATCAGAGCGTTCAATTTCAAATATTCAGGATTGATTACCACAGTTTTGATTTTAGTTAATGTCTGCTTCTCAATCTGTGCTCCCACATGCAGAGCAATGTATGAAATCTGATGATCATTCATGAGGATGCCTGAATAACTCTCCTGAATTCGTTTGGCGATAAAGACCGATATTTCATAGATTGTCGGATAGGAATCCTTGATACTGGTCAATAACGGATTGCGCAGGATCATTTTACGATTGACAATATTATTCAGATGCAATGCGAAGTTTGAAATAAACTCATCATTATCAAGATTGATGTAATATTCATTGTAGATTTCAACGATTAATTTTTTCACAAAGGCAATGATCGATGGGTCAATAAATTCATTCAAATAAGCAAAGTCATCCTTAGTACAAATTTTTTTCATACTGATCAGAAGCAAGGCATAAATATTGTCAAAGTCGCTGCTGCTTACTTCAAATTCATAACCTTCAGCGATCCATTTGATGATTTCAGCCGCGCAAGCATAAGGTGAATCTGCTTCTGTGCTGATTGAATCAGCAGAGAAACGAGCTTGCTGAACCTCATATTTATTACGGTCAATAATGATGCAGACGTGCAGAACTATATTGTTCAACGCAAAATCGTTGATTTCAAATTGATGCCCGCTGATGATTTTATAGATTGTGTTTTTAATTTCAAATACGTCGATATCTACAAAAAATGCATTGAGAATCAATGAATTTAAAATACTGTTTTCGGCTTCTTTGTATACGATATCGCAGAATAAGCGGCGAATGTTTTTTTCATTGCCTTTTAATGCGATCGTACTCTTTCGGCGAATAATCGTTACTTCATAGGGAGCAATGGTTTTCTTTAACGCGGTAATTGCCGAAAGCAGTGTTTGTTCACTGATATATAATTCATTGGCAAGATCAAAATAATCAAGAGGCTGTTTATTAATCAGTAATTCTTTTAAAATGATCAATGCTCGGCTGCCCTCATTCATCGGGTCACTTTGATCCTTCTCTTTCAGCAGTTCTTCAATAATTTTCATATTTTTAATGATTTTATAGCCTTTATTCGATGAAAGGATATAATTGCTGTCAGCGTTTATACTTTTTACGGTACTGCGCAGGGTTCTCAGCGAGATGCCGAAAGCGGATATGATTTCACCGGATGAGACCCACGATTCCCTTTGGGATAAATATTTAATTAATTTCTTTTCTCTAGACGTAAATATAGACATAATTATTCCTCCAATCGCACATTAACTGTCAGGTTTTGCTGATAAGCGACTTGTATTCATAGAAGAAGGAGATATACCAAATATTCTGTGCCTGCAATGATCAAACACAAAGTAATGAATTGATCAGCCTATTCAATGATATTTCCTGATTTTGCTTATTCATAAAAATGACATGATTAGGGTGCGTTGACTGAATCTTAAATATACTGTTTTCCAGCCTTTCGTTGTGCTGTTTTATTTTTTCAGCAAGCTTATGGGGGCGGAAATCAGACATGTGAGAGTTATATTTATATGCCCATGACGCATAGATGACAATTTCTTTTACGAGAACGATTGCCATCATAGTCAACAAAATAGATATAACCGTAGGTACCGGTCATGATCTCACCATTTTTGATAATAAAGGTTTTGTCTGATCCTAAGAGGGTAGCTTTACAGTGTGCGTCTCCATTTAACAGGCTTGAAGGACGAGTTGCCATAGCTCCGCCGCAGTCTTTGGAAAATTGTCGGTGAAGCGGACCTGGATATTTATAATCTTCATCATAAGCCAGCTGTTTAGGAAACATTTTATTGAGTCCGCGATTCAAGTCTGCCTGGAGATATTCATCTCCCAGTGCGTCAAGATCATGAACCATTTCCTCAAAAAAGACAGCACAGGTGGTATGCGGTGATTGTACAATGAGAATGCCGTTTTGAATACCGGTTTCCTGCACAAAGTCACGGCAGTCCTGACGGATCTCAAAATAGGTGGCTTTATTGCCTTGGGTTTCAAAATTCAATTGTTTATGATATATATTGAACTCATTCATAATTTTTCTCCTATTACTTTAAAGACATGCATTGAGAATGCCGATGATGTCTTGCTTGCTCAGTTTTCGATAGCCGCTGGTAAAGTAACCGTTGTTGACGGCGAGCTTACCGGCCATGATCTCAAATTCACTGCTGTCAATGCCTAAGGCCGTGAAGTTCGATTCTAGATGCAGTTTTTCAAAGCAGAAGGTTTCAATAGCTTCAATCGTTTTATTTGCCAAAGTGATATCATCCAATTCGCTGCTTAATCCGAAAGCATTGATACCGAGGTTTCTGAAGCGTTTCAGACTCTTTTCGTCAATGATATGACGAAGGTAACGCGGCATGATGATAGCCAACCCTAAGCCATGAGTAATATCGTAAAAGGCTGAAACTTCATGCTCGATCGGATGCATCGTCCAGTTGTTTTCTTTATCATAGCGTAAGAAATCATTGATTGCCCATGGCGCAGCCCACATTAGATTAGCTCTTGCCTCATAGTTATCAGGCTGTTCATAGGCAATTGGAGCGTATTCAATCACGGTGCGGACAAGGCCTTCCATGAAGGTATCAAGTAAAGTCATGCAGTTATCGCTGGAGAAGTAGGTTTCCAGTGTGTGACATAAAATATCGACTGAGCCGCAGGCAGTTTGAAACTTCGGTACTGTAAAGGTGTATTCAGGATTTAAAAAGGTTGCTTTCGGCCGCTGGGATGGTTTGCGCAGACCGAGTTTGTCTTTAGTTTTTAGATTGGAGATGATTGCACCCATGTTCATTTCCGAACCGGTAGCGGATACTGTTGAGATAGTCAGCAACGGCAGGCTCGTTTCAACAGGGTATTTATCAAGTACAACATCCCAGATCGGTGCATCGATCAAGACTCCGGTAGCAATCGCTTTTGCACTGTCAATGGCTGAACCGCCGCCGGCAACTAAGATAACATCACATTGCTCCTTACGGCATAGATCAATACCCTCCTGAATGTCTGTATGGCGTGGGTTAGGCTGAATCTTGCTGAATTCCACAATGTCGAAGCCAGCCTCCCTGCCGGTGTTCATGACTAAATCATAGATGCCTAAATTCTTGATGACATCACCTTGATAAATGAAGAAAAGCTTATGGCCGTGGGCCTTGACTTCCTGCCCTAAGGCTGTTGTTGTGACAGGTCCGAAGTAGACTTTAGTGCCGATATCGTAGACAAAATTCTTAAACATAAGATCCCTCCTTTGATTGATTTATGTTATTAATAAATCAACTCTTTCCTTGATTTCATTATCAGGGAAATGGTTAGATAAAAAAAGTTAATAATTGCACAAGTAAATGCAAAAAGAATACAAAGCTTGATGCCGCTTGATTGATTGCTGGAAATAAAAAAAATCTAAGGATGGCTCCAAAGATTTTTTAAGTATTCATAATAGGTATAGATTGGTTGTTATTTCCGGTTATCGCCGGCATGTTTTAGAAGCTTGGCTTTATTCAGTACATGACGTTCTTCAAAGTAGTCCAGATCCAGCTTATTTAGGTCAACAACGGGTTCATTTTTGATGGCATTCAGCAGTTCTTTTTCTAAAGGCCACAGCTGTTCACGATCCTCGTCTTTGGCTAAATGGGCCGGGAAGAACGGCGGATTGCATTCACGGTAAAAGTTAAGTTTGAAGTCCGGATAAGAAACAAAATCATCATTTTCTATGCAGCCGGACAGTCCCCATTTTTTTTCATGAGCAATTAAAGCTTGTCTCAATTCTAGGCGCTTGGCATCATATTCATGCTGTCTTGTTTCTAGCAGATTTTCCGTTTCCTGCGGATCGTTCAGTAAATCGAATAATTCTTCGCGCGCTCCGCCGTAGTAATAATTATATTTGTAATTTCCTTTTCGCAGACTGACCCAACGTCTTGCGCCATGCTGGTGTTCAATGTATTGGGTGCTGCGGTCTTTATCGTTTTTCAGCAAAGAGGCGCCCGGCAGTTCACGGTTTGTTGGGTATGGTACATTGGCGGCGTCAAGGAAGGTCGGCAGGATGTCGTTAAGATCGACGAATTCATTACTGACCGTATTGGGTTTTACCTTATCAGGATAGCGAAGGATCATTGGTATGCGGCTGGATGCATCGTAAGGCAGAAATTTCTGGTAAGTGCCAAGATCACCCAGCATTTCACCATGATCACTGGTGAAAAGGATCAATGTATTGTCGAGTTCGCCCATGGCTTCTAATTGATCGAGAATCAGACCGATGTTTTTATCTACGAAGCTGATGGAGGCGTAATATAATTCACGTGCCCGCATTAAGGTTTCAGTGTTCGGATAATCAGCAATGTTCTTGTTTTCTTCCGCTAAGGTTGATAATGAAGTTTTGCTGATGGATGGTTTTGGGATGGCTTTATCTTTGTACATGTTTGCATAAGAAGATGGTACGTCAAAAGGCGGGTGCGGGGCAATGAAGCCGGCCCATAGCATGAATGGTTTGTCCTTGCTCTTGTTTTTTAAGTAGTTGATGGTTTCTTGAGCTACCCAGCTTGATCCATGGTCTTCGTCTTTGACCAAGGATTGCTGGGGCTGCATGTATAATGCATGACGGACGCCGTGCAGGCTTTGCAGGTGCGGATATTTTTCTTTCATGTACATGGCATATTCATCATCTTCTCGAAATCTTGGAATTTCATCCATTAAGAGTAAGCGGTGAAAGCCGTTATGGCGGCGGTATGGCTGGAAGTGCATTTTACCGACAGCGATCGTATCATAGCCGGCGTCGCTTAAAATCTGCGCAAAGGTCGGCAGATCGTAAGGGATTTGATGGGAGTCATCGAAATAGTTGTCGTCAAAGGTATGTTCCTTGCATGGCAGACCGCAGAGAACATTGTGGCGGGCGGGGATGCAGACGGGATTGGGTGAAAAGGCATGCGTGTAGCTGCAGCCTTCATGGGCTAATCGGTCAAGGTTTGGGGTATGCATAAATTCATAACCGTGAGCGTGAATGGTGTCGTAGCGCTGCTGATCGGTGGTGATAAATAAAATATTAGGTTTGTTCATTGGTAGGCCTCCTGATATATGTACATGATAGCATATCTGATGTTTACGTGAAAGGACTAGCAATCATTATAATTTTTTAATATTTCTTTAGACACAACATTAGTTATATAATTTTGGTGCAAATATCTTTTCAAATATATTATCATACACGATATGACTGTCTAATTTCGCTATCAGATTCTAAATATAGTTATTTATTATGAGTTTTTATATAGGTGTTTAGTTGTTAAACTACAATGTATATAAATTACATTTTCAGATATTTTATGAAAACTATAAATTAAATATCAAATATATTTTATGAATTCATTTTAATCCTTAGCCCAAGCAGGTTTATTAAATGTATACCCAAAAAAATAAATATTTTCGTCTGTTTCCTCGTCCATAATTTTACAAAATAACGCATTAATAAAAACCCTATATACAACTTCATTCTTTAATCTAGGATAATATTTTTCAAAATTCAATTTATAACTTGATACCTTTTTGTGATGTCTTCCATAACATAGATATGCATTTGCCAAATATTTTTTGATTTCTAAACCTGTCCATATTTTTTCTTCATAGCCATTATACACATTTCTTTTCTTATCCATTTGATTTCTCCCTACACATTAATTCTTATCTTTAATAAACATTATTCAATAAATAATATATGACTATTAAATAATTCAATTTAATAATTTCTTTTATAAAAAAATCAAATCACTATCTAACCATATGTAATTTCAAGTTGATATGTCCAGCTATTTCTTGCGGTGAAGCATTACAACACTCTCAACATGGCACGACACCTCGATTATGATGTCAAGTCATTGGGGTAGTCGCTGCCTGTACGCGGAAACATATCAAGGCTATTTTGTGTTTGTGGAAACAGTTCCAAAAGCACATTCGTACCTATATTATATGCAGCAGGGAATATGGGCTTTTTTCGCCATCGTCTCAACATTGATTTTTACCGTCTCAACTTATCGCAGTTGTTGTAAAATATGCAACAACTGAAATGTGTACTGTTCTTTTTGAAGTGTTGCAAATTCTACAACAGTTCACTCAAACTCACTTTGGCTTATTCTGTTTCCCCAGTTCAAGCAAAAACTTATCATAATTTAAATTCAATCGGTCTATCATAGAGGCAATGTGCATATTTTGCACATTGCTTTCCATAGTTGCAAGCGTTCTTAACTTCGTCCACTTGGTATCCAACAGTACTATAGTCTACGAATCCAAACCTTGGAACCTTTCTAACCATCTCTGAATACTACCATCCTTGAAAAATCCTAATAACGCACCATCGCAGAAACGTTCTGCTCTTACTGCACCCATTATCATTGCCATTACACATTGAGCATCAAGCTGAGAAACGTCGGCTTCGCTCATCGATTTGCTTTCCCATTCGATGTTATGTTCATTGAGTATTTCTCCGTATCTGGTCAACTTCATTTCCGGGTGTTCCTCTTCAAACTTGTAAACATCCTGAATAAATGAATCTACCATTTCCGAATAATTGACGAACGGCAATTGAATAGGATGTTCTGGAGAACCATCATTCTCACGATCTATTACCCATTCTCCGTACTCATCTTTTCCTAAACAAGGGATATACTTTGTCAGCAACTCAAAATTGTTCATCGTCATCCTCCTCGTCTTCACCCGAGTCAATGCCTAGCAGTTCCTGAAGGGCATCGAAATTATATGGATAAGCATTACTGCCGCTGGTCTTGAATGGCTTATGCCCATCAGAAAACTCAATCGTAAGCTCCCACTGTGTACCATCAAGAACATCTGGATTCATATAGCTTGTCCGCCATTCACCCATATGAAGCTCTCTAATCCCATCTAGAAACTTCTCTTTATCACACGGATAATCCAGAACAACTGGAAGATTTGAAGGTTTGGGAATGATGGAGTGCTCAACATCAAAATGAAGATGTTCCTCATCCAAAGTAATGGTGCGTGTTTCGCAGCCTTCGAAAAAGCCACCTTTAGAAAATATCACCCTGTATATTGCAGGAATACTGGCATCAAACAGTTCTGATTTCAACTCCGCCCTTGATGGAGTATAGACACCACCAACATTAATTAGTGCCCGCTTTGCTCTATCAAGATACATGCGAGTGCACCAGAGTCTGGTACTCTCACTCGGCATGATGATAGCCTCACTGCCATAATCTGGACTTTCCATTGCATTTTTTAATCTGCCCATTTCCTGCTTCAGGCCACGAATAGCCGTCATTATCTGCTTTTCATTTTTTCCTTTGAGATTTTCCTCGTAGTAGCCTTCCGGGCTAATCATCATAAAACTTCACCTTCTATCCTTGATAAATTCCATCTCCAAAATGTTCGATGGCTATTTTATTTAGTTGAGCTGCAATATCAACAAACGGCAAATTCAAATCAAGCGTTTTCACGCTTACCTTGCTACCATGCATCTGATATTCATTATCTGGCTGAATTTCTTCTTCCGTTTTCGCATATAAAAGCATTCCAGAAACCATATGCGGCTTATCGCCAAATTCATAATGCCTGTTCTTTACGTAAGTAAAAATCTGGTACAAATTATTTGAATGTAGGGTATGCTTATCAAATTGCACTTGGGTCGTACGGCTGTAATACTTGGCATCGATGATAAGTACTGTATTGTCTTTTTGCAAATGTATATCGCTCTGCATGACAGGCAACATAGTACCCAGGCCATCATCCAGGACCCACGGTATTTGTGATGCACTGACAGTTAACTTCGGAAAGTGCCTGCTATAATACTCCAAAATGAATTTCTCATACAGTCGGCACATTCTCTGCTCATCTACAAAGGATGCCAATCGATAATCGCCAGACGCTGTTGTAATAAGCATGCCCTCAACAATCAACTGGCAAATGCTAATCAGCATGCGATAAGTTTGGTTATTCCTTTGAAAGCGTATAGATGACCAACGTATGCTTGTTGGCTCCAGTGTATCGACATTTGAGAAATAGAGCATTTTCTTTTTCAGGTCATCCTTATAGTCAGTCTTTACCTTTCCATTTTTCAGCAATAATAAGACGGTTGTTTTCAGTATCTGATTTAGCTGATTATTCTCTGAAAGTTCATCAAAATCGCAGGTAAGAACACGCTCGTGAGCCAAGCGATTCTTAATCGTGCCGGGCATATTGATTTTGCCTCTCATGACCGCCAGTTCTTCCTGATAATTGATGTACTCACGATATAAGCCCTGCTTCAACTGCAGCCCGATACCTTTCGCAAGAACTGCGGCCAACAGGTCGTACATCTCATCAAATGACTCGACAGCGACATCCTCATAAGTTTCCTGATTAAGTGTTTGAAAAGCATAAGACAGCATATGGTAAATGTTGTTTATTAAAATGCTCTTGTCCTTTGTCATTGAAATACACCATGCAAGATATTCTCCCAGCGCTGCAGCTTGTTTGTATCGTCAAACCAATACTCGCTAAGCATAGGAAGAATATCAAAATCGACAACATCTTTCATCCAGTCATCCGTGCATTCCTTAACATTACAGAAATAACTGTGACCAATGCAGAATCCTTTACCCAGCGACTTGTCCTGCGCAATCTCTTTGTTAAGGTCTTTAATTTTGTCAATTAAGGTATTAAATGTGTCGTTTGCAAATCCTTTCTGGTATTTCACAAAGCCTTCCGACTCAAATCCCGGCTCCATATCAAAGAAGCTGAATCGACGACGTAAAGCATAGTCAATCATTGCAAGACTTCGGTCTGCTGTGTTCATCATACCGATTATATGGAGTCGCTTAGGTACGGAAAAGCTTAAGCCGTTGTAAGCAAGTGTCGCTTTCTTATCACGATAATCTGCCTCAATCAGCATCAGAAGTTCTCCAAAAATTTTACTCATATTACCGCGGTTTATCTCATCAATAATAAAGAAGTAGTCTTTGTCCGGATGGTTTGCGGCCTTCTGGCAGAAGCGATAGAATATGCCATATTTTAGCTCAAATCCATCCTCAACCGGCTTATACCCCATCATGAAATCTTCATAAGAGTAGTTTTGATGGAACTGCACAAATTCAATGCGATCGTCATCCACTTCCTCCATGATGGAATATGCCAGACGCTTGGCAGCAAATGTCTTTCCTACACCGGGAGCGCCCTGAAGTATGACGTTCTTTTTCTGCTTCAGAACAGCTACCAGACGGTCATATTTATTTTCCGTGATATAGACGTCTGCTAAGAATTTAGCTTTATCATATTTCGCATTGCCTTTAGCTGCGGGTGCCGGATTTTCATCCCGAATCATATCAAGGATAAATTCATATTCACCCTTTGTCAGCTTAAACAGGCTGCCTTGCTGCATACCGAAGTATTCCATCTTTTCGAGTTCGGAACAGGCTTTCAATGTTGCAAAGTCAATCGGAGAAGAAAGGCCTTCCAACTTTTCAAAATAAATCTTTTCTCCGTCCTGCTCCGCACTGATACGCATAATAGCGACAATCTGTTTGACTGGAGTAGATTCATATCCGATAACCATATCGCCAGCTTTAGCATCCAAGAAGTTCTGGAAAATACGACGCTTGTTGCCATTATCGTTATAAAGGGTATAGTCCTGCACTTCACCAACAGGCATGCTGGACATACTCCACATCTTTGGATTTGCATTCAGGAACCAATAGTGCATTCCAGATGTATCATTGCGCAGCAATTCCTCTGTCGTTAGATTAAAATACGGTTTAAGAATGTACTCATCAAACAGTGCTTTTTCGCTTTCTGGCACTGAAATACACGTAGAGTTATCGTTTGGTGTCCACCATTTTTTCTCTCCAGTGTAGGCATTTGTATCTCGTGACTCGGCAATCACAGTATAACTACGTTCACACCAGCCGTCCTGCTTTTCTGGATTCTCCTCAACTTCATCTGTATCAATACGGCAAAGAAGTCTGATGCTGTTTCCACGGCACAAATAGAAGAAGTCGCCCTTTTTCATATTGGCAACAAAATCTTCCCCCTGTGATACCTTTGTTTTACCTTTGGCCGCAGTATCTTTATGAACAACGACTACTCGGCGCTTATCAAAAGCTGCAGCTTCTGCATCTGTAATACAATCAGTTCCATGACTGATTTTCCAGAAAGTCGGAGTCAGGTTTGCATACAGCCTCACCTGAGTCAAATCGATTCTTTTCAGGGCCTCATTAAGCTCATCACGCAATTTCCATACAAAGGAGCCATCTTCATCCTTTTTTGCATTCTTGCCTACATAGAGAACAGGCCACCAGCGTGTACTATCGTCATCACGAGGCATTAACGGGCATCCTGTTTTTTGTACGACACGTTTCGCAAGGGCAGAGGAACCAGCATTATAGAAATTCTTGCTTTCACCATATTTGATAGAAAGCTGTGTGCAGGTAGCTTTTCCCCCATAGTCAAGCATGCGCTTCATGATTTCAAGGCTGCTATCCGTGAATACTTCATTATCATTGAGAAGGGCTTCCCACTCATCTACCGAAAGCGCCGGAGTATAATCATTCGGCCACCATTCATCTGTGGTAGGTGCATCATCTTTTTTACTAAAGTATCGACTAATGAAAAAACCGACATCAATGGTCAATGTACGCAGTTCCGGGTCTGGATAGCATGTTCCTGTAATCTGAGAAGAAAGCAAATTTTTCAGTTCATCATCCTGCTGCAACTCAGCACATATCTCGTCGTAAAGAGCCAAGAAGTTATGGATGTTATCTGCATAAGCGCCTTTTTTGAAAATATAATCGCTCTCCAGCTCATTGGACACAGCCTTCACTTCACCGAGCTTATAGATATAATACTTGTCAGGGTAACGCAGCCACAGATAAGTACAAATAGCATTCTCGTACTGATAATGCTGTGCTGCTCCATTTCCATACTTTTCAAGCAGCGTATTTGACTTCTGCTTGAAGCTGTTAATGCGCTCGTACACTTCCTTGCTTTCATCGAATAGCTCGATGAACATAGCACGCACTTCTTCCTGTGCAATTTCAGCAAACTTTGTAATCATTCTGGCCGGGAAGTTATTCACCGATGCCAGCAGATTACCAGTCTGCGACAATGCCTTGTTCAACATACGCGCAAAATCATCCGAGTTCACATCCCAATTCACCTGAAAGCATTTTACTGCTTCCCATTTGTATTTTTCGTCCGGCCACTGTGTCTGCACAAAACGTTTCTTGTATTCGACCAGCGCCTCTTTCAGTCTGAACTTATCAAACATTTCCATTCACCACCTTTATTCTGCATCACGCAGGCTCTTATAGATTTCCCCAGAGAAGATACCTAAGACCTGACGTTTCACCTCATCATTTGAAAGCAAGAGGGAGAAGAAATCCTGATTCTGCGAAAGCCCCTCAATAAGCGCATCATCAATATCATCAAAGTAAGAAAACTCGAAGTCATTCTGGGTGTTGTTCTTTGCACTGGTTTTCAACTTATCAGATTTCATCATGATATCTCTAATCTGAAGCATGGCTTTGACCACGACATCATTGTCATAAGATTTTCCAGTACGGCTGTTGATTTCATCAATGATTTCTGACAGTTTCTTTTCTTTATCTTCGGGCAGACCAAAGTGCTCTGCTGTTGGTAGCTTCATAACCGGATTAGCGACCAGTTTAGGTTCAATATGTTCTTCGCCTTTTTTCTGAACAAACTGCGATGCTTTGATTTTTCCATCCAGATTAAAACCACCGCCCGGATGCTTAATGTTGATGTAAGCCAGCAGATAAGAAATGAAGTTGTACTTTTTATGAAGATCGTTATCCTCAAAGCTGGATACCTGCAGCAAAAATTCGTAATAGCGTACAAAACCACGCATCGTTGCTACTGCTTGACGTTGCTCTTCATACTCATAATGCTCCAGCAGCTTTTTGCTTTTTTGCAAGAAGAACGTCAGACGTTGCTTTTGCTTACTTGTGACTTTATCGCTGTATAGAATATCATTAGCGGTTTCAATGTCTGCTGGGTCAAATAGGGCGTAGGCATCAATCTTCGCTTCCAAATCATAGATAGCACTCGGTGTTACAGAGTTTGCCAACAGTGTCGTCGTATAATACGGTGCAAATGCTGCCTTGATATCTTCATAGCTATTTACGAAGTCAAGCACAAAGGTTTTCTTCTCATATGGCGGGCAGATACGATTCAGGCGCGATAAGGTCTGAACGGCATTTACGCCTTTTAGTTTTTTCAAGACATACATTGCACAGAGCTTCGGCTGGTCAAATCCGGTTTGGTATTTATTTGCTACCAGAAGCACCTGATATGCATCAGAGTCAAATTCTTTTGTAAGCCGATCTTCTGCAAATCCATTCAAAGAAGCCTCTGTATATTCTTTGTCTTCACCATCAAGCTTTACCTTGCCAGAAAACGCCACCAGCGCATGGATGCCGTCATATCCTTTTTTGGTAATGTACTCTTCAAACGCCTGACGATACTTTACGGCGCCCTGACGTGATGCAGTGATAACCATTGCCTTTGCCTGACCGCCCAGTTCCTGCATTACTGTTGTGCGGAAATGCTCAACGATAACCTCAATACGCTGTGCGATGTTGGTCTCATGCAGTTCTACAAATCTAGCAATCTGGCGTTTTGCGCTATTGGTTTTGCATCGAGGGTCATCCTCAATTTCTTTGTTGAGCTGATAGAAAGTCGAATACTCCGTATAGTTCTGCAACACATCAAGGATGAAACCTTCTTCAATAGCCTGTTTCATGGAGTAAACATGAAAAGCCTCTCTCTGTCCCTTGGTATTCAAACGACCAAAGAGCTGAATTGTTGTAGGCTTTGGTGTTGCAGTAAATGCAAAAATAGAAACATTGGCCTGTTTGCCGTTGCGTCGGATTTCATCTGTAATCAAATCTTCCACATCGGCATCAACTTGCTCGCCAGAACCGAGGGACATAGTAACTGCAGCCATATCTTTGCCAGCAGTTGAAGAATGCGCCTCGTCAATAATTACTGCAAAACGCTTGGTCTTTAGGTCTGCTACGCTATCAACGATATATGGGAACTTCTGAATTGTAGTAGCAATAATCTTTGTATTTCCATTCAAAGCAATGGCAAGGTCAGCTGAGTTGCATTTATCATCCATCACTCGAATAAGACCAGCTTTATGTTCCATACCCATAATGGCTTTCTGGAGCTGTCGGTCTACCACAACACGATCGGTCACAATGATAATATTATCGAAAATAATCTTATTGTTTTCATCGTGTAGCGAAGTCAAACGATGGGCCAGCCATGCAATAGAATTTGTTTTACCAGAGCCTGCGCTGTGCTGGATCAAATAATTCTGAGCAGTAATATTTTCATGTACATCGGCCAGTACCTTTCGGATTACATCAAGCTGATGGTAACGAGGAAATATCAAATTTTCTGAACGCTTGATTTTACCGGTGTCGTCATCAACTTTTTCCTTGGTCTCAACAAAAATGAACTTGCTGATAAGGTCAAGCACCGTGTCTTTGGTAAGGATATCTTCCCACATATAAGAAACACTGTACTTATCTTCGTATGCAGGATTACCAGCACCAGCTGTAACGCCGGCCCCATTACCCATATTGAACGGCAAAAAGAATGTTGCATTACCATCCAATTTGGTGGTCATGTAGACTTCCTCCAAGTCCATCGCAAAATTTACCAAGCATCCGGCCTTAAAGCGGAACAGGCGAGTTTTAGGGCTGCGGTCAGTACGGAACTGATAAATCGCATCCTGATAGGATTGCCCAGCAGCATTACACTTCAACTCGAACGACATAATTGCCAAACCGTTCAAGAAAATTACGACATCGATACGCTCTATGTCGCTGGCCCAGACTTCCTCCATAGCAGAGAAAATGTTCTGGCTGTATTTCTTCGATAAGTCCGGATTGAATGTCGTTGCAGGCTTCGTATACATCAATTCCAATTTTTGATTCGAAAGCTCAATGCCGTGCTTTAGCACTTCAATCAGGCTGCCGCGTGCCTTTGTCGTTTCTGCATTGATGAAATTAACAATGGTTTCCTCTAAATCTTCTTTATAGATTTTACGCAAATATCCCATTGTTTCAGCTTGCGTGTCATTGAGGAATTTGAATAGCAGTTCACGGTCTATTGCAAAGTAACGGTCAAAATTGGTGCCCTTACGGATGATATATCCGTTATCTTTTTCCAGTCGCTCAAGGAGGAATTTCTGGTACTCTTTTTCCGACAATATATTATTCATGTGTTGGCACCTCCTTTTTTCCGGTAACATACTCAAAAATGAGTGATTTTTTATATTCATCCAGCGTTTCCAGCTGGGTCTTTTTGTCTGCGATAACAGCATCCGTTTTCTGAATAACGGTATCAATATATTTTACAATAGCCACCTGCTCATCAATTGGCGGAACTGGATATTGCAGTTCGGCCAACTTATTCCACCGCAGATCACATGAACGCACACGAATACCCGTTGCCATTGCAATGAAAACATCACTATAGGCCATGCTTCGAAGGTAGTACATGATGTAACGCTTGTTTTGCTTAGTTCCCAATACATTTAGTACTGGTGATGCCTTGCCTCTGGAGTCGGATATGCCTATCGCACCGGCAAAACCATCCATACCATGCACAACAAGGTCACCAACATCAATTCCCTGATAACCGATTTCCTTGTCCGCCATTGTAAATCCATCTTCACGGCGATTGCTTCGAAGTGTAACTTCTCCATCACGGAAGCAAGTGATTACACCATCAGTCTCTCTGATTGGTTTTTGTATATAGCGAAGAAGATATTTGCCACGAATACATTCCCAATGAGCTGGCATTTTTCCAATCCACTTAACATTACTATCCTTCATGTCAACATCTGGATTCAAGCCTTTCGTAACCGCCGCTGTGATAACAGAACGCTTATACTGTTCCAGTGTTTCGATCTGGGATTGAATGTCGGCAGATAAGTCATCAATTTGAGCGTTTTTTACATCCAAAAAGTTAGCAATCATTAGCTGATCTCTTAGAGGAGGTATCGGGATATAAACTGTTTTGACATCAGTTTTATTTAATTTTGGTTGCGCTGAAGATATACCTTTTTGAATCAATTGTTCCCATACAAAGTGAGCGTTACCTAAATATAGTAGATAATGTTGGTACATCGTTTCGTTGGTCCGAATAAGAAACATATTGGGGCCAAGCGTGGCAGGTATATTAGGTTTTGGCATTTCACAGAACAGCCCTGCATAAGCCCCTACATTCGCAACTAATATTTCTTTCCCATACAATTTTGATTTTGATAGGTAATCGTATGAATTTTTATCAACATAAACCCCCGCATTTTGCAAATTTTCTCTTAAATCTGTGAGTCTCACAAGTCGAGCATAATCCTCGTAATCGAGATACTGTACGTTTTTTGCCAAATCTCCAAAAGACCCATTCGCAGTATAATCTGTTAAAATGCCTATTACATTTTTTAGACGACCCATTTGCCAATCGTGGGGGATTACTGGAAACCAGTCCACACCACTTTGTATCATCTCACGCATTCGTTGCCACCTCCTTTTTCTTTTTATGCTTGTGAACAAAAAGTACCACTATCGCCACAATTCCAGCAATAGCCGCTATTCCACCCACAATGCTCAAAAACATGACCCAGTTTACAAACAGCCATTTAGCAGCAACAATCACACCATAAGTAATCGCCCACAGCACAACAAACAACACAAGGCGAATCAGCCAATGAAAGAAAGATCCGCTTGTCCTACCGTCAATCATGCCTATATGATACATATCACCGACACAACGAAATGCAATACCATAGGCCACCGCGCCAATAACCGCCAAAATCAAATATTCTTTATACCACTCGATCGGCAATCCAAGAGGGTCAATCAGTATGTCGAATAAGAATTTAAACATTCATTTTCCCCCTTATTCAAATAGCTTTGCTACGCGCTCACTAACGGAAAGCTCCAATTCGGAGAATCTTGCTTCCAATTCTTCGCTCGGCGTAGGCTGCTGGTATTTGTAGAAATAGCGTGTAAATGGAATTTCAGCGCCTACCTTAATAACAGGCTTCTTTGCTCCGAGATTCTCTTCAAAGAAGGCAACCGCATCAGGAATGTGAGGTAGCACCTCTCTCGCCATATAGGTGTCAATGTCCTCTTCAAACTTAACAATTTCTGTGTCTTTTGTCTCCTTGTCATAGAGGATATTGCCCTTTTTGTCACGCTGGATTTCCGCATTTTTGTCCATCTCAGATAGACCCGCTGCAATTTTATCAATGAGCTTTTTATCTGCAGTAGCCTGCGCCAGTGCCTTAGTGAGCACAGGTATGAATTCCTTTTCTTTCAGATATACAGTATCCGCAACGGCTGCTTCCAGTGCGGCGACAATAGCCTCAAATACCGGCTTATTATTCTGGTAGTTCTCCAGCTTCTTTGCGTCCTTGCCTGTCAGCTCCTCTGCATTTTCCAGTTCCTCAACCTTAGCCTCATCGTAAAGAGCAGATAATGTTCCCCTGGACAGCATATCCTGAATACGTTCCTCGGTAATGGCATAGCTACGCTGGAGAGGCTGCATGACCGCATACTCCCGATATATAAACTCTTCATTATCATAAATTTTGCAGATTTCACTTTCTGCAAAATTAGCATACAATTTTGTGATGGCACTGCGATCTTCCGGAGAAATCTCGTTTTTCTTGTTTCCTAACGCCTTGCGTAGTTTATGGAACATTTGAGAAGCATCAATCAGTTGAATCTTGCCCTTGCGCTCCGGGCGTTTATTTTTTGAAAGCACCCAAATATAAGTAGCAATACCAGTGTTGTAGAACAAATCTACTGGCAAAGCGATAATGGCTTCAATCAAATCGTTTTCTAACATCCAGCGGCGAATCTGACTCTCGCCGGATGCAGTACCACCGGAGAACAACGGGCTGCCGTTTTCAATAATAGCCGCACGACCGAAGTTATCATCCATCTTGTCAATTGCAGACTGCAAGAACAGCATCTGCATATCACCAGAGCCAGGCAGGCCTGCACCCCAGCGACCGTCAAAGCCCTTCTTGAATTCTTCATTGACTGCATCCTCTACTCCTTCGGCAGCATCCTTACCGCCCCAAGGTGTACCAAAAGGTGGATTCTCGATTACAAATCGCATTTTAGTCCCGTTAAATCGGTCAGCTTTCATGGTGTCCTGATAGCAAATGTTGTCAGCGTTCTGACCCTTAATCATCATCTCAGCAAGGCAGATGGCGTAAGACTCAGGATTGATTTCCTGACCGAATAAACGGACGTCCGCAGTGGGATTATAACGTTTGATGAAGTTATACCCGGTAGAAAGCATACCACCAGTTCCACAGGCTTGGTCTAAAACTGTGATAACCTTTCCATCGTCAAAAATATCGTCACAGCCCTCGGCCAGCAGAATGTTGACCATAAGCTTAATAATATCGCGTCCTGTGTAATGATCACCAGCCTCGGCATTTTCAGAGAACTTACGAATCAGTTCTTCGAAAATGTATCCCATCTTCACATTGTCAATGGTACGAGGGTTCAAATCCAGTTCAGAGAATGCTTTCACTACGCTGAGAAGACGATTGTTTTTATCCATCTTGTCTATCTGCTTGTCAAAATCCAGGCTCTTAATGATATCTTGAATGTTAGAAGAAAAGCCCTGTATATAAGACTTGAAGTTAGCTGCCAAATGGTCTGTATCATTCACCAGCTCGGCAAGGTCAAAACCACTGGTGTTGTAAAACTGATACCCTGAAACACGGTACATTGCCTTTGCAGGGTATGCCGGATTTGCTTCATACTGAGCAACAACCTTATGCTTTGTCGGTGCCAAGGCACACTCGAAACGACGGATAATAACCATCGGAATGATTACGTCCTTGTACTTATCACTCTGGTACGGCCCACGCAGCTTGTTTGCGATAGACCAGATAAAATTTACTTCTGTTGAAACGTCAATAGGGGAATCATCCCACATTGCGTCGATTACTTGTTTGTCTGCCATTTATTTTTCCTCCATCTTTGCTGGGCATATTTCTCCCAGCTTAGGTATATTATAATTTTTTTGCTGTCCCATAGTCCGGACTCTTTACGAGTCGCTGACTGCCTCATCGTCAATGCCCATCATCATTTTATAATGTTGTTCTTGGTGCATCGCTTTGAAAATCAGTTCAAAAACCTTTTTACAAAGTTCCGTATCACTGCCATCATCGATATAATTGAATCCGTCGCTGATAACCGCGGAGCTATCATTCATATACGACAACATGCTGGATGCCAAGGTATAGCGGTCATAATTCGGCTTCTGGCCTTCGATTTCATCAACAAATAGCGGCCTATGTTTCTCAAGAACTATATGGTGCAAATCATTTCCTTCATAACCGCACAGCTGAACAAAGTAGTATTCCAATATACGACGAATAACATTTTTAATTGTATTCGTGGTTTTTAGTTCTTTATATTCATCCCAAAGTGCCGCATAGGAATTTTGAATCGGATTGTAATTCTCCAGTTCGGTCGGTACTCTCTGGCTTGTTCTGGTACAGTGAGTAATCCTTGATACATTTTCTGTTTTTCTAATAATGTATAACGATACACTACGATATCGTCTCTCTTGATGATGGGTAACTTCTTTATGAAAATACACATTGTGAGTTAACACAAAAATCTGTTTAATGAAATCCCCATCTACTTTATGACTACGATAGTCCGTGTTGTTATAGCAGACCTCAATCATTTCACGCACAAGTGCACTCACGATAAACAGCGCACCACTATCCATGCTGGAAACCGGGTCATCAATCACTACAATTTTGTCTTTAACCGCCTCGCTGCTCAAACTGCCGCGAACAAGGTGATAGAAGTACAAAAATGCTATAAAGTTTCGTTCTCCTTCGCTCAGCTTTTCAGCTACACTTCCATCCGGACGAAAAACCTCGTATGTGTTCGGTACACCATTTTTTTCATGCAGGCTGAATCCCTCAAAGCCAGAATTATCAAGCAGCTTGTTGATGCTTTCTATTGTTGCTTCTGTATTAACTATTTTTTTATTGAGAGCGTTGGCTTGTTCTTTCAGCGCAAATCCGTCTTTCTTCAGCTGCTCCATCTCTTTCTGAAGGTCACTGATTTCTTTATCAAGTGCTGCTACTTTTGTTCTGTAGTCCGCAACATCTGCCTTCAAATAATCAGCAAGATATTCCCACACTTCCTGTTTGCATTTAACTTTCTTAGTTTTAAGGTCACCGACGATATCGTTGTTGGCCTTTATTTTTTTGTTAAAGCCGTCAATGATAGTGCCAATTTCAATCAGTAGGGAATCCGTGTCTTCAAGAGAAGCAATGGATGTCGGCTCCTTAATTTTTGCCTCGATTCGCTGTTTATTGATGGTAATGGCATCGGTCAGCAGCTGGATTTTTGTTTGATATTCAGTCAAGTCAAATCCAGGCATTGCAGCGCCAATATTTCCCTCCAGAATACTGACAACAGAATCCATTTCGGAAATATAGGTGCTCTGAAAACTTGCAATGTTTGCAATATCCTCTTGATACTGTGCATCAAAACAAGCAGCAATATCTTTATCAAACCCTTTCGGGAGTGTTTGCTGGCAATAAGGGCATTTTCCATCTGACTGGCCTGCAAAATGTGTATGTCCACTCCGCACCCAATCGGTAGCATTCAATGCCTTTATAAACTTTGCAAAATCCGTATCACTGCTGCTAGATATTGCTTTTCCCATGAGATCATATCCCGGAAGTGAGGCGTATGTAACCTTATCGGCCTTTACCATTTCATTGTATAACTGTGCAGCGCCTGAATAAACGGTCTCGCACAGTGTTTTCAATTCTTCATAGTTATGGGCAACTGGTGTTACCGACATAATTTCTGGCATAAAGAGATTTGCACGCTTTTTACCAACAATAGCGCCATCAAATATTGCACGGAGCTCGGCTGTCTTTTTCCAACAGGCATCTTGCAAATCTGTCAGAGCCTGTTCTTTTTCTGCTGCTTTTTCGCCTATAGTTACTTTTCGTGCACTATAATCTTCGCCTTTTTTCTTTCTATCGGCATTTAACTGCTCCACCTGCTCCTGAATAGAAATATTTGTTTCATTAACAGTAAAAACTCCTGCGAGATTATCATAGTTTTTCAGGTTGGCATCGATAAATTCTGTATCATATACCAGCACATCGTAATCCGCAGCAGAACGACCGTCTTGCCATTGCACACCACTATCTGATCGCAGAGTACGAGCAATCGTTGATTTGCCAGCGCCGTTTCTTCCATAGAAGAAATTAACAAATGTTGGCTCCACGACCTCATTCGTGAAAGTTGCATCGTTAAGCATGATTTTTTCAATTGCCGATTTCATTTTTTGTTCCATACACAAATTCACCTCCGTCGTTATTCTTTAATTCTTCCTTCTCTGACCCATTCATCAACTTCAGAAATTTTAAATTTATATCTTTTTCCAGCTTTGTATACTGGCAGCTTTCCATCTTTTATCCATGCACGAACTGTGTCTTGGCTTATGCTGAGATGATTGGCTACATCTTCGAGATTGACCCATTTTTCGATTTGCATGTTTTCATATTCTGCGCTCATGCTCTACCTCCATATTTGTTAGCGGATAAGTGTTTATAGTAATTAAAGAGAGAATACTCTAAGCCCAGCTTCTCTAAGCACCTCTACCATATTGATTTTCTTAATAGCCCAATGCATTCTATTCAACTCATTAAAACTGGATGTCCCTTCTATTCCAAGCTCTGATGCAAGCTCGTTTAACCTTTGCTGCGGCACCCAGTTCAACACTTGGTAATAAATTTTGATGCCATTATCCTGAACTTTTATGTCGGTAATGATTCCATATACCGCTTTATGTTCTGAATCCGTTTTTCCATATAGCCGGTTTTCAGTTGCGATTATCGCTGGAAATGTTTTGATTACGGAAATAGCCTCAGGTGTTAGCCCTGCATAGCTATTTTTCAATTCCTGAGCTGTACTCTCTGTAAGGGCTCTATCCTTTCTAACAAGGAAATGCCTCGGCTCATCCAAGTCGTCGTTTCCAACTACAATCAAGTTGTAAAAGTCCGGGTTGAACTCCAGCGAAGCGCCAGCGTCAACATCACATCCGGCTGGCTGACTTCCATTCAGTAATACCACATTATAATTATTGTTAACTGCGTCTGTATGTGCCACGAGAGTATGCCCATCACCGGGCAAGTTAAATGTAGCTGCTTGTGAGTCCGCCTGTAGCGCTCCTGGCTCCGAAGGCTGTAATTTATTTTCCATCCTTTTTGCCTCCATAATAGTTATTTTCAATCTTGTCAACATGATTGATAAAACTGTTATTGTTGCCGGTGACATTGAAATTGAACATCATCTGTGGTGCCGGTTTAACTGTTTTCTCTTGTTGTTGGGACTTATCTTCTGCATCGCTGTCCTCAACCACTTCGGCCTCTACCGATATTGTTTCATTCGGGTCTATATATGTCAAAGTAATATCTGTAGGCCAAGTTTCACCTAAAGTGCCTTTATAATCTCTTTTTCCCCTACCTGCAGGAGGGCACAGTTTATTATAGGTATTCTTTCCTTCGCTATTTTCATCCCAATGCATCACGGCATAGTGCCATACACCCAGTAAAAATGCAGGAAAGCATACAATCGAAAGGTCGCCAAAGGCGGCCTTTTTTATTTTGATGCCATCTTCCTGAATAGAAAACTCTTGTTTGCTTCCTATTGCTTCGTCTTTATCAATCAAATCCATCAACGCTTTAACCAGACGGATGTCTTTCTTTGCTGCCGTTCCCGTTTCCAAAAAACGCTCCACAAAGGCATTCATATCTAAAAGCACTGCTTTGTAATCTGTTTGAATACGGTTATTAAATTCTTGAATTACAGCCACATCTCCAAAAGGAAGATACTCTCCCTTTGAGATTTTGCAGGCTTTATAATCATTCGTCTTTCCTCTAAGTGCACCTTTCTGAGGCTCCTGATAATCCGGGTTAATAACCCTGAGTAGTCCCACAAATGCATCTGGGTCACTTAAGCCATCGCTATCGCCATTATAATGCTCTCTCGCTTTTATGCGTGGTTTCAGAGCCTGAAGCACCAAGGTAAAGAACGTCCCGCCACATAGTCGTGGAAAGTCATTATTTGTCATTAGCTTGTCTCCATTTTACTCATTTTGTCAGTCATCTATATTGGGGCGTAATCCAAGACAATCCCAAACAAACCCCACTAAAACCTATTATATCAGAAAATCTACACTTTTTCAATTAACTGCGTGTAAATATCGATTTTAAATCGTTCTTTTTTCCTCCGACCTTAAGAACCTTACGAACTACGGCACCCGACCGTAGGAACTATTGGATAGACCTTGTGAGTTATCACAGGGTCTTTTTTCTCCTGTGCTGGCTCGCAAATAAGCCAATCACAGGAGGAGAAAATCATGGCAATCAATGAAAATCAAAGTAAAAAACACCGTATCTATCTCAAAGCTACCCGTCAATGGGTAGAAGTATCCGAAACCGTCTATCGTGAGCACACCCGTTTTTACGATGCTTATCGCAAGAAAGCGCAGTATCACGGCCAGTGCATTTGCCCGAAGAACAAGTTCTGGCTTTGCAATGGCGACTGCTTCAACTGCGAGTTCCGTCGCGGCGGGGACATGCTTTCCCTTGATTTTACATCAGAAAATGAGGACGGCGATACCTGCACTCCGCTAGATGCTATCCCGGACAAGTCTCCACTTTTGGATGAAATCATCTGCGACAAAGCTACGCTGGAGCAGTTATTCAGCCGCTTACAGGAACTGATGCCGGAGGCCGAAAAAATCGGTCGTCTTCGTCTTCAGGATATGTCCGACGAGGCAATTGCTGATATTCTCGGCGTCAAGCGCACAACCTTTCGTTCACGCCTGGCAAAAGCAAAGGCTGTTCTCGCTGTAGAATATCCCGATTTCTTCTAAATGTAAGCCAACACTCCGGCTGCTTTCCCGGCAGTCGGAGATTTTTATTACTTTTTCTTATTTTCCTTCGTCAAAACGGTTTCCTCATCTCCAGTGGTAAGTGTAAGGCACAGAACAACAGCCTTTCAGATTGGAGGTGAACACCATGAGACAGTCCCATCACAATAGCCGCAGGGACGATGCCGAAGTGATTAAGGTTTTGACCTCAATCAGTGTCGTATCCAGCAGTCTAGCAAGGAACATGAGTATCCTTGCAGCACAAAGACAATCCGAGGAAGGAGGAAGATTCCATGAGCAAAATGAACGACATGGCCATGACCATCGAAGAACTGCGAGGTGCAGCTGCCGCCATCTCTGATGCAGCCGATTGGCTGTCTAAGCAGTTTAGCGGTGATGCCGATGAGCAGCCTGTGAAAGAAACTGCTCCACAACCAGAGCCGAAACCACAGCTGACGCTGGAGCAGGTACGAGCTGTACTAGCAGATAAATCCCGTGCCGGTCACACCGCTGCTGTACGTGAGTTGCTTCTGAAATATGGAGCCAGCAAGCTGTCACAGATTGACTCGGCAAATTATGAAGCCCTCTTGAGGGAAGCGGAGGTGCTTGGCAATGCCACCTAATGGACATGCAATTCTCTCCGCCTCCTCTGCCAATCGCTGGCTCCACTGTCCACCTTCTGCAAGGCTTGGTGAAAGCTACGAAGATAAAGGCAGCGACTACACAGCGGAAGGCACCGATGCACACAGCCTATGCGAGTATAAGCTCCGCAAGGCGCTGGGCCAGAAGGCCAAGAATCCTACCAAGAAGCTGTCCTGGTACAGCGAAGAAATGGAGGATTGTGCTACTGGCTACGCCGCCTACATCCTTGAGCAGGTAGAAGCTGCCAAGCAGACCTGCGCTGACCCGGTCGTCCTGATTGAACAGCGAGTGGATTTCTCCCGTTGGGTAGAACAGGGCTTCGGCACTGCAGACTGCATCGTCATCGCAGACGGTATACTTCGCATTTGCGATTACAAGCATGGCTTGGGCATCCTCGTTTCGGCTGAGGATAATCCGCAGATGAAATGCTACGCACTCGGCGCTTTGGAGCTGTTCGATGGCATCTACGACATCGATACGGTCAGCATGACTATCTACCAGCCCAGACGCCAAAACATCTCTACTTGTGAGATTTCCAAGGACGAGCTTTACCGTTGGGCCGAAGAAGTCCTGAAGCCTACCGCAGCCTTGGCCTTTGCCGGTGGCGGTAATTACCTGTGCGGCGAGTGGTGTGGCTTCTGTAAGGCCAAGCATGAATGCCGGGCCAGAGCGGAAGCAAATCTCTCACTTGCACAGCACGACTTCAAGCTGCCCCCACTATTGGAGGATACGGAAATAGAAGTCATTCTCTCCCGTGTGGACGAGCTGGTAGCATGGGCTTCCGATATTAAGGAATACGCCCTACGTCAGGCAGTCAGCGGTAAAGAATGGAACGGCTAGAAGCTGGTCGAAGGTCGCTCTAACCGGAAATACACCAATGAAGCTGCTGTCATTCAGGCAGTAAGCGAGGCAGGCTTCGACCCGTATGAGAAGAAGCTGCTGGGTATCACAGCATTACAAAAGCTTCTCGGCAAATCTCGTTTCGATGAACTTCTGACCGGCTTTATTGAAAAGCCGCAAGGCAAACCAACGCTCGTGCCGGAGAGCGACAAACGCCCGGCAATGAATAACGCAAAAAATGATTTTATGGAGGAAAATGACAATGAGTAAAAATATTAAAACTGCAAATCCCATGAAGGTAATCACTGACCCGGACACCCGTTGGAGCTATGCCAACGTCTGGGAGCCTAAATCTATCAACGGCGGCACCTCAAAGTACAGCGTCAGCCTCATCATCCCGAAGTCCGACACAAAGACTGTCACGGTTCACGGCACAGTGCCGATCGTTGATGAGAAAGGTAACCCAGACACCAAGGAGGTGGATTTCACTTTCAATGAAACTGGGCAGTCGGAACTGACGGTTACTTATAAAATGAATGATGAAGAGGTCAAAACCTTTTATCCGAAAAAGACCTGTATCAATGGCAGACATATTCTCACACTCTTTTTGCCCATTACACAGGTTATTGCCAACAGTGAAAATACGCTGTCAGTCTATTTCAAAATGGCAGGTGGAACGCTGACCATCGGAGAATCACAAATCCGTGCAACCATCAGCGGACAAGGGCTTGTGGCTGGCATCGGTGACTGGAACGGACGCATCAGTATTTCTGAAACCATTGACCGTATTCCGATTGCACAGGCTTCCTTTGGTTACGATGCCTTTACGGATACAACAGCAGTGGTGTTCCCAAGAATTATGCTTCGTCCTATTACACAGCCGATTACACGCATTCCAATTCTGGAAAGAGAGTTCACTTATCATCGCTTGAATGAACGGGTGACGGCTATAGAGGTTATCAAAACCTTTACTATGGATAAGGATTTTCCACCGCATTATGACCAGACAGTTATAGAAATCAATGAAGATGGTGCGTTCTGCATGATTAGTGATTATGTATTTGTATCCTCAGCAGAGGAAATCAATGCTGGGCAATTACAGCATCTGACGGTTGATACAGTTCAGTTTGAACGGGTGGAGAATTTGGAGGTGACAACGTGCTGATAGATGAAACAAAATATATCTGGTCGAAGTGGCAGCAGCCTGCCTTCACGGACAATGAAACGTGGGGCAAGGTTTCTGCCACTTCTGTGCATGAGGTGTCCGGCATGGATTATTCCGCCTTCCATGCATTGGATGGTAATGCCGATACCCATTGGGAAGGTGCAGAGGGTGTAATTGATGTGCAGCTTATTTGGCATTTTGATAAGCCACTGAAAATCTATCGAATAGAGCTGGTCAACAAACCCACAGGCAATATTCATATCACAAAATCTGTAGAAGTGTATGCAGACGAAGATATGACCGAGCCATTGCTGACAGGAGAGTTCCCCACAGAATCAAAGAGCGAATGCAATATGGAACCGGCACAACCATTTCCCTGTGACTGCATTGTGCTTCATCTTTCTGCTGATGCAGATAGCAGTGTCAAATATGTAGGACTGACTGAAATCCGCCTTATTGCAGAAGTCGGACAGGAAAAGACGGTACTGCTCCCGTTCCTTAATACTGCGGAGAATATGGAGTATATCAGCAATGGCTATAACGATGACCGTACCTTTAGTACAGAGGGATTGGACGGCTTTATGTTTAACGGCATCACCGCCAATCCGCTGTATGTTTCAAGCAATCACTGGATTGGATTTGGTGCCAACACGGAACAACTTAGAATTCTCCGCAGGGATGGCTGTTCCACGGCTATCTATCGTCAGCTTGGAGAAACCACCAACGGACTGCAATTCCTCAAAATGCGATTTGAGGGATACACGGCATACAACAACCGAGTGGATGCCACAAGTCTGATTTTTGAACTGTTCCTGCTCTCCAACAACGATATGTTTCTCAATATCATTCAGACACCGACCGATGTCGGGTATCTGGGAACCTCGGATTTGATATGCGGAGGAACTACCACGGCACTTACACTGGCAGACGGCAGTGGCGGCGGTACGCAGGTCAGCTTTTACCATGAGGACGAAGGCGGCCGCACATGGAATATTGTGTATGCCATGTATGAAGAAACGGATACCTATTCCTTTGCCTATCTTCTTCGGCAGGCAGACACTTTTTATACCTACGCAGAAGGAGCATTGGTGGCTGTATCAATTGAAAATCTGACAGCGGCGATGTTCTTGAAATATGGTTTTGAGGAGATTCCTCCCGCAGAAATTCTGACACCAATCGACAATATGCAGATGTATCTATGGAAAGCCGGAGGAACAGAAGAACTCTTAAAAGCCAATGTGAAAGCCTATCCGTATCCGCAGGTATTGGATGTGGTTGCAGACATGAGCCATATTTCTATTCTTGGAATCAAGATGATGACGGCAGAATATTCCGGCGATGTTACCGTGTCGATTTCTGTCAATAACGGTCAAACCTATTTGGAAGATATGCCCCTTGGCGAGTGGTTGAACACTGATGTGGAGGAGCTTTATAACAGCCTAAGTGAAGAAAAGCGGCTGTTCTTGCGATTTACGCTTCATGACAATGCTACTATCTCACGATTCAAAATAACCTACATCTATTAAAGGAGGATGAGAAAATGCTTAAAGGCTTAATGAAAATAGAACTTACAGATGTCCATACAGGCAAAACCGAAACCGTGCTGGAGCAGAATATGGTGACCAATGCACTGGCAAATATTTTCAAACCGATGGGACTGGATAAATCTCCAAGTAAGATGTTAAACGGTATGAACCCATACTATCAGACTGTGCTTGGCGGTCTGCTGCTCTTTGATTCGGAAATTGAGGAGAATGCTGACAATCTCTATCCGCCATCCACAGTCAATTTGATCGGCTGTGCTTCCTATGGAGTGCAGAATAACACCACGGGAACGCTCCGTGGCGGTTTCAATCAGACAGAAAGCGAATTGAATATGACTGACCGTTACATGAAATATGTGTATGACTTTACTACCTCGCAGGCAAATGGCACCATAGCCTGTGTCTGCCTAACTCATAAAAACGCAGGCTACAGTTCTTACGGTGGTAAGGATTCTCCCTTTGGCAGTAACTATGGACTTGGTATGCAGGTTTGTGACGGACATTTGCAATATGTACACAACAATTATACTGGAGCAAGCACTGGGGATAAATATTCTGGAATTAGTATTGGTACAACAGAAGCAATTTTCCTCATCAATACGGCAGAGGATGCTGTGTATTATTTTCGGATTGATAACTCCACGAAAATCACAATTACAAAACGCAGAGCCTATATGAAGTCGGTGTCGGTACTGGAGAATCCGTATTCCAAGAAGCCACTCATGGATTCTTTTGAACTGGAGGAACTGAAAACAGAACTGCCGACCAATTATATCTCCTACAATTTTGACCCTGCCGACAACTGCCTGTATATTGTAAATAGTGCAGCTTACTATCTTGAAGCAAACGGTACTTTTTATATTACGAAGGTCAATTTCTCCACTTGGAAGGTTACACAGTACACCATGACGAACACCACATCAGAGCGAATCAACCTCAACGGTATGCGTTCTTCCTACTGTCACAGAGGTTATTTTATCTTCCGTGGCTACACCAATTCCAATCATATATTTAAGATGGAGATTGGTAATTCTGCAAATGTGGAACAGCTGAAGCTTGTGAATCTTACAAGTATTACAGGATCGTTTGCAATGGGCATCAACGGCAGAGTTTATATTGAGGGTTATGGCAGTAGTACCTATTATTTATATGTCATCAACCTTGATACCAATGAAATTCTAAAGGTGGAGGCATCCCGCATTATTGGCGGCAGTAACTATCCCTGCTACACACCAGTGCTGAATGAACCGATGCTGTGGTACGGAAGCTACGGCAGCTGGTCAACCATTGGTTATTTCATTATGTTAAACTATCTTGCTACCATCAATAACCTGTCTGAGCCTGTGACGAAAACGGCGGATAAAACCATGAAAGTCACTTATATCATTCAGGAACAGTAACAACTCAATATTTGGAATCAAGCGACTGCCCATAGTGGGTGGCCGCTTTTTTCATACAAAAAATCAAAGAAAGCGAGGAAATTAACATGAAAGAATTCTGGAACACGATTCAATTTGCTTTTGCTGCCATTGGAGGTTGGCTCGGCTACTTCCTTGGTGGCTGTGATGGGCTGCTCTATGCGCTGATTGCCTTTGTGGTAGCAGATTACATTACCGGTGTGATGTGCGCCATTGCTGATAAAACGCCCTCCAGCGAGGTAGGCTTCAAGGGCATCTGCCGCAAGGTGCTGATTTTTCTTCTGGTCGGCATTGCCAACATTTTAGACGTTCAGGTCATCGGCACCGGTAGCGTACTTCGTACTGCCATCATCTTTTTCTACATCTCCAATGAAGGTGTATCCCTTCTGGAAAACGCCGGCCATCTTGGCCTGCCTTATCCAGAGAAACTAAAATCTGTGCTGCAGCAACTACACGACCGCAGCGAGAAGGAGGACAAATAATATGGTCTATACAAACAGTCTCTTAGTTGTTTATACCGGGCTTAGCCCAAATCATTCTGGACAGAGAACACACTCAATCGACCGCATCACACCCCACTGTGTGGTCGGTCAGCTATCCGCAGAAACCATCTGTGCCTGCTTCCCGGCAGGCCGTGATGCAAGTTGCAATTACGGCATTGGCACGGATGGCAGAGTGTCCTTGTGTGTGGAGGAAAAGAACCGTTCTTGGTGTACCTCCAGCAGTGCAAACGACCAGAGAGCCATCACCATCGAGTGCGCCAGTGATAAGACAGAGCCGTATACCATGAACAGTGCCGTATATGCGACCCTCATCAAACTCTGTACGGACATTTGCAGGCGTAACGGCAAGAGCAAACTTTTGTGGTTTGCAGATAAGGACAAGTCCTTGAATTACAATCCAAAGTCTGATGAGATGGTGATTACGGTACATCGTTGGTTTGCCAATAAAAGCTGTCCGGGCGATTGGCTGTATGCAAGGCTTGGAGATTTGGCAGCAAAGGTTACAGCGGCTCTTGGCGGTTCTCAGCAGGAGCCTGCCACTGACAAAACAGTATGGTATCGTGTGCGTAAGACTTGGTCAGACAGCAAAAGTCAGCTTGGTGCCTACAAGGTGCTGGCCAATGCAAAGGTAAAGGTAGATGCCAATCCTGGCTATGCTGTTTTTGATGAAAATGGCACCATCATCTATGGCACTGCTACCAATACCGGCTTTGCGCCTTACATGGTAAGTGTCACCATTGACAATCTGAACATCCGCAAAGGCCCTGGAACCAACTATGACACGGTCGGCAAGTTTACCGGTAAGGGCTGCTTTACTATCGTGGAGGAAGCTAGTGGTCAAGGAGCTTCCAAATGGGGCCTTCTGAAATCCTACGCTGATGGACATAACGGCTGGATTTCACTGGACTTTGCAAAACGAATTTAATACTCATCTGACTTCTGGGCCTGTGGGAGAAATCCTGCAGGCCTTTTTCTTTTTGAAAAAATATCGTTACGGCTTCGTCAAAACGGCCTGCTCACCTCCAGAGGATAGTGAGGAACTACCTCAGATTGGAGGCCCATCATGGCAAACGAACAACGAAGCATATTAACACCAATATCTCTTGAAGAGCTACCGATACTTGCTCCGCCGACACCGCCCTCTACAGAACAATTGCAGCGTGATGCCGGTTATCATAAGGCTCAGCAGCTGCTTCAAAATATGCTGGATTCTGGACTTATTTCCTTGTCAGAATACAACAAAATAACGCTTCTAAATCGGAAAACTTTCTCCCCACATTTGGCCGAGATAATGCCCGATATAACTGGATAATAAGCGCACTTAGAGGTAATATGTGACACTGACAAGGAGGTGATAGCTTGAAAACAATCACAAAACTACAGCAGGTTCAAGCTCCTGCTGAAAAGAAAAAGCTCCGTGTAGCGGCCTACTGCCGAGTGTCAACTGGCAGTGATGCACAGCTCGAAAGTCTGGATACGCAAAAGACATATTTTGAGAATTACATCAATTCCAGAAGAGACTGGGAGCTTGCTGGTATTTACTTCGATGAAGGGATTACCGGCACAAAAAAGGAAAAGAGAACGGCACTACTTCAGCTCATGACCGATTGTGAAAACCATCAAATCGATATGGTTATCACAAAGTCACTGAGCCGTTTTTCCAGAAACACAACGGACTGCTTGGAGCTGGTCAGACGCCTGCTTGCAGTAAATGTACCTATCTTTTTTGAAAAGGAAAATTTGAATACCGGTTCTATGGAAAGTGAGCTGATGCTGGCAATTCTAAGCTCGATGGCTGAGGGAGAATCCACCTCGACCTCTGAAAACACCAAGTGGGCCGTACAGAAACGTTTCCAAAATGGCACCTTCAAAATCAGTTATCCACCCTACGGCTACGAATGGGACAGAGAAGAAATGAAGGTAAATCCAGAACAGGCTGAAGTAGTGAAGCAAATATTTTCAGCTTTTCTTTCTGGCATTGGTATTAATCAGATTGCCAAAGATTTCAATGACCGTCAGATACCTACCATGAAAGGCGGAAGGTGGTCGCACGGCACCATCAAGGGGATTCTGACAAACGAGAAGTACACCGGCGATGTTGTTTTCCAAAAGACCTACACAGATGCACAGTTCAATCGGCATCAGAACAACGGTCAAAAAGACCAGTATTTCTGCTCCGAGCATCACGAGGCAATTATTAGCCATGAGGATTTTGAACTGGCCGCACGCCTGTTGGAACAACATAGAATTGAAAAAGGAATCGTAAAAGGTGGCGACAGATACCAACAGCGCTACGCCTTTTCCGGCAAAATCATCTGTGGTGAATGCGGCGCAACCTTCCGCAGACGCATGCACTCATGCGTTGGTCATAAGTACGTCGCTTGGCTTTGCAACACGCATCTAGCGGATACCAAGGCCTGTTCCATGCTTTACATTCGAAACGATGACCTTGAACACGCATACCTAACCATGATGAACAAACTCATCTTCAGCAGAAAGGTGCTTCTGACTCCACTCTTAGAGCAGCTCAAAAGCACCAGTGAGGATGACGGCATTCGTCGCATTCGAGAGCTTGAAAGACTGCTGCTACAAATCACTGAACAGCGACAAACCTTGCAGCGTTTGATGGCACAAGGCTACCTTGACCAGATTATTTTCACCCAGCAGAAAAATGAGCTGATGACGCAGACGGAAGCCTGCAAGGCAGAAATCGAAATGCTGCAAAACAACAGCGGCCAAGCCTCTACCAGAATTGTGGAGCTTCAAAAGCTCCTGCATTTCACAGAGCACTCTGATATGCTACAGGAATTTAATGAGGAATTATTTATAGAATATGCAGACCGCATCATTATTTACAGCCGAGAAGAAATCGGCATTCAACTGAAATGCGGATTAACGCTGCAAGAAAGGATGTGATTTTATGGGCCACACACCCTATGGCTATCGAATAGAAAACGGTCAGGCTGTTATTGATGAAGCTGCTGCCGCTACCATTCGGGAGCTTTACAAGAATTATTTATCTGGCATGGCTCTCAGCGATGCCGCCAAGAAAGCAGGCCTTGACACCTACCACGGAACAGCCAAGCGGATAATGCTTAATAAACACTACTTGGGCGATGACTTTTATCCGGCAATCATCGACAAAGCCACCTTTGATGCTATCCCGATTGAATTGGAAAAACGTGCTGACAAGTTAGGACGTCTTGACCTGAAACGTACTCCACATGTAAAACCTATACCAACAGATTTTCTTATGGGTCAGGTGGAACAGGAGCTATCAAATCCACTAAAGCAGGCAGAATACCTGTATAGCCTTATCAGACCGGAGGTGATTACCAATGGCACAAAGTAAGGTTATGGTCATTCCCGCCAGACGGCAGGTCGGGAACACCATCAATGCAGCTGAGAAGCCAAAGCTCCGAGTCGCAGCGTACTGCCGTGTCAGTACAGACAGCGATGAGCAGGCCACAAGCTATGACGCACAGATTGAGCATTACACGGAGTACATTTCCAAGAATCCAGAATGGCAGCTTGCAGGCATCTTTGCCGATGATGGTATATCCGGCACCAACACAAAAAAGCGTACAGAGTTCAATCGCATGATTGATGAATGCATGGCTGGTAACATCGACATGATAATTACAAAGTCCATCAGCCGATTTGCCCGAAACACGCTGGACTGCCTGAAATTTATCCGCCAGCTAAAGGATAAGAATATCCCCGTTTACTTTGAGAAGGAATCTATCAACACGATGGATGCCAAGGGCGAAGTACTCCTTACCATTATGGCCTCTCTGGCCCAGCAGGGAAAGGTTCAGGTCAATCATAACCATTTTCTTGGATATACCAAGGACGCCGATGGCAATCTTATCATTGACCCGGAGCAGGCTGAAACTGTCAAACTTATCTATCGAGAATACCTGGAAGGCTACAGCATGGACAAAATAGCCGCCGGGCTCATGGCTGACGGTATTCTCACCGGCGCAGGCAAGACTAAATGGTGGACGAGCACCATCAATGCAATTCTACGCAACGAGAAATACATCGGTGACGCCCTTCTCCAAAAGACTTACACCACCGACTTTCTCAGCAAAACCAGAATCAAGAATAATGGCACCGTTCCACAATATTATGTAGAAGGCAATCACGACGCCATTATTCCAAAGGAAATCTTCATGCAGGTGCAGGAAGAACTGGTGCGCAGGCGAGTGGTGCATACCAGCGCCAACGGACGCAAACGCAGCTACAGCAGTAACCATTGCTTCTCCCAGCTTATCTTCTGCGGTGAATGCAATGAAATGTTCCGTCGCATCCACTGGAACAATCGCGGCTGCAAATCCATTGTATGGCGCTGCGAAAGCCGCCTGCAAAACACCGGCGTCGCCTGCCGGGCCAGAACAGTCAGCGAGGAGCTGCTGCAGAGCATAATCCTGAAAGCCATTAACGAAATGATTCTGGATAAAAGCGGCTATATGAAAATGCTGCAAGAAAATATCGCTACGGTCATCCGCAACGACGCCAGCGCCTCCACGGACGACATTGACGCCAAGCTGCTGGAACTGCAAAAAGAACTTTTCAAGAAAGCCAACAATCGTGATGCCTATGATAACATTGCCGAGGAGATTTTCCAGCTCCGGGAGCTAAAAGCAAAATCCGAAACTGACAGCGTTATCCGTGATGAAAAGCTAACCCGAATTACCGAGCTATGCGATTTTCTAAAGACCCAGCCCAGCGAGATTACAACCTTTGATGAAAGCCTTGTTCGCAGGATGATACAGAAAATCACCGTGTTTGACAACCACTTTACGGTGGTGTTCAAGTCTGGGATAAGTGTTGATATTGAAGAATAATACCTACGAAAGAAGGCCCTCACCACTGGAATAATATCCGGTGATGGGGAGCCTTTACTATAATCCCATATACTCTTTCAATTCATCTATCGTTGGAGAAATCTTTCCATTTCTGAATCTTAATTTTTCTATAGATAGGCCATCAAATAACGCCATATTTTTATATTTACTTATCACGGAATATTCGTCTTTATTAATAACATCACCATGCGCACCTTTGTTTCGCAAATCATAAAGTTCTTCTAGAACTTCAGACAATGTATAATCAGTAGCTTCCAAATCAATATTGTGTTCTTTCACATATTCTTTCATTTTAAACCACATTAAATGTTTTGTAGGCTTTTCCGGAATATCTATCATTTGAATTATCTCGTTAACCTCATGCTCAATAATGGCACAATATTGCTTAACCAAAATACTAGGCGCAATAGAAAACCTTTCATCCTTAAAATAGTAATCTTCTTCAATCACATCCGCAGCTACTAAATCTAAAATCGAAGCCTTGTCCAAACCAGAATATTGGTTTTTATAAAGCATGTATATACTATTTATTTTGTTAGAGCTGTGCCAATCTACTATGATAAATTCTTCTTGTCGATCGCTTTCGTAAATTTGGATGCTCTCAAGCTCATCGTCAAGATCAGCTATCATATAAATGTGTTTTATATAAAAGTCCAACTTTTTCATTAAAATACAATATGCTGTTTGAAAAAAAGCAAGCATAGCCGAATAACAGCAACTCTGATATTCACCTTTCATGGTATATTCAGCCATATTCGTTTGCATCAGTTCTTTGATAACAGCAATGTCATTTTGTCCTAATTTTTCTCCGGTAAGTGCCTTTTCTCTAGCAGTTGGATCTTTAACAAAAGTATTAAGATAGGCTGCATAATGCTTTGTCTCCGAATTAGTTAGTGCTAAAAGCCCTTGCAAATATTGAACTATAAATTTGTCATTTATACTATCTCTATTTAAAAGCCCGATGCACTGTGCCAAAAGTACAAGTGCAAACTCTCTTTCGCCATTAAATACCGAATGGCTTACTAATATATTGTCTCCATCATCTATATAGCAGCCTTTGAGAATGTTTTTTATTTCACTATATGGTATTATCATTTCTCGTCCTCCTTCTTGCAATCACATTAATACCAGGCTGACATTCCTTCTTTTAATACAATGCCATCATTATATGCATCGCATATTTTGCTGATAGCATGGTCTGCAAAAAAGGTGCTTGTAAAAGATTCTGTAGCAGAAGGCCACTCATCTTCGGTTAATTCATCCTCGTTCTCTTCTTTCCTCATCCTGTTTATTGATTCACGCATTTCGTTCTGATCATCAACAGAAACCTCATGGGAAAAATCCATTGGTGCTAACTCCAAAATATCAATCGTCTCTTGTTCCTTATCAATTATTATTATACCATGTCCATTTTCTTCATTGCCTTCTGGAAAGTACCAATAGACAATATATCGAATTCCTTCTTCTATTAACTTAAATGTCACCATGTCAATTGGACTCCTCCTTCTTCATTGCACCCTGGGTATATAATTGTTCTGCAACCTAATCCACGGTCTAAACTCTGCGTGACATCTAAATCACTGTGTCAGTGCCCGACATCTAAATCGGCGTCTAAACTATACACACTTTTTCCGATAAGCCCTCGTCGCCCTGTTTCCGCAGAGCGTAATGTTTAGACGTCGGATTGAATGTTTTCGTATCTGCGATAGCAAAAAAGACCTGAAATCAGGCCTTTTTCGCACTTAATTACCTGACCTTAGACATCAGAACTACCGTCTCGACATGATACGTCCACGGAAACATATCCACCGGCTGCACCCGCTCCACCCCATATCCTCGCTCCCCCAAATACTTCAAATCCCTCGCCAGCGTCGACGGATCACACGACACATACACGATCCGCCTCGGGTCCATCGTCAAAATCGCATTCAGCGTCTTCTGGTCACACCCCTTACGCGGCGGATCCACACAAACCACATCCACTCGCTCCCCAGACCTCGCGATCCGATCCGCATACTCCCCCGCATCCGCACACACAAAATCCACATTCACAATCCCATTCCGCGCCGCATTCCGTTTCGCATCCTCAATCGCCGCAGCTACAACCTCAACCCCCTGCACATGCGCAGCCTTCCTTGCCATAAACTGCGTAATCGTCCCAATTCCGCAATACAGATCCACCACACGATCATCCTTCGACAATCCCGCAAATGCCACCGCCTTCTGATACAGCTTCACCGTCTGCGCCGGATTGATCTGATAAAACGACTTCGACGAAATCTCAAAACTCAGCCCATCAAGCACATCATGAATCACCCGCTCCCCATAAAGCAGCACCTCTTCCTCACCTAAAATCACATTATCACACCGCTGATTCAGATTCAAAATCACACTCTTCACCTCAGGCACCTCAGCCACCAGCTGCTCAGCCATGAGTGACAATTCCTTAACTCTCTTCTCACGCACAATAAACACAACCATCACTTCACCGGTACTGAACCCCACCTTCACCAGCAAATGCCGAAACACCTCCGCATTGCCAAACTCCCCAATCAGCCGCTTCATGCACTGCACACTCTTATTGATCAGCTCATGCTGAATCAAACACTCATCCATATCAATAATATCATTGCTGTTGATCCGATAAAAACCACACACCGTCTTTCCAGCCTTATCCAATCCAACCGGCACCTGCCCTTTATTGCGGTAATACCAGCCATCTTCCATCATCATCGCATCCTCAACATGACAATCCAAACCACCGATCCGCTCAATCGCATCCTTCACCCGCTGTGTCTTAAACCTCTGCAGCTCCACTAATGAAAAATGCTGCAGCTGACACCCGCCGCACTGTTTAAAAATCGGACACCTCGGCACCGCCCGCTCAGGACTCTTCGATTCCAATTTCAAAAGTCTTCCATACCCAAAATTCTTCCGCACCTGCGTCACCACGATCTCACCGCATTCACCCACCAGCATATCCTTCACAAACAGCGGAAATCCATCCACCTTCACAACTCCCAAACCCTCAAACGTATAGTTCACACACGTACCTGTCACATGTTCATTTTTCTTCATCATCAGCACTCACTCTCATCCTTATTTTCACCATTATACCACAAAAAAGCTGCCTACTTTTCATCAGGCAGCAAGTTCGGCAGCAGATTTTTAATATTCCTTAAATTCGTCGAATCCTTACTGATCCAGCAGGAAATCAGATTACCATGAATCAGCGTCAGCAGCATCTTCGAATACCTTTCTGCATTCACTTCATCATAGCCGCACTGCATCAGCTTCTCACTATACAAAACCTCCCACTTGTGATAAACCTCCTTCGAAGCAACCGCCAATTCCTCACTGATATAAGTAGCTTCAATACCCATAAACGTAATAATCAGCGACTTCAATCCTTCCCGTCTTTCATCAATATCCCTGGCCAGACACTCCGCCATCCAGCAAAACACCTCAACTGCACTCTCTGACGCAGAGAAAATATTCTTTCGAATACCCATTTCCATTTTATTATAAGCATCATGAACGACCTCAACCGCAAGCTGATTTTTCCCACCAGGAAAATAATGATAAAAAGACCCCTTAGGAATATCACATGCACTCACGATCTCATTAATACCAACACCAAAATAACCCTTCTGTGAAAATAACATTGACGCATTCTTTAAAATAAGCTCCCGTTTCTCTGCGCTGTGATTCATACGGCCACCACCCTTACTTTTTTATAATAAAGGGGCTGATCTTTAATATCAACCCCTTATTTTTAAAATTTACAAATTTCTCTTCCTATTTAATCATTGAAGATGCAGACACACCGGCATTTCTTCCGCTAGTCATTGCCCAGCCGAATAATGAACCGCCGTAATAAATATCGCCTTCAAGACCGCCGACAACCTCACCGGCAGCAAACAAGCCATCCACTGCTTCCTGCTTCGTATTCAGAACCTGCATCTGATCATTGATATGCAGACCGCCAAGCGTTGCATAATAACGCAGCCACATCTGTACAGCATAATAAGGGCCATCACTGCTGATCTCAGCACTTAATTTTCTGCCGAACTCATCAGTACCGACAGCTACATCCGCATTAAATTTCTCAGCAGCTGCCGTAAGTGTACCCTCCGGCAGACTTAAAGTCTTAGCTAAATCTTCAAGTGATTCACCCTTAACCATCACTGGATTTGAAGCACCATTATTCTCCAGCCATTCAGCAACATTTTCTTCAGTATAAATATTGCTGCCGATCATTCCCTTATTAAATGCATCAAAGGAAGTCTGATCTAAAATCAAATAATTAGCTTTATTCGGCTTCATAGCCTGAATCAAATCATAAGCATTGCCTTGTTCATTCGCAAAACGAACACCCTTTTCATTGACTAAGAAAGCACCGCTTGCTTTATAAGCACCGCCTACACCAGGGTTGCAGTATTGACCTAAACCGCTAGGCATAACGATACTGTTAGGCTGAACATTTACGAATTCCATGTTGATCAAATCAGCATCAACAGCCTTGGTCATTTCAATCGCATCACCAGTCGCACCGGCAGCACCAGCATAAACAAATTCCTGATATTCAGCAGGCACCAATTCATCATTAGCACCGAATCCGCCGGTTGCTAAAATAACAGCCTTTGCGTTGATCGTATAAATCTTATCCTTGCCTTCTGCCTTAGCACCGACAACCTTGCCATTTTCAACAATTAATTCAGTACCTGCAGTATCCAGATAAACTTCACCGCCGGCATCCTTTACGCGCTGAAGCAATGTCTTAACAACCCCTGCTCCGCGTCCGACACCTGAATAAGTACGTCCAGGTTCAGAGTTATCATATTCAACATTTGCCCCTTCCGGATCCACTAACCAGTCAAAAGCAGCACCTACGGTATTTACGAAAATATCCAAGGTAGCCTCATCATTGTGGTTATGTCCATTCGCAAGCATATCAGCCTTTAATTGTTCAGGACTATCCTCATAGCCAGATTCGATCTGCCATTTACTGCCGGTTGCTGTCGTACCGGCACCAGCCATTGATGAAGCACCGCCGGCAAATGACATCTTTTCTAATAAAACAACTTTATTCCCTTCCTGAAGAGCAGACAATGAAGCAGTCAAACCGGCACCGCCGCCTCCGATAACCAGAATATCAGTCGTTAATTCAACAGTTTCCTTTTCTGTATTCCCTTCAACGACTTGGCTCATCTTCTCCATATCAGCACCAGCCTGAGTCAATGCATCCTTTAATGCCTCAAGGAAGCCATTGCTGGTAACAGTAGCACCGCTGACCGTATCGATAGCTACACTCTGTTTATCCAAAACCTCTTGTACCAGTGTTGGTAATGCAGCGCCGCCGATATTTTCTGTTTCGGAATTTTCTAACACTTCAATATTGGTGATTTTCTCAGCATCAACAGTCACTGCGATCTTAATATCACCGCCAAATCCTTTTGCCGCAGCTTCATACGTTCCGGCTGTCATTCCTGTTGTATTTTCAACAGGCGCGTCATTTTTAGGCGCACAGCCAGAGAAAATCAAAGCACCGGCTAAGCATAAGCTTAATAATTTTGCCTTTTTCATTTGTTCCTCCTATCCGTTCCTCTTAACTAGACGAACGGTCTACTATTAGTATAACGTTTTCATTCTTAATGTCAAGAACCTTATGTGAATATTTTATCGATTATTAATCAATCTTATTTCCTTCCAAGATTTACTAAAACAGAAAAAGAGAAATGCTTCACACATTTCTCCATTTAATTCAAATATAAACACTTAGCAGCACGCTGCAATCTCATTGATGATGACTTTCTCCACCCAGTAACTCATCATTTATTACGATCAAGCAGTTTCATAAACGATTCACCATTCTGAGGCTTTTTAACGTTGAAGAAATCACAGACACTGGCTCCTACGTCGGATAATGATTTCCGTAAGCCTAACTCAACGCCGTGCACCTGCCCATGCCATACCAACAGCGGCACATTTTCACGTGTATGCTTGTTATGACCGATATCCGGATCGTTGCCATGATCTGCCATCACGACCAGCACATCCTCATCATTCAGCAGTTCAATGATCTGCGCGATCTTTGCGTCCGCCAGCTTCAGCAATTCCATGTACCACTTAGCATCCTGACTGTGACCGGCAAGATCGGTCTCCTGCACATTGGTACAGATAAAACCATGCTTCATAGACTTCACGGCATCAAGCGTCAGATCCAGCACTTCACCGGTATCTACACAGGAAATCGACTTGCCGCCGTCATTCGCTACAATATCCGCCACCTTGCCAAGCAATGTCACCGGTATGCCTGCATCAGTAAGTATCGTCGGTGCCTGAACGCTCTTATCCACACCATAACCAAGATGACGGCACATATAGCCTTGTTCATATGACTTCGATTTAACCGCATGAATTCCAATAAAGCGATCCTCTCTCGTTTCTTCAGCAGCTAATACATCAGCTATCGTATTGCCGGTACCGCCGAATGGAATCACTCGGTTGACAGTCACAACCTCTCTGACCTGCTGAGCAATTTCCAATTCTTTTTCAAAAGGAAGCACGTCAAGGGGTGCTGTGCAGTTATACGCCATCCCAAAATCCGCATCGATATTATCTGCCACCGTACATGCATCATCAACAAGCAGATAACGCAGTTTGCCATTGCTTAAATATTCAACCTTATGACCCAGCTTCTTTAAATGCTCAGCCACAGCATCTACCTGATCTTGAAAGGGCTGAACCTTGGGCTTCTTCGGCAATGTTCCCATGATCTCCTGATGACCCATAAACGTATCAGCACCAAAATGCATTAATTCACTTTTTCCAAAGTTTGCCTCTTTACTTAAATTCATACATTGACTTGCCTGACCATATGCATTCATCAAGCCTAAACGCTCTAAGGTCGGAAGCTTCAAATCAGGAAAGTCATGCAATATACTGCCAAGGGTTGAACTTTTCTCATCACCGGGACGAGCCACAGCAGCATCCTCCATGGCCCCAACACCAAAGCCATCCAAGACTATGACTACAAATCGTTTATTCATTGAACCTCATCTCCTAAGCTGTTATAGATACCCAGCAGCTTCATCTCACCCTCATGGATGCCTTCCACGACCGCTACATGACTGCGTGTAACAAAAATCTGGAATCGAAATGCCATAATCACCGTATCGCTTACATGACAAGGCTTATCTAATTCAAAGTAATAATCAATACTTTCAAGACTCGGCGGTTCAACATGACATTCACAGGCATCTTCCATACACTTGCCGACATAGGCATTGGCCACATGAGAACGCCGGTAAAATCCGCCGCCATAGCAATAAGAGCGATCATCAAAATTATGTGAAATCTCACTGACATACGTTACACATGGCACTTCCACACATTCCTTATATGCGTGGAGCGGAGTTGTTCCGCTTAAGCCATGCCCCGGCTCACCGCTGTTGATCGGATAGTTCTTCATTTGTTCAAGGGTGAACGTGCAGGTTGCGGAAGGCGCATTGACATTTTCAATTTGAATGCCATGCTTCTTCAGCATTTCCTTCGCCTTCAGCAAAGAATCCATATTCGGTGTCGGTGCTATCGTATCCTTTTCCTCACTGTACAGAAAACATGGGAAAGAAGTAACGCCGGCAATCTCTATATGATCAAGCTGTTTCAACGCTTCAATATCATTATCTAAACCCGCTAAACGAAAGCCTGCCGTCTGACCGCTGTAAATCATATCTTCAGGGCCTACGACCTTCAGCAATACCTTTTGTCTGATTCCGGCTGCTTTAGCACATTCATTGATTTCACGAGCCTTATCGATAGAAAATATCGTAAAGTAATGACAGCCATAATTCACAAGCTCCTGAATCATTGCCCTTGGTGTCTGTACAAGATGACCCACATTGGCAATCGGTATCTGATGCTTCATCATGACCTTTGCTTCTTTGAAATCAACAACCACAGCGCCTTCATATCCAAGCTTCACTAACTCCTTGGCAATCAAAGGATTCCGGCCTAATTGTTTCAGCATAAAATATAATGAAATATTCTGTTTTTCTGCGGCATCCAGCATCTGCTTCGCATTCTTTTTTAAAGTATCAAGATCAATTACATACGTGTCAGGCAGAATCCTCCCCTGCTGATGCAATTGGAAAGAAGCTTCGATAAGCTCTTTATTTCTCCTTAATGTAGAGCTTAAGAACATTCTTTCACCTTCCTTATGCTTTCCTTCAGAATACGCACGATCGTATCACTGCCGCTGCGCATTGGATTTATACGAATCATTCGTGTTTTTAATGTCGGATCATTCTTTAAAAAAGTTCCGGACACACGGTAAAACATCGGTAAGACCTCATATTTTGATTCAGCTCCCACAGGATTAGGCGCTGCTCCAAGCTTCTGTGCTTCGATTAATACCTGTTCGGCAATAGCTTCCCTAAATTCTACAAGCAATACCTTAGATTGGGCATTAGCGAGAAAGGCATCTTTGATTTCCGGAATACTGCCGTCATTCAGCAGGCTTACAGCCTTTTCATTTTCTTCTGCCTGAATTGCCAACGCGACGGGTGCATAGACAAGCATTCTCAGTAGTTCCATTGCCTGCCAGCCCTGAACCTTACTGCCGCCGGAATAATTATTGCGTTCTACCTCATCGATCAAATCAGCCTTCCCCAGCAATACGCCGACGCCTTCCGGTCCAAGCAGTTTAAATGCAGAAAAAGCACTCAGATCAGCACCTAATTCGATACCGATTTTATCGACCTTCATCGCCGCATAATTATCATCCGTAAGAATCGGTACATTTTTACATGCCTTTATGCATTCAATCACTTCCCCCATATCATAGCTGTCATCGGGCTTCTGTCTTGTATACTGAACGATGGCGGCATCTATCTCATTTTCCTTCATGACACTGCGTATATCACTCAAATCATTGAAATCAGCCTCGACTAAAACAGCATTCAGCCCCTTTAGCGAAGTTAATGTAGTCGGATAAACGGGAGCTTTATGAACCAGCACTTTACTGTTTGGCTTCAGCATGGCGGTTAAGCCCCAGCGAATTGCACCGGTTCCGGCGCCTGTTACCAAGATTGCTTTCTCTGCATGGAAAAAACGCGCCAGCAACCGTTCGGCTTTTCCTGCATAAGTTGGCTTATTACCTGGCTGAACAACGCCTAAATCACCCAGATTCAAAAACTCAGCCCCTTCAAATTCACGGCATATTTCATCAACCAAAGCAAACTGCTTTTGTTTAGCTTCCTCCAATGAAATGGAGTGCAGCGGATATGTTTTCATCATTTTTCCTCCTCGCTTTGATATCCTTTTGAAAAATACATTGACAGATTACTGAAATAACGATGCAGCGTGGCATCAGGTTCATGCGCTAATTCTTCAGCAAGTCCCAGCATCGCCGCAATCTTTTCCTTTTTACTCTCACAAATCAACACATAGGCACAGCCTAATGATGCAGCCGGCACACTTAAGGCCGTAGCATTGACCATGTTTACAACTCGGATAAATCCTTTATTCGCCCTCATTTGAAGTTCATGTGTCCGCTCATCAAAATGTCCGAAAATGGTATCTCCGATACCGCAACCATCAACAGGTCCTTCATAAGACAGCAGCACATCACACTCAGATAAAAGAGTGTTCAAACACCGAATCAAAGTTTTCCGGTCTGCATAAAGAGCCGGTAAGTTCTTTCTTTGGCAGGCAAATGAATAATCATGGCAATCTTCTTCACTGACAAAGATTTTCAATGCTTTATATTCAGAGCGAATATCAAGAACATCACTGATAGTCTTGCTCATCATTGCATAATCACGGGTCATAAAGCCAATAGAAGGACTGAAGCTTATACCGTCTGTTGATTCTTTAGTATACTGCTTTACATAATCAGTCTCGATCAGCTCCGATATAAAACCAAATAGATTCAGCGACATAGCGGGAGCCAGCACCGAACCGCCGCCATCTGTACCGATACCGAGATCATTGATATAGGTCAAAACATTAATGGCAGTGCCGCTGGAGCTGCCAGTCATAAATCTTCCGGTAATCGGATTTTGCAGATGCAGATCGACAGCCCTGCCGCCCAGTGAATGAGCGTCCAAGGTATGCAGAACATACTTATCCTTACTTATCAGCTGATTCATTAAAGATGAAGGTATCTGTTCCACATCCTTGATGCCTACATAAATTTCACCATCATTCACCTTGAAGCATTTATTTACTGAATGATAGGGATTTAGCTGAGCCAATGAATGACGCAGCTTTTTATCAGCATGAGCCATCATCAATCACTGAAAATCCTTTTTGGATTCTCAATCAGCATCAGATCAATAGAATTCTGTGATAAGCCGGCTTTGAGCAGTTCAGGTATAAAGCTTTCAAAAAGATAACAATATCCAATACCGCCCTTATATTTAAGATGTGATTTTCTAGTCAGATCCTCAGATAACACCACCTGATTCAGCAAGCTCTCCTTTTCTAATGCAAGCAGAAATTCGATACGTTTCTGATCAGGCAGATAATTATTCTTGCCGATCGTATCAAAACCAACGGTTACTCCGGTTGACAGTACAGAACGAATGAAATCAAGATCGCCGCTCAAATCAACATGACCGATAACTACCTTCGTAGGATCAGCACCATGGCTTACCAGATAATCAGCTTGTTCCTTCGCCAGTGTAGCAAGCGTTGTATGAGTATAAATAGGTTTATGTGTTGCACTATGTGCAATTATAGCGGCGTCAAACAGCTTTCTTTCATTTTCTGTCCACTCATTTTTACTGGTTCCGATTTCACCGATCGCATCTGCTTTAACACCGGTTCCTTCAATACCCTCATTGATTTCTCTGATCATCAATTCAGCAAGCTTCTCTGTATCGAATGCACTCATTGCTTCAGGGATGAATGGATCTTTATAACAGCCGGTAGAAATCATAAAATGAATCCCTGTCGCTTCTTCAAGCTTTAAAATCGTACTGATATCTCTGCCCATACCAATATTTGTTACTTCCCAGATATTGCGGACACCCTGTTTATACAGCTGTTTTAATTCAGCACAAATTTCATCATAACAGTCAAGGCAGCAATCCTGATCTTTTTTCACACCTGATAAATCAATATGCATATGCTCATGCATCATCGTATATCCGTCGTTTAATTTCATTCGTGTACTCCTTTCTTAAAATAAATGACGAGCAAGTGATTGCCACTTTACCCGCCATTTTCATGAAATTTAAGCTACCAGTGTTACTAATTGAATAACAACCAGCAGGTTAATCAAAATACCATAGAGAATACAAGCAACCGGTCCAACGGCAAGTTCAACAATCGGTTTCTTGGAAACACGGTTCAGCAGCAGACATCCAATAACGAATAATGCACCGATACCGCTTAGACCAACTGCCGCAGACATAGCTTCAGCTGATGCGACAGCACCAACAAGTAAGGCAACCTCTAAGACTTTATTCATTGAAGTACGGATATGCTCACCCATGTCTTTTACACCAGGGAACTTATCCATGCCTTTTGCGAAAACATTGATCAGCAATAATTCAATAATCATGACCGCTGCCCCGGCAATCATTGCAACTAATGGATTATTGAAGAATAACAGACCCATAACGAAGACAAACGTACAGCCGGCCGGTCCATAAACACCGGTAACGATGGCTGTTGTGAATACTAAAGGAATAAAGCCGATAGCACGGGCTGCCGCAGCCATTGCGGCTTCTGAAATTGCGCCATTGCTGACTAAAGCTAGTGAAATTGGGTCACCGGCAATCATTGCCATGCTTGTACCGCAGGCAAGCAAGCCGCCCATGATAGCAAGCAGGAACCAATTCTTTCTGATCTTAGCTACTTTTTCAGAGAAAACATTGACTAAATCAGTATTTGCACTGCCGCCTTCAGCCTTCACTGCCGCTGCGAAAGCAAGCATCGCGATCGTACCGGCCAGCATCGCCATACCTTCGCCATTCAATGCGATACTAACGCCTTCACCAACGGTAATAACGCCAAACTTCTTAACTAGGAAATAAACGGCAACAACGATACATGCAGTAATAGCACCTTTTTTGAATCCATGCTGATAAGCAACAGCAAGGGCAGGGAAAATGGCAAACGCAACCGTTACATATTTAGAAACGCTGCCTAATGCATCAAGGAAATTATATGGCAGATAACTAAATGCTGTTACGACAAAATCAAGTCCGATTAGAATCAGCAAGCCATACAGCGCACCGATGACACCGGCCATGATCGTTCCTTTATTATTATCAGGACACCATGTACCAATGATATCCGTTGTCAGAAGTAAACAGTGAATTAATATAATCGTAGCCGCAATCGAGGTTGGAATACCGAAGCCGATAACCAAACCAAAGCTGATTGCGAAGCTCATCGTTGCTAATTCTTTACGAGAAATCTGTCCGTCAAAATACTGCGGTACGATAGGTCTGAAACCATCGTTGAACACTGCAATCCCCTTATTCGCCAGAATTGATGCCAACGCACCAATCGCTGCGATGATAATATACTTCATTTTCTAGTCCTCCATTTTTTCTAGAATAGCTTTCATCAGAACAGGCAGTACCTGTTCAGCATGCTGGGCTGTAAATCCAAATGCTTTTTTGCCCTCCTTAACAGCTGCAATGATTTCCTCATCAGGAAAAACCTTGCCCGGCATTGAAATTGTCTTACATTGATTCTGTCCCAATAGAGCAATTGCCATTGCCAATGCACCGCCGCCGCCTGTATTACAGGCACCTACATAATAATCAAACTTCCCCATCTTTAAAGCATTTACTGCATCCAGATCATTCTTAATTGCTAATTCAATTCCTTCATAATTTTTTTGAAGAAAATCATGAATTTCCTGCTTATTGATCTGACCGCCGACTACAATTCTCACCATCCCGCAAATCCTCCTTTCTTATTGATATAGATTGCATAGATGCATCAGCAGAAAGCGTTTCTCACCTTCCGGGAAAGTACAAGGCGCCTTTTCCGTCACTGTTTCATAAAGCTTTTCTGCCTGATGAATACCCGAACTATTCACTACTTCATTCCAGATGCTCTCATCTAATGTTTCTACTTCCTGACCTGTGCATATCCGTTGGGCAGCCATCGCCAAGTGAGTCGTAAACATTTCAAGAATACTTTCTTTATCCGTGAATGTCACCAGATCCTCATCGATGACTCGGTTCACAAACTCTGCAACTTCCGCTGAGATAACTCCTGCATTTTCTAAAATCGATATACGCTCCTTCAGCATAATTCCTCCTATAATATACATTTTTTTGTATATTGATTGAATGAATAAGATTTGCATCATGCAAATTCATAGTAATGATTTTCAATATACATTTTTTTGTACAAATAAATTATAGACTGATTCCCGATGAATGTCAACCCTATTATTCGTAAGTATTCATACTTACACGGATACCTGTAATACCGGTAAAGTAAAAGGCAACGAAATACCGTTACCTTTGGTTAGATTTTAAAAATTAATAGCTTGGCGTAATCTTTCCTTCCAGCACCAGCTTCTGATTATCCAGTACGATCTGTACATCAATCAGTTCACTCAGCAAGCCAGCCATTTCACGCCGCTGTGTATTCACTACCATAACAGCTTCCGTATCATCTATGTTATCGGATGGCAGCGATACATAATTGATATGCAGATGCTTATCAGTAATTTCATCTTCGTTCCAAATCGCCGCATCAAGCTCACCGCTGATGATTTTTTCAAGGATTTGGTTATATTCCACCTGGACAAACTCCACCTGTTTGCCTTCACACGCATGCTCGGTCAATACCTTTTGGTCGATAGAATCATTATCAATGCCAATTTTCATGCCATTTTCAATTGCTTTGCACTCGGCATCATGAAATACGATCACATGCTCTGACAAATAAGAATGACGGCCAAAGGCCTTCACAATTTGTACAGAATCATTTTTCTTCATAATATTATTCGCCGCATAACGGGATATAATCGCAAAATCATACCGATCCGCAAGCAGCATCGCGATACGGTTGGCCGCTCCCCGCATATAGGCCATGGATGCCGGTAAATTATACTGGTTTTCCATCGCTACAATCAAACCCGTCGCAAATCCCTCATAACGTTTCGAATACGGCAGCGGCATAACTCCGACAATCGATGTAATGCCGGCAAAAGCCAATAAGATCGCCGTGTTCTTCGCAATTAGAAAAGTACCCAGATGTCCCTTCGATTCAAGTTTGATCGCACCATTTTCCTGAAGGAATTTAATGGAATTTTGAATCGTCCCCCGTGCAAGTCCTACTTTCTCTTTTAGATCAGAAACGGTTGGTATCTTCTCCCCAAGCTGCCAAAATAAAAACTCCTTCGCTAATGTCATTGTTGAAAGACCGTTTTTACTCAATAATTTCTGATGGTAATCCATCCCCTCACCTGCTTCCTCTTATAACTGATTTAAAACTGCAATTGGCAAGAAAAACCCGGATCACTCCAGGTTTCACTTATTAATTACTGTCGGCTTGATTAATAACCGTCCAGTCTGTCGCATCAGCCAGCTTTGCCTTTACATAATAGATCTGCGGCAGATCATCGGATCCCTCCGCTATATTATAAACATGAACCTCAAGATTCATATTTTTAGCATCTTCCGCAGCAGAGAAATATGTTTCGATCGGCAATACTGAAACAACCTTTTCAGCGGCATCATTCAAAAGCCAAAGCAGATCATCTTCACCAATGGTATCATTTGCGTCAATGGTAACCCGCAGAAGATTGTCTATAACACTGACCCGCACACTGTCGGCATTGTCATAGCTTAATGCAGCCTTCACGTTTTCAATATCCGTATCTGTAATATTGGGATCAAGAATTGATTTTGCCAATTCAGGATTTTTTGCCACGGTATAATTATCAATGACCCAATCCTCATTAGCTGCATTCTTTGTTTTCACATAATAAATCTGCGGCAATGCTTCACTGCCCTTGGTTGTGTTATACACATGAATTTCAAGATCATACATCTTTGTCGCAGCACTGTTTGTGAAATAGGTTTCAATCGGCAGTACCGCCGCTATTTTATCAGCAGCATCATTTAAGATCCAAAGAAGATCTCCCTCTGCCATATCATCACTGGTATTAATCATCACCCTAAGCGTTGCGCTGATCAGATTTACTTCCAAATTATCGATATTGTCATAATTCAAATTACTTCTGATACTGGCAAGATCAGTTTCGGTAATTGCCGGATTCAACTCATTCTTGAAACGATCCGCAACCACTGGTTCACGGCTGTTTTCTAATGAATTCATCAGCACGACACCCAGGATGATACATGGTACCAATACAATGATAATGCCCAGCCACAAAATAACATGCGGCTTTTTCAGCTTAACGGGATTCGATGTTTTTTTAGCCATCAACTCACTCCTTCACGTACTATTGTACTTCAAATTATGCTGTTTGGCTATCTTTTCTTAAGCTCTTCCTGAACCATCTTATTGGTCATAGCCGGATTGGCAGTGCCCTTGCTGGCCTTCATAACCTGACCGACTAAAAAGCCGACTGCCTTATCTTTACCATTTTTAAAGTCTGTTACTGACTGCGGATTCGCTTCAATAGCCGCAGTAATCAATGCCAGAATTGCAGACGGATCACTCATCTGCTTCATGCCCTTCGCTTCCGCAACAACTTTTGGGTCCTTCCCCTGCATCATTTCCTCGAAGACAACCTTAGCCTGCTTGCCGGAGATCTCACCCTTAATGATCATATCGATCATTGCCGCAAGATGTTCCGGCTGCAGTTTATTTTCTTCATAACTGATGCCTTCCTTATTCAGATAAGCCACCATCTCAGTAGTCACCCAGTTGCTGGCAAGCTTGTACTCATTGGTATGCTTGATTACCTCATCATAGAAATCAGATAATTCCTTCGTAGCTGTCAAGGTAACGGCGTCATAATCGCTCAAGCCATATTGATTCATATAACGCTCTTTGCGCTGTTCAGGTACCTCATTTAAATTCTCCTGAATGCTCTTGATCCATGCCTCATCAAGTTGAATCGGGAAGATATTTGGCTCCGGGAAGAATTTATAATCGACATTGCCTTCCTTTTTACGCATCGAAATGGTCGTTTTGCTTGCTTCATCAAAACGGCGGGTTTCCTGAATCACCGTACCGCCTTCAAGATAGATTTTACTTTGCCGCTGAATTTCTTCATCCACTGCTTTTTGCACATTACTTAATGAATTCAGGTTCTTGATTTCTGTTTTTGTGCCATAGCCGGCATAGCCATAAGGACGCAATGATATATTTACGTCACAGCGCATGCTGCCCTCTTCCATCTTACAATCTGATACACCCAAATAATAAAGCATATTGCGCAGCTGTTCCACATAGGCAGCCGCTTCCTTACCGCTGCGGATATCCGGTTCAGATACGATTTCCACAAGCGGTGTACCGGCACGGTTGAAGTCAATCATCGTACCATTAGCAGTATGGAACTGCTTCGCCGTATCCTCTTCCATATGAATGCGGTTAATGCGGATCTTTTTCTTACCGGCTTCAGTATCAATAGTCAAATAACCATTGCTGCCGATTGGGTGGAACTGCTGAGTAATCTGGAAGCCCTTTGGCAAATCAGAATAATAGTAATTCTTACGATCAAATTTAATTAATGGATCAATGGTACAGTGAGCACCGCTGCAAGCACGGATTGCTAATTCTACCGCATGCATATTTAAACATGGCAGTGTTCCCGGCATCCCCAGATCAATTTCATTGGTACAAGTATTCGGCGCCGCGCCAAAGCGTACCGGTCCGGCGGAGAACATCTTGGTATTGGTTTTTAATTCACAGTGGATTTCAATCCCGATGATGGTTTCAAAGTTCATGCGTTTACCTCCACAGTCTTTCCTTCTAATCCTGTTTCTTCTTCAATAGCTTTTGCTATATTCAATAAATTCTGTTCATCAAATGCCTTAGCTGTCAAATTCACACCGATTGGCAGGCCTTCCGCAAAACCGCATGGCACCGTAATACTTGGATAACCGGACAGATTGCCCAGCACCATATGGTTTTCAGCAACCAGATAAGTATCCGACATCTTTTCATCATTCGATTCATCCGGTTTCGGTGCTGTTGTGCTGGCAGCACTTGCCAAAACAGCGTCATAATCCTTTAGTACGTCCGCATATGCATCAACGATCACACGGCGTACCTTCTGAGCCTTTCTGAACAATTTCTCCTGGTTTTCCACAAACAGTGACCAGCTGCCCAAAACAAAACGCTTGCGCACTGCGGATGAGAAGCCCTTAGTTCTGGAATTGATCATGATTTCTTCAAGATCAGCACCCTCTTCACGCATACCAAAACGCACACCATCAAGGTTAGAATGGTTTGCACATGCCTCCGCATTCGCAATAATCAGATATACCGGCAGCAAAGTTTCTAAAAGCTCATCATTCATTTTAACCTTTTCCACAATCGCACCGCGGGCTTTCAGCTTTTCACACAAAGCGTCAAAGTTCTTTAAGATCGCCTCATCCTTAATTGAATCCATCACATTAGCAAGCACCGCAATACGCTTTCCTTTTAAGTCACTGTTTAACGCTTCTGCATAATGACCTACCGGTTCATAGGAAGAAGTCATATCCCGGTCATCTCTGCCGGCCAGCACTTCTAAAGCAACAGCCGCATCTTTAACACAGCTTGTGAAACAGCCGACATGGTCTAAAGAAGAAGCATATGGAATGACACCATAGCGGGAAATGCGTCCATAAGTTGGTTTAAAGCCAACAACCCCACAATAGGCTGCCGGTTTACGAATCGAGTCACCGGTATCCGTGCCCAGTGCTAACGCAACAACACCTGCTGCAGTTAATGCCGCGCTGCCGCCGCTGGAGCCGCCTGAGATGCGTTCAAAGTCATATGGATTGTTCACTTTGCCAGTATAGGCATTCAGATTGGTTCCGCCCATACCCAGCTCATCCATGCTTGTTTTCACAGCAACAACGGCCCCTGCCGCTTTCAGCTTCGCAATGACATGGGCATCAAAAACCGGCACATAGTTATCCAAAATTCTTGAAGAAGCGGTCGTACGAATACCCTTCGTGGAAATGTTATCCTTAACAGCCACCGGTACACCATAAAGCGGTAAATTCTGATCCAGCTTTTTAACTTCTTCAATCTGCTTTTCACAATCAACAAATGTAACAACCGCATTCAGCTTATCCTGACTCGCGTGAGCCTTAGACAGCACACATTCTACATTTGCTTCAACATTCTTTCCTAAATCATTCAGCTTCATTATTTCACCACCTTTGGTACGACAATATGATTCGCTGCCACACGCGGAGCATTCGCCAGCGCGTCTGCCGCACTTAGTGCGTACTCATGCTCATCATCACGGATAAACGTAGTAGGTGTTTCAAACGGATATACCATTTCCTCTACATTTTCCGTATCTATGCGGTTTAACAGATCCATCTGCCGCACATAAATTTCAAGCTCTTCCTGCAATTCGCTGATTTCCTGATCATTCAAATCAAACATGACATCATTGGCCAGTTTTTTCAGCATTCCTTTTTCAAATTTCTCCATCGATCTTCCTCCTGTTAATTCAGCATAATATCGATATTGCCGCTCCCCTTCTGCCTCGATAAAAGAGCAACTGTTTTATCATCCGATTTGATATCCACCTGAATAGAATAACTCGTATCGGTAAATAACGAACATAATTGTACCACATATTGAATCAGACTTTGCGTTTCAACGTAAGTTTTAGCCTGCATATTCACACTTAATTCCAGCTTGCTTAACGCGCTGTCCTCAAACAGCCCCATACCGAACAAACCAACATCTGTAGGGAAATGCTGAAACAATGACTGCTTCATCTGATTAAACTGTGAAGCAATTACCCCGTTGATCGCGTTGGCATCATCACTTGGAAAGTAAATCCATTCCTGATCGATCGGCGTATAGGACGATGAACGGTCGGTGACATAAGACTCGCCGATTACCACTCCCGGGGTTTTTGAATCAGCCGCCGGCGCCATGTAGAGTACAACATGAATCGGCAGACTGCCGACTTCCGGGTGATTGTTGCGCAGATAATTAACCAAACGCTGACCCGCCTCGACACTGCCGTATGTATAAAGCTGTTCCTTCGATACCTGAGTGGTCTGACTGCCGCCTTTCAAAAGCGTCTCACCATTCTCATCCATTTTCACACTGCCATCCTCATTCAACTCTGCCTCACGATAAGACACATAACTGTTTAATACAATAACAAAGGTAAAGCCGGCATAATCATACTGACCGTTTTCCTGCTTCATAAAATCAATTTCATACAGATCTGAAATCAGAATCGGATTATACATATCGGTACCGAACCCATTTGAAATGACAATTCCTTTTTCCGGATTCAAGCCTTCGCTGTTTTCAGCTGATTTAAACTTCAAGAGTCCGCGTGCCGAACCGTCAGTTTCATAGCGTTCAAGTTCTAAAGCGCTGACAATTTGGCCTTCCTTCACTAAATATTCATCTGGGTCAAAATATTTCTTGGCCAGCTGCTGTGCCAGATAGCCCATCGACTGTGGATCATATTTTGAGGAGCGATAGCTGTTATGCACAATTCTTGTGTCACTGGCTTCATAATCCAGAACATAACCATATTCACCGCTGATTACCGGTTTTATTTCAGTGATTTGATCCTGATCGTCAAGCTCCTGCTTTGTACATGCACTGCCAAAAAGGGCGGCGCAAAGCAGCAACATTGCCGTTTTATGTAGTTTCATAGCGGTTCACCTCGCTTATAAATGAGACTTCATCCATTGTTTCTATGTTTAATTGTAATGCTTTTTGCAGCTTACTGCCAGCGTTTTCGCCATAAATAACCAGATCGGTTTTTTTGGAAACGCTGCCGGAAACATTGGCGCCGTATTTTTCAAGCAGGTCTTTCGCTTCATCTCTTGTCATTCGTTCTAAAGAACCCGTCAGGACAACCGTTTTATTCGTGAAATAGCTCTCCACTTTTTCAATTTGATCGCTGTCCATGCGGAGTCCTTCATGCTTTAATGCTTCGATCAGCTGCTGATTCTTTTCTTCCGCAAAGAAAGCCAGGATCGCATCAGCGGTAATCTCACCGATATCATGTATTTTAGTCAGCGCTTCTTTTTCCGCGAGCATCAGCTTATCCATCGTCTGAAATTGCTGTGCCAAAATTTTCGCTGCCTTTTTACCGACCTGACGGATACCCAAACCGAAGATCAGATCCTCCAAAGGATTCTGCTTGCTGTCTTCAATCGCATTTAACAGCTTATCTACTGATTTTTCTTTATAGCCTTCACATTGAAGAAGATCCTCACGGTGATTTTTCAGCTTATAAATATCTTCAACCGTATTCAGCCAGCCATGATGATGCAAAAATTCAACCTTTTTATCACCCAGCGTATCAATATCCATCGCATCGCGGGAAGCAAAGTGAATAATGCTTTCCACAACTCTGGCCGGACAGTCCTGATTGATGCAGTAATGATTCGCTTCATCTTCAAAACGGATTAATTTAGAACCGCAGATCGGACAGATAGTTGGAAATACATAAGGCTTTGAATCAGCCTCACGGCGTTCAGGCAGCGCTCTGACTACCTCTGGAATAATATCGCCGGCCTTGCGGATTACCACAAAATCGTTGACCCGCACATCCTTGGCGATAATCATATCTTCATTATGCAGGGTAGCCGCTGACACACTGGTACCCGCAACTCTTACCGGTTCCAGCACCGCATTAGGGGTAATCTTACCGGTACGGCCTACGGTAATCATAATATCATGCAGCTTCGTAATTACTTCTTCAGCCGGGAATTTATAAGCGATTGCCCATTTAGGCGTTTTAATGGTGGCCCCCAAACGGCGCTGATCAGCGAGTGAATTTACCTTCAGCACCATGCCGTCGATATCAAAAGACAGATCATTGCGCTTTTCCGTCATTTCCTGAATATAGTCCCAGGCATCCCGGATCGTTTTGCACACCCGGCGTTCCTCATTGCAGTGAAAGCCCAATTGTGCAAAGCGCTCTAAGCATTGTTCATGCGTTGTCATGCCATCATTCTCCGCATTGACATAAGTATACCAGAAAGCGTCAAGCTTACGGCTGGCCGCGATTCTGGAATCAAGCTGACGAATTGAGCCGGCAGCCGCATTACGCGGGTTAGCAAATTCATCCTCACCGCGTTCACGGCGAATCGCATTCAGATGCTCAAAGCTGGCCTTCGGCATATACACCTCACCGCGCAGCTCCAGCGACCCTTTAAAATCAATGGTTCTCGGAACTGAGCGAATCGTTAACACATTATTTGTCACATCTTCACCCACTGTACCATCACCGCGGGTGACTGCCATCTGCAGCTTACCTTCATCATAAATCAAGCTCATTGCCAAACCATCGATTTTACATTCCACAACATATTCCACATCACCGACCTCTGATCTTACGCGTTCATCAAAAGCCTGTAGATCCTCAAAATTATAAGCATTGCCCAAAGAAAGCATCACTTCCTTATGAGCGACCTTATTAAAGCCTTCCAATACCTTGCCGCCAACCTTTTGAGTCGGTGATTCAGGATCATATGCCTCCGGATACTGATTTTCTAATTCAATCAGCTCCTGCATATAACGATCATATTCCTGATCACTGACACTTGGCGCATCCAGTTCATAATATTCACGCGACAGTCTGCGCAAAATATCCCGCAGTTCATTTATTCTCTCTATGCTCATACCGATACCTCTCTTTATTTTTTAGTGATTGAAGGATGATTCGCCATGATCTTGCGGATGCCGAATTTATTATTGAAAGCAATTTTCCAGACACCCTGTGATGTATCAAGCACGACACCCTCCCCAAAACTAGTATGCACCACTAAAGCACCTTTACGGATGCGGCCTGCTGTTTTTACCGGAGCATGACCTTCTTCATCCACATAGGTGAGCGCTTTGGCAGCTTGCCCAGAAGGCAGCTCTTCCTGCCGGGAAGCGGTATGCTGGGTCGCATCCTGTACACCAAAATGTTCAATTGTATCCGGATCGATCTCTTTGATAAAACGGGACGGCAGTTTAATGCGGTCCATAACATAACTATACCCCTGTGCATCAGAAATAAACAGCTGTTTACGCGCCCTGGTGAAAGCCACATAAGCCAAACGCCGCTCTTCCTCAAGCGCCGTTCGCCCGCCTTCACTGATTGCTTTCTCACTTGGGAAAATACCATCACACATACTGTAAACAAACACAATATCAAACTCCAGACCCTTTGCCGCATGAATTGTCATCAGCTGCACAAACTGTCCGTTATTTTCCTGCTCCTTATCGGTATATAAAGCAATCTGCTGGAGATATTCATCCAGCGTACCGTCAGGATTGGCTGTTTCAAAATCCTCGATATCGTTAATTAATTCCTTAACGTTCTCAATTCGCTCAGTTTCCTTATCATCCTCAAGCATCTGCATATAACCGCATTCATCCATTAAACCCTCAAGCAGCATCGAAATAGACATCGAATTTACTAAATTGCGATATCTCTCAATCAGCTTGATAAATTCATTCAGCGCGGTCTGCGCTTTGCCGCGGGCTACATCATGATTTTTAATTACTTCATACATATTCATATTCTCACTGCGTGAATACTCTTCAATCGTCTCTACCGTCTTATTGCCGATACTGCGCTTAGGCACATTAATAATACGTTTTAATGCCAGATCAATGGCTGCGTTATCATGAATCAGCATTCTTAAATAAGAGAGTGCATCCTTGATTTCCGCACGGTCATAAAATCGTACACCGCCATAGATACGGTAAGGAATCCTTGCTTCAAGCAGCTGTTTTTCTAAAGAACGCGACAGATAATTGCTGCGGTAAAGCACCGCGATGTCGCGATAAGCCGCACCGCTTTGAATGCACTTATTGATCTGCTGGCAGACCCAGGCCGGTTCAAGCGCTTCTTCAAAAGCAGAATAATGAATAATTTTATTATCCTCCTGTCTTGATGTATACAGATCCTTATCAATACGGTTCTTATTATTCTTAATTACACTGTTGGCACCCTTAAGAATCGACGGACAGGAGCGGTAATTCTCATTCAGCATCACGGTATGTACAGGCGCAAAATCCTTTTCAAAATTCATGATGATATTCACATCGGCGCCGCGCCATGTGTAAATCGTCTGATCGGGATCGCCAACAACGCAAAGATTGCATTTATCTGATACCAGATAGCGGATAATGCTGTACTGAATCCTGTCGACATCCTGAAACTCATCAACATGGATATAATCAAAACGGCGCTGCCACTTAACCCGCACCTCTTGGTCTTTCTTTAAAAGTCGATTGGTAAACAACAATAGATCATCAAAGTCAAGTGCCTTCATATGCTCCAGGCGCTTTTCATAATAATCATATACCTGAGCCTTGATTTTCTCACTCGTAAACTCATTGGCAATGCTCATCGCTGCCTCGGGTGAGATTTCTTCACCCTTGCAGGCAGAAATATAAGAAAGTACATTTGCATAGCTGTAACTCTTTACCTCAATGCCATACATCTTGTAAGCTTCCTTAAGAATGCTTTTCTGATCATCACTGTCTACAATCGTAAAATTACGCGGATAGCCATCACCCATTTTATGTATATCTTCTCTTAATAAACGAACACAAAAGGAGTGAATCGTCGAAACAAACATCCCTGACGCATCATCGCCAAGGATGGAATAAACACGCTCTTTCATTTCATTAGCCGCTTTATTCGTAAACGTAATCGCCAAAATACGATAAGGCGCAATCCCTAACGATTCAATTAAATAAGCGATACGTGTGGTTATCACTCTGGTTTTTCCTGAACCCGCACCGGCAATGATCCGGATATGGCCATCTGTGTATGTTACCGCGTCATATTGACTCGGATTTAAACTATCTAAATAAGACATGCGATCACCTCTGCGTATCATTATACCAAAAATCATGACTACTTTTTTAGTAAATTATGATTTAAAGAAACCTTTTCTTTCACATTTATCTTTTATGACAAAAATGATGTGCTATTTAATGTTTCTTTCAAATTTCTGAAACTTCTGTTATTCTTTAAATGCATAGGGTATAATGTTTTATGATATTAATTGGAGGTTTTTTATGAAGGCAGAAAAAAGACCAAGAAGAAAAAGAACCAGAATACCTGATCTTATTCTATCTGTGATTCAAATCGTTGTCACAGTCATATTTATTTTCACGTTAATAAACTTAAACATGCTTAATTTCAAATGGCTGATACTGATACTCGCATTGCTGATTGTTTTGCTGGCCATGTTTATCGTGCTGATGATGATGAAGCTAAAAGCTGGAATAACGAATGTTAAACGTGTACTGCAAGTATTGATCATTGTTTTTATGCTGGTGGGTAATCACTATGCCGGAACTTTAACTAATACACTCAAAACAATCACTGATGAGAAACAGACACGGATCGATAAAATATCACTGCTGGCACTTGCAGATAATGAAGGCAATTCAATTGAAGATTTTAATGGAAAAACAATTGGTTTACAGACTGGTACAGATAAGGAGCTGACTGAGTTTGCCCTTGATAAAATAGACCCTAGAATTGAATATGGGAAGTATGAATATGTTGATTATTCCGTTATGATCAATGATTTCCTGCTTGGCTATGATGATGCAATTCTCATCAATGACGCATACATCAAGATGATGGCTGATTCAGTAGAAGGTTTTGCCGGTTCATATAAGGTCATAGAGACGTTTACTCGGGAAACTGAACTTGCTCCGTCCGATGTGAATGCCAAGCTGCCGGACGAGCCATTTGCCGTATATTTATCAGGAATGGATGAATTAGGTGATCCGCATCAGCAGCTGAGAAGTGATGTGAATATTTTAATGCTGGTAGATCCCGCTGCCAATCATGTGACAATGATTTCGATTCCGCGAGATTCCTATGTGCCTAATCCGGCAAAGGATAATCAGTTGGATAAGCTGACTCATACCGGTCTTTACAGCATCGATACAACGATTGCAGCTGCCGAGGAATTATTTGGATTCCCGATTGACTATTATGTAAAGGTAAGCTTTTCCTCATTGATTGAAATTGTTAATACAGTAGATGGCATAACCGTTAATGTACCGGTTACCTTCTGTGAACAGAATGCTGAACGTTCCTATTTATGGGATGATCAAATCTGCCTTGAAGAAGGTGAACGGTTCATCTATGGTCCGGCGGCTTTAGCACTGGCAAGACATCGTGCAAGCTATGCGAATGAACTGACACGCAATCAGGTTCAGCAGGATATCATTAAGGCTATTGTTAAGCGGATGATGACACCGGTTGGCTTCAGCCGCATCCCTGATGTGCTGAGTATCATTCCGCAGTATATGGTAACGAATATGCCCTATTCAGCAATCACCAACTTTGTATCCGCTGAGATGAACAATATCGGTGACTGGACGTTCGATTCAATTGCATTGACAAATGGAATCTCACAGCTGATGCCAACGGCAAGTGTTCCTGATCTGTATCAAGATGTAATGATTCTTAGCTATAGCGATGTAGTAAAGGTATATGAGCGCTATCAAGCAATGCATGATCCTGTAGAACTTAATGACCTGAAGTTTGATTTGAACGATTTGAATCGTTATGTGAAGCAGATGCCGTCTAATCCAAATTTAGTTTGGGCAGAGAATTATCAATAAAACTATTATACATAAAATGAAGTCATAGATGCTGATTGTTGAATCCTTATCCATCTATGACTTTTATTTTTGAATTTGCTGAACTTCAAATATACTGATTTTTCTATATTAAAAGGCTTTAATGCACTAATAAAATTATTTTAACCCTCTGTCATTATATTGCTTCTGTTACTGTGCTTAATGATTTAATATTATATTGCCTGCATAGCTGTTTTAGCCGTTATAAGGAGCAAGGAGCTGCATAGGAATACACCGCAGCCCGCATGGGATGGGCATATCACCCTTCGCGGGAAAGTATTGCAAACAACAGTAATACTATTTCATGGGCTTTTCAGGTTGTAATAAGAATCCTATTTCCACTGAATATTTTCTAACTTTCATTATTGCTTGAAACATGAAATTCTCTATAATAACGCAAAAAAAGAAATGATGAAACTTGGGGAAAAACATCATTTCTTTTTCTAACCGGCGGAGACTTCATCCATTATGATTCCATCCCCATAGTGAGAGAGCTGGTTTTCAGCTCAATTTTGTTAAACCTAATCTGTATAGCTTAAACTCTTATAGATGCCTAAACTATTGATATTGCATCCATCTATAGTTGTATTGACAATCATTCTTCCATCATCACCTACATAATACCAATAGCCGCTATGACTTGGTATCCAACTATGTCTCATCATTTTGCCGTCTGCATCAACATAATACCAATTTCCTTTATCATCCGGAGTCCAATGATTTCGCCACATCTTACCATTAGCAGGATCGAAGAAGTACCAGTTACCCTGAACTTTGACCCAATCAGTAATCATGTGCCCATCATTTTCACTCACATAATACTGATCATTTTCAACTTTCAGCCACCCCTTAACAATGGCCCCTCCCCCTTGAGCATAATAACGTTTATCTTGAACAGTGATCTAAGAATTTTGCATCATTGCTCCTGAATCATCAAAAAAATAAGTTTCATCTTCAATATCATAGAATCCCTTTACCCTGTTTCCATTTTCATCGATATAAAAAATTGTATCCTCTTTTTTGTTCCATCCAGGTTCTGTCCTATCGGTTTTACCTGATCCTGAAGAAGGTTGGCTTCCGCCCGATGTATCTGAATCAGGATTTGATTCATCGATCTTTCCGTCAAGGATTATTTGAATTTCTGCATTTACATCTTGATTCAAATAGTAAGTTGCTTGTATGGTTATATTTTCAGCTAATTCGTCTTCACCTATTTTTAAGATTCCTTTATCGCTGATCATTGTTTGACTGCTTGTATTCCCTATCAATTTATAATCAAGGGGTAATTCAACCGTACTGAGTACGCCGTCAGCTTGTACTTCCTCCATGGATATTTCTTCTTCACCGCTGCTGTTTCTATAAAATACAAGAGGTGCTTTAAATTTTTCATTCATATTTATTTCACTGTTTGGTTCAGCATGCAGCGGTTTGGATGGTGCTTGTATGTTTTTAATAGTTGCCCTTGCAACTTGAGGTGAAAAGCCGTATTTGCTTGTTCTGCCTATCAGCAAATCAACATACTCTTTAACATTTTCTGCTCCTGCTGTATAAACAACAATTTGAGATTCATTATTGAATAATATTTCTTGTCTGTTTGAATGTTCTTCATCAAGATCAACTCCCATAGGAATCATGAATACTTCAACAAAACCTTCATTATTTTCGACAAGCTCATCAAAATCATCGCTCTTAAAATAGTAACCAAGATACTCCAATTTTAAAGGAAGCCGCACTTCTGTTACTTTAGGCGTAAATATCAAACCACCATAATCAATCCGCCGAACACTGCTTGGAAACACAATTTTCTGCAAACTTGATGCGTTTCTTAGGAAAGGACCTTCAATTTCCACAAGCCCTTCTGGCAAAATAACCTCAGACAAATTTCCACCTCTAAGAAGGTCCATCGCATGCTCACCGATCGTTTTGATTCCATCAGGTACAATAAATATAGTACTCTCAGTTAAGAAATCTCTATTAACATATAGTAAAGTTGAATGATCTTTATTTACGATCATGTTACCCTCTCTGCAAAACCAAGGATTATCGGATGAAATCGCTATTTTATCAAAACCATCAATTAGATATCCCCATTCAACTTCCCTTGCCGTTGATGGAATATAAAATTCCTCTAAGCTGCTGTCTTTTTTTATACCAGTAATATATACTCTCATTGTTTCAAGGTTTTCAGGCAGTATGATCCTTTTTAATTTCTTATAAAAATAAAAGTCAAATTGGGGGATGCCACCTGTAGGATCACCGCAGATAGAACCATCACTTTCAAATTTAAAATTACCAAATGCAATTACTTTATACCGTTTGTCATCTTTGACCACTTCTTCAGGGATGATACATTCTTCCAATTCCGAATTGTTCTCATATACATTTCTCAAGATAGCTGTTTGCTGAATCTCATCTAAATAAAATTTGAAATCGTCTTGTTCAAATACAATATTTCTTTGCTGAGATGCCTTTTCATCAGCTGCAACACTCTTGCTTTTAGTTATTTCAAGAACATTCAATGATAATGCAGTAATCAATACAAGAACGACTATTTTTATTTTAGATTTCATTAATTTTACCCCTCTATTAATTTTTCAAATTGTCTTATAAAGTATACTTTATGAGACAATTGCTGTGATTCCATTATATGCCGTTTTGTGCTGTTTGTAAACCGATTTTGTCATATTTTAACCCTTTTTTACCGTTAATTGTACTGTCTTGCAAAGTATACTTTTTGATACACTTCACATTTGCATTAATTAACATCAAGTTTTTCTTATCAATCACCTGCTAATTTGCACATATAATTCCTATAAATTATGGAAAATTAACTGAAATCCTTTCAAATGGGAACTTTTAATGTATAATAAATAAACGAGGTGATTGGATGCATATTGATTCTGCATTGATTGAAAAGCTGAAAAGGAATGCTTTAGATATAGGTTTAGACGTTTTTTATATACTTTGTATGCTGATTTTTATGTTTGAATGCTTCCATTTAAACATGATACCTACTAAATTTCTTGTATTAATCATAGCCGCTTTACTGATTTTAGCCTTTATCCTTATTATTATAGATATACTTGAATACAAAGGCTGGATCAAGATTACAAAACGAGCGTGCAGTATCGTGCTTAGTATCTTCTTATGTTTTGGTGCTTTCTTCATGTGGAAGGTCAACAGTGCGATGGCCAGCATTGACAATAGTCCTACGGTTATGACAAACCGAATCACCGTGATGGTACCCGCTGATTCATCAGTCAATGCATTAGCTGATTTGAGCAATGCCAAAATAGGCTATCAAGAGGGTAATGACGCTGACAACGCTAACTATGTAATCGATCAGCTGTTAAGTGAACCAACACTCGTCAACCCAACGTACGAAGCTTATACCAATTACCTGACACTTGCCCAGGATGTATTAAGCGGCAAAGTAGAAGCAATGATCTTTACTTCTTCTTATGCTTCTACTCTTGATGAACAGATTGAAGATTTTGATACTAAATTTAAAATTATCGCAACTTTCGATCGTGCGAACAGTAACACCACTTCACAGTCAACCAAGGATATCAGTAAAGAACCTTTTACGATTTACATCTCCGGCATGGATGAAGTAGGTGAACCAACCATTAATTTACGCAGTGATGTCAACCTTCTGCTGCTGGTAAACCCGCTGACCAATCACATTGAAATGGTCTCCATTCCGCGTGATGCTTATGTGCCGAACACTGCAGCCGCAAATTTCCCGGACAAGCTGACACATACGGGCATTTATGGTATTGATACAACGATTTCCACCATGGAGAAAGTATTTGGCTTCCCTATTGATTATTATGCCAAGGTAAGCTTCACTTCACTTATTGAAATTGTTGATACACTGGGCGGTATCAATGCGAATGTTGCCGTCACTTTCTGTGAACAGGACGAAAACCGCAGCTTTGCTCCTGAGGATTTGATTTGCCTTAATCAAGGTGAACAGACGCTCAACGGCAAGCAGGCACTTGCTTATGCCCGTCATCGTAAATCTTATGGTGATATTGAACGCACCATGGCTCAGCAGGAAATCATTAAAGGTATCATCAATAAAGTATTATCAGCCGATGGTATCAATAAGGTTCCTACCTTATTAGAGATTGGCCCTAAATATGTATCGACAAATATCCCTATGGATCTGGTGAAACGGCTCATTAAATCAGAAGCCGAGGAAATTCAGCCATGGACATTTGAAACACTGCATATGGAAAATGGTTACTCTGACATGTATCCGACCGCCAGCATGGGAGCGGATCTGCCGCTCAGCGTCTATATTTTGAACCGTGAGGATGTGCGGGCAGTTTATCGCAAGTACCTGCAGATGTTTGAAACCATGAAGCTAAATGAATTTGCATTCAGACTTGATGATTTAAGTGATCCTGTTGAATATCCGCTTGAAAGTCCATATATGCTGTGGACAGATAATGTTACAACAAAAATATACCAATTCTATTCTTTGGAATATCCAGAAACTGAACCAAGTGAAGATGAGGAAAATCCTGAGGGTGAAATTGATCCAAATGACCCAGAAGGTGAAAAACCAAATGAAGATCCGAATATGCCCGATCATCCAGGTGAACCTTCAGATCCAACCGATCCTGAACCTGATATTCCAGAGCCGCCGGCTGAAACGCCGGATCAAGAGCCTGAAGCACCGGTTATTGATCCAACACTGCCTGTCGATCCAACACAGCCAATCGATCCAACACTTGAACCCTAGTATGAACCCGCTGTTTAACAGCGGGTTTTATTTATCAATAAAGCACAAAAAAGCCTCACTATGAAATGAGGCTATTTAAACTTTTATTCTACTGCAATTAATCCTACGATGCCGTTATCTACAATCATAGTGGCTGTAATTTCAGTCTTCAATGCAGTTTCATCCATCTTGGTTTTCTGATATTCAATGGAGGCCTTAACCACATAGCCATCATATGCATTGCCAAGATACTGTACCTGCTGAGAAGTTGTGGAATTGATCGTCACCGACTTAACGCATGGCAGTGACTCCTGACCATAATCATTTACGATTGCTGCATAATTTTGATAATAATGTGAGACAGCATAAGTTTTAAATTCTTCAATGCGGTCATCCGGCAGATAAGTTAAGCCGCCGACATCGTCCTGTCCGGTTTTATTCTTCATGGAAAAGAAATCAAACGCGAAGCAGATCGCAACATTTTTCGCAATCTCTTCAGTGTTGCCGCTGGCAACCGCATCCGTCAGTGCATTAAATGCCAAAATCTGTTCATTGGTCGGATTAACTGGTGACGCATAGGCATCATTGCCGCGCAGCGTCTCAACTACATCTTCTATCGGAGCAGGTTCTTCCTCCGGTTTTGAACATCCGCTTAATACAAGGGTTAAAGCAACCCCCATGCTCAGCAATGTTTTTATCTTCATTTTCATGCTTTACCTCCAAACCGCATTAAGTATATCATATTTATTAGAATATCGGACTATTTTTAAGAAATTCAAGAATTTGCGGATCATATTTTCCGCCGCCTTGCGCAAGAGCCGCGTTGCCGCCGCCGTGCAGTCCGAACTTCTCTGCCAATAATTTAAAGAATACCTGAGAATTAAAAGCGATATTCGGACTATGAGCGATCGTAATGTGCATATTTTCGGAATCTGTATGAGTAATAAAAATTGCCACCCGATCATAGTTATTGACAAACGCTAAAGTGAACTGACTCAAATCTTTCGCATCAAAGTCTGTAAACTCATGGATTACTGTATTCTTCTTATTCGTTGTTGCTATTTCCTTCGCAAGATAAGTATAATAATTATTCTTCATTTCCACAAGCTGCTCAGTCAGTTTCTTTTTGTCATTCATCAGCTTATTGACACCGCTCATCACATACAGATGCGGCAGTGCTAATGTATGAGACATTTCTTCCAGAACATCATAGCGCTTTTCAAATGCGTCTAAGAACTGATCGCCGCACAAGTATTTGATTTTGATACCTCGTGTTGTTTTCTCAAAACCCAGTATTTTAATCATCTGAATATATTTTAGACTTGGCACATGAATGCAGCCGCAGAGATTATAATCAAGATTGCCGATCTTAACAACACGAATCTCATCATGCTCACAATTATCCTTCGGAGCGAATTTCATCGCTTCAGCCTTGCTGGGATAAGTAATCGTGACCGGCAGATCATCGCGGATCAAGCCGTTGGTCAGAATCTGTAATTCGCTGCATTGTCTCTGCGTAAATGATGTCATTTCAAACTCTACATCATTCTCATCATCCCCCACATGATGTGAGATCGTCTTAGCTCCATAAATTCCCCCAACTAACGCTGAAATCAAATGCTGGGCAGTGTGTACCTGCGCTTTGCGGAAACGTTCATGCAGATTCACTGATAAAAATACAGTTCCATCAAGCTTTTGATCCAGCAAATGCCAGACTTTATTGTTTTCAACTTTCAATCCAAGTACTGGAAGATTGTTGATCGTTCCTATATCACTGCGCATGCCGCCTGACTCTACAAAGAAAATTGTATTATCCAAATAGTGCCAATAAAAGTCCTTTTCTTCAACTACTTCTTTAACACGAGCGGTACATTCACAATGAAAGCACTGATCATAATTCTTATTTATCATACGACCCCTCCTTTTGTTCTTACTTTTTATTATACACCCAATCAGGGTCAAAATTGAATCATAACATCAAAACAATGTGTGAAATTGTCGTAAAACCGGTCTTATCTATGCTATAATGATTAAGCAAAATGAGGTGTACCTATGAATCAAGTCGCAGAAAATTGGAAAGATTATGAATGTATCGATACCGGTAACGGTGAGAAATTAGAACGTTGGAAGGATATCATTTTAAGACGTCCTGACCCGCAAACCATTTGGCCGATCGATCATGAAGATAACTTATGGAAACACCCCCATGCGCATTATCACCGCTCATCATCAGGCGGCGGCAGCTGGGAGTTTTTAAAACCGGTAAAGGATACTTGGACAGTCAATTACCGGCATTTAACCTTTAAAGTAAGTCCAACAGGGTTTAAACATACGGGTTTATTTCCTGAACAGGCGGCAAATTGGGATTGGATGATGAAAGCCATTCATGAAGCTGGCCGTGAGATTCGAGTTTTGAATTTATTCGCTTATACCGGCGGTGCAACGATGGCTTGCGCAAGTGCCGGTGCTGCGGAAGTTGTTCACGTCGATGCCAGTAAGGGAATGGTTCAATGGGCAAAAGAAAACATGGCCTATTCGCATCTGGAAGATAAAAAAATTCGCTTCATTGTTGATGATGTATTAAAATTTGTAGCACGTGAAAAGCGCCGCGGGCATACATATCATGCAATCATCATGGACCCGCCAAGCTATGGCCGCGGACCGAATGGTGAAATCTGGAAGATTGAGGAACAGCTGTATCCTTTAATTCGTGCATGTCTGGAAATTCTGGATGATGAGCCATTATTCTTCCTTGTTAATTCATATACGACCGGATTCCCGCCCACAGTTTTAAATAATCTGTTAGTCAGCACGATCGGTAAGAAACACCCTGAGGGCAGCATTACCGCCGGTGAAATCGGACTGCCGATTACGCATTCCCATACGGTACTGCCATGCGGTATCTATGGCCGCTGGATTCAAAAATAGCAAAGAGTCATGTTTGAATATAAACATGACTTTTTTTTATATCGGGTTTATGATTTAGCCAGATTCTTTAACCAATGCTCCCGCTTAAATAAGCCGGCGGCAACCAGAGACTTAACCATCTCCGCAAAAATATTGACGCCCATCAAAGCATAAATAGTTAAGCCGGTTAAATAGGCCGCGGCTGCCAATAATGGCACATGAATGATCCAAACCAATCCGCAGTCCATGATGACGATAGATCGGGTATCACCGCCAGCTTTAAAAATATAATAATTCATCATACTTAATTCATAAAACAGGAAACCGACGCTTTGCAGAAGGATCAGCTTCTGACTTATTGAAATAACCTCCGCCGGTGAACCGCTATAAACAAGCGGTATGATTACGCTGCTGCATATCATCATGATAAATAATATCACGGCGGCACTCATACTGAATCCTTTTGCCTGATAACCGCTCTTTTGAGCATGATTCAGATCACCGTTACCAAGCTTCTGAGAAATAAATACGGTCACTGCACTGCCTATTCCGCCATCAAAAGCATGGAAAATATCCATGATTGTCGATGCAATCGCATAAGCACTGTAATTCAGTTCTCCGCGGGTGCCGAAGCATTTTAAAATCACTGAATTGCTGGCTTGCCAAAGCATATCATTCAGATAGAAAGGAACTGCCTTATATACAATTCTTTTCAGCAGCGGCCATGTGATTTGATGCATTTCGCGCAGCTTCGTTGAAAATGAAAACACATTGATTTTCATTGCCGCCGCGTATAAGCCTGCTTCGATAAAACGCGTAATTACTGTCGCGGCAGCGGCTCCTTCTACGCCCATTCCCGTTATTCCAAAAGCGCCAAACATAAAGATAAAATTCAAAAAAAGCTTAATTGTGACGCTGATTCCGCAAATCGTCATCGGCATCTTCGGTTTGCCAATCGCCCGCATTGCACTGCCGACAGCGGATGAATAACAAAGCGGAATGTAAGAGAAGCCCATGATTCGCATGTAGCGTACACCCACGTCGATAATCCGCGGATCATCAATAAAGAAAGAAATGATTAAATTAGGAAACCCCCAGGCACCAATAAGAAATGGAATCATTAACAGAAAAGAAATCCAAATCGCAATGCGAAAGCTTTCTTTTATCTTCCCCTCATTATTTGCACCATAAAATTGAGAAATAAAAATCCCACAGGTACCGGTAATACTGGCAGTGCCTGAATTCATGATCGCAAAGAAACGATTTGATGCCGCAATACCACCGATCACCGCACTGCCTAACTGTCCTGCCATTAAATTATCAATGAAGTTCAGGCTTGAAGTGATCACGTTCTGGATCATAATCGGTATTGCCAGCTTCATTAACTGCCCATTAAATTGCCGGCTGCCATAATACTTACGCATCCTTGACCCTCCTTAAGAAGAAAGTCTGCCGCTTTCGCAGCAGACCAATCTTTATCCTAAATTTTCGCCGTTAGAAGCGATTACCCGTTTATACCACTCATAGCTGTCCTTAGGCATGCGTTTGCCAGTACCATTATGATGATTATCATAATCAACATAAATAAAGCCATAGCGCTTTTCCATTTCTGATGAAGAGCAGCTTACTATATCAATAGGCCCCCAAGGATAATAGCCAATTACTTCAACACCGTCATAAATAGCTTCCTTCAGCTGTTCAATATATTCCTTCAAACAAGCAATGCGGTAATCATCATGTATTTTTCCATCTTCACTGATTTTTTCATAAAAACCCATGCCGTTTTCTGCGATGATGATCGGCAATTGATACCGGTCATAATATTCATTCAGCGCATAGCGCAATCCAATCGGATCAGAAGTCCAGCCCCATTCATTCACTGCCTTGCAGAATTTATTGCGCGTGCGGGTGCCATGCTCATCCAAGGTGGATGAACCATAGTAGGAAAAGCTTACAAAATCAACTGTATGCTTCAAATCCTCAATATCCTGCTCAGTAATTTCAATATGATAATTGTTTTCTTCATAGAAACGATACATATATCCAGGTATTTTTCCTCTTGTTTCCACATCAGTATAATAGAACTGGAGCTGATTATACTTCAAAGCCGCCATTTCATTTTCAGAACTGCCCAGCTCAGAATATACATTTCCATAGCATGGCATAACTCCCAGTTTAAAATCAGGATTGATTTCACGGGCAGCGGCAATCGCTTGTCCGCAGGCAACTAATTCATGATGCAGCGCCTGATATTTAGCTTCCATCAGATTATCCACACGATCGCTTGGGATACCGAGATGATTAAAGCTTTCCACATCAAATAAGTTGATTTGATTCACTAATATCCAATATTTCACCTTACCGCTGAAACGTTCAAATAAAGTTTTGCAGTATCTGACAAACAGTTCAATTGTTTTGCGGCTATACCAGCCATTATATTTCATACAAATATTTAAAGGCATTTCATAATGTGAAATAGTAATCAGCGGCTCCATGCCGTGTTTAAACATTTCATCAATTACATGCTCATAAAACTGTAAGCCTTCCTCATTCGGTGTTTCATCATCACCATTCGGGAAGATGCGGGCCCAGTTGACAGAGGTTCTTAAGGTATTCATTCCCATGCCAGCCAGCATTGCGATATCTTCCTTATAATTATGATAAAAATCAATACCGCAGCGTTTAGGAAAATATTTATCACTGCTGTTCAGCAATTCTTCAACTTCTGTTGTGCTCAGCTCTGTATTACAGCGTTCTTCCGGGGGCAGATTGCCTTTAAATTCATTTATATCAGCTACGCATAAACCCTTGCCGCCAGTCTTATAGGCACCTTCCCACTGATTGGCAGCGGTTGCGCCGCCCCACATAAAATCTTTTGGAAATTGCTTTCGATTTGACATAGTATGTCCTCCTTTAATTTGTTTCTATTTCTGCAGTTTCTTTAGCTACCATATCTTTCTCAACAATGCGGTAGAATGGAATATATAATAAGCCTTGAATCAGCATATTCACAAAGAGCAGTACAACTGCCTGCCAGCTGAAGGTTGAAATAGCAGCGGCAATGGGTGCCGGCAGATTCCACAGTGCAGCTTCCGGATTCACCATCGGCGGTACAATGCCGGAAGCAAATGCCAGCCAGGTTGTAAGTACGGTCGTTACCTGACCAATCAAAGCCGGAATAATCAAGGTAGGATTCAATACGATTGGCAGACCGAACAGCATTGGTTCATTAATATTGAACAGGCCTGCCGGTAATGCGAGTTTTGCCAGATCACGGTGCGTTTTACTCTTCGATTTCAGCATGATGAAGTTAAGCGCCAGCGTACCGCACTGTCCGCCGATGAAGACAAAGGTGAAGAAGAACGGCTTTACAAAGATATGAGTTGCCGGCATACCCGCTGCATAAGCATTCATATTGGCAACTGACATAATCGTCCATGCGGGTGTAAGCAAGGAAGCTAATACTTGCGGATGCAGGCCTGCGAACCACATTAAGGTTGCCAGAATAACATAGATTAATGCTGTAAAGATCGAATCACCAGCCAATGTGATAATCGGTGTTAAGACAGTCGCTAAAATGGAATTTACATCAAAGCCGATGAAGTAAATCAGCACGATCGTCATCAACGTTGACAGCGTACATGGAATCAATGCAGTAAAACCGCCGGCAATATTGGCCGGAACTGCTTTCGGCATCTTGATTGCAATATTTTTCGCAACACAGAAACGCGTTACTTCTACATTGAAAATTGCCGCGATAATTGCGGTAAACATCCCCTCAGCCCCTAGATAAGAACTGTTGATACCGCCAGCCATGATCAGGAAAGTGAACAATGCGGTAATACCGCCAACCAATTTATTCAGGTTATAGCTTTCTGACAGATAGTAACCGATACCAAAAGCTACATAAACGGAAATGATACTTACAGATAAATTAAATGGAATCATCAGAATTGACTGCAATTCAGGATTAGCAGCTATAAATTCTACATAGCTTTGAGGAAACGGAAAGGTTGCGATCAACAGACAGAGAGAACCGATAATTGTCAGTCCCATAGTGGCGATCAGTGAATCACGGATAGCGCCGAAATATCTGTTGTTTGCCATTTTATTCATTACGGGTACCAGATGCTTTTCAAGCATGGTAGTTAGCTTATTCATTAGATCTTGCATATTATTTCTCCTTATAGATAATGGTATTTAAGCTATTTGCCGATCACTTCAAGGACATGTTTCATGACTTTTTCGCCCTTCATCATGCCATAATCCATCATATCCATCGCTTCTACGGGAACCCCTGGACATTGTAGTTTTATTTCATCCATACTGAAACGCACTTGCGGCCCAAGCAAGATCATATCCGCATCCTTCGCATTTTTGGCCGCTGTATTCACCGCATAAGCATTTATTTCACATTCAAAGCCAATAGAGTCAGCGTAATCCTTCATTTTCGTAACCATCAGACTGGTTGACATCCCGCCGGCACACAACAAAACAATTTTTTTCATAATCAGTTAGTTTCTCCTTTCAAGCTTTTCCACAGATAGACAACTTCCTTGGCTAAATCGATGGTTGTGATCGAGTTCATCATGTGATCCTGCGAGTGAGTCAGCAGCAGACTGAACTTAAAATCCTGACCGCTTGCCTCCAGCGTTAACAGCTGCGTCTGGATGGTATGGGCAAGATTGATCGCATCTGATGCTTCACTGATTTTGGCTTCAGCTTCCCCTAACTGATTGCTGCGTGCAAACTTGATAGCCTCCATGGCTAAGCTTTTAGCATTGCCGCTGTTCATAATCAACTGCATGATGAGTGCTTCCATCTCACTATTATTCATAATATCACCTCCTCTTTTCATGATTGTGTATTTTTTTGATACAACTATTGATAACTCCATTGTATATTCACTAAATTCCTTTGTCAAATCGGCTATATAAAAGAAAAAGATACAAACTTAACCGAATTTGTATCTCTTTTTTTATATTTATTAAAACTCGTTCCCATCAATCACTTATACACTTTTTGTCAAAAATTCATACAGTTGTCAGATTCTTCAAACCGTGTATAGAAAAGCCGGTGTTTTTCATCATTAAATGTATACAAATAAATTTTTAAATAATTTTATTTTTTTTTAATATTACCGATAAAATCAGTTCAAAAAGGGTGATTACCTGATTATCCGCCAGTTAAGCAATATTATTAGCTGCGGCTTTTCTTTAAAATGTAGATAATATTACAGATCTCGTCATCACTGACATTCACTGAAAATGCCTTTTCTAATTCAATCATATGCTTCACAATGATTCTGTAAAGGTACATATTTTTTCTGATAACTTCCTCTTTATTCAAATTATTAGGTGCGGTATTGCCAGCCTTTAAACGATCCAGCGTACAGGCAAGATGAACAAGCAGACCGATCTTCTCATTCATTTCCACCACGATTCCCATATCCTTTTCCACATCAAATATAAATTGAATCAGCTTATTCTTTGCTTCGAGAGCATCAATATTTTTCAATTCTTTTGCCAGATGTTCAAAAATCGTTTCAGAATTACTTAGAAAATCCTGCTTATTCAGATTGTCCTGATAAAGCAGCTGACTGAGGTCATGATTATCACTGTTGAATAGATCCTCGATAGGAATGTATGGAATGCCATAAACATTAGGATTAAAGGTCCCGACAATGCAAAGGATTTCTTTCTCTTTACTGATGGTATTCAGCTCCTGAAGAAAGAGACTTTGTTCGGCAAGCTGCACCGGTATGATTTCAATTCCCTCAAGATTAAACTGCTGTTCAATATAACGCTTGATCTGTACCGCACCGCCCTCACCGGTCATGCAGAAGCTGACAATAGCCTTGGATTTTTTCATTGTATCATACTCCGCACTGGCATCTAATGACTTAAAGCGGTTAACAAGCACATCATATGCATCATTCACATTTTCTGACAGCATGAGCTTACGGCAGAAGTCCATCAGCATCAGTGTTACCGGCAGCTCAATCAGCTTGATACGAATCCCCGTTTCAATCGCAACCATATTGAATATATCCTTCAGCGATCCCATATCATAAACAATCAGAATCCCGTTTTCATGCGGTATATTTAAGACAGTTTGTTTGATATCTTCATATGCGTCCAGCGGCTTCTTATTCAACGACAGATCATAGGAATAAATCGTCATATCATTGAGTATCTTTACCGTTTCTGCCAGCGCTTTCGCAACGCCAACACCATGCATCGCAACTAACAGTGACGGATGACGGCTTTGATCATCACCAACATTATGTGTGCATAAAAACATAGCGATAATCACTATTTCATCAATTGGCAGTTCTATATCGTAAGCAGCTGTAATGCGGTCGCAAAGACTCATCGCCAATGAATACTCTTCCTTGTTATGTTCAATAAATTCCATCATTTTTTCAATTTTTATCGGATGCGTAGCCACTCGTTTCCCTATCAGTGCCTGGATATGAAGGCATAAGCCATAATGAATAGAAGCAGCATAATATCGGTTCAGCAAGCTGCTGGCCTTGGCAAGCAAATCATCCACCAACTCAATGATTTTAGAATCTACAAGCTGTGACAGCTGCTCTTTATTGATCGTATTATTAAAGAGATTTTTACGATATTTATTAAACTCAGTCTCTATGCCGACATTCACGATCGTATTGATCTCTGATGATGAAAAACCACGCTTATGCAGCTCCAGCTTCTTTGCGTTAATCCAGTCATAAATTGACTCGTTTTCTTTAGGTCTGATATCCAGAATAGACAGCTTATCAGAATTAAACACATAATCTGATTCTTCACGAATGATATTATCCACATCCATCCGTTTATTCTTATAATTCAATAAACCGGAACGGACATTATGTGAGAAGTCCACAATTAAGACATCAATGGCTTCTTTTTCAGCCTCTAATTCGCGTGAATAGGCACTGGCGCACGCTTGCCGTATGTCGTGAAACAGCTGTTTAATGTTATCACACGGATACAATAAGAGGGCAATCAGCACTTCAGAATTAACCTTTATCCGGCAGCCGCTCTCATGAGCCTCATTGCAGAAAAACTTCTCAATAAACTTGAAACGTTCATATAAGCCCCGCTCATTTAATTCAGGCAGTGAAATAATGATTGAGATTTTTGAAGTAATATTGTCAAAGAACGCATCGGAACTCATCATCGGCGGCATGGCACAGACAATGATCGGCGCATGATCAATATCCGGATTCTTCACATAACTGTTATCGAGAATCGTCGAAAGATGGGTTTTAGACTCCGCGTCAAGAAAATGGCAATTATCGATGAAAAAGAAACCATTTTCACTTGCAAGCAATCCCTCATTAAATTTCACATTCATCTCTTCCGCATTATCTTTATAATAGAGACAGTTCATTTTCACAAAAGGTGCATCTTCCGCGCATACATCAGAAGCAGCCGCAAATTCAAAGATCTTTCTGATGAATAAATCTTTGCCTGTGCCGTGCTTCGCCAACAGCAGCATATTCAAACTTTTCTTTGGATATAGGACTGCTGATTTAGCCAAATGCACAGCTCGCTTTAAACTGCCGTCATAGCCGATCAGCGTTTCAAAAATCTGTGCCTCACGCGATTTTACCATTTTAGTTCTTCGATAAATTACCGGATAATTGGCACTGTCTTTCTCAACAAGACCTTCCGCACACAATTCATTTAACAGCTTGCTGACATTGGTTCGCTGCATCTGAAGCGTTTTAGATATATCAGAAGTCGTCGCGCCGCGGCTTTCATTTTCATAACACTTGCCCAAAAATTCTAAAATCAGATCACGGTTTTTTATTCGCATATATTTTGAAGAAGCCGCCTGCCGGCTCTCCGATTCCCTCCCTTTTCTCATTTGAATTGAATTACCGCTCATTCACAATAATACACTTCCAAGGTTGTATTTATTTTATCACACTTTTCTGACAATAATAAAGGATATAGGCATATATTCATACACACCATTTATCTGTAACGATAAGGAAAGCATGGAACGCTTAAACCGTTATAATTAAGCCATTATTCATGTTTTTAAAACAATTGAACAAAAAAAGATTGTGTCAGCAAAGTGTATCAATCAGCTGTCTGCTTTACACCTTTTCACAATCTTTTTTATTTTTCATACTTCGTTTATCTCTTACAGCTCAACCTTAACATTTGCCTTCACATCTTCTTCAGCCGCAAAATATTTTCTCGTCTTCGCCTTCATAGCCTTAGCCACCAACGCACTTGGAAACGTCGTTACCCGATTGTTGTAATTCGTCACATTGGCATTATAGAAACGGCGGGCAGCCTGCAGCTGTTCCTCAACATCGCTGAGCTGTTTCATTAATTCGAGATATAACGTGTCAGCCTTCAGCTTTGGATACCCCTCAGCAACTGCCAAAAGCTTGGTTTCCGCCTCATTCAGCCCCTCATTATACTTATTCTTATTTGGTTTCACATGACATGTATTTCGCAGCTCAATAACTTTGCTTAATACATCCTCCTCATATTTTGTATAACCCTTTACCACCTCTACAAGATTTGTAATCAGATCAAAGCGCTTATTCAGCAAAATATCAATGGTTGATCCGCTCTCATCCATCTTCAGCCTTGCCCGAATGACCATGTTGTACAGCATTGTAATAATAACTGCCAAAATCAGCAGGAGTACTGTCCCAATACTTAATTCCATAAAAATGCCTCCTATGTATTCCATTCTATCTGATTAATCAGATTCAGGATTTCGCATAAATCCGCGCAATCCCGGTGCAGCTTTCTGAGCAGTGTCTCGTCAATAGCATCATGGTACTTGATTTCAAAAGGATCATTTTCATCAGCTACCGCCACATATAACTTATTATCATAAAAACTGACACTGAAATCAAGCCTTTTTTTCAAATCTAACAGAATCTCCATCACTTTTGGTGTCAGCAGATAAAAAGCCTCATGACCATCCTCACTATAAACAGCAAACTGCCTGTTAAATTCAACACTTTCAAGCTTTACCTTTTCGGTTTGCGGCGTATCATCAAAGAAGCCGCCGGAGTGGTTGTCATTGCCGATAAACACTTTCGGATACACCTGAGTCAGTGAATGAATCTGACGGCTGATATCAAAAATAAAGAAATGACCCTTAAATATATCTACTGTAACCGTGGTTTTGCCCGCTGAACGCACTTCATTAATATAAACATCACTGCAGATAAACGCCCGTCCCTGATACCGTGCGCGGATCAAATCATTAGATTTATAATTTGTATAATGATTATACAATTCAGCTGCATCAAAGCGTGTTTGAGATAAACCATTAGGTGAATAAGTTAAATCAGTAAATTTTTCCGCCAGCACATTCTGAACCAGCAATTGCTTGGCATCCAGTTTAAATTGTTTTGTTTCTGGATTGATAGCTCCGTAGTAAACTGCCAAGGCAATAAGCAAGACAATTACAAAAGGAATTAAAAACAGCATTGAGGAACAGATCATTGTCAGCATTAGAAAAATCACTGCCGGGACGACGGTTAACACAAAGAAGCGGCTGACCCGTGCAGAGAGCTGACGTCTTCTGATTTCAAGTGCCTGAATATTTGGTTCCATAGAAAAATCCCCCTTTATGTTTTCTATTATAAAAGAGGGATTTCGACATTTCAATCTTTCTTACAGAACTGATATTATAGGATATCCACCTTACCATGGTAGTTTTGAATGTATTCCTGATTCACAGCATCGCCGCGGTCCAGATTGCCGCTGACCCAAATCGGTACTTCAATACCCTGATCCGCTAGCTTAACGATGACTTCACCAACTAAGCCTACCAGAATTGACATACCGATAATTGTTGATGGTGAACAGAAGTTTTCCTTCACATTCTCACGATGCAGTGCCGCATCACCCTTTATACCGCCCATATCGATGACAATGTCCGCCACATCACGCACCAGCTTCCCGGATGAATGACGTGAGGTTACACCATTGGTATACTTCAATGAAGTCAAAGTGATAACCTTCATGCCCATTGCCTTCGCTGCCAGCGCCATATCTACACCGGCCGCATTGCGCCCGGATACCGAAACAATAATCATCGTATCATAACTGCGCGGATGCATCGCTTCTAATACACCCTGCGCAAAGCCTTCTGTACGCTCCATCATCTGTGAATAACGAACCCTTGGATAAATATTATACTGTGGAATCATAATCGCATTCACGGGCACCAAGCCACCGGTACGGAAGCATAGCTCCTCACCAAACATCTGAGAATGACCGCAGCCAAATACATGAATAACGCCGCCGGCTGCCACGGTTTCACTCATTGCCTCCGCGGCTTGATTTAAAACCTCCTCTTGTGCCAAGGAAGCCGCCAGCTCCTTTTCAATCACTTCATAAAATTCCTTCATGACTTTCATAAATGTACCTCCGCTTATAAACTATTATAAGATTTTATGGCAGCGTTTACAATGTGTTTCCCTTACCTCTTGCCAGGCTTTTTAATACAGTTACGTAAATTCACAATCAAAAGTCACTTTTATCACAAAAAAAAGACCACATCCGGTTAACCCAGATATGATCTTAAACTTATTTACGGCTGCTTCTTCCTAAAATTTGAACAATGCGCAGGAAGATATTAATAAAATCAAGGTATAAATCAAGAGCACTGAAAATTGCTAATTTATTTAAAGCCTCATCATTTCCTTCATTTGCTTCATATAAGCGCTTCATCTTCTGAATATCAAAAGCCGTGATTCCCATAAACAGAATTATACCGGAATAGCTCAATACAAGATCAAGCCCTTGAAGACGCAGAAAGATATTAGCTACACTGGCAATCAGCAGAGTAATCAACCCGGCCATCACTATGCTTGAGAACTTCATTAAATCACGCTTCGTTGTAAAGCCGATCAGAGCCATACTGCCAAACAGCAAGGACGTATAAGCAAAGGCAATGAATGTTGTCTCCATACCAAATAGATATGTGATTCCCGCCACAGTCAGACCCGTCATCACAGAATAGATCAGAAAATAAACTCTTGCCGCACCGGCTGAAATCTTATGCAGACTTGCGCTGATTTTAAATACCAGGAATAATTCAACAATGAACATTCCCCAATAAATCAGCTGATTACTGAAAACAACATACCACAAATCGGTTGCTACAAACACTAAGGCGCTTGCCGCCGTAACCATCAATCCTATAAACAGCCATAAAAATACTTTCCTAGCATATGAATTCTCACTCACGCCAGGTACATAAGTTGGACTTTCGTACATGTTTAACCCTCCATATATGCAATATTATAAACTTTTTCGGCGATCTGAACAACACTTTCGCAAAAAACTGCCTGATATTTTCATTATTTGTTTGATGAAAAAGCTGTAATATTGATAAAACATCTATTTCTACTCAGCAATAATTTCTAAATAACTGATTATTTCATTAAAATGAATCTCTTTCGCATCATAATAATGTCCTTCATAATACAAGACATAATGACTGATACGCTCATCCCTCACGGTAACAATACAGCACTTTGGTAAAATGAATTTTTCACCATGCGTATAAATAACCCGATCCTCATGCCGGATACCAAAATAATCCAGTGTTTCAATCAGCTTGGCAAATGAACACTGCCATGCTTTCGCATGCATAATATCAATGATTGACTCTACGCTTTGTCCTGTTAGCATCGCAATACACGTTTGACCGCAATAACCCTCTTTCGAATACACAAGCCTGTGAATATCATCAATTTTTCGTATTGGATGCTGCTTAGAATATGGACTGTCATGATTAATGCGCGTTAACCCATCAATGATTTCAAAGAACCCGTCTGAATCTTCAGCCATGATTTGAGAAATCAATTTTTTTAAAATTGGAATGTAATAAATGCCGCTGCCTTTGGGTACCAGACGGCATTCAAAATGAATGCTGCCGATTGAAACCTTCACAGGTATTAAACCCTTTTGTCCACATTCTTCCCACACATTAAAGGGAACTTTAATAAAATAACGATTGCCTTCTTTAAACATTTCATTTTTAAATGTGTACCCCATGAGCTTCACTCCTATCGCACAAAATAATCCACTGCTTTTTATGCTAAAATTTCCGCTTTCTATTTGATTACAAGCCTCATTCAATCATTTCCGAATCAAGAATGACATAATTGGCCCGATGGATATATAAGCTCTTGCCGTCTATATTCAGACGTGTCATTTTAGGTAAATCGTTAGGAATCTCCACATACACACTATTCCCCTGATAAACAGCAATCGGTATTCCCTGCTGTGATGAAATCAGGATAGTCTTAGCTTTGCCGATATCATTCTTATATTGATTCAGCACCCGGTCAAATGGAATAAAATTAATAATTCCGTCATCGGTGTTGATTTCATCCTGCATTTCAAAGTCAGTAATTTGATCCAGTCCCGCTTCTGCAAAGACCATTGTATTGCCGATCTGCAGCATCTGATTGCCGTCAACCGTAATCTCAAGCACTTCAGAGGTAAAATCAGCATTTTCACTGGCTCCCTCCTCCTGCTTGACTTCAACCTCTACATTTTTGCCATGCACTGTTAATGTCGTATTGCCGTAATCATCATAGGTATAGATATTAAATTCAAGGCCGATCAGTGATCCCTTCCATTTTTGAAAAGCATTTCTGATTTTAGCGCAGCCGCTGACACTAAACAGCAGCAAAGCCGCCAATGCAATACAAATTGTACGTTTTTTCATCACTGGCTCCTAGAAGTTCTTCACAAAATTTTTGTGATCCTTGCGATGTATATAACCGCATTTTAAATAAAATTGATGGGCACCGGTACGGGCAAAACCGCTGATTAATCTAACACCGGCAACACCGCTTTCACGTGCCCATGCTTCTGCCTCATTCAGCAGTTTACGTCCGATGCCATAGCCCTGATAACCCGGCAGCACAGCCAGTTCCTCAATATCTTTATATGCTTCCATATAAGTGCATTCATAATCTGTCGCATGGATGTAACCAGCTGGCTGATCACCAACACATGCCACCAGAAATAAATCCTGCGGGAAGCGATCCATGATGTCATGAACTCTGCGGATCGTATCTTCAAGAGCAAATGTATATCCCAAGCCTTCACAATTACATTGCCAGATCATTTCTGCGTCTGACTTTTCAGCTTTGCGAATAGTAACCTTTTTTTCCATAATTTCACCTCTTGCGACCATTATAGCTAAATCAAAACGCTAATACAATAACAATCTCGTCATTCAAACAAGTAAAAAGTCAGATGCTTTACATCTGACTAAATGCTAACTTATCACCGATATCATCGATCACATTTAATGAATTAAACTGGTCGATCAATTTTTCAGTAGTCAGTTTTTGCTTTTCTTCGCCGCTGATATCAAGGATTACTTTGCCCTCATGAAACATCAGCAGCCGATTGCCATGCTGGATGGCATGCTTTAGATTATGCGTAATCATGATCGTCGTTATTGCCTTTTCTTTTACGATCTGTTCGGTCAAATCGATGATTAAATCACTGGTTTTCGGATCAAGCGCTGCCGTGTGTTCATCAAGCAGCAACAGATCCGGGGTAATCATGGTTGCCATCAGCAGTGACAAAGCCTGCCGCTGACCGCCGGATAAAGCCCCAACCTTGACATCCATTTTATTCTCAAGATTAAGATGCATGCCTGCCAGCTCTTTAGAAAACAATTCTCTCAGCTCTGGTTTAACACCGCGGCTCAAGCCATAAAACTTCCCCTTATTATAAGCCATAGCCATATTTTCAAGAATCGTCAATGAGGGAGCTGTCCCTTTCAGCGGATCTTGGAAGACACGGCCGATAAACTTTGAACGCTTATGCTCACGCAGGTTGGAAATATCCATGCCTTTAAACAGAATTTTACCCTTATCCTGACGTATATTGCCTGACACAATATTAAAGAAGGTTGATTTGCCGCTGCCGTTTGAACCGATGATTGTCACAAATTCACCCTGCTTGATTTCCACATTCAGATCGGTATAAAGAACAACCTCATTGGCCAGTCCCTTATTAAATGTTTTTGCGATATGCTTCAGCTCCAGCATCACTCTTTGCCTCCTTTAGGCAGCCATTTGGTAAAGACGCCATTGTTGCTGATTAAAGCCAAAATGAAGATCACAGCCATAATCAGCTTCAGATAATAAGCCGGCAAACCAAACTTTAAGGCAACTGCAATTGTCAAACGGTACACAATAGCTCCTAAGATTACCACACTGGTTGATTTCAGATGCTTGCTCTTGCCAAAAACTGAAATACCAAGAATTACGGAGGCAAGTCCCAGTACAATAATGCCGTCCTTTAACTGCATATCAAAGTATTTTAATACTTGGCAGACCACCGCGCCGGACAGTGCCGCATAGCCATTGGAAATTGCCAGTCCGATAATCTTAATCAGACCGATATTCTGTCCTAGCGAAGCGACTAATTGCGGGTTGTCACCGGTAATGCGAAGCATGAAGCCAAGCTTCGTATTTAAGAACCAGTCCAATAAGCCTTTAGCCAGCACTACCAAAATCAAAAGCAGGAAAACCGGATAAAGCTTAGCCAGCCAGATTCCCAATTCACCGTCGATCTGTTTAGCCAGCTTGGTGCCGATCGTAAAAATCGTATCATAATTAAAAATTGGCAGATTACTTTTCTCGGCAGTAATGATCAGATTGATTGAATACATACCGGTCATGACCAAGATACCGCTTAATAGTGATGATATTTTAAACATCACATGCAGCAGACCGGTCACGCAGCCCGCCAGCAGACCGCCGATAAATGAAACAATCAGCGTCAGAAACGGATTCCAGCCATTGATGATACACATGGCTGCAATTGCCGCTCCCATCGGAAATGAACCCTCAACACTTAGGTCCGCGTAATCCAAGACCTTATAAGTAATATAGACGCCAAGGGCAAGAAAGCCGTAGGCTAGTCCTTGTATCAGTACATCTAATATGAAATCAGCCATAAGCTCACCTATTCTTCAAACAGGGAAGCACGTTTCAATAAATCATCCGGAATTTCGATGCCCAGTGTCTCTGCAACCTTTTGATTTAGAATCAAAGTCGTATCCTTAGCTGTTTCTACCGGAATATCAGCCGGTGCTTTGCCATTAATGAGAATATCATAAGCCATCTGCCCGGCCTGCTCACCCAGACTGTAATAGCTGATTGAATCGGAAGCCAGCAGCCCCTGTGCCATTTGTCCGTCCTCAGCGGCAAATACCGGCAGGTTCTTCGCGTTAGCCTTATCAACAACACTGGCGGTCGCATTTACTACCATGTTATCGGTAATATTATAGAAACAATCAACATCGCCGCTTAACTGTTCAGCCGCTGTTGGAATTTCCGTCGTCGCACTGACACCTAAATCTTTTACCTCAAAGCCATAATCAGGCGCCATTGCCTTTACCTGATCGACCTGTATTTTACCATTCACTTCACCTAAGTTATAAAGCATACCGATCGTTTCAGCTTCCGGCAGCATCTCCCGAATCAGTTTGATCTGTGCCTCTAACGGCGCCGCATCGCTGACACCCGTCACATTGCCGCCCGGCTGTTCGTTGCTTTGAACAATACCCGCCTCCACAGCATCGGTAACGGCGTTAAAAATTACTGGCACCTCAGTATCCATCGTGGCATTGTAAGCGGATTGAGCCGCCGGTGTCGCAATCGCATAGATTAAATCGACCTTGTCACTCACAAACTGCTTAGCGATCAGATCGTCAGTGCCTGCCTCCCCTTGCGCATACTTAATTTGAAAATCAACTTTAGTTTCATCATAACCTAATTCCTTCAGCTTCGCCAAGAAGCCTTCCCGCGCTGAGTCAAGCGCCGGATGTTCCTGATGCTGAACAATACCAATAGTCAGCTTATCGTCACTTCCTGAATCATTATTCGGATTTGCCGCATCCTGCGAGCATCCGCTTAACCCTGCCAAACACATGCTGAATGCCAGAATTAAAGGCATGATCTTTCTATTTTTCATATTCGTCCCTCTTTCATAAAGTATATCGTTATTTTACCGCCCTTTGAAAAGCAAATCAATACTAAATATGTAATTTATTTCATATTATCAAATATTTTTCATAATTTTCATCAAATCTCATTCAGCCTGCTCAATTCATTGAAGAAAACACCTTTTTATGATACACTGAGTCCGAAAAGAACAGGAAAGTTGGGATCTTATGAGAAATATATTATATCTGCTTGAGACGAGTGAGGAACAGCGTCAGCAGCTTCAAAAACGATTTGCGGATTGTGCGTTTACCTTTAAATCAAAGCATGAAGTCAGCGATCAAGAAATCCGTCAGGCCGAATGCATCATCGGCAATCTATTGCTGAATCAATTAGACCTTTGTGAAAATACAAAACTGATGCAGTTAGGCAGTGCCGGTTCAGATGCCTATGCCGCTGCTTTAAATGAATCGGTACTCTTATGCAACGCCAGCGGCTGTTATGGCCCGGCAATCTCAGAATATATGATTGGTGTCTGTCTGTCATTGATGTTAAGACTGCCAAGCTACCGCGATCAGCAGCATCTGCGCGCATGGCAGAATGCAGGCAAGGTTTCCTCCATCCTAGGATCGAAGGTTTTAATTGTCGGATTAGGAGATATCGGCTCACAGTTTGCCATCAAAATGCGTGCCTTAGGGGCAGAAATCACCGGTATCCGCCGCAATACTGACGATAAGCCGGACTTTGTTGACGCGATTGCGGCTTTGGATCAGCTTGATGAGCTTTTGCCTGAAATGGACATCGTTGCTTCATGCCTGCCTAACTCAAAAGCTACCGAAAAGGTTTTTACTGCTAAGCAGTTTAAGCTGATGAAGGACTCCGCGATTTTTATTAATGTCGGACGTGGACAGGCCGTCGATACCGACGCCTTATATGATGCTTTGAATGCTCATGAAATCTATGGCGCCGCCCTTGATGTCGTTGATCCTGAACCGCTGCCTTTAAACCATCCGCTGTGGAACTGCGACAATTTGCTGCTTACACCGCATATCGCCGGCGGCAGCAATCTCGAGCTGACTACCGAGCTGATTTATACACTTGTCAGTGAGAATCTTGAAGCTTATTTAAAAGGCGAGCCTCTAAAAAATGTCGTTGACCATGCCACTGGCTATCGTAAGCATCATTAAAAGAGCATCCATAATAGGATGCCCTCAATATCTTATCAGCCAAGCATACTGCCCAGTGTCTGAGTAAGCCAGTTAATGAAAATATCAATGTACCAGCTTGTTTCACGCAAGAACATAAGCACTGGCAAAATCAAAAGATCTTTAAAAGATCTTTTTTCTTTGTAGCCGATATGCTCTTCAATCCTATGTTGAGTAAACCTGTACCACGCAAACAGATACGCTGCCGGCACAATCAACAGCCAGTTATTCAACATGCTGATCAGATTGGCAACGCCCAACTAAGCAAAACTGACACTCCAATAAATTGCCTGTTGGCGATGATTCGTAATCCTTATCACTTTTTCCTTTTTCATCCTGCTTCCCCCTGTATCATCCTTAACCAATCAATAAAATAGAGCCAAAATCAGACCAGAAATGAATCAACATCGCAGGCAGAATATTCTTGCTTTTTTTAAATAGATAACCGAATACCAAACCGAGAATCAGCACATAAACCGCCTGTGTCAGCATTGCGGATAACGCCAATGAACCCTCTAAGTACCAATGGATAAAATAGCTTGGAAAATGAAGCAAAACAAAGTAGCCGCTGGCGATGAGATTCGCCTTATTCTTACGCATCGAAGCAGCAAGCACATTCATTCCCCAGCCGCGGTATACGATTTCCTCACTGAAGCCCACAATCAGAAATTTAGGCAGTTCCTGAAGCAGATTCAATTCATGATTGACCCAAAAACCACCATGATTTGCGGCCATGCCAGCCAGCAGATAAAGCGTAATCAAGAGGAACACAATGCATACTGAACGCCAGTCCGGCCGCTGTGTAAACAGCGCCTTAAAATCAACCGATAACTGATCAGAATATTTTATAATCAAGAGGATAAAGGGCAAAGCCCAAACAAGTCTGCTGAGATATCCATATAAATAGCTGTCCCACTGATCGGGAAGTGTGCCAAACACAAGGGCAGATGTTCCCCATGCATTCGTAAGTACCGCCCATAACAGCACTGACATCAAGAATGTGAAATGAATTTTTCTTGTCGACATAAATAACCCCTCTATCTGTCTTCATTCTAAGCCGCGCACGATAGGTTGTCAAATACTTACTGTGCCGCCGCTGAATTTTTCAAACGCGATGCTGCCAGAATCATAAGCAGGCCAGCGCCGATCAAAAGCAGGCGCTGAATCAATTTATCCAAGGGAATCTGAAATAGGGGATCTAACAGCTTTAAGGTAAGCGGATATGTTGACAGAAAACGCAGACCATACAGATCAAAGGATATCGGTAAGGCATCAAGAACTAAGGCTGCCGCCATGCAGGCATAAATCAACAGCGGATGCAGCCGTCCCAGCAATAAGCCAAGGCCAAGAATAAAAACAGCGGCGGGCACCAGCGTATAAAGGCATGCAGCGGCTTGCTCAAGCGAGGGGCCCAGATGAAAATAAGCGGCATAGAACCAACTGCTGATAGCGATTGGCACCAGACTGATCAAAACAAAGGCAGAGGTGATCGCGAATGTTTTAATCAGCCGATAAGCAGATACTGAAAAGGGCGCCGCCTGGGTCAGTACCTTAACCTGCAGTTCTTTTCTCGAATAAAGAAAGCTGATAAAAAACAACAGGCTGACAAGCAGCAGCGGCAAGACCTTCGCCAGATAAACACCATAACTCCAGCCCGAAAAAGGCGCCGTATCAGCAATACCGAGAATGATTTCACCGCTCATGGTTTGATAGCTGTAAAAGCCAGTAATCAACAATAGACACAGAAAGAATTTATTTACCAGAAGTCTGCGTAATTCATAATAATAAATTTTAAACATTAAATTCACCTCCAAGACTTTCAATAAAAGCCTGATCTAGCGTCAATTCTTCCTCGCTTAAATTACATGCATCAAGGAAATCCTGCCATGTCACATAGGGCGGCATTTCTGTCCCGCCATTTTCAAACAAATCGGCAAGCACTTCATCCATTTTAGCTTCACCGATCAGCTGTTCAGCCTTCAGAATCTGCAGCGGCATCTTGTTATAAATCGTAGCGTCAAAGACCAGCTGCTGAAGATTCAATAGATATTTATCCGGCAGCATCGACTGCATATCCGGGTTGCGCAGAAAATAATTATTACGCAGAGCGGCCAGACTGTTCAGCCATTGATCAATATAGAACTGCTTAACATATGCTTCATTGTATTTTTCCTTCATCATTCGATAGGTAGTATAAACCGTCAAGCCTTCCGAGCTCCAATCCGTATTTTCCATATCCATTAAGTAACTATGAACACCCCACCACTGATGAATTATTTCATGGGCGATCACCTCAGCGGCGCTGGCTCCCTTGCTTGGATTGCTTAAATTTTCTTTACTGAAATAGGTCTCACCCATAAAGCTGAAATTGCCGTTTGCACCGCCGCCCATAAAATGTGCGCTGATCATGATAATATTCAGCGGATAGTCTTCACTGTAAGGCAATAGCCCAAATTGCTTGGCGCAATAATTTAATGTATCACTCAATACCTTATCAATATCCATTGCTTCAAATTCCTGCTGATGACGCCGGCTGTAATAAAAATATACCGGAAATGGACTGTCTTTGACAGCCAGCTTTACATAATCACCGGCAATGAAGCGCAGCTTGCTTGAGGTATTGGCAAACCGCCATGTTTTAGTTGAAGCATTTTCACTGACCACTGCTGCCTCATTCCCTAAACTGATCAATTCCAGATTTGCCGGCAAAACCACTTCTCCCTCATTAATAAAATTTTCAGCTTCATTCAATGACAATTGCGGTAAGATTGACAAGGAATTCATAAAAAGATAATCAGCGCTGATTTCATTTCCTATAAGCGTTGAACGTGCTGCATTGGCAACCTTAGGATAACCGGTATAGTTTACTTCAAGCTCGATCCATTCATCAGCCGGCAATTGAATCCTGATGGGATGCTGACTGTTCTCCTGATCAAGCCCCGGATCTGCATATTCAATCGCTTTGCTATTAGCGGTAATCGTATTGATTGTATATCCCGGCAGCAAAATCATCGTCACCCATTGACTTTCATGTGTTTTATTATTCAGCTGATAGCGGGCATTGCCATCAACATACCCTTTTTGTGCATTCACGGTCAGCCAAACATATTGATTCAGCAGATCGATATTCGGGTAATCAGTTTCATCATCAGCAGGAACACTGTAAACCATACCGCTGCTGATTGGCCCCTCGTCTTCTTGAACAAGCGCCGCCTTATCGATATAGGGTTCTGAAACAACCAGCCAGACACTGCCCATTGCCAACAGACAAGCCAGCAAAGGCAGATAGACTTTACGCAAATGAATTCTGAATGAGCCGATGATGCCTAAGCCATGATTACGGATGCAGATCAATGAAAATACATAAAACGCGCTGAATATCAAAAGCCAAAGCAGACGGCTGTATGCCGCCAGCCGATAGAATAATGTGTTATTGAAATCATTTGAGAATACCGTTACTAATGGATTGATCCAACGTATCAGATATAGATCGCTGCACCATTTGCTCATACTGAATAAAGCCAAAGCTGTAAAACTGATAAAGCTTAAATCACTGCGGCGGAAAAGCTGATAAAATGCCGCTGAAGCCAATACTCCCATCCATAATGTCGGAAGCATCATCAAACTGAACGCCAGCAATGTTTCACTTAGTATAAACGCTGTACCTAATGCCGCTTTCATAATTGGCATATAGAGACAGAGGGCTGCCAGCCATGTAAGAAATGCGGTCAATAAAATAGACAGACATTTGGCAAAGCTAATAATCAATGGTGATATGATGCTGTCCATCAAAACCTCACACTGATATTTATTGACTCGATCATACTCAAGCAGCGTAAAGACACTGAAACAAAAGGCACCGCCCAGACCGCCGGCTAAAATTGGATTTGCCATTTGAGCACTGAATGAGGTCGCAGTACTTGCCGGCGTATAAAAAGAATAACCCAGCAGCGGCATACATAAGGTGCATGCCATCACAAGCCATGTACCTTTTGAAATAAGCAGACGCTTAAGCTCTACAAATAAGATATGAAGAAAAACCATCTTTACTCCCCCTTATACTGAATCAGATACATATAGGCATCTTCTAAGGTCGGCTCCACAAGCATGCTGTCATCAGGCATTTTTTCCGCGACTCCACGGCATTGAATACCTTCCGCTGTATTGATTCTGGCAGTAATATGAATCTTATCACTCACCGGCTGTTCATTAAACAAAGCGACATGACCGCGGGCCGATGAAATCAATTGCGCCGGTGTGCCGATAAAAAGAATCTTGCCATGATCGATGACGATTAGCTGGTTGCATACCGACTGCACATCATCAATAATATGTGTCGACAATAGGACTAAGCGATCCTGTGCCTTCTTAGAAAACAAATTTCTAAAATCAAGCCGTTCCTTGGGATCAAGCCCTACCGTTGGCTCATCTAAAATCAAAAACTGCGGATCAGCAAGCATTGCCTGCGCAATTCCTACACGCTGCCGTTCACCGCCCGATAAACTGCGGATTCGGCTTTTTCTTTTCGCATTCAAATTCGTATCCTGAATAGCCTGTTCAATCGCCGCTGCAGGCTGATTGATTCGCTTTAATGCCGCCATGTAGTCTAAAAACTGCCAGACCGTCAATTCATCATATAGGCCAAAGGCTTGAGGAAGATAGCCAAGCTGCTGCTTTAGCTGCTGTTCATGTTTCAATAATGGTTCGCCATCGACAAGCATCCTGCCCGATGTAGGTACAAGCGCGGCTGTCAGCAATTTCATCAAGGTTGACTTACCGGCGCCATTAGGCCCTAATAAGCCAATCAGATTAGGACTTTCCAAGACACAGCTAATCTGATCAAGCGCTGTTTTACCATTCGGATAAACCATTGACAGGTTTTCAATCGTTATTTTCATAGAATTCTCCTTTTAACTGTCCTTAGTGTATCAGTTAAATATGAAGCCTTTATGTAGCGATTATGGAGATTGAATGTAGAAAAAAGATCAGCGCTTACTGATCCTGTTTCAATCCATTCATTCTTAATGTAAAGCAGACACCCTTTGCCGTATTCTGAATATCGGCTTGAGCATGATGAGCATCAACAATCAGTTTTACCAAATATAAACCTAAACCACTGCCGCCGCTGCTTCGGCTGCGTGATTGTTCAACGCGGTAGAAAGCTTCAAAAAGATGCGGTAATGAAGCGGCCGGTATTTCGGTGCCCGAATTGATGCATTCAAAAATAACAGAGTGTTCCTTTTGATACACACGTACCGTTATCATCGCATGCGCCGGTGAATAAACAATAGCGTTGCAGAGAATGTTATCCAATGCCTTCTGCATCAGCGCACGATTGCCGACAATCATTAAACCATCTTCAATCATGCACTCCCATTGACCGTGACGTGACAAGGCTAATTCATGACATGCATCAATGCATTCTCCACACAAAAGGCCCAGATCAAAGCTGTCTTTTTGTAAATCAAAATCATTTTTTTCCATCTTAGATACGGCAACGATCTGTGCAACCAACTCTTCCATGCGGTTGACAACGCCTAAAGAACGGCGCAGATATTTATCACGATCAGCATAGACACCGATGCCGTCGCTCATCCCCTCAAGCTGTCCCTTCAGCACTGTCAGCGGGGTTTTTAATTCGTGGGATACCGCCGTAAAAAAGGCCAGCCGCTGACGTTCAAGTTCACGCTCGCGGTCAATATCCTCCTGCAGTGCCTGATTGGTCTTTTTTAATTCATTCATCGCTTCTGACAATCTTTCTGACAATTCATTTAAGCTGCCGCCCAAGCTGCCAATTTCATCCTTGCGGTTATCATCACAGCGCCAGTCAAATTCAAGCTCCGACATTTTACGGGCAATGGCAGAAAGCTGCACGATTGGCCGAGTCAAATAGCGTGAGTAGAACCATGAGCTTAAGATTGAAATAATAAAGACGGATAAAACCAGCCAAGGCCATATTTTCTTCAAAGCCTCGACTGCCTGATTCACCGCCTTCATGCTGCCCTTGGCAATCAGCGTATACATCGTACTATCATCCTTAAAAGTAAAGGAAAAGCCAACCGCTGTATCGATTTCATCACTTGGCGCAATATCAACTGTCTCTAAATCATCTGTAAGCAGTAATGCGTTAGACTGAGAATCAGGCGTTTGATTCTTTGCCGGCGTCAACAGATTTCCCTGATTATCAGAAAGCTGCACTTCGACGCTATGGCGTCGGGAAAATTCTTCAAGCAGCTGGACGCTTTCTTCTAAAGTATGCTGATTCAGTGCCGCTGCCAATGCTTCAGCATCAGCGCTCAGCACTTCACTTTGCGCGGCTTTATAAGTAATCGGCATCGTCCATGATATAAAGAGATAAGTCAGCATACTGGCACTCATCAGCAAAACAAAGGTAATCATAAAAACCTTTAAGGAAAGGTTGCTTTTAATTGCTTTTATCAATGCGGTATCCCACCCCTCGTATTGTTTCAATATAATCACGGTTTAACTTCTTGCGGATATTTTTAATATGCGTATCCACGATTCGCTCATCACCGAAATAATCATAACCCCATACCCGATTCAACAAACTCTGGCGGCTCATGACCTTTCCCTGATTCATCAATAAATCACTCAGCAGATCAAACTCACGCTGTGTCAGCTCGATGATCCGATCATTGACACGGGCCTGATAGGCATTCAGATCCATGACCAATTCTTTATAGGTAATAAGCTTAGAGACAGGCTGCTGACAGCGCCTCAGCACAGCTTCGATCTTCTTCAGCAGCACCGACATTGAGAAGGGCTTCGTAATATAATCATCAATCTTTAAATCAAACCCACGCAGCTGATGCACCTCACTGTCTAATGCCGTCAGCATCAAAATGGGCAGCTCAGATTCACGGCGGATTACTTCACAGACACCAAAACCATCAATCTTTGGCAGCATCAGATCCAGCAGCACTAAATCATAGCTTTCCTTATGAAACAGCTCCAATGCCTGCACACCATCTTCAGCCACACTTACCTGATAGCCCGCATGTTCTAAATAATTCTGCAGCAATTCCTGAATATCAAACTCATCCTCTACGATTAACAGATGCTTCATGCCATCACCCCGTTTCCAAAAGTATACCATGTGATTGTGGAGGTTGTATGGAGTTATGCCAAAAACAGAAAAAAAGCAGGCGAACCTGCTTGATTATTCGCGATCAAAACCGAGATAACGCGTTCCCTGAAAGGTCAGCTTCCCTTCATCATTCACGATCAGATAGCCATATTCCTGCCGGTCAACTTCAAACACCAGCCGTTCGCCGCCCTCAACCGTAAAAGTAACATAATAGGATGTGCTAGATGTTGAATGGGACATGCCATTATTATGATGATGAACACTGACATCCTCATGCTTATCTGCCACTATGGCTTTCACAACCAAACGCGGTGAATTATTATTCTTATGCCATGTGGTAACACCCCTAACAGCAGTAAAAATAAATGCCCCTATCACAATAGCAAAAATGGTAAAAAACATAATTGGAAACAATGTATCCATTAAACCAAACATTCCCATACTCATACTTTCACTCTCCGATCCTATATCTACTTCTATTATACAGAAAGTTCAGCCTTTCTGTCTCACACTTTTGTCATAATCAGCGCTCAAAGTTAAGCATTTTCTTGCCTTTATAGACCAGTCTGCCTTCCTCACCAACGGCATGAGCGGCATAAACCTGAGAATTCACCTTGAATTCCAGCATTCCTGAATCAGTTTCAAATATAAAAGAGAAGGAAACCGTCATACTTTGTGAACTGATGCCGCCCTGATGAATCGGCGCTGAATTTTCATGTTTATCAAGCAGCCTTGCATAAACTTTGATCTTGGGTGCGCGGGAGTTATCATATAAACGTTTCAGCTTAACGATGATAAGCAGCAGAAAAGCAGCGAGAATTAAGCCGAAAAGAATCAGCCAAAATAATGAAATATCACCATATTGAGTTTTCATTTCACACCTTCTTCCACCCCCATTATACCTGATACTCATCAGCCTTGCCTGACATTTTTGTCAGATTTCCTGCCGTAAGTTTGAGCAGGTTCGATACCGTGATAGATAAAAAGATTTCAACCAGCGTATTTACACTGGCATATTTAAAATAAATTCCCAATGCGATGACACAGATCAGCAAAAACACGTTCAGATAGGGAGCCATAAGCGATGGGTACAGCATCCGCAAATCCATAAAGATCATAAAGACTGCCGCCAGCAGACTTAAGGGCGCGGCAAAGGATAAAAGGATATGGATCAAGGAAAGCAGGGGCAGATCCGTAGGCCGATATGGCAATGTGACTGCCAGCATCAGCAAAAAAGCCGCAAGCGTAACTACCCTCTGGTTGCGTTTTTTAAATAAGGAATGTGCAATGCATGTCCGCAAGCCTAAAGCCAGCGCGAGAATGGTCAGCAAACCCCAAAGGATAAAAGCCCAATGCAGATGATCCAGATTTCCCACATAGGAGAGATTTTCATCAAATATTGATGCATGATTAGCAAACCAAAGTGTATACAAAGGATAAACAACAAGCAAATATAACCCTTCCGGCATCGTCTCTCTCCTTTCATTACTCAACCATTTTAACCAAAATAAAGACAGCATTCAAGCTGTCTATGATTTACGGTCGAAAGACTGTTTGCATTTAGGACAGGTAACGGTAATCTCACCGCGGCCTCTTGGCACCCTTAACTCCTGTTTACAGTTAGGACATTTAAAATACTTATATTCCTTTCGCGTTTTAAATCGTTTGATTTTCCGATTAAAGAAGCCCTTAATTTTATCCAGTAAATCATAGATTGGACTCATCAGATTTGTATAGATGCGATTTTCATTATAACGCTTAGAAAAATTCTTGGAAAACATTCGGTAATAGCTTAAAATCATTGGAATCAGCGCGATCCACGTAAAAATGGTATTTCGGGTCAGAATACCAATTAGAATTAAGATAAAGAATAATAATACTAAACCGTTAGACAGCTGATCAACCCCATAACGGCCCCGCATAAAATTACGAAAACGATCGCTCATTTTCATTTAAAACACCTCCAGCATTGGTTTAATTATAGACCTTTAAGCCTGAGAATGCCACTTCTTTCATTAATTTCCACACTCTCACATAATTTTCACAGAAACTTGCATTCTCCGATTAATTCAGATAGTATTAAGATAAAGAAATCAGTAAATGATTTAAAGGGGAGGAAATAACAATGAAACAATTCATAAGCGGCATGTTGGCGTTAACCCTCATACTAAGCGGCTGTGCTGCTAAAAAAGAAGATGTGACAATCACTTTGCCAAAGGAATATTTTGAAATGGCGGGTACTGATACCAAGACGGCATTAAGCAATAATGATGCTTATAAGTCAATGACCACCAATGATGATGGTTCAGTAACACTAGTTTTTGACGCAGATAAATATGCAAAGTATTTGGATGAATACAAGACACAGATCAGAACTTCATTGGATGAGATTGAAAAGGATACAGAAACCTTCCCCAACATTACAAAAATCAGCGTGAATGATGATTTCACCCAATTTGATGTAACTTTAGAAAATGGTCAGGTAGGTTTAATGGATTCATTATCGATCCTGATGCTGTATATGTATGGCTTCATGTACCAGATATTGCTTGGTGAAGAAGCCGGCAGCAAGGATATCATTGTTAATTATCTCGATCCTTCAGGAAACATCATCGATACGCTCAACAGCAGCAACATGGAATAAATATCTAAAATCATGCACTCATTTTCAATTGAATGAGTGCATTTTATTATATTTATTGAAGCAGCGGCATAAAATTTTGAGAATGTACATAGCCGATTGAATTACTTAATGAATAAGGAATGAAAACACCGTTAAATTCATGCAGCTCATGATTTTCATCAAGCACCGAATCAACTTGAATTTTATACCAAAGTGAATTTCCGGATATCGATTCACCCTGTATTTCTTCTAATACAAGTACCGGCATATTAACGGCCGATGACAGCTGGCTGACTGCGGCTATTTGCGTTGACGCGTCTTTTCTAACATTCACAGCACCGGTATCGGTTTTGATCATAATTTTATATTTATTATAATCTTGACTGAAATAATAGGAATCAACAGCATAGGCATAGCCAGCGGCTTTTTCACCCCAATAAGGATCAGAAGCATACATCACATTCAAACCGCTGCCTTTATCACCAAGATGGCTGCCGTGATAGCGAGTATCAAGAGCATCGAAAAATCCCCAGTTCAAATGCGCAGCCGTATATGTAAGCAGACAATCATAAACAGATTCATAAGTATCAGCGGCAGCGGTATTGCTGTCGACCGCATTATACCCGAATAGATTGTAACGATTCACTGCGAAATCACTGGTGCCAAAGCGACTCTCATTCATCGCAATCGCATATATCAATAAGGCGTTGCAGCCTGATTCCTGCTGAGCGGCGATAAACGCTTCACCGGCATCAGCCAATACTGAAGCAGCGGCATAATCGGCTTTTTCATGATTCAGCCAGTCATTCAATTGACTGCCGGTTAATGAGGTTGCTGAATGCATCGGCAAATACTGATAATAATTGTAAAATGGGATTGAATGGATGCTGTTTGACATCTGGTGATTATTCAAATCCGCTAAATATTGATCTAATGAACGATAAAAATAATGTCCGTCATAACTGTAAACAATCTCTCCCTGCTTCAGCCATGAAGGCGCAGTGCAAAGCACGATTGGCATGTAAATTGGTTCATTCAGATTTGTACTAACCATATGGATCAAATTCTGCCGCTCATCAACCGTATAATAAGAAGGATAGTCATATCCCTGTTCAGACAGCTCGGCATTCTCCATTTTAATCCAGCCGCGGCAGCCGGCAAGCATAATTTCATAACGATGTCGCGACTGACTGATCAGCGCCGCATCAGCACCATAAGCATTATCGGCTGTGACATAGGTAAAAGGTGTTTCAGAGGTGCTGGTTTCATAGATGGGTATCGTAGCATCAACAGATACAAGACGGACGATCTGCGGATCGGTATGTTCAAAATAACCCTCAGATAACATAAAAAGCAGCGTTCCCATCAAAACAAAAGCCGCACAGATTACACCTGCCGCTATTTTTCCCTTTTCAGTCAAACGGTAACGTTTTCTTCTTCTCTTTGCTGCCATAAATTCACCCTTTTTATTTATTATAAGCAACAAACTGCCGCTTTCAAAGTCGTTCGTTAATTTCACATAATTTCACAAACGCTTATTTTATCAATGATGAGCTTGATTTGGAAGCATTTGGGAGAATTTTCTAATGAAATTAGTGATTTGGTAGTGTATACTTGATGAGAGGAGGAAGTTTGAATATGGTAAAAAAACTTTTTAAAGGGTTCGTGGCAGCTTTAGTCATGCTGGCGGCATTTAATGTTCCAACCGCCGTAAAAGCAGAAGATGCCATGACATCAAGAGCCGTCTGGGTCTCATATCTTGACTTTCAGCAATATCTGAAGGATAAGAATGAAAGTGAATTTAAATCAGCATTCACTGCCATCTGTGACAATGCCCTTGACAACAATCTGAATACACTGATTGTCCATGTGCGTGCGTTTAATGATGCAGTCTATCCGACGGCAAATTATCCATGGGCAGATTGGCTGAATTCAGAAATGAAAGATCCAGGCTATGATCCATTGGCGGTAATGATTGAGATTGCTCACCGCAAGGGATTGAAATTTGAAGCATGGATCAACCCATTCCGCGTTTCATTAAAGACATCTGAAACACAGCGTTTTGCAAGCTCAGAATACTTTAAAGATTTTGCGCAGGATGATTTAATTGAATATGACAATGACGGACAACATAAAATGATTTTAAATCCAGCGAGCAAGACAGCGCAGAATGCGATTGTCGAAGGGGTCAGAGAAATCGTTGATAACTATGATGTTGACGGTATTCACTTTGATGATTATTTTTATGTATCCGGTACATATGGCAATACTTCGCAGCAGGAGCGCAAGGATTATGTCAATGCGCTTGTAAAACGTGTCTATCAAACGGTTAAGAATGCCGGATCTGAAAAAGTATTCGGAATCTCACCGCAGGGCAATCTGGACAATGACCGTGATCATGGTGCTGACATTGATACATGGCTGTCAACGGAAGGCTATGTAGATTATGTCATGCCGCAGATTTACTGGACGGATCAATACGGCACCAGTGGTACGACAACGATGTTCTCCGACCGTGCCAAAGCATTCAAAAATATTTGGACGAATAAGAACATTGATTTAAGAGTCGGCTTGGCACTTTATAAAGTTAATGGTCAGGGCGGCGGTGACGCCGGCTGGGCATGGTCTTCAGACAATCTCGCAACACAAGCTGAAAAAGCCGCGGCTTTAGGTTACAGCGGTTATGCGTTATTCAGATATGATCAATTAGTAGCCTTTGGTTCACAGACTGAATTAAACAATCTGAAAAAAGCTTTCGGCACGAATAACAATCAAGGCAGCGAAAAACCATCCGGCAAGAATGGCTGGGTACAAAGCGGCAGCACTTGGTATTATTATAAGAATGATCAAAAGGTAACCGGTTGGTTCAAGGATGAATATCAATGCTGGTACCTGCTTGATTTTGTGACCGGTGAAATGCAGACTGGCTGGATTGCCGGTGACAGCACTCATTGGTATTATTTAAATCCAGCAAACGGCATCATGCAGACTGGCTTGAAAACGATTGACGGCATTCAGTATCTGCTTGAAAACACCGGAGAATTTGCCGGCAGTATGAAGCGTTCAGGGACATATACAGTCGGTATTGATACTTGTACAGTAGCTCAGGACGGCAGTGTTATCAGCTGTCAATAGCCTATCAAGCTGAAATAAGCAAATTAATAGTATATAAATAGATTGTTTTCAGCTTAATCGCTGTCAGCAGTCTTTTTTTATCATTGGTAATAGTTTGAAGCATGTAATCATTGACTGTTAAAAAAGACCCTCTCAGCAAATTTGCCGAAAGGGTCTTTTTATAACTGCTTTGGGGAGAGCAATTAAATCTATTTTGCAGTACCGATGGCAATAACATCGCCATCGGCATTAACTGCCGTAACTGTAACGGCAGCAGCACTATTGAGTGTGATACCTTCATTTTCTGCATATGAACCCAGTTTGACAACAATTAAACTGTTTACTTCATCCACGTAGTATTCCATTCCATATGAATTCAGCGGCTCAAAATTATCAGCTTCATATTCATCTGTGTATGCGACCATTCTCAGATTGCCATATTTTGAAGTAGTCAACGATAAATCTTCATTATTCAATTCAACAGCAATCATAACCGTACCATTATTATCTCTTGCATAAGCAGTATAAGTTACATGATACTCTGCAGCATTGTCATGTTTAAAATTATATTTTCCATCAACAAGTTTAACATCGAGCTGATCGATGTTTGTATAATTACCATCTTTAAGCTCATTATTTAAAGCTTCCATATCGTCAGATAGCTTACTGTGTCCAATAGCTGCAAATGGTTCTGCTACTTTGTATCCATTAAGAGTGCCTGTATTTACACAGTTCTCCACATTGATAACAAGCTTGTCACTGCTTGTGCCATTGCCTAAATACAAAGAGGCATAAGTAACATCCATATTCCCTGTATTTTTACAGTTGATAAAATTCAGATTTTTTGTTCGATCCACACCTACGCTCTTATCTGATGTCTGTATATATCCGCCGACATAGAATGAAACGTAAACATCACCTGAAATTCGTTTAAAGCTGATGTTATTTTCTATATCTTTAAAAGTCGTATTGAAAGCTCCAGAGTGGGTGATAAACGCCGATTCATTATTATCATTATTTGTTACCTCAACTGTACCGCCATTTACCGTAATCGAATCAAACAAAATGGTATTTTCATTGATAGCCGACTCATAAGTTTTATCATTGCCGCTGCCTTGAATTACATTCATATTAGCAGCTTCAACCATTGCCAATATGCCTTGACTGCCATGTTCAATCGTGAAGTTTTTAAATGCCGCATCACCATAGGTGCTCTCTGTAAACCAAGCATATCCAGTATTACCGGCTTTATTTTTTATACTTGAATCTACATCCGGCAATGTAATCGTGTGACCGTCACCGTCAAATACACCTGTAAATGTCAGCATTTCAACATGACCATCAGGAATTACAATGTCAGAAATCAGTTTATAATGATAACCGGCAGCTGTACTGAAATGATCGCCGATTTTAGTAATTTGCTCTGAAGATTCTATCAAATATGGATATGTTTCACTGCCATTACCGCCGGCAAAATCAACACTTGTAAGAATCAAGGTTAAAGTCATGCTTTTTCTTACTTTAGTATTAAAATCAAAGGGTCTGCCATCTGCTGTTACCCACTTATATTCATACCCTTCTGGAGCATCCGCCGGTTTTGAAGGTTCAGTAATCACAGCGCCGCTGCTCACGCTAACAGCAGCAGGTGCATCAAATGAAATAGAGCTATCTACTGCATAAGTTATTGTATACGTACTCACACTTGAGCCGCCTGATGTACTGCCACCAGTGCTTGGTTTATTTTCTTCCGGTGCTTCAGTAACATCATCACCCTTAACAACATCTTTGATGATCGTATCCTTACCGGCTTCAACACCATCCGCATTCGCTTCTACCTTATTGACGGTTCCCTTACCTTCAATACTGACTGGTGCGTCTGCCGTTAAAGTGCCGACTGTACTTCCCTTTGCTACTTCTACGGTTGTATCCTTCGCCGATTCTGTCACTGTGACGTTCTTTACATCTGCATTGACTTTGACATCTGTTTCAGCTTTTACTTCTAGGTTCTCTACCGGCGCCTGAATATCTAGTGATGCATAGGTTCGTGCCGTTACCTCTTCTGCCGGTACTTCGATCACAACCTCACCTTTTGTGGTTGACTGTACTTCGATCTTTGCGACCTCACCCTTATATTCTTTATCAGGTGTTACTTTCGCTGTTTCTTCCAGTATGATATTCTTTACTTCGGTATTCTTGGATAAGACAACCTCCGCATTTCTTGTCTGTGTGCTGATCGTAGCTACTGATGAATCGATCAACGTTACTTTCCCGGCTGTTTCATTGTCACCAATGAGTACCAGCTTTCCTTTTACAGTAACGCCCTTTAACTCTAATTCCTTAGCTGCCGTTACATCTACATATAAATTGCCTTCTACGGTTGTCCCCTCCACTGTACTTGCATCTGTTAATACCACTGAATTCGATTCACCTAAAGGAATCGCTTTTCCGTCAGCATTCAGCTCATAGCCATCCTTGACATAGTCCTTAGCCATGACACCGGTACCTTTAATATAATAGCGGGCACCATTGTCCTCGATCCATGCATCTGCCTGCATGACACCGGATTCACCCATGAAATACCAATGTTCATTGGATGCGATCCAGCCTGTACGCATTGCACCATTGGCATCAAAGGCATACCAGCAGTTACCTTCTTTGATCCAGCCGACAGCTTTACTGCCATCTGCTTTTACATAAGACCATGTACCATTGCTGTTCACCCATTGTGAATCAGCGGCTTTGACAGGCATTGACGCTGTACAAAGCATTGCAGCTACGGCTAAAGCAGTCATCGCTGACTTCGTTTTACAATTTGATTTCATTTTTTTACCTCCCCAGGTATTGAAAAGTGTCTTTCAAAGTATACTTTCAGTCACGATTGAAAAATTCATAAATCGTCTTTAAAAATGCATAAAAAGACTGTTTTTGCTTTACAAATAGTCATAAAATACCTATAATTAAAGAGAAATACAGTGTCTCGAAAAGTATACTTTTTGAGACACTTTTCGATTTGCTATTTCAATCATATGATTCGGTATTCCAAAATATATATTGATTCATTAATATGCATTACAATCATTTAAAGGATCTTCAGCATATTTATGCATAAAGACCCTTTAGATATTTTTTACTCTTGATAATTTGCTACATATTCAGGATCTGAATAAATCGGACTCCAATAAATTCCCAATTCGTTGATCCAACAACCGTCTACCCACTGATTTCTCAGCATCTTTCCTTCTTCATCAAAGTAATACCATCTGCCGTTATCTGTTGCATGCCATGTGTTACTGATATATGAATAGTTATCAAAGAAATACCAATCATTATAATGGGCCTGCCAGTATTCATATTTAGCACTGAAATCAGGATTGAAATAATACCAGTTTCCTTCTGTATCCTTCCATGATCTGACTAACTTACCATTTTCATCAGCTAAGTAAACCTTATAGTCACTGCCATATTGTTTTTTGAAATCTCCGGTTGGTAAAGTTTCCACTAATTTACCTTTGCTGTCGATTACGATCCATTCCCCTTTAGCAACACTGCCGTCAGGTTTAGCATAATATGCCTTATACTCTGAATCTTCTAATTCTGTCAGCTTACCTGGAGCAACGGTATCGACTAATTTTTCTTTTTCATTAACAATAACGAAACCATTCTCCACAGGTTTGCCTTTATTATAGAAATAAGTTTCTCCCTTTTTCTTTACAAAACCTGTTGAAGGAGCTGATGAACTAGAGGAAGAAGTAGATTTCCACACAGCCGTAAGCGTTACATCTCCTTCAGGAATCGTATAATCACTGCCAGGTGCATATGTATTTACACCATCACTCCAACCTAAGAATTCATAACCATCCCGTTTAATCACCGGTAACTTGATGGCATCACCCTTAATTTCAAGCTGCGGTTCTAAAGTTTTATCCGTACCTGTTACAAACGTGAGCTCCTTCGCATTCGTTTCACGTCCGATTTTGATTGTATTGTCTTCTTTAATAAGCTTTGTATTTCTTAATAAGCCTATGCCTTTAAATTCATCACCTTCAGCAGTAATTGTAACGCCGTCAGCAGCTTCAGCAACTACTGTACCAATCGCATTAATTTCAGGCTCCATTGTGAAAGCTGTGAAAGCATAATTCTTATCGATATACTTAACTGTTTCACCCTCATACAAAGAAACCTTGCCATTATCTTTAGTGTTAAAGCCAGCTATTTCTATTGTAGTTCTTGAATCTTTGGCTGCGGCTTCATTCGTTTTTAATGTACCATATAAATCAGAACTTGCTAATTTGTAATTTACATTACCATCAATGGTCGCTTCTGAAGCATCAATATTATAAAATATATATCTAAGGCCGGAATTTCGGATCAATATTTCAAAATCACCATTAATTATAGTTCCGCTGCCGCCAGCATAAGCCCCTCCGGATTTAGGAGTATAATAACTGTCTCCGAATACACCTGATGTCGTATTTTCATTATTTGACGTTATGACTACATTCCCGGTGATTGTAGTATCCGCTTCTTTAGAGCCGCCATAAACTTCATTTAAAATCATTTCACCAGCTAAGTTCATCGTAATGCTGCCATCCCATGTACCAGCCCCTGCTCCTTCGATATATCCTATTTCTCCTTCATCAGCTAAAGTATTTAATAGGAAATCACCTGTTTGACTGCATGAATCGGTCGAGCCTGCAATTCCTGCTAATGTTGCCCCTTGTCTGATCGTAACTAATAGATCACCGTTATGTTCGGTATAACTGTTTTCAAAATCTCCGATGGCATAAACAGTTACTTCACTTAAGTCATAACCATTCTTGGCACTTCCTTGAATACCAGTAGCCCCATAACTTCCTAAATCTATCTCTGTATCTATACTTTTATCGATTTTACCATTTTTATTAACATCAAGATATACTTTAGTCCAGCTATTATCTGCTGCTCCGATAACAGTAAAAATCACTGCGTTGCCATGCAGCAGTAATTTGGCTGGTGTCTCATTAAAATCCTCATCCCAACCAGCTGGGATAAGCTCAACATCACCTTCAGGGTTAATGACTAATTCACTGATCTCATCTGCTAAACTCTTTTCCTCTGCCTTAATTTCAAGGCCAAAATTAGAACCTGCCATTAAAGACAGAGCCATACTGAAAGCCGCAAAACCACTTACAACTTTTCTTATTTTCATGTGTTTTCCTCTTTTCATTTATTCCCATTAATTTACACAAATATCAAAACGCACTTAATATATTTACAATTATCCCTCTTTTCATACAAACCCAATGATTATGGAGCATCGGCTAATTGTAATAAATACTCCATGCTAAAATAAAACTGTCTTACAAGGTATACCTTATAAGACAGCATAAAAAGCACTAAAAATATACAAAATATGGTAAAAATCGTTTTACAAATGTCACAAAAAGACTTATAATATAAGAAAATAAAGTGTCTCAAAAAGTATACATTATGCAACAAGTTATCATAATGTGATTTTAGCAATGACTGAAATCAGCCACATTTACACATAAACTAAAAAAGCTGAATAAAGGTCAACGATCTGCTGTACCTTATTCAGCTCTTTTTAATTCAATAAAAAATGCTTAATTATGCCTGCTTAACAAAAATTTTATCTGTCTTATGAATCTTCAGATATAAGATAAAGGCAATCAAAGCCGCCGCACATTCAGCAATCGGAAAGGCTACCCAAACACCTGTCAGTCCCAGCTTAGGGGCAAGCAAATAAGCAACCGGCAAAGTTATCACCAACTGACGGGTCATGAAGATAATAAAACTGTATAATCCTTTTCCCATCCCCTGAAACAGCGTTGGGAAAATCATACCCAAGGCAGCCGGCAGATAAGACAATGCGATGATCCTCAATGCCGGGATACCAATTCCCAGCATTTCATCATCAGCATTAAACATTTTCAGCAGAAGACCCGGTGCAGCTTCAAACAGCAAAGTGCCAACAGCCATAATCAATAAGGCAACAACCAATGCATATTTCAGCGTATCCTTTAAACGCTGATGATTTTGAGCGCCGTAATTGTAACCGAAGATTGGTAAAGCTCCCTGTGTCAAACCGCTGACAGGCATAAATACAAAAGTCTGCAGCTTATAATAAATACCAAATAATGATACTGCCATATTAGAGAATGTCACTAGAAGTGAATTCAGCCCCATAACTAAGACTGAGCCTAATGAATTCATCAAGATAGTAGGCACCCCTACCGCATAGATCTGTTTGATGCAGTTAAAGTCTAAATGGAAAGACTTCAAATCAAATTTTACTTCATTCTTTTTCGCAAAAAGCATATATATAGCGATACTCATGGACGTGAGCTGACCGATTACCGTGGCAATTGCGGCACCTCTTACACCTAAACCAAAAGTAAAGATAAATATTGGATCGAGAATAATATTCACAATACAGCCAACTGCCTGCATAATCATCGGCAGTGACATCTTGCCTGTTGCCTGAAAAACCTTTTCTATCGCTATATGAACCATCTGACCAAAAGAAATCAGCATGATGACTTCAATATATTGCTTACCCATCTGAAAAATAACAGGATCATCAGTGAATAATTTAAAAAACGGTGTAATTACAAAGAAAGAAGCAACCGCAAATATGATAGAACTGATTACCGCAAGCAGAATGCCATGTGTTACTGCATTATTCGCTTCCTTGATATCCCGCATCCCCAGCTTTCTGGAAATATAAGAATTCATGCCGACCCCCGTTCCCACGGCTACTGCCAGTAAAAAATTCTGTATTGGAAAAGCAAGCGACACTGCCGTAATCGCATCCTGTGAAATCTGCGCTACATAAACGCTGTCGACAATATTGTATAATGACTGCACCAGCATTGACAGCATCGGCGGAAAAGCCATTGACATCAAGAGTGGGAAAACCGCTTTGGTTCCCATTTTATTTTGTTCCATATATACCTCCTCAAACAAATAAAAAGGTCATGCTTTTCTTCGTTTTGGTAATGGAAAACGAAAAAAAACATGGCCGTTACGACATTAAATTTACCATGAGTAAGTTTAACTTATTTGGGCAAAAAAAACAAGTAGTTTCAGAAAAATAAATAGTTAATTCAAAAGAAGACATCTCAAGCCCATGAGATGCCTAGTTTATTTTATTCGCAGATTTCTCCCCTTGATCGTATGCAGTCTCGATACCAATAAAAGCTTTTTTTACGGAACCGCTCAAGTGATCCGCTGCCATCCGGCTGCAAATCAACATAGACAAAACCGTATCGTTTGCTAATTTCTGCTGATGCTGCACTGATACAGTCAATGGGTCCCCATGAAGTATAACCAAACACTTCAACGCCATCATCAATCGCTTGTTTCAAAGCGGCAATATGCGAACGATGATATGCAATGCGATAATCATCATCGACAGTTTTAACACCCTCCGTGTTCACAATCAGCACATCCTTGGCACCAATGCCATTTTCTGCAACAAACAGCGGCCTATGAAAATGATCATAAAGATAATTCAGCACATAGCGCAGTCCCTGCGGATCAATGGGATAATCATAATCCGTGTAATCTACATATGGATTTTTTAAACCACGCATAATGTTGCCATTTGCCATTTCATATTGATTCTCATCGGCAGCGACCACTTTGCTGCTGTAATAGCTGAAAGAAATAAAATCAACGGTGTTTTGAAGTTCTTTCGCATCACCATCTGCAAACTTTAATTCAACCTTATTTTCCTTCCACAGCTGCTTAGCATAATACGGATATTCGCCAGTACAATGGACATGAATAAAGTAATCTAATTCATGCTGGGAATTCAACATCGCCATCATATCATCAGGCTTACATGTCATTGGATAGCGCGGTGCGGAAGCTGCCATACAGCCAATCTTCAAATCAGGATCAATCATTCTCGCAAGCTTTGTAGCCTTGGCACTCGCTACCAATTGATGATGTGCAGCCTGATATTTATCTTGTTGGGTTAATTCATTTTTGGGTGTTATTATACCGGCACCCAATAATGGCGATATTAACGTTACATTAATTTCATTAAAAGTCAGCCAATATTTTACTCGATCATGATAACGTCTGAAGACTGTTTCCGCATAATGTACAAAGTAATCAATTGTTTCCCGTGAACGAAAACCATCATATTTTTGACATAAATGCAGCGGTATTTCATAATGGGAGAGCGTAATCAATGGCTCAATACCATATTTCAAACACTCGTCAATCACCGCATCATAAAAAGCTAAACCTTTTTCATTCGGCACTTTCTCATCACCCATTGGAAATATACGGCTCCAAGCGATTGAGAAGCGGAAGACACTGCATCCCAATTCTGCTAATAAAGCGATATCCTCTTTATAGCGATGATAAAAATCAGTTCCCTTTAATTTAAGATTATCAGCTGTCGGCATCGCCGTTATTGGGGCATGAACACCTTTAGGCATAACATCCTGCTGAGAAAGTCCTTTGCCATCTTCAAGATATGCACCTTCACACTGATTAGCGGAAAGTGCGCCGCCCCATAAAAAATTATCTGGAAAGCTCATAATTATCGAATGGCTGTCAGCAGCACTGTCTGTGTATCCGCATTATCCTGATCAGTTTCCACAACATCTAAATAATTATTTGAATTTGTTATGATAACAGGTGTAATTACATCATAACCCTTATCTTGAATTGCATTTAAATCAGCACTGATTAATTTATCCCCGCGTTTTACCTTATCACCGGTTTTCACATGAGCGGTAAAATATTCACCATTTAATTTCACCGTATCCAATCCAAAATGAATCAAAACCTCAGTACCATCCTCGGAGGCTAAACCAATCGCATGTTTAGTTTCAAATAGCATCACCACTTTACCATCAAAAGGTGACACGATTTCACCATCTACCGGTACAATAGCACAGCCCTTGCCTAATGCTTCGCTGCTGAATGCGTCATCCTTAACTTCTGACAACGGCAGTACAGCACCCTTAAGAGGTGCATAAATCTCTGCTTTTTTATTTAAACTGCTTGGTTCAGCTTTTTTTTCTTCTTCAAATTCAACGGGTTCTTTATACAATACCCATGAGAAAATAAAACCTAATACTAAAGCAATCGCAACCGTGATACATGCATTCATAAATGAGTTATCAGCACCGATATAGATTGGCAAGGCGAAAATGTTTGAAGTTCCTGCTGACCAAGCTTTCACACCGGTTATACCGGCATATAAACCCGCACAGCCGCCAGCCAGCATTGTTGCATAAAGCGGGCGTTTCAATTTCATATTTACACCATACAGCGCTGGTTCAGTAATACCGCAGATTGCTGTTACAGCACAAGAAGAAGCTAATGCTTTTAAGTCTTTATTTTTAGTTTTCACGGATACCGCAAAAGTAGCTGCTGCTTGGGCCATGTTGCTTGAAATCATACCCGGCGCTAAAATAGTTGCATAACCTACGGTTGCACGCTGAACCGACTGAGCCGCCCCCAGGCTATAATGCATGCCTGTCATAACCAATAATGGCGCTAATCCACCCACTAAGGTAGGCACGATCCAGCTTGCTTTCGTATCCAAGAAAGTAAAGAACGTACTTAAATAGCCGCCTAAGATAGCTCCTAAAGGCCCTAAAACAATTAAGCCTACCGGTGCCACAATTAAAATTGTCATCATTGGCACAAAGAAAGTCTTAATCGCATTAGGTGTAAATTTCTTAACATATTTTTCAATCATTGCCTGGAAAGCAACTATCAAAATAATCGGTATAACACTGGACGTATAGGTAGCCATATTCACTGGCAGCCCTAAAAATGAAACAGCTTCTCCCGCGCTTTTCAAACCAGTGAAAGTAGGATGAACGAGCATACCGGCAAAGATTAATGATACATATGGATTGATCTTAAATTTCTTTGCGGCTGAATAAGCGAGGAAGAATGGCAGATAGTAGAACACAATATCGGAAATCATATATAAAAGCGTATAAGTCTGAGATGTTGTATCAATCCAGCTAGCTGCTACGCAAACGGATAATATCGCCTTAACCATACCCGAACCGGCCAAGGCTCCGACAATCGGCATGAAAATACCGGCTATTAAATCAAATACCTGTGATAATTTAAATTTCTTTTTTGATTGTGTATTGCCGTTTTTTATACCAACGGTTTCACTTAATTCTTCATAAACTTCGGCAACATGAGTACCGATAACAATTTGAAACTGCCCGCCTTTATTAACACAGCCTACAACACCTTTAATATTTTTAACTGCTGAACTGTCTGCTTTGCTGTCATCCTTTAAAACAAAACGCAGACGTGTCATACAATGGGTTACTGATTCAATATTAGCTTCACCACCGATATGAATCAGTATTTCTTTAATCATTTCCTGATATTTCATATTTTTTCTCCTTTTTAATAAAAATAAAAGCCTGAATTTCATTCAAAAAGTATGTGATCAGCACATTCTTTTGAAATCATCCAGGCTTTGCCCTTACGGTTACAATCCTATTTTGTTTGGTTTTTCACTCGATCCGTTAATCTTCGGATATGCAGCATGAAGTATAACATTTCTTCATTTGATAAATCAATTGCCAGCTTATTATCCAAATATTTTTTGACCCTTAATACACACTCATATGTATCCGGATACTTTTTCTTTATTTGCACATAAAGATAATCATCCTCGTTATCAGAAGGCTGATGTGCCCGCTGCATAAAGAAACGAATATGAGTGATAAAACGGCTGTAATTGATTGATTCTTCATCAAGATCAATCTTATAATGAAATTTAATAATATTCAGGATGTCTTGAATTACATTGGTTGCCGCTACTGTGCTTCTTACGCCTTCACCACTTTGCTGGCCATTTACAAAGTGCATGGCAATAAAGCTCGCTTCATCCTCACTCATCCGGATACCCTCATAATACTCAATAATATCCAGACATTTGAGAGCTGTATCAAATTCCTTTTTATAGAACTTTTTGATCTCCCACAATAACGCGTTATTTAAACTGTCATTCTCTTTAGCTCTTTTAACAGCGAAATTGATATGATCAGCCAGACCGATAAAAATCGAATAATCAAACTGGGTATTCAAATCCTGTTCCGCAAAATCAATAATCCGTCTTGTCAGTTCTAACTGATTAACCGGAATATCATCAACCAGCTTAACAAACTGATTTTGAAGACCCTTAGAATCAAGTTTAAAAATTTTATCAATCTTACTCTCATCGGGTGTATCACCTGGCTTCATCGCAAAACCAATGCCTTTTCCCATCAATACTGTTTCCAGCAATTGTTCATCTTCAGCTAGCAGAATATTGTTATTGAATACTTTCTTGACTTTCAACTTTTACACCCCCTTAAAACTATAAAAGCCTAAACTACACCCAATAGAATTTTTGGTTATAGTTTAGGCTTTGCCTTGTCTCAAGTTACAATCCTAAATACGAGTTCATTATAGCGGCTGAAAGCGCTTATGTCAAGCACCATTCCAAAATTTATCGAAAACTTGAGATAAAACAATGCTGACTTTCCTATATGTAGTAAAGAAAATAACCGCAACAATCTGTCTCTTTATGATTTTCATCTTTTTAGATGATGGCATTATTATAAGTCTCTTATATATCAACATCAGAAATCACTATTCAGATTTATATCCACTAAATCACAAACATTCCTTTACAAATTGTGAAAGAACTTGGCATTCTTATAAAGCATACCAAGACATAGATTATAAGTATTGGCTATATCGCCAGACATAATTTATAATGAAATCAGGATGTACAACATGCCGGCAGACGCAAATTATAATCACGTTTCTGAATCAAAGCTTAACCGATGCAGAATGATGATTAGATTAAAGACATATATATCCTGTGTGAATAAGGTAAATTGATGCTCTGCCGCTTTCATTCACTCATTATCGCCAGCTCTGCTTAATAATGGCGAGCTGAACAAAACAACTAATTTTTAAAATTCAAAAAATTACAATTTAGGAGGAATTTTTATGATTAACTTTAACTTCAACAATCCCACAAATCTTTACTTTGGCAGCGGTTCTTTAAATCGCTTAGGAAATCTTAAATTGCCGGGAAAAAAAGCGTTGGTTTTAATCTCAAATGGAAAATCCACAAAAATCAATGGTTATCTTGACCGAACACTTACCGAATTAAAAAAGGCAGATGTTGAAACTGTTGTGTTCGATAAGATTATGGAAAATCCAGTAAAAGATGTGATTATGGAAGGTGCCGCTTTCGCACGAGAGAATGACTGTGATTTCATTGTAGCACTCGGCGGCGGTGCTGTAATTGACGCGTCTTCTGCTATTGCCGCGATGGTAACTAATAAAGGTGATTTATGGGATTATGTGTTTGGCGGTACTGGCAAGTGTCAGCCGCTTTCAAATGCAGGACTACCCATTGTTGCGATTGCGACAACTTCAGGTACAGGTTCTGAAATGAATGGTTTCGGTGTTATTTCCAATTTAGAAACAAAAGAAAAAATTGGTTTCGGCAATTCCTCACTAACACCAGTAATTGCTATTGTTGATCCTGAATTAATGCTGACAGTTCCCGCAAAGTATACCGCTTATCAGGGTTTTGATGCGCTGTTCCATAATACTGAGGTCATGATGTCAAAAGAAATCAATAAATTAAGTGAAACTATAGCCCTCTCAGCAATTGAAAGCATTGCTGAATATTTGCCTAAAGCCGTTAAAAATGGTAAAGATTTAGAAGCAAGAGAACAAATTGCCTATGGCAGCACGATGGCAGGTATTACCATGCAGCTTACCTCTACAACTGCCCAGCACAGCATGGAGCATTCAATGAGCGCTTATCATCATAATCTGCCGCATGGCGCAGGATTGATCATGATATCTAAAGCCTTTGCTGAATTCTTTATTGAAAAACATGCTTGTGATGAACAATTTATTAAAATGGCAAAAGCAATGGGTATGCAGCAAGCAGATAAACCTGAAGATTTCATTACAGCCTTACTTCAATTACAGGAAGCCTGCGGTGTTTCAGATTTAAAAATGAGTGATTATGGCATTACAATTGATGAAGCTATGACATTGGCAAAAGGCGCACGTTCTATGCAGGGCGGTTTATTTGAAGCCAATCCTTGTAAAATGACAGACGAGGATTGTGCTGGAATCTTTGAAAGATCTTATCGGTAAGCACAGGAGAAATAATATGAATATCGACATGTTTTTGAATAATTTAAGACAAGGAAAATCCATTGCTAAAGATTCAGATGAGCACCAGCTCATGCATCAGCTTGCAGCTGATGCTATGCGAATAACAGCTAAACTTAATAATCACTATCATGATGCAAATGAAGTTTGTTCATTGTTTTCAGAGTTGACAGGTAAAACGGTACCCAAAAGCTTTTCCTTATTTCCTCCCTTTTATTCTGAATGTGGTAAAAATATCTTTATTGCGGAACATGTTTTTATCAACTGCGGCTGCCATTTTCAAGATCATGGCGGCATCTATATCAATGAAGGAACACAAATAGGTTCATATGTTGTCATGGCAACTATCAATCACGGGCAAAAGCCAACTGAACGCTCAGCCATTTATCCGGCGCCGATACACATTGGAAAAAATGTATGGATTGGCTCTCATGCTACGATTCTGCCTGGTGTAACAATTGCTGATAACGCGATTATTGCGGCCGGTGCCGTAGTTACAAAAGATGTGCCTGCTAACACAATCGTAGGCGGCGTCCCAGCTAAATTTATAAAACACATAGCATCCTAGGAGATATACGATGAATATTTTAGTATTAAATGGCAGTCCACGTACAAATGGGAACACAAAAAAGATGATTAACGCATTCAAAGAAGGAGCAATTAATTCAGGAAATAAAGTAGATATCCTCGATGTATGTCATAGAAATATCAGAGGCTGTCTTGCTTGTGAACATTGCCATACATCAGGTAAAGGGCGCTGTATTCAAAAGGATGACATGCAATTCATTTATCAATTGTTAGACAAGGCAGATTGTCTGATAATTGCTTCTCCTATTTATTATCACGGAATAACTGGGCAGTTAATATGTGTGATTGATCGTTTATACGCTGTTGCTTACCCTGTAAAACCTAAATTTTTAAGCAAGGCAGCAATAATCTTAAGTTCTAATGATCCTGATATGTATTCTGGTGCGCTTTTCTCTTTTAACGGTGATTTTATAGAATATCTAAACTTAGAAAATGAGGGAATATACACTTATAATGAAAAAAATGATGATTTAGAAGAGAAAATCGAAATGCTTAAAACTTTTGGCGCATCTCTGATTTAAAAGGAGTGAAATATTATGAAAAAACACAATCCCTTATTAGCAATGTTTATGATTTCGCTTTTGTTTATATTTAGCGCATGCGGTAATGAGCTTAAACAAAATAATGCAATTTCAGCGACAGATAATCCAACGGTCAAAGAATCGAACAATGAGAATACAGTTGAAAAAAAGACTTTAGTTGTTTATTTTTCCGCTACCGGAACAACTAAAACATTATCTGAATATGCAGCCGATATTCTCAACGCTGATATCTATGAAATTGTTCCTGCCATACCTTATACCGATGAAGATTTAGCTTATTATACTGATGGCCGAGCAGATCAAGAACAAATGGATAACGCGTCCCGTCCGGCCATTAGTGAACCCGTTAAAAATATCGAGCAGTATGAAACAATTATCCTCGGTTATCCGATATGGCACGGTCAAGCCCCAAGAATCATCAGTACCTTTTTAGAAAGCTATGATTTCTCGAATAAGACAATATTGCCATTTTGCACATCACAAAGCAGCGGTATTGGCTCAAGCGATGCGAATCTTCATTCACTTGCTGACAATGCAAAATGGCTTGAAGGCAGACGTTTCGCAGCTGATACGGCAAGAGAAACGATTAAGGAGTGGTTAAATATCATGGATATAAAACCAGATAAGAGCACGTTCGATTTTGATCAACATGTTGTTAAACTTAACAGCGGCTATGAAATGCCGATGATGGGATTAGGGACTTACAGTCTTTCTGACGATGAATGTTACAATTCAATTATCACCTTACTTGAAAACGGCGGACGGCTTATTGACACTGCTTATATGTATCACAATGAAGCAAGTGTCGGCAAAGCTGTGCGTGAATCAAATATAGCTCGAGAAGAAATCTTTGTAACAACCAAACTTTATCCCAATCAATTTTCAGATGCCGCAAATGCCATTGATGAAGCTTTAGAGCGTCTGGGTTTAGATTATATCGATATGATGCTGCTCCATCACCCAGGTGAAGGTGACGTTGAGGCTTATAAAGCGATGGAACAGGCGGTTAAAGATGGAAAAATTCATTCGATTGGTTTATCTAATTGGTATGTGGAAGAATTAGAAGCTTTTTTACCACAGATAAGTATTACGCCTGCCTTAATACAGAATGAGATTCATCCATATTATCAGGAAAATGATGTCATTCCCTATATTCAAAATCTGGGTATTACAATGCAGGGATGGTATCCATTTGGCGGTAGAGGTCACACAAATGAATTACTCAACGATAAGACAATTACAACTATTGCGGATGCTCATAATGTAACACCTGCTCAAGTGATCTTGCGTTGGAATTTGCAGAAAGGTGTTACTGTAATTCCCGGTTCAAGCAATCCCAAACATATTCAGGAGAACCTCGACTTATTCACTTTTGAATTATCTCAGGAAGAAATGGCGCAAATGAATAAGCTTGACAGAAATGAAAAACATGATTGGTACTAATTGTCAGAATGAACTTTGATTGAAATAATCTCCCCAAAATAAAAACCGATAATGTATAAATTGATTATAATATCAGTTTAGATTATCGGTTTTTTTATGAAATCTTACTTAGCCGGTATACTTTTCGCAAAGTGCTATGAATTCATCATGATGGACTGCTGTCCAGTCAGCAAAGGTACTGCCGGCAGCTTGAATCATTGTGCCCAGTTCAGTAAAGAAAGGAATCATATCCCTTTTTAAAATGGTCCCGATGCTTTGTCCAAGCCGGCGTTCTTCCAAATTTTCCTTGCCGTTTACAACCATCACAAATGCCTGATGCGGCTGCTTATCGATGACCTTAACACTGCCTTGGAAACCGATGCTGCCAATTTGATGAGTTCCGCATGAGCTTGGACAGCCGGAAATATGAATTTTAGGTAATACATGATCCTTAAAATTCAACTCACGCATAGCCGTAATCAGTTCATGCAGCATTTCCTGAGAATCACGCAGACCAACCTGACAGATTGAAGCACCGATGCATGCAATACTTGTTTCAAACTCATTCTGCGCGCTGTCATCAGTCATTGCTAATACTTTTTTGGCTTCATCCGCAGTCAGATTGATAATATACATTCCTTCATTGGCAGTAATTCGGCATTCCACTGACGGCATATCAGCAATCAGCTGATCCAGTTTAATGAAACGATCAATATCAATGTTGCCGCCGATCGGATGGTAATAGACAGCATATAATCCCGGCTGCTTCTGTTCAATGGCTCTGGGATCAGACAACTCCTTGCAAGGTGACTTGTTGATTATTGTCTCCTTAACTGATAGTTTCAGTTCAGGTTTTTGACGTGCTAAATTCACATAACGGTCAAACTCACTCTGCAGCTTTTCAAGACCTAATGATTCCTGCATATAACGGGTTCTTGCCTTAGCGCGGTTGTCATAATTGCCATGCTCCTTAAATAATTCAATCATCGCATCAATATAGATCAAAACATCTAACGGATCAATATGCTCTGCCACTTTCACGCCCAGCTTCGGATTATTACCTAAACCGCCGCAGCAATAGACATCAAACGTATGATCTGAATTAGCCATAAAGCCTAAATCACGGAAAGAGGCATGAACGCTGTCTTTTGACGAATTAGCAAAAGCGATCTTAAGCTTGCGCGGCAATTTAATATCGCTCACTAAAGGGTTCATGTATTCACCGGCAGCCATCGCATACGGCATAACATCGAAAGCCTCACCCTTTTCAACACCGCTTAATGGTGAAGCAATTACATTTCTCGGATAATCGCCGCCGCCGCCACGGCATACGATATCATGATCCAGCGCCTGATCCATGATAATCAAAGCTTCATCAGCGCTTAAATCATGCAGCTGAATTGTTGAACAAGTTGTGAAATGCGCTCTTTTAACGCCATATTCAGCCATACTTCTGGCAGTAAAATGCATTTTATCCTTACTGAGAACACCGGCGGTCATTCTTAACCGCAGCATCATCGCATTTCCGCCGCGCTGAGCATAACAGCCAAATCCTCCGGACATTCCCTTAAAATCTTTAACACTTAACTCTTTATCAAAAAATTTATTCACAGTTTCCCTGAATTCCTGAATTTCATTCTTAATTCTGTATTTTAATTCATCCTGCATAACTTTCCCTCCGGCTCATTGTTCTAATTCTACCACTCACACACCCTCAATTCAACAAAAAAAACACGTTCTAATAACGCGTTCTTGATTTTGCTTCTGTCTGTCTGAGGATTTGTTCTACCTTATCGCTGGCCCGCTGCTTTACACGCTTTGGTTTAGCGTTAAGCGGCTTTTTGGCTGTTGCCTTTGGCTTGCTGCTTTGCGGCTTAACCTTCACAGACTTTTTAATCTCCATCTGCTGATAATGATCATCATCAACAACTTGAATTTTCTTACCGATCAGCCTTTCAATATCCTTAAGGTAAGCGCGCTCCTCTTCATCACAGAAAGAAATAGCGGTGCCGCTCATGCCTGCTCTGCCGGTACGGCCGATGCGGTGAACATATGTTTCTGATATATTCGGTAAATCATAATTAATGACATGACTTAATTCATCGATATCCAAGCCGCGGGCGGCAATATCGGTAGCCACTAAGACACGGATCTCATTGTTTTTAAATTTGCTGAGTGCCTCAGTCCGCTGGTTCTGTGACTTATTGCCATGTATTGCCATCGCTTTGATGCCATTGCCCTCAAGATCACGCACAACCCGGTTCGCAAGATGCTTCGTTCTTGTAAATACGAGCACAGAGCGCAGTTCCGGTTTGCGCAGCAGATAAATCAATGCTTTTTTCTTATCATTTTTACTGACAAACATCACTGACTGCTTCACCAAATCAGTGGTAGAAGATACCGGTGCTACACTGACATATTTAGGATTGTTCAACAGCTGATCCGCCAGCTTCTTAATCGCAGGCGGCATAGTTGCTGAAAATAACATCGTCTGACGCTTGGCAGGCAATTGACGCATGATTTTTTTCACATCATGAATAAAGCCCATATCCAGCATTCGATCCGCTTCATCTAATACAAATATTTCAATGGTATCTAAGGTGATAATTCCCTGTGACACTAGATCATTCAAGCGGCCCGGTGTCGCAATTAAAACATCACAGCCCCTTTTCAATTCATTTTCCTGACCGCGCTGTTTAACGCCGCCAAAGATAACAACCGAGCGCTGTTTTGTATATTTCGCATAAGTAATGCAATTATCATAAATCTGTGCCGCCAGCTCCCTTGTCGGTGTCAGAATCAGCGCTTTAATACCCTTTTTATCCGAAATCCGCTGTAAAATTGGCAGCGCGAAGGCACAGGTTTTCCCCGTTCCCGTCTGTGCGCAGCCGAGCAGGTCCGCACCCTTAAGCAAATGTGGAATTGCCTGCTCCTGAATCGGTGTCGGTGTCTTATATCCACAATCAGTCAAAGCCTTTAAAAGCGGCTTGCTGATATTTAATTCATTAAAATTCATTGTGTTCCTCGTTTCTGTATTTGGTTATTATAGCACAGAATCCGATGAAACACACGTTAAAGTGCAATGCATCCCATATGGACAAGGACTGCTTCGTTTAAAGTGATGAAATATTTGCATATTAAACAAAAAAGAGAGCTTTTAACTCTCAATGGCTATTTCACATTAAATAAGGATTCATTCCAATAGCTGATAAAACGCCGATAAGAACGTTTATCAAGCAGATAAGGCAAATATTGAGTAACACTTAAACGATGGATCGGCACCATTTTTACTTCTTCCTGATAAGCCCGATATAAGCGATGAAAACCATCCGCACAGACATACTCACCGCGTTTTTTCTCAATAAAGAGTAAGGGCTGATGCAGATCCGTTTCATTCATCGCATAAGCCACATTGATTTTATCTGGCTTACATGTATGCCAAAAAACCCAGTCTGTCTGTATTTCACTGATTGGATAAGCCTTCGGAGCCTTCGCGATGTCAGCCATAAGCGCTGAGATATTTATATTGATATCACCAATGGAATAGACTTCAGTTCGATGATCATGCGGTTTGATTATAAACGCATCATCATAAATCAGCAGTGGGATCATTCCATTTTTAATTCGCTCATAAGTATCAGCCGCTATTTCATAAGCCTCGCTGTCCATCATTTTAACTCTTTGATTATTCAATATCAGCGTCAATGCTTCCGCAACAAAATCCCCTTTAAGCATTGCTTTCACTGCCGCGAACCGTTTTTCAGTCACCGTGATATTGACATCATGAATTTCATCAAACAAATTGGCAATCATCATGATCTCTTCCGGATAAGTTTTTGACCCAGTCATATAAAATTCCATGATGCGATTCAAATATCGCGCAGTAAAGATCAACCCTGCTTTTTTCAAAGCTGCCAGTCCCGCCTCTTTTTCTAATTTCATACTATCAGCTCCTGTTACAAGTATATCATGCTAGCCGCTTTTCAGCGTATTTAAAATGATATTCTTGATATATTGATAACGTCTTACATAATCATTATGGATTGAAATGAGCTTTAAATTACATTGCCGGCAGATTTCCTGCTTCCGCGCATCTCTTTCCCTTGCCTTGATCTCACTGAAATGCTCAAGTCCCATGACTTCAATGGCTAATAATGGTTTTTTCATCATATCATAAACGACAAAATCAAAATGTGCCTGATTGCCAATACCCGCTCATTAACACCAAGATATTCAAGAAAAGCATAGGCCTGATAATCGAAGGTGATCTTCTTTATCAGTGCGCTTTGTATTTCACAAGTAGTCCCCTCAATTACTCGGGCATCAAGGATCGCATCATAATAAAGCAGGACATTATTCATCACCGCCATTGATCGTTCTGAATTAAACATCTGAACCTTTAAACGGACATTCGGCTTTACAAACACATCAATGACACGGACCCAGAAATAAGTGATCCGCTGTTCAGATTTACTGTCATATTCAATGGACAGCCATTTGCCTTCACGAATTAATCGTGATATTTCTAACGCTTTCCCCATACCCTCACTTCCTTTTTACTTATTATATCATTTTCATACACATTACACGAATACACGATGTATTTTTAAAGAAAAAATCAGCCGCTGGCTGATCTTAGTCATTCATACATACTTCATAGCTGGCTGCCGGAGTTACCTCATGAAAAATCAGCTCTCTTTTTTTATACAGCCAGATTTCTCCCTCACACATGACTGCTTCATGAATAATCCGTTTCATACTGCCTGCATCCGGTGCCTTCAGCGGCACACCTTCACGGAAATGTACCTTGATGCGCAGATAATAGCTGCCCTGCTTTAGCCGCAGGTGCGTCTTATCGCATTGCAGAAGCTCTGCCCCCAAATAAGTTGCGAAGCGATATTCCTTCACCCCATCATAAACAACCGCGAAATGTCCCCAGAATTTGAAACCGAGATAAGGAATACGGGCCATCGCAAATAGCACACAGGCTTCTGAATCGAACGCATTTGACTGAAACCAGCAATACTCACTGGGAAAGGAAGTCCCCTTATCCTTTTCAATATACCCGATACCATCCACCTTGATCTCCTCATTATCCCAGCATATACGACCATACACATGATGATAAAGACTTAAAACACCATGGCTGCACTCCATTCCAGGCAGCCATACGAAAGGTCCCATAATATCATAACGCAGCGGTTTAAACTCACCATATGACAAGTCTGCCAAAATCCACTCATTATCAAGATGAATTCCATAACAGGTAAATATATTCTTACCCAATTCAACGCATGTATCACTCACTGTGCCAATTTCATCCTCAGTAAACTCCAGATAACGATTCTGATCCCTGAACACAAGCTGAATAAACCCGCGCCGCACCCCTTCTTCATCATGAATACCGGGAATACAGATCAATGTATCATCCTTAAACTGATGCTTATAATACCAACCTTCAAAATAATTCTTTGCCATTCCATATCCTCCATACTGAAAGTATATGAAGCAAGACTAGATTTAATTGTCGAATCCGGTTAAAGTAACAAAGAGATTTCTCCCGCTTCATACTGATATTCCTCAATCTTAAACAAATAGATAATAGTCACTCATTGTGAATCGCTTATCATATGTATTAGAAATCAAGTAAAACGATGATACATTTCATTAAATCAATATTAAATATCTCTTCATTTAAATATAAATCAATACATTTCATTGATAAACTGATGTTTTTCACTTATAATACATTTAAGAAGAAAGAGGGAAGAATGATGAGCAATTCTAAAATTCCATTATATAAAACAATTGAAAATGACTTAATTGAAAGAATCAATACCGGTTATTATAAAAAAGATGATCTGATCCCTACGGAGCTTGAATTAGCTAAAAAATATAATGTATCAAGAGTCACCGTCCGCAAGGCAATGGATAATCTGGTTGCGAAAGGAATGCTGAGCAGAACCGCAGGCTTAGGCACTTTTGTCAAACACAGCATCGCCTCACAGAAAACAACCTCACAGCGCAGTTTCACCGAGGATATGAAATCTTTAGGCATGACTTGTAAGACCATTGTTAATACCTTTTCACTGAAAGAAGCGGATGCGCAGATAGCCAGTATTTTAGGCATCGAGGAAAAAGATATGGTTTATTACATTGAACGCAGCCGTTATGGGAATGATGATATTCTGATGTTTGAAATCACCCATATGGCAATTAAAAAATTCCCGGATCTAAGCATTCAGTATCTTGAAAAGAGTAAATTTGATTATATTGAAAAAATCAAAGGGCTTAAGATCGATTTCAGCTTTCATAATACAATTCCTATGCTGCCCAATGAAAGAATTCAGGCAATGTTTAATATCGACCGGGATACACCGATCATTAAAGTTAATAATACAACCTTTCTTGAAAATGGTGATGTAATGGACTTTACAGAACAGTATATGAATTCACCGAAGTATCAGCTAAACTATATCCGTAAACGCTGAGAACTCAAATTAAAAGCTGGCTGCCAGCTTTTTTACTTTTCTTGTCACATTTCACACAACTTCATTGTTTTATTTATAGAGAGGGATGAAACTATGTTCGCAATCAGGGACAGCGGCTGGATTGAGAAAATCATCGAGGACTATGGTGATTATGTCTTCAGGCTATGCTACATGTACATGAAAAACCGCAGTGATGCGGAAGATATCTATCAGGAAACATTTTTAAAGCTATATGATTGCGGCATGACCTTTAATGATGAGGAACACTGTAAAGCATGGCTGTTAAAGGTGGCTGCCAATAAATGCAGGAATGCCCTGCGTTTTTCGCTTTTTCACGCACATGCGGAACTGGATGAACAGCTTTCTTCAGCGCCCCAGACAGACAGCGGCGGCGGTTTGATGGGCTATGTATTAAAATTACCTGCCAAATACCGTGATGTCATTTATCTATATTATTATGAAGGATATCCAACCTTAAAAATCGCGGAATTATTAAAAACCAGCGATGCAGCCGTCAGAACACGGTTAAAACGCGCAAGAGAAATGCTGAGAAACGAGGTGAGCTTCGATGAAGAATAAACAATTGAATGAATTTGATCACCTGTATGTTTCCAAACAGGCAAAAACCGAATTGCTGACTCAAATAAAAAAACGACAAGCTAAAGACCCGCGCCGGTTTCCGCTCTTGACAAAGATTCTCGTATCACTTGCATTAATTAGCATCTTTATGATTTACACTGCCTCGCAGACTGGCAGTCAATTCCTCGATTATGAGCGTTATCTGACCATTTCAGCCAGCGAGGTTGAATACCCGCTGCAAAAAAATCAGCAGGCGATGGAGGAGCTTGATGTTCAATTTGATTTGGAACTTATCTCAGAGGCCGAGTATCAGCAAAAGATGGCTGCTTTAAGAAAAGATAAAGAGGAACTGTTAAAAAAACAGGTTGAATTAAAACAGGAGTACAAACTTGATCAGCAGCTTGATCTGAATCAAATAAAATTCAGTCACGATACCGTAAGAGATCAACAGCTTAAAGAATTTTATTTACAGAAAACAGAATTAGATAATAAAACAGCTGATCTGCTTAATAAAAATGATGAGTTAATGGCATTATATGAATCAGGTCAGATTGACTGGCAAACATACATCGACAGAAAGCAGCCGCTAGAACAGCAGCAGCAGGATTTAAGCGCTGAAAAAGAACAATGGGAAAATAGTTATGCACAGACTGACAGCAATTATCAAAAGCTTTATGAGCAGAAAAAATTGTTGGAGCAGCAGGCAGAAGCGTTGGAAATGGAAGAGGATCAGCTTAAAGAACAATATCAACAAGGGTTAATCAGCAAAACAGAATACAAACAGCAAAAAGAAGCTCTTGAATTGAAAGAAGACGCTTTGGATCATCAAGAAGATCAGCTTGATGATTGGGAAGATGTTATGGAGAATCAAGAAGATGATGATGAATATGACATGAATGATGAAGAGAATGAGCTTGATGACGAAGAGAATGAAAACAGAGAAAATTCAGACAAAGAAAAGGAAAAAGATAAAAAGGAGACGGAAGAAAAAAAAGAATCTGAAACAGAAGACGATGATGATGCAGAAGACGAAAATGATGATGATTAATCAATCCGAACATAGAAAAGAACCGCGCCAATATACTGCTCAAGCAGTGGCAAGGTTCTTTTATTCTTGATGATGAAAGTTTTCCCTAAAGTCGTTTATATTAAAGAATCGGCACCCAGTATTCAATATCACTTTCACCCCGATCATCCGTTTGCTCCTTGTATTTCACAAAATCATACCGGCTGTTTTCATTAAAGATCAAGGTTGAATTAGGAAACCATTGCCCGTAAATATATCCAGCGATGGGCTGCATACTGGCCTCATTTCTGCCATGAAAAGTAAATACTACATATTTGCTGGCCGGCAGAATAAGAGATTTCATGCCTTTTGGCAATGCGGTGAACGATGTCGTCTCAGCCGCTGCCATTACCTTGAAAACTGGATGCTGTTCCTGTTTTTCAAACGCCGAGTAATCATTGACACCAATCAAAAAGTCTGATTCAGCGCGATTAATGATCTTATGTTTGTACTTATGGAGCTTGTGCCAGCAGTGCCCGATAGAGTTAAAACCGTGTTTTGTATTGCCGGTAAAACCGATTAATATCATATCATCCCGTTCAATTATGCAGATATCCATAACCATCTCTCGCTGATTTGGCAGTTTATCATACACATTTAGTTTCAGCTGCACCGGCATAAATTCTCTTTGTTTTCTAAAAGCTGCCGGACTGCTTTTGAATACTGCCTTAAAAGCACGGGTGAACGTTCGCTGTGTATCATAACCGGCTTCCTGACTTATTTCAATTATTGTTTTATTTGATTCAATAAGCTGTCTGCCAGCTTCATTCAGTCTCCGGCGTTGGATATATTCATGCATAGAATAATGCGTAACGGCACTGAACATGCGATGAAGATGATATTTTGAATAACCGACACTGACAGCTAATTTATCAAGACATAGTGATTCATCATGAAGCTGTTCTTCAATCAATGTCAGCACCGTGTCAATAATTTCATAGTTATTTTTCATACAATCCCTCCTGCCTTTATCTTAACAAATTTTCCAGGCCAATTTTTCACCTATCTTGCGCATTCGCTGACATTCAATTTGGAAATAACCAATAACCATAAGAAAAGGCGCACACAGCACCTTTTTTTAATCATTCACAGCTTGTTAATCATCAATCTCTTTCTCATCATCTTCATCGTCTTCGTCCTCATCCTCATTGTCATGATCATCATCTTCATCACTATCATCATCAAATTCAAGCTTATCCTCTAACTCATCAAAATTGCTGGCTGTTTTTTCAAATTCTTCCTTTTCCCTATCTAACTGATCATCTGCTTTATCCAGTGCCTTCTTTGCTTTTCGATACTCCTGATAGGTAAGTTTCCCGCTTTGATAATCCGCTTTTAAACGATTTACTGCCTGTTCCAGCTCCAATTCTCTTTTCTTCAGTTCAAGAAGCTTATGCATCACCGTCTGTTCTTCAGCTGAATAATTTGTCAGTTGAGCTTCTATTAATTTCAGCTTGTATACTTCAAGTTCCAATTTATCTGCTTCTGTCTGCTTCTTGACAGCAAGCCATTCAGCCCGGGTAATCCTGCCATGCTTATAATCGGCTTCTGCCTTTTCTTGACGCTGTTTTGCCTCATCCTCTTTTTTATCAATTTCATGGGACAGCTTTTTCAATTCTTCTGCAGAAAATTCATAATCTTTCAGTTTATCAAAAAGCTTAGCCTGCGCATTCCCTATTTCTGCCATGGCTTTTTCTAATTCGGCCAACCTTTTTTCTGCCTGCTGCTTTGTAATAGTACCCTGTCTCAGCTGCTTTTCAACCTTGTCAATCTCATTGTTTACATCAGCTTTCGCTTTTTCTAATTCTTTTAATTCATCGATTTCTTTATCTTTCCTCTCCTCGTGATAACTGAATGATTTAGCTTCTAATGCTTCTGCGGATACCGATACTGATCCCAGTGATAAAGCGGCTGCCAATGCACATTTCATGATTCTATTTTTCATATTTCCCTCCGCGCGTTTAAGCGATTGACTAAGGCTTTGCTTAAGCCTTTTCACCTATATCACACATGAGAATGTAAAAATGTGACAAAAGTCTTTACCTTTTGTCACACTGCATTGCTTCTGACAAATAACTTTCAATTTCTTCATCAGCCATATCCGGATATGTCTGTCTTAAACCATGCCGTATTACTTCTAAATAAGAACTGTGCGGCTGATGGTTTGGCATGCGCTGTGTATCGGTAAAGGTGATGATTGACAGCCCCTGATAAGTACCGAGATCTAGTGACTGCCGATACCACAAACCCTCCTGCGCTTGAATATCCATAAATTGCTCTCTTGTCACAAGATACATCCTGCCTAATGTCATGCCCGGCCGGCAGACATCTAAAAACGCCACGCCGCCATTTCCCCATTTGGCAGCTGAACGCGAAAAATACAATGCATAAGGTATCGTTGTCGGACATGATGCCAGATAACGGCTTTGATCTTTACATCCCTTGTATTCAGTATGATCAAAGACTGAACGGCCGCCTGCTAAATAATACATAAACCGTTCTTCAAGCAGATTTGAGCCATAGCAAGCATACCATACATAATCTGCATACCATGGCTGCTTATCGTAAGCAATCCTTCTTGATTCGTCCACTGACAGCAGATAAACATAGGCTGATGCTTCCACACTTTCATTTCCAAGCCGGACCTTAACTAAAGTACGCTGATATTCAGATCCTTCATCCTCTAAATCATCAAGAGCGGGCAGCATCGCTTCACTGATCTCATACACCTCACCTTGTACCTTGGCGCCTTCTTCTGGTTTAATTGCCGGATAAGTAATCAAATGATAAAGCGCATAATCATGCAAAACCGCTTCACCTATAAATTCCGCATTTTCCATAAATCCATGATTCCATCGATTTTTCATTAATGAGCCATATACAAATAGTTTCATAATCATCCTCATTTCCAAGCATTAGTTTAACGTAAACGCTGTCATTTGTATAGTATGTTCTTTTTTCGTTAAATTATCATTCACAGCCTTTTACTTCCCTGTTATCTATTGTATAATGAATTGTATTTTATGGAGGTTTATATGACTAAAGATATGACAAGCGGCAATCCGACACAGCTTATCCTTGGCTTTGCTGTTCCTTTATTGCTGGGTAATATATTTCAGCAGTTATATAATATGGTTGACAGTATTATTGTCGGCCGCGGTATCGGCGTTGACGCATTAGCCGCTGTCGGTGCTACCGGTTCAATCAATTTTTTAGTATTGGGATTTGTAATTGGTCTGACAACCGGTTTTTCAATTCTCATCTCTCAATATTACGGTGCCAATGATATGGATGAAATGAAACGCAGTGTTACCATGTCAGTCTATCTTTCAATTGGTGCAACAATCTTGATTACAGCCATTTCGGTACTTGGCGCACGGCCTCTTCTGGAAGTGATGAACACCCCTGCCAACATCCTGGAAGATGCCTTAACCTACATCATTATTATATTTTGGGGCATTGGCGCAACGATTGCCTTTAATTTATTTTCCGCAATACTTCGAGCGCTGGGTGACAGCCGTACGCCACTGTATGCGATGATCGTTTCTTCGTTAGTCAATATCGGTCTTGATCTATACTTTGTCATCAGTTTAGGCATGGGAGTTGCCGGTGCAGCTTATGCGACAGTAATTGCTCAGATTCTGTCATGTTTTTTCTGCTTTTTCAGAATTCTCGGCATTAAAGATCTGCATCTGAAAAAACAGCATTGGAGCTTTCATCCGAAATTGCTGCTTCGCCTGTTTAAATTAGGTGTACCGGTAGCCTTTATGAATTCCGTAACTGCTATCGGCGTCATGGTTCTGCAGTTCGTTGTCAATGGTTTTGGTTCCATCTATGTAGCTGCTTATTCCACTGCCAATAAGATCATGAATCTTGTCGAACAGCCCGGTGTTACCTTTGGCTTAGCTATGGCAACTTACGCGGGTCAAAATCTCGGTGCCGGTCAATATGAGCGGATTAAACTGGGGCTGAATAAAACAATTCAGATATCTACCGGTGTGAATATCGTATTAGCCTTGATCATGCTGCTTTTCGGCAAACAGATCTTAGCGCTGATGGTTTCCGGCAGTGAGGTTGAAGTTATCCGAATCGCTTATCAATACATTGTTATCTGTGTGCTGGCTTTATGGGTATTGGGACTGCTGTTTATCTATCGTTCATCGCTTCAGGGAATGGGTGACACCGTTATTCCGATGGTATCCGGAGCCGTAGAATTTATCACCCGTATCGTTATTGCCGTCACACTGCCTGGCATCATTGACTTCCACAGCATCGGTATTGCGGAAATATCAGCATGGATCACGGCAACAGCCTTATTGATGGTTACCTTCTATAAGCGGATCAATGTTTATTTGAAAGCAAAAGCTGAATAAATTAAAAAGGAACATAAGTTCCTTTTTTCATATTTTAGCGATATGATCAGCAATTGCTTGATAAAGCCGATCCGGATCGATTGGTTTAGACAGATGTCCATTCATGCCTGCTTCACTTGCTTTTACTAAATCTTCATGGAAAGCGTCTGCCGTCATTGCGATGATCGGAATGGTACACGCTCTTGGATGCGATGATTTTCTGATTCTCTCGGCTGCTGAATAGCCATCCATGACCGGCATCTGAATATCCATCAAAATCAGATCATAAAGATGCCCTTTAGCCATAAATTTATCTACCGCCTGCTGTCCATCGACGGCCCAGTCCACACTGATTCCTACCATTTTTAATAACTCCACAGCAATTTCACGGTTGAGTTCATTATCTTCCGCAAGCAGGATATGACGGCCTTGCAAGGATGGGTATTGCACCCTTTCCATCGGAGAACGAACAGCTTTTTCAATGCCGGTAATCGACAAGAGTGTGTTGTATAAGGAAGAGGCGAATACCGGTTTAGATAAAAATGAATTAGCTCCTGCCGTTTTGGCACTTTCTTCAATAGCACTCCAATCGTAAGCTGTAACGATAATAATCACCGTATTCGCATCCGCAAACTGACGGATACGGCGCGTTACTTCAACACCGTCAATATCAGATAGCTTCCAATCAATCAGACACACATCATAACTTTCACCACTTTTATATGCGTCAAATACCTTATCGACACATTCTTTGCCGGTCAGCACCCAATCAGCACTGATACCCAGATTTTTAAGCAGCAATGAAGTATGAATACAGCCATCTTTATCATCATCTGCAATCAGCACCTTTAATGATTCGATGACATTTGGTTTAATTGCTGCCAACGGTTTATCAGGCAGATCGAAATCAAGCTCAACCGCAAACGTCGATCCGCTGTTTTCTTTGCTGCTGACCGTGATTGTGCCGCCCATTAAGGTAACCAGATTTTTGGTGATCGACATGCCTAAGCCAGTACCGCCATATTTTTGACCGGTGGCAGCACTTGCCTGTTCAAAAGGCTTAAATAACCGATCCATAAACTCCTCATTCATGCCGATTCCTGTATCGCTGACCGTAAAACGCAGGCGCAGACGCTGATCATAATGCTGCAGCTGGCGAATTTCCAAACGGATCATTCCGCCTTTAGGCGTGAACTTCAGCGCATTCGATAATAAATTCAGTAAGATCTGATTCAAACGCAGGGAATCCCCCAAAAGCTCCGTCTGCACAAGATCTATCACCGGTACTAAAAATGTCAGTCCCTTAGCCTTTGCCTGCGGATAAATAATGGAAAAAATCGAATCCACCACGGTTTCCAGATTAAATGGCTCATGAGCGATCAGCATCTTTCCTTCGTTAATCTTAGACATATCTAAAATATCATTAATTAAAGTCATTAAATGCTTAGAAGCATAACCAATCTTTTCAAGACAGTCACTGACACGCCGCTGATCATTAATGTAAGCTGCCGCAATCGTCGTCATACCAATGATCGCATTCATCGGTGTACGGATTTCATGACTCATGCGTGACAAAAAATCAGTTTTAGCTTGATTGGCCTGTTCAGCAGCATTCAGCGCGTCCTGAAGAGCGGCCGCCTGAAGGGTTAATTTTCTTTGAATCTCTCTTAATTCGGTTACATCGGTAATATCAATAAAGATGCATAAATAAATCGGACAGCCATTCTGCCAGTCAATGCATGAAGCATTTACCTGAAGCCAAAGCGTATCCCCCTGCTGACTCTTAACATGCATCACAAAGCGAGCCGGCTTGCCGGCCAGCAATTCTTCTTTATGTTCAGTGATAACCTCTAAATTATTTTCAATGTTATTTCGATGCAGTTCATTGCCATTATTTAAAGCATCACCGCCGAAATAATCCATAAACCGCTCATTACCGTCTAACGCAGTTAAGCGCAGGTCTTTTTCAATTCGATACTTTGCCACAAAACCCGGCAGATTTTCATAAGTGACAGACTGCTCCTTCTGGGTACGCACTAAATCATCAATATTGGTAAGCACTGAATAAGCAACCTGATAACCATTAATGTATTCATCAGCAAACTGGGCTGAAAATTGCACCCAGACATCATCACCGCCCTTGCGGCGCAGACGGGATACCATTTTATAACCGTTATGATGCTCCTCCAGTGCCTTCATTACTGTTTTGCCAAGCTTCTGCCATTCTTCCTGACTGTTCATATATTCATAATATAAATCAGGACGGTTATGAAAAATTGCTTCATATTCATCTTTTGGCCAGCCAATTAACTGATAATAAAAATCATTAGCCCAAATCAGTGTAAAATGATCATCTAAAAGGTGCTTACTGACACTGACTCCCAATAAGCGCATTAATGTACTATATTCATAATCCGAAGCTGTCTGCATAGTATCGGATACTGTATCATTTTCTGTCATCGCAGAACCTCCCGCATCTTCATCTTAATTATCATTTCAATTTTGTCTTATTTTGCTGACCAAATAGAAGCATGGGATCACCATACAGAAGAATGCACGATCTCATATAACCTTGTTCATAAGCATTTCTTTAATTATAACTCAATTTCTAAAAAACTCAACTATCCTATGGAGTCAAATCATAGTAAATGTTAAAATAATAAGTAAATAAGCGTCAGGAGGTATCATCTTTGAGAAATGAACAGCAATTTTCAAATCTGATCTATGAATATCTACTCCAAAAATTCCATTTTCAGCACTATCAGTTAAATGATACACTGCCGACTATTGATAGTTTCTGCCGTGAATTCAGTGTTTCAGCTCAAACTGTACAGACTGCACTTAAACGGCTGCGCGATGAAGGCTATATAACGATGCGCAATGGTCAATATACGAAAGTGATTTTCAGCCAAAGCGAAGCAGAAGTACAGGCCTACAATCTGCGCTTTTTTGCCAAGCGCAGCGCTGCCTTTGCGGATTTAAGTGAAGCGGGGAGATTAATCTGGATTCCCCTGCTGATTGAGGGAATGAAGCAGCTGAATGCAGAGGAAATTCATTATCTTTCTTCACTGGCTGAATGTATCCATGTGGAAGATTCTGTTTATTTTTATTGTTTTATTCTGCAGAAGCTGGAAAATCCATTAGCTATGAATCTATTTTGGGAATTTACACTCTATCAGGGATTTCCTATCACTCATCGCAATGATACCGACAATTTCTTTAATCTCGATCTGATTCGTCAGGGACTGAAAAGCGCTGTGCATCACCTGAAGGTTCAAGCATGGCCGAACCTCTTAGATCAGCTGCTTTTGCTTCAGGATACTATTTATGCCCGTTCTGCTGATTATATACAAAAAGCTCATGAGGCAAACAGCCATGCTCCGCAGCTGCCTTTCAGATGGCGGATTTATCGCGAACGGCCACAGCATTGTTACAGCTTGGCGGTGCGTTTGATGCATGACATCTATCTGGGAGAATACCGATCTTCACACTATCTTCCCTCTTATGAAAAAATGGCAGAAAAATACGGACATTCGATCAGTACGATCCGCCGGACAATTAGATTGTTGAATCAGCTTGGCACTTGCCGCAGCGAAAACGGTAAAGGTACACGCATCTTCACGATTGGTGAAAAGGGGGAAACGCCGGATTTCAGCTGCAAGGCAATCCGCCGCAATCTTGCCTACTTTTTTCAGGCCTTTGAGTTAATCATTTATTCATGTGAAAATGTCTTTATGATGACCCTGCCGACGCTGACCGCTCAGCAGCACAATGATTTAATCAGTCAGCTGAGAACCTATGCAGAAAATGACCAATGTGAATTAACGCTCTGGTGCCTGCTGATTATGATTGCTGAGGCCTGCCCGCTGCACAGCATCCGTGAAATATATGGCAAATTATATGGTTTATTCCTATGGGGGCATCCATTAAAAGCTAATCATGAAAGAGGCGAGCACAATATCAGCGATCAAGAATTTACCCTGGCGGCGATAGATACTCTTGAAAATAAAAACATGAATGAAACAGCGCTGCTGATTAAAGATTATGTAAACCGACAGTTTATCCATGCAGAAAATTATCTGCTGAAACAGGGAATGCAGCCTGAAGAATTGAGACTGCCAATCTCCTTCCGTCTGCTTGTTCCCGCTGAATGATATCGTTTTCTTGCATTTTTTGGTAAATAAAGATAAGATAAAATATATAAGAACAATAAGGGGTGATTCTGTGAAACTTGATAACTTTTATGTTGATGACAAAATGGTCAGTAAGGCTTTCATGAGCAGTATCGATGATTATATCTATTTGGGAGATCTGACAACCAATGTATTTTTTGTTTCACAGAATATGGTTGATGATTTTGATTTGCCCGGCCGTTTAGTAGAGGATCTGGTTAATGTCTGGGGAAAACTGATTCATGAAAAGGATAAAGAACGCTACTTTAAATCCATTGACGACATGCTGGCTGGCAAAGCGGATTCACATAACGAAGAATATCAAATCCGCAACCGCAAAGGTCAGTATGTCTGGGTACACTGTAAGGGATGTCTGTTTCGTGATCCTCAGACACAGACGCCGCTTTCATTCATCGGCATTGTAAAAAAACCATCGTCACTCGGCAAGGTTGATTCCATCACCGGACTGCTTGCCCATGAAACGTTTCAGGAAACACTGCAAAATCTCTCAGCGGACGGCATGCTAGATAACGCCGGTTTTATGATCCTTGGCATTGATAATTTCACCAAAATCAATACGCTGAAAACACACCATTTCGGTGATATCGTACTGCGCAATACAGCTCAGGATCTGACGGGTTTATTGCCTGAGTGCGTACAGCTGTATCGTTTTGACGGCGATCAATTTGCCATTTTCACACCCGACGGCACCCGCTGCTCATTACAAGCAATCTATGAAACCATTCAGGCTTATACATCAAACAGTCACAGTGCAGAGGGTCAAACCTATGATTTCACCATGTCAGCCGGTGCGGTACGTTTTTCCGATATCAGCGACATTGATGAAAAAGCTGAAAAATGCGCGGCTATCGCTTTAAAAGAAGCAAAGGCAAACGGCAAAAACCAGTGTGTCTTCTTTGAGGAAAGCATGCTTGATTATAAAGTAAGAGAACAGGCAATCCTTCAGGATCTTCAGGAAAGTATTGCCGATAACTATGCAGGGTATCATCTTGTCTATCAGCCAATTGCCGACGCGGCAACCCTGCGGATCATCGGTGCTGAGGCACTGCTTCGCTACCAAAGCAAAACCTATGGTGCGTTATACCCTGATGAATTCATCCATCTGCTTGAAAATTCCGGCTTGATTCTGCCGGTCGGACGCTGGGTACTATGCGAAGCAATCAAAATGTGCGCAAAATGGCGTCAGCGGATTCCGGAATTTGTCATGAGTGTAAACGTATCCTGTCTGCAGCTTAAAGATGATGATTTTCCTCATATCGTAGAAACCGAGCTTGAGAAGGCTCATCTCCCGGCAGACAGTCTGATCTTAGAAATGACTGAATCTTATTTTGTGAGTGACAGTGATATCATCGCAGATGCGTTATCAAAATTGCGCAAGCTGGGCTGTAACATCGCCATGGATGATTTTGGCACCGGATATTCTTCATTAGGTAGACTGACAAACTTTAATATTGATATTGTGAAAATTGACCGTTTGTTTGTGCAGCAGCTCTATGCCAACCATTTTAATCACAGCTTTATTGAAGCAGTAATCAGACTTTGCCACAGTGCCGGCATGAAGGTATGTGTGGAAGGCGTGGAAACGTGTGAGGAGCAGCAAAGCATCAGTTCACTCTATTCAGATACTTTACAAGGATATTTCTTCTCAAAACCAATACCGCCGGAAAACTTTGAAGAAAATTTCATTGCTCAGCCGGATTGTATGGGTAAATATGCAAGTAAAGAAGAATTGCCGCCTTACTGCATTAAAATGTCCAGCAATAAGGATTTGTTGTTAATGATGATGGATGCGGTACCTTTAGGCTTTAACTTATGGAATCATAATTATCAGAATGTGGAATGCAATCATGCCGCTGTTAAGATGTTTGACTTATTAAGCGAAGAGGAATATCTGGATCATTTCTATGATTTATCTCCAGAAACTCAGCCTGACGGAACACCTTCTATGCAGAAAGCAAAGGAATATATCAGTAAAGCCTTTGAAAAAGGCCGCTGTGTTTTCTTCTGGCAGCATCAAAAGCTGAATGGCGAGCCGATTCCCTGTGAAGTAACCTTGGTCCGCATTCGGTTTAAAAATGAATATCTGGTGGCTGGCTATACCCGTGATCTGAGAAAACAGCTGAGAATTGAAAACCTGACGGAAAGCCGGTATCATGTTTATGATTCACTGCCTGAGGCAGTTATGATTTTTGACTGCAGCAGGCATGCCTGTGTTTACGCCAATCCATTGATGCTTGAGCTGGTGGATTCAAAATCCTATCCGCTGCCGCTTGATCAATACCTGATGCCGCCGCTGAACCTGAAGGAACTGATTGACCTTTCATGCCACCAGTTGAATTTCGGCAAACGGGTATTCACCTTTGAATTTAATCTGCTGATTAAAGGAAAACCACATCCCGTTCTGGCAAGCAGCAAGTACCTTACCGATCAGCACGATCAGCTTTTGATAACATTGAGTAATACCAAATTAAAACCGGAAATAACCTTATAAAGAAAAGCATCAGTCACGATGCTTTTTTCTCTGATTAATGATAGAAATTCATGATCGCGCGGCTGATCGCCAGAGCGCTCCCTTCACCATAGCGCTGATCCAGCGCCGCCGTCATAGTTTCATCACTCGCTAACAGCTCGGCTTGTTTTCGCAGCAAATCCTCTGCATCAGAAATCTGATAGAGCTGCTTGCAGACAAATTCATATTCACCAATCATTTTTTTGACCGCTGATTCATCACAGCCCTGACCTACACTATCCGCGATACGCTTAAACAGCTCATCAAACCGGCGCTGGTATGAATTAAGAATCGGGTTATTTTCCGGTTGTTCCTGATTTCCATACCATTCAATCATCTTTTTAAAATTCTGCTGCGTTTTGCTCTCTTTAGCATGATCGATATATGCTTCCCTGTATTCCTCGATGCCGCCGTATTGCTTCACAAACACCTGAAGCTGTTCTTCACGCATATCCTTAATCAATTCCTGAAACAGCTGTTCAATTTCAACCTGACTGAATTCCTTGAAGCTCATTGTATTTTCTCCTTTCAGAACATCATCAATCAAGTGGATAAGATTAGTGAGCCGATGCTTTTTCATCAGCAATAATCGTTTCTGCTTTTTCAATGTCGTTTCTTTATCAAAGGCGGTGTTTTCCATGATCGCTTTAATTTCCTTCAGCGGTAATTCAAATTCTTTAAAAAACAAAATCTGTTGTAGCTTTTCAAGTGCTGCTTCATCATAATACCGATAACCGGTTTCACTATATAAGGTTGGTTTCAGTAAATTAATCTTGTCATAATAATGCAGTGTGCGCACACTGATACCGCTGAGTGCTGAAACTTCTTTTACCGTTTTCATGTTAATTCCTCCCTTGATATATACAATCTACACTATGACGTTAAGTCAGGGTCAAGCATAATCGAACAAGAAAATTAATTTTCTGAAAGATTTACCGCCTTATAAATAAAGATGCCCTTCAGCTGCCTTTTTCGCTGTGCTGCTATTGAATAAAAAAAGCAGATTTATCTGCCCTTTCGTTTCTTCAAACGTTTATTACACCGCTTTACCCGATCCATTTGCTTTTTCTCATCCTTCGCAGTGTGCTTGGCTGTTTTACGTTCTGCCTGTTCCTGCTGCTGTTTAAGTTTCAATGCCTGCTGCGACCTTGTACCGGCTGACAAGTCCCGTGACTCACGGCGGCTTTCTTTTAATCGCCGTTTATAATTCTTCGCTCGCTCTTTTACCGTTATGCTGACGGCAGGGCTGAATACAAGTTCTTTCAGCTGAGGGATCAATGCTAAAATTTCAACTTCCTTTGGCTCACTGACAAAAGTTATTTTACATACTTCGAGCATTTCGTCTGTCTGCCGCTCAATGATTCCAACCCAAAAAGGGGCTTCAAAAAAAACCTTAAGACATTGTGATCCTCTGTTCATGATTAATCCTCCTTTAAATGATTCATGAACAAAGAACGGACGACCTAAGGAGGAAGGTTACTGACAGTTTCCTGCAACTGGACTACCGGCCAGTTCGTGTTTTTATCTTTGTATATCCATCATACCCTGATCCCGGCGACGCGTCAAGCAAGCTGTAATAGAAGGTTAAAAATTAGCATTCAAATTACTATTTACTGCCTTATTTACCTATTTCAAGTTATCGTTAAAGGAAGAATTTTTAACCTTAAAATAAACATTTTATCTCCTTGACTACTGATGACTTTTGATGCTATGCTTTACATATAAGGAGATTGTATCATGAAAAAATACACCAAACAACTCATTTCAAAAGTATTTGTTATATTTTCGATTGTAATGCTGTTTATCTGCGATAGTTCTATATTAAAAGCACAAGGTAATGAATATATTGAAATAAATTTAGATGTGTTTACAATTACAACAGATTATCCTGTAACTGAGTTTTACTCTGTTTATAATCATACTTCCTCAGATTATGTTGCTGAAATTTACGATAAAGAGACTAAAAATAAAGTAGATGAATTTATTATTTCAAATGATTTGCAAACAAAGGCATCAGGGACATCAATCAAAACACTAACAAGAAATAAAACAGAGGTTACGGACGGTTCAAAAAAATTAACATGGAGTACCGAATTAAAAGTGATTGCCTATACAAGTGGTTCAATGTTTGGTCAAATCGATGCTGTCCAATCTACAGCTATTTATATCAAAACATATGCGTCACAGACAAAACATGAAGATGATAATATTGCGGTTTACCCCGTTGGCGGCAGTTATCCTACAACTGAGCTTGAGGTCAGTTCATCGACGAGCTTGTACCATGAAACTGAAACTTCTTCAGGCGGAAGTATAGGCGGTTCTATAAATATCGGTAAACTATTTGAAGCAGGATTTACTGTAGACACTACTACCGCTACTACAACAATCTATCGTAAGAGATGTACTAATAATTTTACCATAAAGTACTCATAGCATGCAGGATCTTTACATTTTACCAATACTCCGGATTGTTGAAAAGCTACAAATACTGCTTCAAATTGTTGTTTTTCTGCTTGTCGTGCTGATCATCATTCAAATAATAAAATTATTCAAGAAAAAATAATAATCTTAAAACAAGGGATCATCCATTATGAATGACCCCTCTTTTTTACTCTATGACTTTGTTCACATAAAGAATCTGACGGCGCGCTTCTTCAACAATCTCATCGATCCGCTGGTCGTTTAATGTATCCCCGGCAAAGATGCACTCCATGACCAAGCCAAGATTGATACCGGTAATACAAAGTATGTCGTATTCACCGATCAGTCTCGATACAATCTGTGTGACGCTGCCGCCGATCACATCGGTAAAAACGAGAATCTTCTCCCCCGGTTCAAACTGATCCAGCAGCGCTTTCAATGCCGCTGTCACATCAAACTGTCCATCAACATAGGCATTGAGCGTATAAATATCCTGATTGCCGCTGAGTACCTTAATAGCGCTGGCATACCCGTCAGCCAAATGTCCATGTGTCGCGATTATATATTTCATTCATTTACCTCTCTAATTCACATGTGTTTCCAGCTGACTGCTGGCTCCATCATTGCGGGCGTGAATCGTGCTTAGACCCATATCCATTGCCATCAGATGCGCAATCATCTGAAATGGAATCAGATATTCAAGTACATAAATATACTCTTTATCAAGAAAATCCGCATGCAGTGAGACAGCGTCCAAATCCGGATGATCGTTATGCGCTATTAGCACGCAATATTTTGAATGCTGTCTGCACCATTTCAAAAGCTGGCTCAACCGCTGTGATTCCTTTGCTTTAGGCGCTATCAGAAAGATAAGCGAATCCGCATTGATCTGCGTCGTTCCCTGATGCATAAATTCTTCCATTTCATAAACTACTGGTGCTAATGCCGTGGCTTCCGCAATCTTTAAACTGCCCTCAAGCGCTAAAGCATAGCCTGATCCAAAACCGATATAACGGGCTGCTTTAGAAGAAATCAGCATCGATTTATTTGCTTCATACCATTTTTTAGTCTGTATAATGCAATCCTCACAAGCCGCCGGCAGTTTCTCAAAATCTCTGATCCATTGTTCATATTCGCCTTGACTCAGCTTGCCATACGCATAGGCGGTTTCCAAAATACAGAGAAAGAAAATGGTCAGCGAAGCGATATGTCCCTTCGTTTCAATATAAGATGCTTCCTCATAGGACATTTTGTCAATAACCACAGTGCTGCGTTTTGCTAATTCAGAATGAATATCATAGGTGGTGCAAATGACGGGAATCCCTAATTGCCGAGCAATCTCAGCCATTCTCACCGGTCCCTTTGTAGAACCTGAATGAGCCGGACAAAGCATTGCCATTTCATCAGGACGATAAACACCATTCACATTAAACTGTTCATGCTCTAAAAAAGCAGCTGGATTTGTAACGGTAACTTCGATTGCCAGCAACTCCTCAATCATCGGTTTCAGCATCATACCGATATAAGTGCCTGAAGCCTGACCGCTGAAGTAAATCTTCTTAATCGGATGCTTCAAAAACAATGCCACAAATTTCCTGCTTACTTGCTTGCGATGCGCTGTCAGGGTGCGGATCAATTCAGGCTCAGCCATGATGCATTCCATCATCGCGTGTTTATTTTCTTCTTCCATACCTTACAAATCCTTTCCGACTTTAAATAATACCAAAAGCGCCGAGAATAACGCCGACCACAATAACCGTAACCATCAGCATCGGTGCCTTCACATTCTTTTTACGCATCAGCCATGCACAGAACAGGGTGAGTGCAAGCGGCAAAAGATTCGGACAGATGCCGTCAAGAATCGCTTGTAAAGAAACCTCCGCCTGATCATAAGTAATAGAAAGATTTGTTGACAGGAAGACATACGATGAGGTCAGCGCGCCCAACACTGTCAAACCAACGGTCAAAGCAATATCCGTCACCTTCTGCAGCAAGCCGGAAGCAACCACTTTATCAATAAAACTGCTGCCCAGCTTGAAGCCGTAATGAATGCCGTACCAATGACAGACATAATTAGGCACATTGAAGATCAAGAAATAAACGAGAATACCAAATGGATTGCCGGCGATACACATCGCTGCGCCCACACTGGCCGCTATAACACGGAAACCGCTCGTAAAGAATAAAGTATCGCCGATTACAGAGATCGGGCCCATTAATCCTGTTTTGATGGCCGTAACCGTATCCCCCATCTGATTGCCTGATTCCGCGTTCTGTACCTCTAAGGCAGCGGTGATTCCCACTACCCATGGTTCAATCTGCGGTGTCGTGTTATAAAATTCCACATGGCGCAGCAATGCCTGCTTCATGCCCTCCGGATCATCCTTATAGATTTTCTTAAAAATCGGTGTTAACGAATAAATATAAAACAAATTATGCATCCGTTCACTGTTGTATGAAAGCTCCACCGGCATACTGCGCCAAAATACTTTATTCAAATCTGATTTAGTGATCTCAAACTTTTTCTCACTCATAGTCGGCTTCTCCTTCCTTCATAAACATACGGTATAGGGCTAGACATAATGTAATGATCGTAATTGCCATAACATCTAAGCCCAGATAGGCAGCTGCCGCAAAGCCGACAAAGTATAATGGAATAAAGCGTTTATCCCACATGATATTGATCAGCATCGCAAAGCCGACAGCCGGCAATAAGTCAGATGCCTTGCTTAAACCATTCATGATACCCTCCGGAATCATGTTGATCAGATTGGTAATGGCATCCGTACCCAGCCATACCGCAAGTACAACCAATGAAGTCATAAATAATAATTTAATCAAACCGTAACAGATATGAAAGCGATTGATTTTCTCAAACTCACCCTCAGCGGCCCAGCCATCGCATTTATGCATGACATAAGAACCGATCGTATTAAAGGTGGTGGAAATGTTGGCGCCTAAGATGGCTACCGGCAATGCGATAGAAATAGCGACTTCAAATGAATTTCCTGTCGATATCGCAAAGTATGTTCCCAAAATGGCGCCAATTCGTGTTTCACCAGTAATCATTCCGGCATAAGGCAGAAATCCCATCCAGGCAAGTTCCATTGTTCCTCCGATGATTAAGCCTTCTGTAAATCTGCCCATAACTAAACCTGTCAGCGCGCCTACAACGATTGGACGATCCATATAGGAACTGCCCGCAAAGTTATCAGAACACCAGGCTAACGCATAAACTAACCCTAATAATAGTGCTGTTGTCATAAATCCTCCTATTTTTATTTATAAATATTTTTCAATCGGTACCGGCCGATCATCCGGAGCCACATAGGATTCTACCCGTATCCCTTTGGCTAAGATTTTTCTGAAATTCTCAAAATCCTCCGGTGCAAAGGCTAATGACGGACTAACCATCTTTTTGCCTTCGCCGCCCTTCATCAAAGCCGCATTTAAAGCTGTGATGCCTTCTACTTCCTCTGCAATCCGCAGTGCATCATGAGTGGTTTCCACAAGCAGTTCAATCTTGCGGTCCTTGCTTGCCTCACTGTTCAGATATGTGATCGCCTCCGCAACCGGTATGATTTTCAGTTTACAGCCATGCGGAGCTGACATTTTCATCAGACTGATTCTCAGCGCATCCTTGGCGACACCATCATTAGCAACAACGATCTCATTGGCGCCGGTTTTCTGCGGCCAAACCTGTGCTGTCTGGAAGTGCAGCAATCTAAAATCAATACGAAATAATGTAATCATAAGTTCCTCCCTTTCTGCTAACCTCTGAAGCTGTGAGCTCAAACAGCCGCAGATGTCTGCCTAAATCCCTAAATCCTTAAAAATATATTCATAAAGATAGAGTATTTCATTTAACGGGATCACCACCCGGTAATGATTTAATAAATCCGTGAAGCTTTCATTAAACATCTTCACAAAACGCTTTTCATCTTTATTCAATAAACCCGCTTCCGCCAGCTTCTTGCCGCTGTCATCCTTTGTAATCAGCCGTTCCACAAGACAGCTGATATGAATATACATACCGACCATCGTTTTATTCGGCAGCATAATACCCATTAAATTCTGCAGCTGTGACAATGCCGCTTCAATATAAGTAATCAGCTTATCGGGATTGAGGATTGTCAGATAATTCATCACATTCTCAAGTGTAAAATTCTTCACTAAATTCTTATTGAACTGTTCCGCCTCCGCTTCACTGAAATAACGGGTCAGCATTAAGGAAATACGGTCGATATCCTTAAAAGCAATCACATCCTCCAGCGATACATAAGCAACCTTAGCCAAAGGCAGCTGAATCGTACCGGCAACGAAGATCACATCAAACTGAGCGAAAACCTCGTCATCATCCAAATTCTTCGACAGGCGATAGTAATCATAAGTAAATATGCTGACATCCACCGGTCTTGGCAGGCTGTTTTTAAATAACTGCACCACTCGCTCAGCCGCTGTTTCACCGGTTTCGGAAGTGAAAATTATTGCTTTTTTCCGTTTCACATTACTGATAATCTTGGTATCCAAATAGGTTTCCTTGGTAATGCTAGAAAAAATCTCATTCATTTCAAGTCCCTGTTTTACCTTATAGGCGATATTGACGGCAATTTTGGTAGAAACATTGTTGATAACGCCAATTCGCATATTCGCGATATCGCTGATCTGATTGCCGATATCTTCTAAAGATCCCATATCTACCATTAAAATCAAATCTTTATTTTGATTACGGCGGCGGATGTATTTCCTTAAGGTGCAGATCAATTCATCCACCGATGTATTCAGCGGCATGTCAATCGCGTCCATCACATGTGAACCAACCAGCTTATTTGCCGCATCCGCAATCGAGGAAGCGGTGGAGTATCCATGCGCGAGGACCATACAGTTATACAGATAACGATTCATTTCACGGTTATAGAACTGAATATTCAAGATCAGAAAAGCTAGATTCATCATGTTTAATTCAATATCGAGCGTTTGTCTGATTTTAAGCTGCACGTCAACAGCCACACTTGCCTCAGCGGCATAGTTTTGCTTCAGACAATTCAACAGATGCTGAATGCTTTCTTTATTTTTAAGTTCCCATGCCTTAATGCTTGATACCATCTGCATCATATTGTAAATGATTCTGGCAATGACAAAGGCACAGTTGGCGGGGATATAAATATCGTATTGATCCAGCATATTCTCAAAGATATTCACGATTAATTTTTCATAAGCGGATACCCTGGGATTGGTATATTTTCTTTCAAATACAATGTAGTCATAATACTGATTCATGCCTTCAAAGCATTTTTCGCTGAATTGTTTATCACTCAGATTCCCCTTTTCATACTCGTGATATAATTCAAGCATATAATCAAAGTAACTCAGCAGTTTACCGCTGATGCTGTGATTGATCGTCTGATCGACACAGATCAGATTTTCTTCCTCGTTTACGGGCAGAACGGCACTGATTGCTGATACAGGTAAATGATACAAATAAATTTCCAGTTTCTTTGAAGCTTGGTCACTGGCTAAATAAGCATTTGCGCAGCTGGTCTTGATGCAGCCGATTAATTCCTCAATGTTATTCTTATAATGACCTTCAATTAATGCCGCAAATGCCTTGCTTGAGATATAAATCTGCTTGCGCAGATTCTCCTCCTCTTCTTTTAGAAAGTGGATCACAAACGCTTCTTTATCCTCCAGCGGCCGTTCTTCCAATGAAGGTATCTGACATAAAATCGGTACATTGTGAAGAAACAGACTGTCAATATTCTCTTTTGGATCAACACAGCTCGTCATGACTAACCGTGTCGCGGAATGAAAAGTGCCATAGTTTTCAACCGTATAGTCGCCGCTTTTCATGTAGCTCATCAGCTGCCGGTAGCATTTATCAGACAATGTTTCCGCATGATCGATAACCAAAATGCCATTCTTTGCTTTAGCCAGCAGTCCTTCCTGAAGCAGTTTTTTATCACCCTGAATGTGCATCGAGCCGAAGATTTTTTTATAATCATCAAGATTGCTGTCAGCTTCATGAAGAAACATCAGCTTCGCATCATCCGGGATGATTCTTTCTTCTAAGGCATACTGATAAATCAAATGACTCAGATATGTCTTGCCGACACCATGCTCACCATACAGAAGAATCGGCAGTCCATTAGGCGGATATTTGATGGCTGACTGACACTGCATGATGCAGTAAGCCAGCGATGTATCATGACCAATTGCCTGCAGGAAGCTTTTCTGCGCGAGCAGTCCCTTTTCAACAAGCTGAATCAGTTCATTCACATCATAGAATTCATTGCTTTTTAAATCGATGCGAAAACTTTTCTCCACGGTTTTCTTATCCAAAAAATAAACCGGCCGTGTTGATATCTTAATGAAAGTGCCGTCTTTAAAATATTCATTGAGATATTGTGAAGCTAAAGATCTTGATATATTCAGACGTTCCCCCAGTGTTGCTGAATCACTGTTCAGCTTTTGTGAACTGCAGAATTCTAAGGTACATTGAAGTATCAAATCATAAATTTCACTCTTTGTTGCTTTATCCATCATAGATCCTTTCTTAAAGACAGTCCTTCATCTGCCTTTATCATAAACAAATGGATTCCCCTGTGTGGCATGTGTTGACGGTTTCAGCACAGTGCCGCTTAATTTCATCATAGACTGAGGTTTAATTTAATTTTACTTTAAAAAGATGTGCTGTTGTCGACACTAATTTGCAGATAGCTTGGAATAATTTGGCAGCTTCACTGAAAAAAGGAGCATTTATGACAAAAATCTCACGTTGTGTTGAGAATCAATGCAATCTGAAGAATTAGGTTTAGTCTTAAAATAATAGTGATGATTTTATCCGTCTTTGTGTTTAACTTGCTGACAGTGACATTAAATGATGTGTTGATGCGTTAGAGTGAAGTTATTCATAAAGGGAGGTCAATTATGCGTTTTATAGTTACCAAAGATTATCAGGAATTGAGTCAGGTGATGGCTCAGCTTATGCTGAAGCATATGCACAGCACAAAAAAAAGGGTGAACATTGCGATCACCACCGGTGAAACACCGGTTGAGGGTTATAAGCTGTTAGCAAAGCAGGTAAGGGATAAGGCTTATTTCAATCATGTGCATTATTATATTTTTGATGAATTCTGGTATAAGGATGATCCGGTGGGAATCTGCCGAGCCAGTCTGGACCGCAAATATTTCAATCTGGCAAACGTAACTGATGACCATATCCACAATCTGACGGAAGCCAATAAAGATCGGGTTGACGATGAAATCAAACAGGACGGCGGCTTGGATTTGGTGCTGATGGGAATCGGCACGAATGGTCACTTCTGCGGCAATCAGCCGCAGACATTTAAAAGCTGGGATGAGGGTGTACATACGATTGATGCCCATGCGACCAAGGTGATTGAAGCTCTGATGGTTCAGCTGCTTCATGAGGACTTGAATTCTGATGATGAAACAAGGATTCCGGAGCATTATATTACGATGGGGCCAAAAACGATTATGGACGCTGACAGCATTGTCTTCATCCTGTCCGGCAAAGCAAAGGCAGAAACAGCGCGAAAGGCATTCTTTGAACCGATTACACAGGATTTCCCGGTTTCTATCTTTCAGCTGCATCAAGATGTAACCGTGATCCTTGATGAAGAAGCGGCTAGTGAGATTCTGGATAAAATTAAATAAGCATATAAAAAGGCATACATCCGTATACCTTTTTTTCCGTTTCTGTTTAAATACTATCTGATGAAGTGAGTATGCACAGCCGCTTCCTTTGCCGGCAGGCCATAAGCCGCTTTGCCCAGCTCAATGCTCTTCATCAAAAATACCATATTTCTTGCTAACGTGCGCATTGTCTGAAGACCCTCACCATCCTGCAGCGCTTCACCGGCACTTCTGCCATGTACACTGTTCCAATAGTGACTGGAAGCAACCGGCATACCGGAAATAGTAAAATACTTATTTAATTCATCAAAGGTTGAGGATAAACCGCCTCGTCTTGCCACGACGACACTGGCGCCTGTCTTCATCGTTTTATCAAAGCGCGTGCTGTAAAATAAACGATCCAAAAAGGCAATCAGCGTCGCATTTGCTGATGCGTAATAGACCGGACTGGCAATAACCAAGCCATCGCATTCCGCAAATTTTAAAGCCGCTTCATTGACGATATCATTAAATACACACTGCCCCAATTCATGACACGTACCGCAGGCGATGCAGCCTCGTATCGCCTGATTGCCAATCTGCAGGATTTCTGTCTCAATCGATTCATCACTGAAGATCTTTGCCATTTCATTCAGCGCGATTGAAGTATTCCCTGTTGGATGCGGACTGCCGTTAATCATTAATACCTTCATAGTGATCCTCCTTTTTTCTTAATCTTAAACCTTTTCACAAAACTGTACAATAGTTCAGCCATGATGACACACATTAACTTTTTAGATTTTATCCTTACGATCCTGAATCATTTTCACAAACATATCAACTGTTTCCGGTGTTTGATGATCAAAAAACAGACTGGTACCTGTATCTAATTGCGCAATATTACTCATTTCCTCCTCTGAAAGTTGAAAATCAAAAATATTTATATTTTCTTTCATTCGCTCACTATGTGTCGATTTAGCCAAAGCTACAATATTCCGCTGCATAAGCCATCTTAAAATAACCTGAGCGACTGACTTTCCATGAGTATCTGCGATTGCTTTTAATACCGGATTCGCAAACATGTTGCTTTTCCCTTCGCCAAACGGAGCCCATGCTTCAATCTGCACACCTCTTTTTACCATATTCATCTGTGCTTTGATCTGTTGATTAAGCGGATTTGTTTCTACCTGATTCACATGTGGCTTAATACGGTTAAACGCAGCAATATCCGCTAAGCGATCCGGCGGAAAATTGCTGACACCAATAGCTCTGATCCTGCCTGCCTCATATAATTCCTCCAATGCGCGATAGGAACCATAAATATCATTAAAAGGCTGATGCAATAAGACTAAATCAATCACGTCCGTTTTAAGCTTTTCCATTGACAAATAAAGTGAATGTTTTGTCTTATCGTAACCATAGTTATCAATCCACACCTTCGTCGTGATAAATAACTCATTTCTCGGTATTTTGCACTTACTAACGGCCTTCCCAACCTCTTCCTCATTAAAATAAGATTGAGCTGTATCAAAATGGCGATAGCCTGCTTGAATAGCATCTAATACACATTGTTCACAGTCCTCTTTTGCTATTTGAAAAACACCAAACCCAGCTTAGGCATTTCAACACCGTTACTTAAGTATACATATTCCATAAATATTTCCTCCTTGACAGCTGCTATATTTCAGCTACAATTGGATTATACATGTCGGTAGCAACTACCGGTCAATACTTATTTTAATAAAGGAGACACACGATGTTTAACATGAAAGAAGCTTGTCTGAAAACAGGTCTTACTTATGAAACACTGAAATTTTACTGCAATGAAGGCCTTGTTCCCAATGTGAAAAGAGATAATCACAATTATCGGGTATTTAATGAGAGAGATATTGAATGGATAAGAAGCCTATCCTGCTTAAAAAACTGCGGGATGGGGATCAAAGAAATGCAGCATTATGTCACTCTTTGCCTAATGGGACGCGCTTCAATTCCAACCCGTAAAATGATTTTAAATGATAAAAAACAGGCATTGCTTACACAGTTAAATCAAATCAATGAAAGTATTGCTTATATCGATGCAAAACAGCAATATTATGATGATGTTTTGAGTAATAAAATTGAATATACCAGTAATTTAATGAATCAGTAAACTGCAGGTAAACCAAAAAATCTGAAAGGTAAACTGATGGTCGGTTGAGTCGCTGAGCGCATCTGTTACAATGAGCTTATGTTAAAGGAGACAACAAAATGAAAAAACAAACACTAGGTGAAATGATTGCGTTACTGCGCAAGGAACAGGGAATGACGCAGGCAGTGCTCGCAGATAAAATGAATGTGACAGACAAGGCAGTATCAAAATGGGAACGCGACCTGTCATGTCCGGATATAAATTCAATGCCTAAATTGGCGGAAATCTTGAATGTCAGTGTTGATGAGTTAATGCAGGGAAAAGCATGTCCCAAAAATGAATCAATCATGAATCGAATCAATGAAATGATACAGACAGTGCTCAAAGCAATCGTGGCGGCAATGGGTACAGCGGTCTTAGTTTTATCGATCCTTAATAAGCTTGATTTGCACACCGGCTTTACATTACTCGGCATCGGTATGTTTTGCACCGGCATTGTCCTGCTTCAGGATCGTCAGCATCTTTCGTAAAATTGTATCTTTCTGAAGGACGCACAATGAATATCTGTTATGATCGTCTATGCCTTTGTGAAGGTCGCGCATAAAGATTTCTATGCTTCCTTTAACGGCAGATGAAGATATGCTATTAAATATTAAAACAACATCGGGCCGCTGACCCGATGTTTTGCTTATAATAATTCCCCATATCTGCGGATATAAAAATACTTCACAACAGTAGTAATAACCAGATAAGCGGCTACGATCAGCATCAGCCAGCCATAATACATCAAAGGCATGCTGACTAAACCTATGGCCTCGCCGATTGGGGTGGACGGCAGCAGCGTCAGCAGGAAGATGCCTGCCAATGACAGCAAAATAACCGGTTTAGAAGCTCTTGTCTGTATAAATGGCAGCTTGGCTGAGCGCAGTGTATGCAGCACAAGCGTCTGTGTCCACATGGATTCAATAAACCACCCGGTTTGAAAAACAGAAATAAATAAGGTAATGCTGCTTTGATCTGTAAGCGTATGATAGCCACCGTTCACTGCCATTGGGGCAATTACAAAATAAAGCAGAAGATAGGTGCAGAGATCAAACGCCGAACTGATGGGGCCCATCCAAAGCATAAACTTGCTGATACTCTCAGCTGCCCACGGCTTTGGCTGAAGCAGCAATTCTGAATCGACATTATCCCATGGAATCGCCGCACAGGAGAGATCATATACCAGAGAAAGCAGGATCAGCTGAATTGAGGTCATCGGTAAGAAAGGCAGAAAAGCACTGGCGCAGAGAACTGAAAACATATTGCCAAAGCTGGAGCTGGCAGTCATCTTAATATATTTAATTGTATTCGCATAGGTGCGGCGTCCCTCAAGAATGCCTTCCTTTAATACCATTAAATCCTTTTCAAGCAAAATGACATCGGCCGTTTCCTTCGCTATATCCACCGCTGTATCTACTGAAATACCGACATCTGCTTTACGCATTGCCATGGCATCATTAATGCCATCCCCCATATACCCCACTGTATGACCATTCGCCTTTAGCTGTTCGACGATCCGTGCCTTTTGATCCGGTGACAGCTTCGCAAAAACCTTACATTCCTCCACCAACGCTTTCAATTCATCATCGCTCATCGCTTCAATTTCAAAACCCATTACAATGTGGCCGGCATCGATCCCCACCTGTTCACAGATACTGCGGGTAACCCGATCACTGTCACCAGTCAGTACCTTTACCTCAGTGCCATATTCATGCAGACTGGCAATCGCACTCTTTGCGGTAACTTTTGGCGGATCAAGAAAAGCAAGATAACCAATCAGTATCATATCCTTCTCATCTTCTACGCCAAACATGCCGGCCTCCCGCGGATTTGTTTTCTGCGCAACAGCGAGTACCCGCAGTCCCCGATCATTAAAATCAGCGACAGTTTTTAAAATTTGATCACGCAGCTTTTCACTCATCACCTCTGATTGATGATTGATTTCCGCATGGGTACAGATTTTTAAGATTTCCTCTACGGCTCCCTTAGTAATCAGCTGTGTTTTGCCATTTCCATCCTTTACAACAACACTCATACGGCGGCGGTTAAAATCATAGGGAATTTCATCTGCCTTTTCATACAGAGTGCTTAAAGAGGCAAATGTTTCATCATGTTCTGCTTCCTCAAAGGTTCTTTCAATGATTGCCGCATCAAGCAGATTTTTTAATCCCGTCTGAAAATAGCTGTTTAAAAAGGCATGGCGCAGCACTCTTGAATCTTCATTGCCTAAAACATCAAGATGATATTCAAGGGCAACCTTATCTAAAGTCAGAGTACCGGTTTTATCAGTACATAGAATATCCATTGCGCCAAAATTCTGAATTGCATTTAAATCTTTAATAATCGTCTTTTGCTTCGACATCACTAACGCGCCCTTCGCCAGACATGTCGTACAAATCATCGGCAGCATTTCCGGCGTCATACCGACAGCAATCGATACCGCAAACATGAAGGCACTCAGCCAATCATGCTTAGTAAAACCATTGATTACAAATACGATAGGTACCATAACCAGCATGAAACGCATCAATATTTCAGTGACCGCATTCATACCCTTTTCAAAGCTGGTGGCATCCTGCGGTTCACTGAAGCTTTCTGCCATACTGCCAAAGAAAGTATCGGAGCCTACAGCGATAACAATGCATAATGCTGAGCCGCTGACTACATTGCTGCCCATAAAGGCAAGGTTCACACTGTCTGTTACTGATACCGCCGGCTCACTCAAAGCGATACCCTGTTTCTCAAGCGGATCACTCTCGCCGCTTAATGAAGCCTGTGCGATAAACAGATCCTTAGCCTGCAGAATTCTTACATCAGCAACGACTAAATCACCCGCGGCCAGCCGCACCAAATCACCGGCAACTACTTCATCCGCCGGAATTTCTTTCGCTGTCTGATTTCGATAAACCAAGGTTGTTGTTTCTACCATTTCATTCAGCTTCTCAGCTTCCCGGCTGGATTTAGTTTCCTGAACAAAACGTATTACGGTGCTTAGGGTAATCATCACAAAAATGATAATGATCTTAGAAAAATCTTGATCCCTGGCACTCACCATCATTACATCAGTAATATAGGAAACCGCCATCAATGCCATCAGAATCAAGGTAAAAGGTGTAAATAAGCAGCGCAAAAGACGCAGTCCCGCCCAATCAGCCTTCTGCTTCGGCAGTATATTTGCCCCATATTTTTCACGCATGAGCTGTGCCTGTTCCTCATTAAAACCATTCATGTTTTGATTGAATTTTTTCAACAGCGCTTCTTCACTCAGTAAAGACAAAGCCGATAAACGCTGTTTCAATTGCAGCCTTTCTTTATCTGCTTCATTTTTTCTATGCTTAATTAAATTATTTTGTGTCAATAACTTCTTGAATGTCATTTTCTTTATCCTCCTTTGCTTTAGAAAACGACATAAGCCAAGAAGGTGAACCTGCCCATGATTAAAGGTCAGAAAGGATCAAGATGCAGGTTTGATCACTTCCTGTTAATGTGATACACACTCGGGCATGCCCATCATCAAGTCCTATGCCACTGCAGCCTGATTCCATTTCTGTCACCCCTTTCCAAACAAATAAAAAACTCTCTGTGCGATGACAAAGAGTCTTTATACGAACTAAAAAAAGAGTGTCTGTCATCCAAGCTTTAGCTTTACAGGGCGTGGTTTGTTGACCATGAAATTGCATTAGACTACGCCTTGAACCGACGCAGTCTGCTAACCAACGCATAGTGTCTCCACTATTTTGCGGCAGCAACCCATATCCCTGTAGTAGCCTCACCTACCACATATTTATTTGTTTTACTCCTTCCATTATATGCGCAAAGCGCAGAAAGTCAACTCATTCAAATTAAGAATTACATCTTCCCAAGCTTTCGTGCTGTTAATCATTAACCCTTTTTCCACAATGCTGACAATAATCGCCGCCGTTTCTGCCAAGATGTTTGCCGCAATGCGGACACTTAAAGAAAAGCAAATTACACACAACAGCAGAACCTTCTGCAAGAATGCCAAGCGGCAGAAAGAGGATATTGACATAACTCAGCAAAATTAAGATAAAACCGCCTATAAACAAACAATAAATCAATTTTACAGCATTCTTTGGTTTCATTTCATGCACCTCCATTGTTATGCGGAACGCTGTCTTGCCGCATTATTGCTTTTCTGAATTCAATAGACTAAAGACAGACTGTCAGACATACCTGTTCCTTTTAAATGTGAATACTGAAATGTTCAAAGTCAAACTGTCCGTTTCCCTGCTTCAGCAAACCTTTCTCTTCAATCACCGTAAAACCCTCATCGATTTCATCGATTAACGTTACCGGTATGTCCAAAGCATAATGGGCAGGCAATAACCGTTTGACATTTAATGTTTTCACATGTTTTATCGAAGCCCTGAAAGCGATTGGATCCGTCGTTGGATAAAAAGCATAGAGACAGCCGGCATAGATCAGATCGCCAGAAAATAACTGCCCTCTTGCCTCATCATAATAACAGACATGACCCGGTGAATGGCCGGGAGCTGCCACTACCCGCAAATTTCTGCCGCCCAATTTTATTTCATCATCGTCATGCAGAATACGGGTTGGTTCACCCTGAAAAACCGTATAGGCTGATGGATCAAAGGATTTTGGAAAGTCACAGGGATCACGCAATAAATTAGCCTTTACCACTGATAGCGGAATCGGAAAATGCCGCAGCCAATCAGCTTCCTTTTCATGAACCGCAATCTGATCAAATGCGTGATGCGAACCGATATGATCCCAATGCACATGTGTGGTCGCTGCCAGTATCGGCAGATTTGTCAGCTGTTTAGCGGCTGCATGAATATTCTCCACACCCAAGCCGCTGTCTATCAGACAAGCTGATTCATCGCCAATTACCAGATAAGAATGCACCTGTTCCCAATGCTTATATTCACTGATGGCATATGTCTGATCATCAATTTTTTCAATAGTAAACCAATCACTCATACTGATTTTCTCCTGCAAATGTGCCTGCTGCGCACAGCATAATGTTTTTTTAATTGATTCCTCTAACGTTATACTGAACCTTTTTATAATTATCACAGCGGTGTTTTCAAGCCTTCACACAGCCACTTTATACCCATGCCAGCCACCGCTTCGATATAAATATCACGGATAAAACTTAAACATTCATCAGAAAATTCCAATCCCTTCAGAGACCTCAAAGATAAACTGTGTCATTAAGTACCGTGCATCCTGATGAAAAACTGACCCAGCATATCGCGGCCTAGATAATCTAAATTATTTCGGCATACCGCCTCATTCTATTCAATATAATTCAACAGGCTAAGCATGCCATCCTTTCATGACTGACTTTGATCGTCCTTTGCCTGCTTCCTGTTCAAATAACCAGCCGGCGTCATCATATCATGACAATGATAATAAAAAAGTCTGCCGGTTTACATGACATTCAGTGATGATTTCTTTAACCGTAATCGTATTATTGCTTATGTTTCAGCTGTTCCTTCAAAGCAGCAGTAAGTTATGTTTTAATTTTTAGTGATATTTCGCTATGTTTCATAGCTTTCTCATGAATAGTATATCACTTGCATAACCGTTATACAAATGCTTCATTTTGTCTAAATTCAGACAAATCAAAAAAGTTGTCGATTTTCTTCATGTCATGGCTGTGCTAGTATACATTCATAAAAGAATTATTATCAGCAATTATTCAAGGATTAATTGCTGATTCAATAGATAACGATGATTAAAAATCGCATCTTTTATCAAGGGAGGAATGGGTTTGAAAAAGGAAACAGAAAAAGCAAAGCCAGGTTTTGTGGAAACTGCTGCGGCTTTTATTGTTGATAAACGGAATGGTTTCTTCCTGGCATTCATCGGTTTTGCCATTTTTTGTGTTTTTTCCGCAGGCTGGGTTCAAGTCAATGATGATCTGACATCTTATTTACCGGCAGAAACAGAGACACGACAGGGCTTGACGATCATGGATGAGGAGTTTGTTACGTTTGGCAGTGCCGAGGTCATGGTTGATAACCTCACCATCCAACAGGCAGTTAAAATAAGTGATGAATTAACTGAAATCCAAGGTGTTAAGAGTGTGGATTTTGATGACAGTGAGGCGCATTTTAATAATGCGTCAGCGTTATTTTCTGTCACCTTTGATGGTGAAAGCGATGATGAAATCAGTATTCAGGCAATGAATAAAATTAAAGCGCTGTTGGTTGATGAAGATGTGTATATCGTCAGCGAGGTAGGCAGCTCACAGTCTGATGAAATTGCTTCTGAAATGAATGTGGTAATGATTATTGCCATTGTGATCATAATCGCCGTTTTGCTGTTTACTTCGCATACTTATATGGAAATACCGGTGCTGCTGATTACTTTCGCTGCTGCCGCAATTTTAAATATGGGTACTAATTTCATTTTTGGTGAAATCTCCTTCGTATCCAATTCGATCGCGGTTGTGCTGCAGCTGGCACTGGCCTTAGATTACGCGATTATCCTTTGTCACCGATATTCTGAAGAAAGAACAACAAAACCGGCCAGAGAGGCAGTGATTACCGCGTTAAGCAAGGCGATACCGGAAATATCCGGAAGCTGCCTGACAACAATTTCCGGCTTGATTGCCATGATGTTTATGCAGTTTAAAATCGGTTATGATATGGGATTGGTTTTAATTAAAGCAATCCTGTTCAGTATTCTTTGTGTCTTTACGCTGATGCCGGGGCTTTTAATGCTGTTTAGTCCATGGATCGATAAAACCCACCACCGCAGCTTTGTGCCTAAGATCAGTGCTTGGGGGAAGCTGACGGTAAAGACGAAGAAGATCGTACCGCCGATATTTGTACTCTTGCTAATCGGTGCTTTTATTTTCTCTAACCGCTGTCCTTATGTGTATGGATACAGCACGCTGACGACTGCAAAACAGAATGAAAGTCAAATTGCCGCTGATAAGATCGAAGCTAATTTCGGCAGTACCAACATGATGGCGCTGCTTGTGCCAAGAGGCGATTATAAAACTGAAGCCAAATTGCTTGCCAAGCTGGAAGCGATGGAACCCGTCCAGTCAGTGATGGGACTTGCTAATATTGAGGCCATGGACGGTTATGTATTGACAGATACGTTATCACCGCGCCAGTTTGCGGAGCTGACGGATTTGGATATTGAAGTTGCCCGTCTGCTTTATGGCGCTTATGCTGCGGATCAGAAAACATATGGTCAGATTGTCAGCGGCATTGATAATTACAGCGTTCCTTTAATTGATATGTTTATGTTCCTCTATGATCAGAAAGAAGCGGGTTATGTAAGCCTGGCAGCCGATTTAGATGAAGAACTTGAGGATATTCATAATCAGCTGACAGATGCTCAGATGCAGCTTTTGGGTGAACATTACAGCCGTATTCTGATCTATCTTGATCTGCCTGAAGAAAGCCCTGAAACATTTGCTTTTCTGCAGGAGATTCATCAGTGTGCAAAGCAGTTTTATGATTCTGATGATCTCTATCTCGTCGGCAATTCAACAAATGATTATGATCTCTCCGCTTCCTTCAGCAAGGATAATATCTTGATCAGTATCTTATCGGCAGTCTTTGTAATTATTGTATTACTGTTTACCTTCAAATCAGCGGGTCTGCCAATCTTACTGATTCTGGTAATTCAAGGCAGTATCTGGATGAATTTCTCCTTCCCTTATCTCAGCAAAACCAATCTCTTCTTTATGAGCTATCTTGTTGTCAGTTCAATTCAGATGGGTGCCAACATCGATTATGCCATCGTCATAACCAATCGCTACACTTCACTGAAAAAGGAAATGCCGATTGCGGACGCGATGGTTGAGGCACTGAATCAGGCATTTCCAACCATTGTAACCTCCGGCATGATGCTGGCATCAGCGGGTACTCTGATTGGTCAGCTTTCCAGTGATCCGGCGATTTCTTCCATCGGTACATGTCTGGGCCGCGGTACGATCCTTTCCATTCTCTTAGTTATGGGAGTTCTGCCGCAGATTTTGATGCTGGGTGATATGATCATAGAAAAAACCGCGTTCACATTGAAAAAGCCATCCCGCCTGCAGACACAGACTGGATCAATTAAAATGAACGGTCATGTACGCGGCTATGTTTCCGGTATGATTGACGCTGATTTCAAAGGCACGTTACAAGGTACGATCAGCGCTGCGATCGAAGCCGGTAAGATTGAGACAGCGAGTGAGGTGATTGACGATGAAGAGGCTTAAACAATGGTTTTGTATATTCAGCGCATTAATGATGATCTTTGCTTTATTTCCACAGAAACTGCAGGCAGAAACGGAAATTATGCATATCGATTCCATTGAAGATTTTAATGAATTCGTGCAATTAAGCAGGCTTGATGCATGGTCGCGCAATAAAAGTATCTATCTGGACTGCAATCTTGATTTCACGGAACAAGAATTTACACCCGTCCCCATTTTCAGCGGTATGTTTGATGGGCAGGGGCATACAATTACCGGCATTCAAATTGACGCCAATGAACCAACTAAGGGTTTATTCCGCATCATAGAGGCTGAGGGTACAGTTCAAAATCTCAATGTTTCACTGACGATTGCCGCTGATGAAGGGCGGCAGATTTTCGGCGGTATCGCCGGGGAAAATTATGGGCGGATCATTAATTGCAAGTTTTACGGCAATATCTATGGCGATGCGATCATCGGCGGCATTGCCGGTATTAATCAGGACAGCGGCAGAATTGCCAACTGCGAGGTATCCGGGACGCTGGGCGGTGAAAAGTATACCGGCGGCATCAGCGGTGAGAATTTCGGCAGTATTATAAAATGTGTAAATCGCTGCCGAATCAACACATCCGCAAAAGAAAACACGCTGGATCTGGATAATCTTGATTTGAATCAATTAGAATCCTTTAATAACGTGAAGCCGATCAATACTCATACGGATACCGGCGGTATCAGCGGTTATTCTTCAGGCATCATTCAAAGCTGTATCAATTATGCGATGATCGGTTATCCGCATATGGGTTATAATATCGGCGGCATTGTCGGACGGCAGTCCGGTTACTTATCCGGCTGCAGCAATTACGGACATATTTTCGGCCGTAAGGATGTCGGCGGTATCGTCGGACAGATGGAACCGGCCTTTATCCAACAGGTTTCCCGAAATCAGCTGCAAAGTCTTGGCGATGAACTGGATAAACTGCAGCTGATGATCGATAATGCCATGAATCATGCCGATGCTTCATCCTCCGTGATCAGTACGGAAATTAATACTCTCGCAAATTACGCAGACGCGGCGGCCGACAGTTCAAAACGAGTTTTAGATCAAAGTGCCGATTTTATCGATTCCACAATTGAAACCATCAATGATACAAGCACTTTAATCGTCGAAGCACTCGATCGTCTTGATCCAATCATCAAAAAATTAAAAATCACCTCTGATTCATTCAGTCAGACTTGTTCTCAATTAGAAAAAGCTATCAAAGAGCTGCAAATCGTCTCTGAGGACAGCGGTGCTGTCATTCATCAAGTCAATCTGGCTCTCGATGATTTAAAAAAGGCAAATCAAGCCTTAGCTAGTGCTGCCGATAAGCTTGAAAAGGCTATGCAGCTATTGAGTGACGCGGCGGCCAGCGGTGATCAGGAAAAAATAAATGAAGCGCTGAACCGACTGAATGAGGGAATGCAGGAATTAAGTGATGCCGCGCGCCAAGGCAGTGACGCGATGAAGCGGTTTGCCGATGCGATGAAGGGGAGCGGTAATGCATCTGACGCGCTTGAAGAGCTGTCACTTTCCTTATCAGCGATGAGTGATGCAATCACTAAAACCAATCACGCACTAAAGACACTGCTTGATGAAATCGACTGGACTAAGGTTTCAGAAGCGTTAAATGAAGCGTCCAAAGCACTGGCTGATGTCCAAAAGGCAAGCGGTGATTTTAATGAAGCGTTAAAGAAATTAGGGTCTGCGCTTGATGAATTAGAAGCACTCAATGATGATTTAGAACCATTATATACTCAGCTGAGAAGAACCACACGCAGTCTGGAAACAACAAGTGATGATTTTTCTGATATGGTTCGTGAGATACGCAAGCAAGTCCAAGCACTGGCCGATAAGGAGCCAATACAGTTCACACGCTGGCCCGAAGGATATCAGCAGGACAGCAATCAGCTTCATGCTGATATCAGCAGCATATCCGCTTCCCTAAAATCATTAAATCAGGAAGTTGAACATTCTTCAAAAACATTGACAGCCGATATCCGTGCGATCAGTGATCAGTTTAATGTCATTATGCATCTAATGATCGAAGCTCTTTCTCAACCGGATACAATAAGCAATGTCTTTGAAGATACCTCAGATCAGGATATAGATGCCACAACCAACGGTAAGGTTGCCGATTCAGTCAATTACGATATTGTGGAAGGCGATGTTAATATTGGCGGCATTGCCGGTTCAATGGCCGTCGAATTTGATCTTGATCCCGAAGATGATTTATCAGCGGCTTCCGATAAGCTGAATTACCGTTATGAAACTAAAGCCGTCATGAGCGGCTGTATCAATAAAGGTTCAGTCATTGCGAAAAAGAATCATGTCGGCGGTTTAGTTGGACGCCTTGATTTAGGTACGGTCAGCCAATGTGAAGGCTACGGCATTGTAGAAAGTACAAGCGGTGATTATGTCGGAGGCATTGCCGGATATGCCGATGCCAAGATTCAGCAATGTGTCGTAAAAGCTGAATTAAAAGGAAATAATTATATCGGTGGCATTGCCGGCAGTGCCGGAACGCTCATTGATTCCTATGCCTTAATCAAAGTCAGTGAAGGGATTGGCCGCATCGGTGCGATTGCCGGAGCTTCAAACAAGCATAGTCAAATCAGCGGCAATTATTTTGTTGATACTGGCTACGCCGGAATTGACGGTATCAGCTATGCGGGAATCGCCCAACCAATCGAATATCAAGCCCTGAAAGAGCTGAATAAACTGCCTGGCGCTTTCTTTGATTTTACTTTGACCTTTAAGGTAGAGAATCAGACAATCAAAACCGTTTCATTTGATTTCAACGAAGATTTAAGCACGCTGACGCTGCCCAAAATTCCTGAAAAGACTGGTTATTATGCCAGCTGGCCTGCATTTGATTATCATCGCATGAAATTTTCAGAAGTGCTGACGGCGCAGTATCAGCCATTGATCAGCGTCCTCGCCAGTGATGTCTGCATTGATGAAAAACCGTTGGTTTTAGCACAGGGTGCGTTTACCGATCAGGATTCATTGACAATTAATCAGTTTAAGGCAGATGATGATTGCTGGCAAGTACAATTAACAGCCAAGCAAAGTGAAAACATCACATTAAGACTTTTAAAACCCGTTGACGGCAAGGTTAGCTTATGGGTCTTAAACGATGCGGGAGAATGGGTTTCTAAGCCATTTACTGACTGCGGTAGCTATCTTCAAATCGATATGGAAGGCAGTGAACTGATTTTCTGCATCACATCTAAAAAAAGCTATACTCTCCTATTTGCCGGCGGCCTGATGCTTATACTGCTGTCTCTATTCATCATTAAAAAGCGCCGTTTGCACACCCATTGACCCTCTGCCTTAATTAGACATTTAATATTCAATAAAATCAAGGAGACAGCCATGCCGATTAATAAGAAAGAAGTGATTGCTGATGCCTTTGTATCACTGGCACAGCGTAAAAATGCCGATAAAATAACCGTCAAAGACCTTGTGGAAGCATGTGGAATTTCACGTCAGACATTTTATTATCATTTTCAGGATATTTTGGAAGTAATCGAATGGTCAATGCAGCCGGCGATGCAGGAAATGCTTGCCAGCGTATTTCAATCAGCAGACTAAAAAAAGGTCTCACTTCGGCACAATCAGACAACAAGCTGTCCTTATCCAACACCCATATGGGTTTGCCGCTCTTACGTAAAATCCGAACTTCAAGTTTAATATCATTGGCTTTTTCAGCTGTTCATGAATCATTGACAGCATCATAGAACGAACATTGGGATAAACACGATAAAGCTCGATCAGTTAATCTGAAGCAAGTGCTGCCTGCTTCAGATTTACTTATTCCCGCTTCCCGCATGCCCTTGACAACATAAATAAGTAGTAGCTATGTTAGTTTATCAAACAATTTATAGTCAAAAAAGAAGCTATTCCTGAATCAGAAATAGCTCCTAACTGGTTGTCTATTTTTCTTTTTTTAGCTGAGCGACTTCTTTCTGCAAGGCGATTATTTCAAGCAGATATTCCCTTGAAATCTCGGCATTCATCAATTGATCCTCAGCATGGATCAGCAGCAGTGTCGGTGTCACAGCTTCATTATTCGCTTCTTTTTGAATCAGCTGGGTATGCACCTTGTGAGCCTCAATAAACAACTCCTGCCCTTCTTTTAATAATAATTCCGCTTTCTCAAAATCACCGGCTTTTACCGCTTGCAGTGCCTCATAACATTTAGCCTTCGCGCTGCCCGCATAGCTGATAATCTGAAAACTTACATTTTCTAATGCTTCCACTATTCATCCCCCATTAGTTTTAATGCCTGAAGCAATACTTTTTTACCATCCATTAAACCGTATGCCATCATATCAATTGCGTCTATCGGACAGCTGACATACTGTGCCACATCACTTTTACGATAAGAAACCTGCGGTCCTAGCAGCACACAGTCAGCATCTTTTGCCACATTAGCCGCTGAATCGATTGAAAACGCGTCAATATCAAATTCTTTGCCGATGGAAGCAGCGTGAGCTTTCATTTTATTAACTAAAATACTTGTTGACATACCGCCGGCACATAATAAAACAATTTTTTTCATATTAAGCCTCCTGTTGTTTTAAAATTTCAGCTTCCTCAGCACAGGCAAATTTGTCTTCTCTGCGCATAAACGGAATATAAATAATATAACATAAAACTAACTGAACGAGCTGAGCAATGATTCCCTGCCAGCCATTTGTAAAGAATCCGCTGATGATAACCGGAAAGCCGGTAGGCAGCGTTACACCATTTGTATAAGGTAAAAAGCCAATTATTGTCAATAGATAAGCACTTAATACGGAAACCGCCGGCGTCAGCATCAATGGAATCAGCATACGAATGTTCATTACCTGAGGAATACCGAATTTGATTGGTTCGGAAATTCCAAACAACGCCGGAACTAAACCAAGCTTACCTGTTGCCTTAAGTCTTTCTGATTTGCAATTAAACATGCAGTGGAATGAAACAGCTAATGAACGTGCACCGCGATTACCTAATACAAAGCCGAATGTAAATAAATAAGGCAATGCCTCACCGGCTGAATATGCTGAAAGGTTTGCCATCTGAGGTTCCATCCAAAGCATCATGATAACCGGCATCATGGTCACAACACCATGCATACCAAAGAACCATAATAATTCAATAAATGCTACGACGATCATTGCTGAGAATACATTATTTCCCAGATGCATGAATGGTTTCTGAATAAATGTCATCAGCATTGATGTTACTGTACCATAAGGTGTCAATGTCATCACATTCGCAATAATCGCAAACAATAAAGCAACTAAAATACCCGGAATGATTGCCGCAAATGAATTAGCTACAAATGGCGGCACAGAATCAGGCATTTTAATGGTCAGCTTATGATCAACTGCCCAGATATATAAACGTGCTGCTATCAGTGAACCGAATAAGGCAGTAAATACACCCTGACTTCCGAAGCTGCTGACTGCAAAGGCTTCACCCTCAGCTAACGGACAAAGGATAAAGAAAGCCAGCAAACCCATGATTCCGCAGTTAACGGCATCTTTCTTCATGATGTCACCTAATTTATAAGCAACTAAGAATGCGATATATACAGAGATAATATCTATCGTCATCGTAGAAATCAGTTTACAGACTGCAAGGATCCCTGTGCTTTGCATAAATGCCTGTGTTGGTCCGATATCAATGGCTCCGATCAAGGTAAACACTGAGCTTACCATCATTAATGACATTGTCCCCATCATTCCCTGTGATAAAGCTTTCATATAAACATTATTTGAAAAAGCTATGGAAAACTTATTTAAACCATCCTTCAAATTATCAAATTTCATTTTCTTTCCTCCAGATAATTTTTCTTTAATTCCTCGATCTTCTCCGGACCGAAATTTAATTCTTGGCTGGCATAGTTTTCAATACCGCCATAAGAATCATTGATCATATTCAATGCCCCTAAAAGAAATTCCTCTCTTGCTTCCTTAAGATAACGCAAAGCTAATACAAAATCTTCATTGTGCGTTTGCTCATAGGCTTCCGCCAAGCTGCGTGTATTCTTCTCATGCTTGCATACATTGGTAAGCATATAATCTTCCACAACGGTTTTCTGATCCACCCCAAGCAGCAGCAAGATTAAGGCAATCCCATAACCGGTGCGGTCTTTGCCGCCGCGGCAATGTTGAACAATGCCGCAGTTATTCATATCCAGCAGCAAATGCAGCATTTTTGAATAGCTCTCTTTTGACGAGGATGCTAATACAAATTCGCGGTTCTGGGATGACATCATATCATAAGCCTGTTTCGCTGTAATCTTGTCGGACCGCTGTTCAAGCAGATGCTTGTTATCTGAACTTGCCAGCGCCGCGACATCTGCCTTAGGATCAAGATAGATCACTTTGGCACCCGGGATGGCTTTATCCTCATTATTGACTCTTTCCCGCTCGGAGCGATAGTCAATAATCGTTTTAATGTTCAGCTTGCGGATCGTTTCAATATCTGCCTCACTCAGCTTGCTTAATTCATCCGAGCGATACAGTAAGCCTTTCTTCACCACAAGTCCTTCACTAGTTTCATAACCGCCTATATCTCTGAAATTATAGGCTTTCTCTAATCGTATTTGATTCACAAACTTCCTCCTTTAATTCAACCGCATCAATTCCTCAACAAAAGTTTCATAATTTCCGTTATCAATCAGCCGCTGAACGGTATTGTTTTTAGACAACAGTTTTATGATCCATTCATATAAGAACTTATATTTCTCACTGGATGTTTTACTCATCGAAATCAGAAAAATGATCCAAACCTTCTGTTTATTCCATTCAATCGGCTTTTTCAGCATCGTTACAGAAATGAAGGTTGACTCTGTACATGTTTTATTCGGATGCGGCAGTGCAACATGCGGCAGCAGATCCGTGGATGAAAATTTCTCTCTTTCCAATACCAGTTCTTCAAACTCATCCGGCAGCTCGATATTTTCACGCAACCGCTTAAAGATAACAGCCAGCGCTTCATCCTTATTCGCTGCTTCCACATTCGTAAAGAATAATTCCGGTTTAAAAAACTGTACGATATCTTTGATTTGAATTTCATTGGTCAGCACCGACTTGATTTTCTGAATGCTGTCCTCATTCAAGAAGAATGAAAATTCAAAGATTGGAACGGATGTTTTTATTTTCAACGGAACGGTTGTAAAGATATAATCAATTTGATGACTTTCAAGCATTGCCTCTACCTGATTCACATCACAAATATCAATGGTCTCAATGAATTGGGAGAAGTATTGCTGGAAATTATAATAAATCAGCTGGGAGCTGGCCCGGCCGCTTCCGCAAACCACCAGCACCTTCTTTTTCGATATCAGCTGTTTTTCCTTCTTTAAAGCTACGTCAAAATGCAATGCGAAATAACTGATTTCTGATTCAGAGATAGGATAACCCCATGCTTCTTCAATCATATGTGTCGCGACAATCGCCAAATCATAGCCGCTGATGCATTGCAGCCGAACCTCTTCAATAATCGGATTTTTCAATACGATGCCATGCTCAAGCCGGAATTTTAAGGGGACTAGATGCAGGCCAAGCATGATTCTCAAATTGAAGTCATTCAGAAAATTAAAATTCATGTTATCACGCAAATAGATCAGAATCTTTTCAACAAGTTCGTTGATTTCTTCAGGTACCTGTGAGCTGTCTTTTTGGTCAATTTCCTGCTTAGAAAGCAGCTGCAGCAAAACATATTCCTGTTCTGAATCGTTAAACTGAATGGAGAATTCCGCTTCCAGCTGCTGAATAATCAAATCCATCAGCTTATCTTCATTTTGTGAACAATGCGCGCTCTCTAAACTGAAATCAATCGTATTCCCTTTCATGATTCTTTTGATTGAAATGTATAAATGGCGGATCAAGCCGTCGGTTAAATACTCAGGCAAGCTGTAATTACATGTTCCGAACGCATTGTTCACGATATTTCTTATTTTTTCATAAACATCGTTATCCTCATCAATAGATTTAAACATTGATTCCTTCACTAAACATTTCTGTACATAATTACTGGATATAAAACGGCGATAATCAAATTCATTGCCATGGATTCTAAGTCCATAATGAGGCTTTACCTCAATTTCAAGGTTATAGTTTGCTAAGATGCCCCGAAGCTGATTCAGTGCTTTGGTTAAGGTTGACTTAGAAATATACAGACTCGCAACTAAATCATCAGCCTTGATATAGCCATCCGTTTTAATCAATTCCTGAATGAGCTTATCAATAACATCATCCTCAGAGGCTTCTTCATGCTGCCATATCCTGTTAAATAGGTCTTCGTCATCAACTTTCAATTCATAACCGATGCCCTTTTTCACGAGGATTGTGGCGCCATAAGATTTCAATTCATCGTTTAAAAGCGGGATGCGGTTTTGAATGGTTTTAGAGCTTTTAGATAATGAAAAGGATATGCTCTTACTGGATATGCCTTCTTTGTTTTTAGCTAATAGTTCTAAAATTCGATAGTCGATTTTATTTAACATGTTATCACCTTGATACCATTATGACACTTTTTACAATTTCCTTCCAATGCTTTATATTCCGCATAGAAGGGGAAAAAATCAATTGGAAATTAAGCTAAATCCTTACCATTACTGGCAATAACCTTTTGATACCAATAGAAGCTGTCTTTCCTGCTGCGGTCAAAGCTTCCCTTGCCTTCATCATCTTTATCTACATATATGAACCCATAACGCTTCCGCATCTCTCCGGTTCCTGCTGATACTAGATCGATACAGCCCCATGTCGTATAGCCTATCAAATCGACTCCTGCTTCGATCGCCTTATCCATGTCGATAATATGTTCTCTGATATAGTCGATGCGGTATGGATCATGGATCGCTCCGTCACTTTCCACTTCATCATAAGCACCCAAGCCATTCTCTACAACCATTAACGGCAGCTCATAACGATCATAGATCATTTCCAGATAATAGCGCAGTCCCTTTGAATCTAAGGCCCAGCCCCAGTCCGAATAGGTCAGATACGGATTCTTTGCCCCGGCTGAGAAATTGCCGCTTACCGTTTCCTTTACTTCATGGCTCGTTACTACCGTCGACATGTAATAAGAGAAGGTATACAGATCCACCGTTCCTGCCTGCAGATCAAGCAGATCCTGTTCGGTGATATCTAAATGCACATCATGCTCAGCCCACAAGCGTTTCGCATAGCTTGGATATTTTCCCTTGCACTGTACGTCGCCGCAATAGAAGATTCCCTTTTCCCATGTATGACGGTTCAGCAGGATATCTTCCGGATCACAGGTTCCCGGATAGAACGTGATGCCGCAGATCATACAGCCCACCACATAGTCCGGATCGATTTCATGCGCTTTCTTTACCGCATGTGCACTCGCTACAAACTGATAATGCAGCTGCTGATAGGCTTTCTGATACATCGCGTCATCGGCCTTGTTGCCAAACATTTCTAAAAACATGACCGTGTTATTGATTTCATTGAATGTCAGCCAGTATTTTACTAACCCTTTGTATTCTTTAAAGCAGGTTTCAGCGAATCGGTCATAAAAGTCGATCAATTGACGATTGTTCCAGCCGTCATAATGCGCCTCTAAATATAATGGCGTATCAAAGTGATGGATCGTAACCAAGGGTTCGATGTTGTATTTTTTACATTCTTCAAATACAGAACGATAAAATTCAACACCCTTATGATTAGGTTCAGCTTCATCACCGTTAGGATAGAGACGCGACCATGAGATTGACATTCTGAACATTTTAAAACCCATTTCCGCAAATAAAGCGATATCCTCTTTATAGCGATGATAGAAATCGATACCGTCATGATTGGGATAATAGCAATCATCAAGCACGGCATACTTGGCGCCCTCAGGGAGTGCTTCACCCATACTTCTGATCTTACCCGGTTTGCCGTCAGCACCGATATAAGTGATCATCCTCGCTTCCTTAACCGAACCGCCGGTAGTGACATCAGTCAAAGCCATGCCGCGGCCGTCTGCGTTCCATGCACCCTCACACTGATTGGCAGCTGTTGCACCGCCCCAGTAAAAATCTTTTGGAAAACTCATAAACAATACCTCCTTGCCTTTATTATTTCATTTCTGCGAATACTTTTCCGCAACGCTTTTTTCTTTTGAGTAGAGAAAAAGCGTAAGGGAATCATTAATAATGGTAATAATAGCCGCAAAATAAAAGATATTTTGACTTTAGGACAATAAAGCTTTGTACACAAACAAAAGATATTGGCTGAAAAAAACCATCGATTATGCATGACAGGGATACATAACCGATGGTTTTCTTTATTAAATTTATAATCAGCCACTTATGGCATAACAGTGAAAATCTCCTCAATAGTGACACCAAATACTTTTGCTATATTCCAAGCCAAAACCAAAGAGGGATTGTATCGCCCCTTTTCAAGATTGCCAATTGTCTCTCGGCGTACACCTACCAATTGTGCTAAGTCCTCTTGCTTCATGTCGTTTTTTGCTCGGAATTCTTTAATTCTGTTCTCAATCATTACTTAATTCCCACTTTTCTTTAAAGCCGTAAAATGCCGTAGATAAAGCATAGACGATAACTGAAACAGCCCAGCCGGATGCAAAGCCTATTGAAAGAGCATCATGTCCGGCTCGATTTTGGAATAGAAAACAGATTGTTGTAATGACAGCAGTCATAATCATTCCACAATAAAATGCCCTTGAAGCTGATTTATTCATATACTCTTCCAACATTTCATCAGATTTTATAAAAAAATATTCTAAATTAACAGCAAATGCGAAGAAGCCCAGAAATCCTTTTTCTTCTGTAAATATGCCGATAAAGCCTAATAATGAAAGTAAGCTCATTGCACCATATAAATATTTATGACTTTTCATAATACTCCTCCTATGTGGTATATTTATATCTTTGTGTTATAAATATACCACATAAAGAAAAGTTAGTCAATTGCAATCAGAATAAATTGTACTATCTCTTTAGATTTTGCAGATAAATAAGCAGTCATCGTAAACAGCAAATTTATGATTGAAGAATGCGCATAAAGCATTCATTGAATGGCTCCCATGACTGTACATCCTGTTTAATCAATGCTTCAGCCTTTAGGTTTAAAGCTGTCAGCTGACTTTCAATGAATAGATCCAGCGCTTCAATTCGATTCACGGTCTCTTTTTCACAGGCCCGCTGCTTTGCCGCCGTCAAATCGAGAAGTATCTGACTCAATGGATCGTTCAGTTCGGCTGCCATCAAATCGGTGAACAACACCGGCGGCGGACAAGCTTTTTCGATTATCCACTGACACGCAAGCAGTCCGCGCATTACATAGAGATACTTTTTAGGCTGAATCTGACTGCCGCTGCATTGAGCATATACATTTTCAGCAATTTTTAAATAATGATATACAGCACGGCGAATATTAAAAGTTTGCGGACACTGGAGCAATTGCTCTGCCGCGGCTGAGGTTTGATAGATAATCGGCGAATGCAGCCACTCCAAAAGCGTTGGATTGCCATCATGCAGCAGCTTAAGTGCCTTTTTCACATCCCAGCCATTGATATCCCAAACGGCATCCACCGGTAATTCAATCACATCACGCTGTTTATCTAATTTTAAATAATCAGACCACTTTCTTGCATAGATAAAACGCACATCATAATCACTGTCCGCAGAGGCAAAGCCCCAAGCTCGGCTGCCCGATTCAGCAGCAAAGAGGATTCGCACATGATGATCCTGAGCTATCTGATTTAATTTTTCTTGAACCTGATTCCGCATTTTATTCACCTGCCTTGAAATTGTAGATTGGTTTTATAATTTTTATAAGCTCCACGGTGGGTTCTATATTGTTTATGATTTCATTCATATCTTTGTAAGCCATAGGACATTCATCTAATGTATCCGGTTGTATTGAAGTTGTATAGATTCCTTCCATTGATGCCTTAAAAGCTTCCAAAGTAAACTGCTTACGGGCAGACATTCGGCTGAACAAACGGCCGGCGCCATGCGGTGCCGATGCATTCCAGTCCGGATTCCCCTTGCCCATACAGATCAGTGAACCATCACGCATATTAATCGGAATCAAAAGGATTTCTCCCTTTTTGGCTGACACAGCCCCTTTTCTAAGAATCATAGTTTCAGTATCGATATAGTTATGAATGGTTGTAAATTGATCGACAGCATGAAGATTCATCGCCGTCATAATTTCATCAGCGATTGCCTGACGGTTCAGCATCGCAAATTGCTGAATAATTACAAGGTCATGAAGATAGTCTTCAAACAAATCCTCTTCGACATAAGCCAGCGAAGCCGGAATATCTGAGCGCTGAATATTTTTCAGACGTTCAATCTCTCCTTGTATATCCTGTTCACGGCCGCTTCTGCGATATTCCACAATCATATCAGCAATTGTTTTAGGATCAAAATGATTCATTCTCTGCCAGCCAAGCCGCTGATAATGATGCGCCGCCTCGTTGCCTAAATGACGGCTGCCTGAGTGAATAACCAGATACAGCTGTCCTTCATCGTCTTTGTCAATTTCAATGAAATGATTGCCGCCGCCCAATGTACCGATACTTTTCACCGCTCTGTCAAGCTTGACAAAAGGCGCACACTTCAGTTCATGAAGATTGATTTTTTCACTGTAAGCATGAGGCTGAGTACGGATATGAAAACCTGATGGAATGCGTGTATGAATGATCTGATCCAATTTTTCAAGATCTAATTTTGTTTCTGCCAGATGCACAACCTCCATCCCGCAGCCGATATCCACGCCCACCAGATTAGGTACCACTTTATCTTTAATTTCCATCGTAGTTCCAATCGTACAGCCAGCACCGGCATGAACATCAGGCATGATGCGGATTTTAAGGCCTGATGTATAAGGCATGTCACATAAAGTCTGAATCTGTTCAATCGCCGATTCCTCGATGGTATCGGTAAATACCTTTGCACTATTGTATTTTCCCTTTATTTCTAACATCTTAATCTCCTTTCATCAGATTACGAAGATTGGCAAGCAGATCGTTACCGCCGTTGACGGTGATTGTGCCAACTTTTTCGCAGATCTTCTCTAAATATTCGAGTTCTTTTAATTTATATAATGTCTGATTTTCATCCATGAGCTTTGCGGTATTCAACAGGCTTCTTGTGGAAGCGACTTCTTCTCGGCGGGTGATAACATTAGCCTGTGCCCGCTTTTCCGCAATTAACACAGTATTCATGATATTGCGGATTTCACCGGGCAGAATAATATCTTTTAAACCGGCATCCTTGATGCTGATATAGAATTCATCTTCTCTTACCTTGACTGCCTGATAAACATACTCTGACATTTGTTCTTTATTTTCTAAGATTTCATCAAGGCGGTACCTGCCGACAAATTCGCGCAGCACTTGTTGAAAGACAACATAGATCTGATTTTGGAAGTCAGCAATCTCCGTACAAAGACGCACAGCATCCTTTACCGCATAACGGCAGACAAAGTTGATACGCAATGTCACCTTATCCAGCGTCAGCATTTCCTGACCGCAGATATCCATCTGCAGAAGCCGTGTATCAACATGCTGGACGGTAATTTCCGATTCATTATTCCAAAAATAGTAAGTACCGCCATTTAATACACGATTCAATTTCTTATCGATAAAAAGCAGTGCCTTTTCATGAGCCGCCACATCGACTTTCGTATAAAGCTGCTTTGAGATTTTAGCGAATAAATATTTGGGAAAGTCTTCTGCCACTTCTACATTGGACGTATCTACAGTTACAAATGTATGTTTATCATAGACATTCCAAAATGCGCGGCGGCCTCTTGTCAGACAGCCGGCAAAGCAGTCATTTACAAAGTGCAGTACAAAGGTTTGATCTTTAATTTCAACAAGATCAAGCTGAGATGCTAACTCAGGATTGCTGAGGAAGATGTTTAAATCATAATCTTCGATTTGAAATTCATCATTCAGCGATACAATTTTAATTTCTTTAGATTTGCTGAAATTGCGGACACAGCCCGGCATCAGCAGCTTCACGAATAAACCCTTTTTAAATAATAAGCCTCTTTCATTTTCATTTATAATCTGTTTCATCACAGTTCCTCCTTTAATTAGACCAGTCTGCATAATCTGAATGCGGCAGCTTTCTTAAGATGACGGAAACAATAAGCGGGAGCTGAGCTATGGCTTTAATGATCTCATCATCGGTATCCGAAAACCGGCAAGGCAGACAGATTATTTACAGCCCGCAAATGGCAGCTGAGTGCAGCCTCGTCTTTACAATGGGCCTTTCGGCTAAGTTTTCTTACCAAGACGGATGGATAATCCGAACAGGAATCGAACCTGTATCCAAGAATCACCAGCATACCTTACGGCAAGCCTCAGGCACTGCGGGAAATGAAACGCCCGGCGTATCGATGACCTTGTACCCATAGTTTACGGGATACTGTCTGGATAATCATGGAAAAAAAGCTGCGAACTTATATAATGCGAAAAAAACACCATTGAATTTCTCAATGGCGCAAGTATTCACTTAATTATGATTTTCAGCAAGTTCATTCTGTTTAATCAGTTTGGCCTGTTTTAACAAGCGTTCATTTATTTGTTTCACAAACGATGCCGGTTCTAAAACACGCAGCATTGGTCCAAATGAGAGAAACCGAATCAGCACTTCCGTCTCATCACTTTTATTATATGAACATTTCATATGATATACCGTATCTGAAATTTGCCGTGTTTCTTTTTCATAATTGGCAAAATGCAGCATTGCCCGTTCCAGCGCGTTTCTGACATCAATGATTTCAACGGTCACAGATGCCTTCTTTGTTTTAGGCAGCGATGGTATGCAGTTATCAGAAAGCTCACTGCACTCAATCACGCGGGCAAGATTCAGGATGATTGAGCGTCCTTCACAGGCTGCGATCAGTCTGAATTTATCATCTTTTAGTGAGTATTCCAGCTTTGAAGGATGAACATTGATATGACGGCATTTGGTTTTTCCTTGGTAAGTGACCGACAGCATTTTCCGATGCTTTAAGGCATGATGAATTGCCTGAAAATGTCTGCGGTAACCCTCGGATTCATAGGGATCACCATCCTTGATCTGATCAAAATAATAGATATCATCAACCGTATATAAAGGTTCAATATCCTCAGGCAGATCAATGATATCACCAAACAAAGATAAACGGGGATCAAGCGTTATGGCTTTAAGAAAACGCAGCTGCAGCAATGAAAACGGCTGGCTTGGAACGTTATGCAGCGGTGTTTGATACTGCCGATTCATCAGCAGCCATTCTTCATTTCTGACAGCGTCTAAAATTACCGTAAAGCTTTCCTTAAAAGCACAGTGATTAATAATCTCCATTGCTTTAGCGGTATCTAAGGATTCATCAAGCGCCGCGGCAATCAGCTTTGCCATCGCTTTGAAATAAGCGTTATATATTTCACTGAACAGCATTTGTATCAACTCCGTTCATATTCAGCATCAAATTAAAATCCTTATAAAAAGTAACCGCCATTAATGGATTGTCACAGTCAAGCTTTACGATCCGGCCGATAAAGGTTCTGATCCACGGCAGCATTTCCATGGCATCATAAAGGTCAATGCTGAATTTGTAAAGCGTATCACTGACTGCTTCAAGCTTTCCCATGCGGCCTTCTCTTTCAATGCGGTGAATAATGTATTGTTCATTTGGCTGTATTTCTAATGTCATTTCAAGATGCTCAAGATGTCTGCCGTCTTTAAATGATACTCCCCATGTATGTTCCAACAGGTGATTCAGCTGTTTTAATGCATGTTCAAACTGAACGCTGTACTCACAGACTGTAATTGATTTGATATTATCAAGACGAATCGACATAAAGCGATGTTTTAACGTATTATAGGCGCATACATATTGACGGCCTCCCTGTACGCTGATCAATATTTTTAATGGGATTAGTGAATTCTTAATATTTCGGTCACGGCCTGTGTAACAGACTACTTCAATCCTTTGATGATGATGAATAGCTTCTAATAATGCATAACACACTTCACTCTCTAATGCATGTACAATGTAGTGATGCTTAAAGCCTAAAGGGATGGATGACTCATCAATTCTATCAAGAAGGGTAGAACCGATGACCCCTAATGGTGAAACTTCCGAAAAATAGCGTATCGCGTCAACATTTGGTGCTAGATTAATCCTTGGATCTGTCCGCATATAGACCTTTCTCTTGCCGATCATTTCTGAATGCAGCAGTCCTAACTGTTCATACTCTTGCAGCTTCTTACGAATGGTTGACACATCAAGCAGCACAGGCTTTTCAAAAAAGGACATATATTGATCAGCAATGGCACTTTCAAGCTCTGCCGCACTCATAGCAGCATCATTTTGAAGCAAATCAAGAAGATAGAAATGCAGCATAATATCATTGCGGGTGAATGATTTTGCCTTGAATGCACGGTAAAACGGATTCTCAGATATCTCACTGCTGTCAACAGATAAAAATACCTTTTTGCCGTTCTTTTCCTGACGGAAAGCCATCGTATCGCCCAGATAGCTTTCTATCCTACGCCGTTCATTATCATAGCTGCGCAAGCTTTTTCCTTTGAAATCTTCACGTCCTTTAAACCCATAAACATAAAAGTCACGCATATATTCACGCAGCGGTTCAAAATGTTTAATCAGTTCAGAATATTCACTCATCCTATCAGCTCCTTTTGATTCCTATTATAAAGCATAAAGAAAAAGCAGGAATTGTCAATCAAACAATTCCTGCTTACTATTATTATAAACCTTTAATAAATGAACGTAAGCCCTGCCAATCCTTTGCTTTCAGCAGTTTCTTGGGAAGTATAAAACTGCCGCCAACCGCTTTAACATAATCCAAGGCAAGATAATCTTTATAATTTTCAAACGTAACGCTGCCCGTCGGTACAAAAGTCGATTCAAAGAAAGGGCCATGCAATGCCTTTAAAGCTGAAATACCGCCATATACATCAGCCGGGAAAAACTTCAGACATGTTAAACCTAACTGATTCGCCTGCATGATTTCAGAAGGTGTCACGGCACCGGCAACGATGGGTACATTCTGCTCCTTGGCATATTCCGCAATTTCTTCTGAAAGGCCAGGTGTAACAAGGAACGCCGCGCCGCTTTCAATCGCCAGCTGTGCCTGTGCTATTGTTTTGACAGTACCGGCACCAACCATCAAACCATCAATCGATGATAAAGCTTTGATCCCTTCAGCGGCATGGTCAGAACGAAATGCTACTTCAATGATGGGCAGATTACCTTCAACAAGGCATTTTCCTACCGCTAAGCATTCTTCTAAATCTTTGACTGTATACAACGGCAGCAATCGGCGTTGATCCAGTACCTCATTAAAGTTCATACGATTGCCTCCTGCTACATTACTTTACCGCACTGCTCGATAATTAAATTCTTATATTCATCATCAAGCAGCTTAGTGATTGGCCCTCGCTGACCATTACCGATCACCTTATCATTGATTTTTATAATTGGACAAACTTCTGTTTTTGAATCGGTAACAATAACCTCATCAGCCTCCAGTAATTCATTGATTGTAAATTTGCGTTCTTCATAAGGAACACATTTTTTGCGGCAGATCTGCAGCACAAGCAGTTTAGTAATACCAGGCAGAATCTCAGGTCCATCTGGTGTTGTGAAAACTTCACCATTTTTAACGATAAGAACATTTCCCGCACGTTCTTCAGTGATATAACCATCGCGATACAGAATCGCTTTATCAGCACCATGTTTTTTTGCTTCAGCAATTGCCATACAGTTAGGAAGCAGATTTAAGGACTTCGCATTGCAAAGAAGCCAGCGTTTATCAGGATACAAGATTGCTGAAACACCTGTTTCAATCTTATCCGTACCGCGGTAGTAATGAGACACACAGCCAGATACAACAGATTGCTGATCTTTAAAATCAGGATAATTATGGTTTCTTGGTTTACCGTCGCCACGAGTAAACTGCATGTATACATTACCGCTGTCTAAATCATTTGCTTCCACCAAATCATAGAAGAATTGACGAATTTCATCACGAGTGTAATTCAAATTCATATCCAGCAGACGGGCAGAATTTTCAAAACGATCCAGATGTTCTTCCAAAGCAAACAGCTTTCCGTTATACACTCTGACAAACTCATAAATACCATCACCGAATTGATAACCCCGGTCATTGAAATCAATAGTCATCTCTTGCTGTTCAACAAGCTTCCCTTTCCATAAAAACTTCATTATACTTCCTCCTTCCTGCATCAGCAGTTTATAAAATGCCTAATAATGATCCTACAACTGAAACAATTAAAATAACCAATAAAATGCGGTTGAAATTTTGTCCCTTCTTTGCCATATAAATATAGATTGCGAAAACTGCGGCTAATGGCAGAATACCGGGAACTACACTGTCTAAAAATGCCTGTAAAGCAAACTCGGAACCACTGGCAGATAGACTCAACGGTGTTGAAATAGAAACATTGCCTGCTGTCAAAGCACCCATCATCATTAATCCGACTACATTGGCAAAGAAAATTACCGCCTGCATTGAACCGTTCTTTAAAATTTTCAATACGGACTCACGGCCTAGCTGATATCCTTTCTGCGTCATATATTTCATCAGATAATATGTACTGATCGGATAAATCAGCAGCGGCAGAATACCGCCCATCGGATTGCCATTTTTCGCAAAGGGCAGGAATAAAGCAATCAGAATCGGCATGTATGCGGCCCAAATCAACGTATCGCCGACAGCCGCTACCGGCCCCATCAGACCTGTTTTGATACTTGTGATCGCATCGTCAGTGATACTGCCGCCATTTGCCTTTTCTTCTTCCATACCTAATGTGATACCTAATATTATACCACCAGGAATAGAATCTGTGTTATAGAAAACCAGATGTCGCTTTAATGCCTGAACATACTCTTCCTTTTCAGGATAAAGTTTCTTTAAAGCAGGAATCATGGAAGCACAAAATACTAATGCCTGAAGACGTTCATAAGAATTTGACATCTCTGCACCGATATACAATCGATTCATACACCGATTAACATCTTTTTTAGTTAATCGTACTTCATTCATTTTAGACTCTTCCATTATGATATTTCCTCCTTCCTGAATAAGAATAAATATAAGAGTGATGCCGCAGCTACTGCAAAGATAGCGACTGCCATAACATCAAGACTGAAATATTTAACCATAAAGAAGCCGATAATAAAGAATGGTATAAGCTGCTTCTTACCAATAACGGTTAATGTAATTGCAAAGCCTAAAGCCGGTAAGATACCACCCATAACCTCGAAGGAATGCAGCAGCCAATCAGGAATCATAGTCAATACCTGTTTAGCAAATTCCACACCATAGAAATCAATAACAAATACGATTGGAAAACGGATGATGAAGCCAACAATCGTAGGTAAAATATAAGCACAGGTAAAGATACCACGTGAATTTCCTTCTTCCGCATATTGATCTGCCTTATGTACCCATAGGGTGTTTGTTGTACGGCGAATCTGATCAACAAAGACACCGATAACCCCAAAAGGTACCGCAAGGGTAATCGCTACTTCTGGGCTCATACCGGAAAGTACACCGATAGGAATAGCGATACAGCCAGCCAAGGCCGGATCATTAGGCACATTACCGCCCGGTGTTGATGTCACACCGAGATAAACAAGCTGTAAAGCTGCACCAATCTGCATAGCCTCAACCATTTTACCTGAAAGTACCCCTACAAAGATACCAATTACTACTGGCTGAAGCAGCATGCTTGAAAAAGTATAACCAAAACGCAATCTGCAAATCCAATAATACAACCCCATACATATGGCAATAATTAAAGTATTTCCCATTTGATTTACGAAACTATTTAAGTTTCTGATCTCCTTTCTCTAAAAGCAATATTCATAAGCTAAGCTTTCGCATACGTATGCCTTAAGATCATCCCGTCGAATGATCAGCGTTTAAACCGATTTAATGCATCTTCAAATTTCAAAGGATTATCCTCTGGAATTGTCTGAAAAATAATATCCACACCCTGACTGCTTAATGCCTGTAAGGCATTTGCGTCAGCATCATCAAGAGTAATGTTTTGATAAACAACCTTACGGCTCGGACCGCCGCCTAAGCCGCCGATCTGAACTTTATTCACCAACACACCTTTAGACGCTAACTCACTCAGTGTTTTAATATCCGGCAACAGCAATAAGATTTTACCGGTCTCAAATTCATGATTCTGCCATTTTTCAACGGCATCTTCTATGCCATAGCATTCAATCACGATGCCCGGCGGCGCTGACATTTTATAAATCTCTAATAAAAATAAATCCTTGGCAACAGCATCACTGACAATAACAATCTTATTTGCCTGTGATTGCTGAACCCACTTCGTCATGACCTGTCCGTGTATCAAACGGCTGTCAATGCGGCACAAAACAATATTGTTCATGTTACACCCTCCTTTAAGTAACAAATAATAAATAGATTTAATATAATAATTTCTATTTCCCCGTAATTTTTTCCATAACATCAAAAATTGATGATTGGCAGCTGGCAAGTACCTTCTTTATATCCAACTCACCGCCAAACGAAATTTGTGTACAAGCCTCAATCAGCAGCGGACAATTAAGACCGGTGATTACACTGATCGTACAATCTTCCCGTTCTTTCGTAATCACTGCCGCAACATTTGTCGGTGTACCGCCAAAAACATCTGTCATTAATGTAATATGCAGCGAAACATGTTTTTCCTGAGCTTTTTTTACCTCTGCCAGAATCGCTGCCTCTACCGCCTGCCTAAATTCCGCCAGCAGCATTTCAGGGGTTAACGCTACCGCAGACACAAAATCTGCTTTTCCGAGAATCATTTCCACACTGGACTTAAGCGCTTTTCCCCAGTCCCCATGTGTCAGTAAGATAATTTTTTCTTCCATAAAAGTACCTCATCTTTATCTTGTTTTTTTAATATGCCGCTTTTTTAATCAATCGCAGCAGCGCTTCTACGCTCAATGCGCCTAAACCAATCATACCGGCTACCGTAATGGTCAGTCCTAAATGATAAACGGATAGCGATGACTGACCTTTCATCAAATAAAACATACATTTATATATGTCAGCGCCCGGCACAAAAGGTATAAAACTTGGTATCAGTATCACGGTAATAGGTGTCTTATATTTTCTTGAAAGCAGTTGGGTACCAATCGACATACAGATGCCTGCAATGTATGTGCTGAAAGCCAGTCCGCACCTATTATTAAGCAATAAAAAGATAAACCACGCAAATGCCCCATTGACGGACGCCGGTATGATTTTATCGGAAGGAACCTGCATTACCAATGAATAAGCTACGCTTGTCATAAAAGCTCCAAAGACTTCTAAAACCATAAACCATCGCCGCCGATTCCCATTCCAAAACCGATACCTACTGCAATCGTACCCGCAATAACCAATGCTTCCAATAAACGGTTGGAGCCTGATACAAAATCACCATTTAATAAGTCACGCAGCGCATTAGTCAGCGCTATGCCGGGAACCATCGGCATAATTGATGAAATTAAGACAATGGAGCTATCAACAGACATCCTTAAATAAGTGAATAAGGCTGTTAAAGCAATTACCGATAACGATAGGATCAATGATGCCAACAAATCAAACATAAGCTCAGACAATCCCGCTGCATCATTTAATACCAACAGCAAAACATAAATGCATCCATTCAGAAATGATGCGATGAATTCATTAAAGCTGCCCTTAAAGACGAGGGAAAAACTGCATCCAAGCATCAAGAAGCCAAGCTTATACAGCCTTTTATCCTGGCGTGTATTCGATGATTCAAGCAATACATCCATTGCTTTAGCAGCCTGAGATAAAGTATATTTCCCATCAGTAAGATTCCGTGATATGCTGTTGATCGTATGAACATGATTGAGATTTGTCTGATGTTCATTGACACGCCTTATCACCGTGATAGTTTGTCGATCAGGAAAGCGGATCGTTGCGATTAAGCTTGTTGATTGAGCTATGATGTCAGCTTGACACTTATAAGCAGAAAACATTCGCTTTAAACTGTCTTCGATACGGTATGCCTCAGCATTTGCCTTAATCAAAATCTCCCCGGCTGTTAAAATCACTTCAACTAACGCTTCATTTTCAGGCTGAATCGAATCTAAATATTGCTTCATAATTATCCATATTTTTCATGCCTTTCTTATCACGCTTTCACTATAACATTAATTTTTTATAATGTGTTTCTTCATATTTTCGCGAATCATTACGCAAATCAGAAGAAATTAATTATTTCAGCTTATGGTATTATATAAATAATAAAGGACTGTGGAGGTGAGCGCATGCTGACAAAAAGACAAATCGAAATTTTCATGGATTATTATGCTCATCATGATGAAATCATTAAATCAAAAATACTTGCCGATAAATATAATATCAGCATTCGGACCATTCAAAACGATATTCAAGTCATTCGCGATGAAGTTGAGAAGGCCGGTGCTGAACTAAGATCAATCAGCTCAAAAGGTCATGTTCTGCTGATTAAAAACCAAGCATTATGCGCCAGCTTTGCCGATCATCTCACACTTGATTATAATAGTAATTATTTCTTTGATGTACAGGCATCACGGGTTGACTATCTGTTGTCTACACTGATTACATCTCATGATTTTATCAAAAGTCAGGATCTTGCAGACGCAATGTATATCAGCCGTTCACGGATATCCGTTGATCTGGCCCTGCTTAAGGAAGTCTTAAAAAAATACAATCTATCATTGGTCAGCAAACCCTATTACGGTTTAAAAATTGAAGGCAGCGAGATCAATAAAAGACAATGCATCATTAAGGAAAATTTATGTTTCGCGCATAATTTTATTCAGAATGAAAAGGATGAGCCGATTATCAATGAAGTAAAAAACATCGTAACGCAGATTCTTGTTGATTCGCATTATAAAATTTCAGATATTGCACTGCAGAATCTAATCATTCATATAGCTACCGCTATTGAACGTATGCGAAGTGGTAATTACCTTGAACAGCAGTCTATCAATTTAAAGGATGATGATGTTTTTCATCATGTACTAGAGATTTCCATCAAAATCATACAAAGCTGCTGCAACAAATATTCACTGCCGTATATTGAGAGTGAAGTTATCTTATTAGCCCTAAATCTTCAGGGTAAAAGAGAATACGATCAGCAGGAATACATATCCGATGAAATCAACAAAAAAATCTACCATGGACTTCAGCAAATAAATAAAAATTACAATCTCGATTTGACCAATGATCTTAATTTAAGAATCTCTTTGGGACTTCATATTCTCCCTTTATTATCACGTTTGAAAACCGGGATGCTGCTTAAAAACATCATGACTTATACCATCAAGCAGAAATTCCCCTTTGCGTTTGATATAGCGTCAACTTTCACCTATTCAATCCTTCCCGAATATAAAGAGCGCTTATCTGATGATGAAATATCATATTTAGCGCTGCATTTTTCAGTAAGTTTAAATCAGACTACACCAGTAGCGAATAGAAAGGATATACTGCTTATCTGTTCTCAGCAAAAAAGTGAAACGATTTTAATTCAGCAGAAAATCAAGCAATGGTTTAATAACATTAACGAAATAAAAACTGTTTCTGCTTCCATGGTCAAACCTGAAATATTTGATGATTACAATGCCATCCTTACTACGGAAAGTAAGGTTGCAGAAGCTTATCCAAAAGCAATGCTGGTGAATTACTTTTTAACTGATACCGATTATCAAAAGATTGAGATGGCATTGAATGGTTTTACCAGCGTGAAGGATATTTTAGACAAATTTGATGAAGATTTATTTTATTATGGTAATGTAAAAGATAAGTATGAAATGATAGATATCCTATTTAAAAAAGCAAAGAAGAAATTCAAACTGTCTGATGAACTTTACGATTCTGTAATGCTTCATGAAAAAATCGCTTCCTCCTGCTTTGGCAATAAACTTGCAATTCCACATCCTGAACGCTTAATCACTGACTGCACATTTATTGCCGTCGGCATTCCTAAAGAAGAAATAATCTGGGAAGGTGATACGAGCATTAATTTAGTGATGTTGGTTTCTATTGATAAAAACAATGTTAGAGCTTATCAGCTATGGTATTATCTATCATTTTTAATATCTAATAAAGATATGCTGGATCGAATTACAAAAGTTCCTACTTATGAAAATCTGATTTCCATTATTAATGATGTGTATAAAAATTTGTTTTAACTTATAAAATAAATAAGAGTGTAAACCTATTTAATCTATTATTACAACAAACATACAAATTAAATAACAGGTACCCATTGAGTAAATGTCAATAAGGTACCTGTTTCTTAGTATTGGGTTTATAATGTGTAAGTCATTAAAGCACTGAATATCCATGATTTTGAGCTTTCGTTTTTTCAATAATACATTCAGTCTTATCGAAATTGATTCCATTATTATAATGCTTATCAATTTAACATTTTAAAAGCCAGCCTATTAACAGACTGACTCTTAACTTTGAAATTCACTTTCATAAAAACTTATGATTGTTATTTGACATACGGACTCCAATAAATTCCATCTTCATTAATCCAACAGCCATCGATCCATTGATTTTTCAGCATCCTGCCTTGCTGATCTAAATAATACCAACGGCCATTGGAAGCAGCATACCAGTGACTTCTTACTAAGCTGTAATTATCAAAAAGATACCACTCATTTTGATAAAGCGTCCAATATTTATTCTTAGCTGTATAATCATTATTGAAATAATAAATATTGTCCTCAATTTCTGCCCATGATTTAACTAATTTACCATCACTATCAGCTAAATACACTTTATATTTTGAATCATACTGCTTTAAGAATGTACCTACCGGTAATATATTTTCAACTTCCCCGTTTTGATTTAAAATAATCCATTCATACTTAGCAATAGTTTTATCAGCTTTAACGAAATATACGACATCAGCTTGTACTGATGCAGTTATAAACTCATCATCAGCCAGTTTATCAATTAATTTATCTTTTTCATCAAGCAAGACGAAACCTTGATCTGCTGGTTTACCTTTAATGTAGTAATAACTTTCATCTTTTCGTTCAACGATACCTGTATGTGAATTCGATGAACCTGAACCACTGCTGACTGAAATCCATTGCGCAGTCACTTTAACTGCATGATCTGGCATAATAAAAGTAGTTGTACTTTCCTTAGCATTCGCAAAGTTAAGCTCTGCATTATTGCTTACCCATTTATCAAAGGTATACCCAGATTGTTTGCCGGCATTAATGGTAACAGTTTCACCTTGTCTGTACTTGTCAGCTCCATTATCTGCAGCATAGCTATTTTCAACAGTGACTGCATATTTTTCATTACCGGAAACTTTAAATGTATGAGTAGCAAACATCTCCGGATGATCGACTAATTCGACTTTCATAAAGATTTCTTCCGCTGTTTCGTCAGCTGCGATAATCAATAAGAAAAATTGTGAAAAATCAGAATCTGCTTTTATTTTTGTCTTTTCACTTTCATTGCCAGTGATTGAATAAGTATATTCTTTGCTATCGATACCCTGATCATCTCCAAAAAAATTCACAGAACTATTATTATAGCCAGTTCCCTTATAAACAGTATCATTAATAATCGATGAGTCAAGATTTACTTCCAGATATGGTTTCGATAAGACAATATCTATACTCTTACCTGAATCACTCAGTTTAGCTTCATATCCCTTTTTATCAAAGGTAATTACAAAATTATCCATATCCAATTTTTCGCTATAGCTTGTTGATGCCTGAACTATTGACTTCCCAATCATATCTTTATTAACACTAAGCTGAACTGGAATCTTTACACCACCTGTCAATTTACTATTAATTTCTACAAAAGTATTTGATTCAAATGCTATGTTATCATAAATCTTAACAGAATTGCCAATTTCGAGATTTGCACTATTCATAAAGTAAATACCTGCGCCGCCCTTTTCAGACTGATTATTATTAATTTTACTGCCTGTCAATGTAAGCTTACCGGTAGTTATATGAATTCCACCGCCATATTGAGCCGTATTTTTTGTAATGTACCCACCTGTGACAGTACAAAGTTCATCACTAGAAATCAGGATACCGCCGCCTTTACCTTCAGCACTTGAATTATCGGTAATACTGCCGCCTGTCATTGTAAACTTTCCTTGTACATAAATACCTGCACCGCCATATTTCGCTTTGTTATTATGAATCGCGCAGCCTTCTGTTAGAATTACTTCACCAATATATTCAGAATCTTCATCAGCAGATGTTACATTTACATTTTGCACAACAACTGCACCGCCATATCCATTTATGTTATTATTATTCTTAAGGTTTGTACCACTATTAATAAATAATTTACCGCCATCAACAGTAATAATCGGCTTATTTGATTCAACTTCTGAATTACCATTAATTATAATATGATCAAGTTTTAAGTTACCTTGATAATCAACATTAATCAATTCACCAGTTTTGAAACTGCTGTCTCTTTTAATAATTGCACCTTTATCTGACAAATACCAATTTTGATCATTATTAACCGTAATAGTGCCTGTCACATAAATAATTCCTTCATCTGCGACTAATTTCTTAGCTTGTTCAAAAGTCTTTACTGCTCTATCAGCAGTATCACCAAAGTTTGCATCATTACCATTTTCACCGTCAACATAAACATTCTGCAAAAATTCAGGTAATGTACTACAATTTATAATAAATGTATTTTTTGTTACACCATCTTCAGCAATAATCTCTATTTCGTATTTTCCTTTACCCTCACTGTCAAGATACAAATATCCTTCATGATTAATAGTTGATGAAGAAGACTTATTTACTTCAAAATAGATTTTCTTATCTTGTATTGTAGATGGCAATGTAATATCATAATCATATTGTCCCTCAACTATCGCTACATTTATCCAGCCATAACCAGTATAATCCAAATTGAAATTATAACCAGCTTCATTGCTTTTATAATTTATATCAAGTTTAAGCAAATCAGCTTCATGATTCAATTCAATTCCTTGTGCTATTATTTTTAAATTTGTAAATTTAGTAGTTTGAATCAAGTAGTCTTGACCCATATATCCAATTACATAATCTCTCCCAAGGGTTAATACACTATTATTAGATTCTACAACTATGTCAGATTCATCAGGTAATCTGTATCCTTGAGCAGGCATTATTTTCACAATAACAGCTGAATCTGTACTCAAGTCTTCATACTCTATATTTGTAAGTTCAAGTGACACATTATTAATTTTTGCATTAGGAAGCCCTGATTTTCGTATATTGTATCTATTATATAACGGACAATCTGGGTTTGTATGAACACCCTCTTTTTCAATCACCGGATCACATAAACATTGATTAGTTTCCGAAACATCAAGGCCATTTTCCTGGTTGCTATCATCAGGAGTGCAATCTGTGCATTTCAGGTCATCACAAATACCGTCTATGCATTCGATTTCGGTTATTTTATTATCTGTATCCAGTATTATCTCCTTGGCAAACACTGATGTTGGCATCAAATTCACCGTTAAACATAAACTTAATGCTGCTGCGGAAATACGAACTATACTTCGTGTTTGATTCACTGAGCCAGCAAAACTCAATTTCGGCAGCGACAAAAAATTCTTCATAAATAACCATAAAGTATTTAGCCCTTTTCTAATCAAATCAACAACTTCGCCGATGGCAGCATAACCATAGAAAACTATGAATAGTACAATAACAGAAAGGAGTCTTAATCGTTTATGCTCTTTTCCAAATATTACAATTGCATTTAATAGTCTTTCAAACACATTTATACCCCCTAACTGTATATCATAGGTGAATGACTTTCATTATCAAATCATATTTCTTAACTCAGTCTGCTTTTTTCTTATCCTTTACAGCAACTCCTGTTTCAACTTTACCACCCAGCTGCGCTCCCTGCCTGATATCAATTAAACCCGTTGAGATATCGCCTTTAATCACCGCCTGCTCCTGTATCAGCACTGATTCCTCAGCAAATATAGTTCCTTTAAGATTTCCGCCAATTATAATTGAACGAGCCGTTAAATCACCCTCTACTTCCGTATTCCTATTAATACTAATTTGATTATTTGATACGACATTGCCATGTACAACGGCATTTTGCAGAATAAGATTATCTGCTTTTATATTTCCTTCTGCTTTTCCATTAAGCTGTAAAATACCAGCTGTTTCAATGTTACCCTTAATTTCACCGCAAAATTCAATATTCTGTCTTGCTTTGATATCCCCGATAATTACAACATCTTCAGCAATAAGAGTACCCTTTTCTGTTTGATGGGACTCCATCAGCGGCGGCTGTTTCACAGCCTCACTCTTTTCAGTTTTAACGACACTTTCCTTTGTATCATCAAAACCCATTTTCTTTACTAACTCATTAAAATTTGGTTTTGAACTACCCATAAGACCCTCCAGTTTTTTAATTAGATAATTCCAAAAAAATCAGACTTAGCCGCTGATCTTCTCACGCATTAAACATCGTCTGATTACAATATAAAAATTACCTATGATTACACTTTCATTCTATCAAAACGCTTTTTGTTTAAAAACAGCCATTTCCTAAGTGGCACCTTTTTCTGCTTAAAAGGGCAGGTTGCGAATCTTGACGGCATTCTGAATCTCATATATCCTTAATATATAGAAAGCGGGGAGTGACATGAAAAAGCTGTCGGATAAAAAAAACTGGATCATTTCTTTCCTTTTCGCAGGTATTGTCTTGACATTTATTACATTATTTTTCCATTTCACGCTCATTGATTCACAAATGCAAATACTATCACCAATGTTTGATGATACAAAGGGCTGGGATATGTACTATTACAACGATGATGTAAAGATTTCTCTGACGCCCCGTGAATTATTTGAAACCCAAAATGAGGTTTATTATTTATCGCGCACATTAAGTGATTCTGAACAGCAAGCGGGCATCAAAACGATTAAACTTAGTTATCCCTACCCCTGTGCCTTATTTCTTGATGATGTGCTGTTTTATACAAATATTTCTAACCTCACCGGAGAAATTGGTACGCTTGATTTCCCTCAAGAAACATTTGCGGTTCAGTTTCCTAATGAAAATATCACGGTAACACTCCCGCCTGATTATGTTGGAAAGGTATTAACGCTTGCTTCTTTGAATGTTGAAAATCCAGGGTTGCCGATGATTTTTCTATCCAGCGCCGCCCTTGACCGAACTGAAATTGCTGCCGCAGTAAACCGTATTATCATTCCGGCGGCGGCTTTGGCAATAGCATCCTTACTTTTAATAGGTCTGTGGTTTTACAGTGGCATCAGCGGGAAATGGAATTTATCAATACTGCTGTTGCTGTTAGCAGCCTTAGTACAAACATTTTATTATCTGCGCGATTTAGGTTACTATTTACCTGACAACCAGCTCTTTGATATTCCAATACTTGGACTTGGACGACCGTTGTTTGTCTATATGCCGATGATATATCTTTGGCTGCAAATGAACAAATACCGAAAAATTTATGCTCCCTTGCTGGTGATTCCGGCATTCTTTACTACTTTATTTGAATATTTATGGCTGCTGGGAATAAACGTGGGTGATTTTGTTTATTTCTCATGGCAGCTGTTGATACCTGAACTCATTTTATTAACTATTTTTTCTGTCCTTGAAATGCATGATAAAAACAGTGTTTTTAAAATATTCGTACCAGCATTGACAATTACTGCCGTGTGCATCTGTGGTCTATATATTGGATCAGCCTTATTTAGTAATGGTTTTTGTGCCTCTTATATCAATGCGATGTTTTCTCAGGCATGCATTTTAATAGTTCCTAATGTTTTGATCAACTGGACCGGCACCTTGCTTTTTCTGTTTTGTATGTTGATAAGCTTTATCGAACTGATCCGCCGTTCAATCAACTTTCAAACAGAAATACAAGCACTGTCGCTTAAAAATCAATTAGCTTATGAAAATCTCAGATTAATGAACCAAAGCAGTGAAGAATTAGCGAAAATGCGCCATAATGTACTGCATCATTTTAATATTCTGTCCGATTTGAATCAGCAGGGTGAAACACAGCTCGTAACTGATTATCTAAAACAAATAACTAATGATTCTGAAAAAATCTTGCCGATGAGAATTTGTAAGCAGCCTATCGTCAATGCCATTGTGGTCAGTGTCTTAGAACGCGCAAAAAAAGCAGGAATTGATATGACCTATCAGATCAATCTGCCTGCAGAATTATTGATTAAGGATGTCGATTTGTGCAATTATCTTATGAATTTGCTGGATAATGCTATTGATGCCGCCGCATTGCTGCCACTAAATCAGCGTTGGATCAAATTAACGATGCATGTACGTGCAAATTATTTATTTATCGAAGCTGAAAATTCACGCACCGGCGAGGTTTTGCATGATGCCAAGGGAAATATTATCAGCAGCAAGGGTAAAAATCACGGTTATGGCATGAAAACCATGCTGGATATTGCCAGACGATATCACAGTGATCTTCAGGTGGATATTCTGCCGGATCGTTTCGCTGTACAAACCGCCCTTTTACTCTCAAAAGATCTAAACAGTGTGTAATAATAAATCCCTAATTCTTTAAATAAGCAAAATATTGCCTTAGAGCAGCAGCATAAAGACGCTTGCTGACAGGAAACCGTGCGCCATTGTCCATTTTGATTTCCTTGCGGTCTAATTCCTGAATATGTGTCAGATTCACGAGAAAACTATTGTGACAGCGGCAGAATAAATGACTTGGTAAATGCTGTTCAATGGCGGACAAGGTGCCGTTCCATGCCAGCTGACTGTCTTTCAGCCAAATGCACACCTTATGGGATGTTGCTTCAAGAGCATAAATATCATCATAAGCCAGCATAACATGTTTGCCTGACAATTTTAAATTCAGCTTGCTGCCCTGATAATGTTCATGATAATTCTTTAATATCACATCACCAAGCTTCTGCCAATCAATAGGCTTCAGCAAATAATAAAGCGGCTGTGTATCAAAACAATCATAAACATAATCACGGTAGTTTGTCAGATAGATTAAACTGCATTTTAATTCCTGTTCACGCAGTTCTTTCATAATCGTTAAGCCATTTTTTGAACCAAATTCAACATCAAGCATTAAAAGCTGACACGCATCCTTGTTTTGATGCAGATAATCAATCAATTGCTGAGGTTCATTAAACGTTAACAGTTCGTAATCAATGCCCAGTCTAATTCCATTATGCTCCATCATAGCCGCACTCTGAGCTGCCGCTTCTTTTAAAAATGTTTGATCATCATCTCCGATTATAATTTGATACACAATCCAACTTCCTTTCTGCTGCTATGATACTTTTTTGTAATTGGCATCATAGCTTTTTTTAATTACATCCCGATACCGTAAGTATAAGAACGCTCTCAGCAAGTCTGAAAATTGATCAAAATCTTTCATTTCAGACAAAAGCTGCCGCTTAGAGAACAAATCCAGAAATTGCCCTAAATCAAAATCTCCGGCAATCTGCGCCTCTTCTTTAAAGAGATATTCCATCAGACTTTGCTGCTGCGGATATGTCTCATCCAACCATTCATTAAAAGCAGCGGCCGCCGCTAAAATATCAAGATCAGGATCAAATTCATTCAGCAATACAAGCAATGCCGCAATTTCATGCTTACAATAGCCGCCATGTCCATAAGGGCAGGAGCAATCCATATGCATCACTTCATGCTCGTCATTCAGATAAATATTCGTCTGATAAACTCCCTGCTGAGAATTATGCACATGAAAACTGTAAACATTATTGCCAAACTTCTTATTCAGCGTCAGTGCATGCTGACTGAACATTTCTAACCCTCGATAAAATACGACTCGCCGTGTATTTTTCAATACTTTGATCAGCTGCGCCTTCATGTCTTCACCTTCTTACTCTTATTATATCAAAAAAACATTCGGTTGACATTGTTCCTGACACCCAAATGTTTTAGTTTTTCTTATTAATGATGCTAATCTAATTTAATTAATTTCAACAAAGCTTCATTATTCATCAAAGCTTTGAAAATCGGATAACCGATACATGTTACAACAACGAACTCACCCAGCATGATGGTGAAGGTTGTAAATAAAAACGGCAGATCCGAAACCACATTTAATTCTAAGCCAATGATGACACAAAAGATCGTAGGCCATAGGGTTGCTGTCAATAATGACTTACTGCGTTTGATACATTCCACTGCGCAGAAGGTAGCCGCTGTACCGAAGATTACATCGACAATGCCCAGCGGGCTGAAGCAATTGGCTAATGCGCATGCCAATATCATTGCCGGGCCATACCGCTTATCAACAAATACAAGTAAGATCATAACTTCAGAAAAACGAAGCTGTACTGCGCCAAAGCTTAACGGCGCCACCGCCCATGTCAGCACTACATATAACGCGGCCGCAATTGCCTGCATCGCAATAGCCTTTACTGATTGCTTCCTCATGACAATACCTCGCCAACACCAAAATCAGTATTGTTCCACAGAACTTCAATTTTTGGATCAGCTTCTAAATAAGCATATTTTTCCCTGAACCAAGCAGCAATCTGAGGATCTTCCTTAATCTTTGTTGTATTATTTACATACATATTAACACAGCCATATTCAAAATATTTTTGAAGATATTCCATGTCACGGTCAATCATTTCCTTACTCTGCCCTTGAATTCCTACCATCAGACAAATCGATTTAAAATACTGCGCAACCTCTTCCGGTCCGCTGAAAACCGTTCCCTTTTTTAAAACACGATTCCTAAAATCATCATCAAAGGTTTCTACACCATTTTTAAAAATAATAGGAATTTGGAAATAGTCTTCGATTTCAGATAAACGCTCACGATAACACCAATAGACCTCAAAAAATAATTTTTTTATGCCCTTCTCCTGAACAATTCCGCGTAGTTCCGCTAATGTCTGTGCCGGCAGTTCAAATACACTGCCTGAATTGATAACCTCCAAAACACCAAATTCACCGGTAATCTGCCGCAGAACATTGCGGTTAAACTCAACCATCGACGCTTCATCTTCATCATTATCAAGGGTATAATCGCAGAATGCACATCTGCCCCAAATACAAGGTCTGCCTTTCAGCAGTACGATTTCGCGCCGGTTTTTAGCTGTTACTTTACTGTAACGCACCATATCACTCATTAAATTTTCCTCCCTGTTTTTTATTTATGAGATGGTTATGCAAGGAACATCTCACTCCTTTAGTTAAAGGTTTATTTATATTTTGTTACTAATAGTTACTAAATACAATTAATTTTTATCCCTTAACCCGCATATTATAGCACATTTATTTATAATGCAATATATAAAAAAATGTCTGGTTCAGCTTGATGTAACGTCGAATTTTGCACTTATCAGCTAATTAATTGCCAAATAACAGCTGTGTTATGCCAAAAAGCAAAAGAATCACTGCATTGAGTGACTCACTTGCTTTTGATCAAATGAAAGGATGTCTGATCAATTATTTCAAACAGTGAGATCATCACTCCCCACTGTAGAAATCTAATTTTTAAATAGATACTTTAAGACGGCTGATAAATCATCGAGCACAACTTCAGCGCATGCAATCATTTCAGCATCCGGACTGATTAAATCAGGCACCAGGATCGACTTGATCTTCGCCTGTTTTGCGCTCAGCAAACCATTCTTTGAATCTTCAACTACGATGCACTCATCCTCGTTTAGATGATAGCGCTGCATGGCTAATAAATAAATATCCGGAGCAGGCTTGCCATGCTGAACCTCATCACCGCAGACGATCTTCTCAATCAAATCCGCTAACCCTGACGCCGCCAGCTTTTCACCTACGCTGACAGTATAAGAGGAAGTTACCACAATGCATTCTACATGCTCACGCTGCGCCTTAAGCAATAATTCGCGGGCGCCTTTTTTGGCTTTGATTCCCTGTTCTTTTAAAATCTGTGCCATGACCTGATGCCGATAAGCTTGAAAAGCTTCAGCATCAACATTTTCGGGCAATACCTTTTTCACTAAGTCCTGAGCGGTTTGTTTAGTCATGCCTGTCAGCTGATTTAAAAATGATTCATCGGCTGTAAAGCCAAAATGCTCAGCCGCTTTTTGCCATGCCATTCTGGGAATCCGCTCAGAATCAATCAATGTGCCATCCAAATCAAGAAGTAATGCCTTCATCATCATTTACGCTGCCTTTCTTCGCTGCTTCACCTTGCGATTTTCAAATACTACCAGTAAAACGATAGCTGCTATTATTATCGTACATCCCAGCAATTTAGAAAAGGATAAACTTTCATTTAGAAACAGCCATTCACAAACCACACTGTTAATTGGCTCAAACAAACAGAAAATTGAAGCTGTCGTTGCCCCCAGCTTTTTAATTCCCACCTGCAGCAAGGTAATCGCAAATACTGAATTCAGGACTGCCAATAAAATGATTAAACTAAGACAGACAAGATCCAGCCGCCAAATAATTTCATGGGTAAATAAATTCAGAATCAGCATGCAGACACATATAATCAAGGAAATATTGAATGAATACACAAAAGGATTGATTTCCTTCAGATTCTTTTTTTCAGTCAAAACCATATAAAATGCATAAGTACAGCCGGAACCAACCGCCATTAAAAGACCGCCCATTTTCTCCATATCATGCAGATCCATAAAACAGCAAGTGCCAAGCAGCGCCAAAATCAACGCGAGCGTCTTGCCGCCGCCCAGCTTTTCACCGTAACAGAACCGGCAAAGCAGCGCCACAAAGATCGGATATAGAAAATGCAGCGTAGTAGCAGTACCTACGGAAATCCAGTTATAGGAATAGCTAAGCAAAAGGGTTGTTCCAGTTGAACCAATTACACCGGTTATTAACATATTTAACCGCATATCCCCGCGCATTTGAAAGGACGCGTGCTGACGCTTGGCCAGTAAATACAAAACCGGCATAATAATGAGATTCCGATAGAAAATCACAGTCATCGCATTACTGCCCAGCCCATAAATATATTTTGTCAGAACGGGAGTAAAGCCAAAAATCATGGCGGAAATCACCGTCATTAAGATACCCGCGATATTCACGATCTCACCCCTCTGCTTAGATATCTATTTTAAAAATTCTTACGCTTATACGCAGGAGGAATATTTAATATTTTGCGATACTTTGCAATCGCACTTCTTGATATTTCAACTCCCTCATCTTTAAGGATCAGCATTAATTCCTGATCACTATACGGATGTTCCTTATTCTCATGCTTAATGAATTGCTGAAGCTGCTCCATGATTTGCTGATTACTTTCACCGCTCTTAACAGCAGCAGTAAAAAGCTGTTTAATTTCCATAAACTGCCCGTCAAACTGCAAAGTTTTATCCTTAATACATCTTGATACCGTTGATTCATTTAAGTTAAGCGCATTGCTTAACATTTTTAGTGACATTGGTTTTAAATCACCCTGATGTAGAAAATAAGCTTCCTGAATAATCAGAATCTGAGCCATCACATTCAGCAACGTTGAACAGCGGCGGGTAATACCGCTGATTAGCTGCTGTGCATCCAGTACATATTTTTTGCGTATCGCTTTCACACTCTCATCTTCATCATCAAAACAAATTGTAGAAATCTGGAGATGATAGATAGCGCGATCCTTTAATTCAACACAGAGACCTTCATCATTATGTTTGATAATTACATCCGGCTCAATAGGCGCTGACACCGAAGCATACCGCGCGCCCGGTTTGGGATCAAGGGATCGAATCAAAGCAACTGCCTTTACCACATCCTCCAGTTCTTCCTTCAGCTTTACAGCAAGCTGTTTTAATTTATTCTCAGCCAGCAGCTCCAGCTCCTGTTCGATAATTTCAATTGCCAGATCAGCATAAATAGTATCACTGTGAATCAGCTGTAAGATCAGACAGTCCTTTAAGTTAAAAGCACCGATGCCATAAGGTTCAAATGATCTCAGATCAGCCAGTGCTCTTTCTGCAGTTTTCACATCGCTGTTCAGCAGACGGCATATTTCATCAAGCGTCATATTCAAATAACCATTGGAATCAAGAAGCAGGATGAGCGCTTCAATCAGCCGCTCATCCTCATAATCACCAACTCTCAGCTGGCTCATCAGCACATCCGTTAAAGTTTCTTCTGGCTGGATATAATTCAAAATTAAATCAAAATCAGGATCACCCTTGAAATAATTGTCATCCATTTCTAAAAAAGGATTATTCTCCAGTTCCAGCTCAACCAGTGACGATAATTCATCACTGCCCATTTCCAAAAGACGCAGCTCTTGAATCTGCTGCTTGGCATAGACTTGCTTCTGCTTTTGTTTCTGCGCTTGGGTTGTCTGGTATTTCATCTTCAACACATCCTACTTTCTGCCAACTGATACAACCTAATCTTCGTTTTTCAAACGTTCAGCGAGTTCTTCCTTAGCAGCTTCAAGAATTTCCGGATGGGTCAAGAATTCCATAGCGGTTCTGCCCATAGCCTTAGAAGCAATTTCCAAACAATGACGGCCATTCTCTGAAATTGCCAATTCTCTGAACTGTGCGGTATGATTACTGATTTTATAATCAGGGAATATTGTTACATATGGATTACAAATCGGTATTCGGCGAGAGACATTACCTAAATCTTCACCGCCGTAATCAAACGGCATGCCCTCAAGCAGCGGTTCATTTAAAGCTATCAGTTCTTTGCGGCACACTTCTGATAAGATTTCATTCGGCACCCGTCCCTGATACCCTTCTTCAATCGTGATTTTCACATCACAGTCAAGCGCGTGAGCACAGCCTTCGGCGCAGTGTCTAACTTTTTCCGCATTCATTTTCAAATCCTTCAGACTGAAAGAAGAAATACTGCCCTTCACATGTGCATAATCAGGAATTAAGCCGGTACCCTTACCGCCCTCGGTAATAATACCGGAAAGCCGCATATCACCTTTAAAATGCTGACGCAATAAACCCGTAGCCACAAAATACAAATTAGCCGCGCTTAATGCGTTGATGCCGTTTTCCGGATGACTGCCGGCATGGGCAGACTTACCGAAAAATTCAATATCCAGTCGCATTGATGACATGCAGGCACCTGCCAAACGAGTTGGAGCACTCGTTGGATGCTGCATAATCACCGCATCCACCTCATCAAAAATACCTGCTTCCAGCAATTTGATCTTGCCGCCGCCGCTCTCTTCTGCCGGTGTTCCGATAACATACAGCGTACCTGTCACAGACTGTTCATCGAGAAAATGCTTAGCCTCAATCGCCGCACCTAAAGCACTCGTACAAATCAGATTGTGACCGCAGGCATGACCCAGCTCCGGCAGCGCGTCATATTCTGACACAATGGCCACTACCGGTTTGCCTGATCCGGTTTTAGCCGTAAAGGCGGTAGGCACATTGCCTGCCCCCTCAACGACTTCAAATCCCATTTTCTTCAGATAATCACACTGTACTTTACAAGCCTTATATTCCTCATAAGCTAATTCAGGGTTGGCATGTACATAACGGGAAATCTCCCACAGCTCATCAAGATGCCCGTCCAAATAACGATCACACTGCTGTTTGATCCATGACATTTCCATTTTGCTGACCTTAACCTAAAATGCCAAAGAACGCGGCAATAATTGAAATCGCAAGGATTGTAAATACCAGTTTAATATAATTTTGACCTTTATGCGTAAAATACCAATAAATACCAAATACTGCCAATAATTGAAGCATACCGGGAAGAATTGCATCCAGATTAGCCTGCAGACCAATTTCTGCGCCAGTGGATGACATTGTCCATGCCAATGGTGTAGAAACCTTAACATAAGAAGCGGATAAAGCACCCATCATCAATAAGCCTAAAACTGACGCGGCAGTAATTAAAGTATTCATCGTACCTGATTTTAATAGCTTCGGTACTGCCTCACTGCCTAATTTATAACCTAAATTACAAGTATAACGGCCGACCACAAAGATCATGATTGAAAAAATAGGCGGGAATAATAAAGCCACCGGACTTCCCTCAAGAGCGAAAGTACATGCCATACCTAATAAGATAGCTTTAGACATACCCCAGATCAATGTATCACCGATACCGGCAATAGGGCCCATTAAACCAAGCTTGATACCTGTAATAACATCACCGGTAAGATTGCCCTTAGCTTTTTCTTCTTCCATGGCCAAAGCGATACCGACGACAACAGCACCAATTGTACCCTCTGTGTTATAGAATTCCAAATGACGCTGTAAAGCTTCCTTATAAGCTTCATCGTCATCCTTATAGATTTTTCTTAAATTCTTTGCCATCGCGGCACAGAATGAAGGTGCCTGAAGACGTTCATAAGAGTTATTTGTTTCAGCAGCTAAATACCAATATAAGTGTGCCTGATTGACTTCCTTTTTAGTTAATAAACGTTCTGACATTATGCTTGCGCCCCTTTCTTACTATCTCTATAAATCATCAGTGCAGCGATACAGATACCGAATACTGCACATGCCATATTGCCGATACCTAAATACTTAACCGCAAAGAAACCGATGAAGTAATAAGGCAGTAATTCATTACGTCCAATAGACATGATAATAACCGCGAAACCAATAGCAGGCAGAATACCTCCGGCTACTGACAGACCGGTTGTGATAAAGGCAGGCAGATAGTTAAGCAATACTTGTACAGCGTCAGCTCCAAACAGATTTACTGCGAATACCGGGATAAAACGAATAAAGAATGCGGTAATAGTAGGATAAACCATCGCGCAGCGATAAATCCCCTTCTCATCACCCTTAGCGGCAAAATCATCAGCCTTATGTAACCAAATCAAATTACTTGTACGGCGAATCTGATCGACAAATGAACCGAGAATGCCGAATGGAACCGCGATCGTAACCGCTGTATCGACATCTAAGCCTAGCTGTAAAGCAACCGGAATCGAAATACACGCTGCCAATGCACCGTCACTCGGTACGTTGCCGCCGGTAAATACAACCCCTAAATATAATAGATTGATCGATGCGCCGATAATTAAACCATTGGCTACATCACCAAAAAGCAAACCATAAATAAAGCCTAAGAATACCGGTGCGCCCAATGTGCTGGATATACCATATCCGATTCTCGAAGTACCCAGAAAATAAAGGATACCGCTGATGACTGCAATCATGAATGTTGTCATAATTTCTTTCTCCTCTTTCTAATTTAGAATTTTACTTTTTCCATTACTTTTTCATATTCCGCAGATGGATCATCCGGTACCTGATGGAAATAAACACGAACACCGGCATGCTGCATTTCACTTAATTGATCCGCATCACTCTTATCTAAAGTGATCGGTCCATAAACAATCTTACGTCCCGGCTGTGCGCCAAGACCGCCAATCTGCAGTTCTTTGATTTCAAAACCCTCTTTGAAACAGCGGTAAGCATCAGGCACACTCTTAAACAATACTAAGACTTCACCCTCGCCAAACTGGTTTTCTTTCCATTCTTTGATCGCATCATTGATGCTGTATACCTGAACATCAACCCCCGGAGGCGCTGCCATGATATACACGCTGCGCATAAATTCATTTGATGCCAGTGAATCATCAATAACCACAATCTTATTGGAACGGGTAATTTTGATCCATTTGTTTACAACCTGTCCGTGGATCAGACGGAAATCAATACGAATAAGCTTAATGTTTGCCATATTTATTACCTTCCTTTCAGATATGAAAGCACATCTCTGCCGCTTTCTTTTAAGGTATTTAAACCTAATTCAATCAATTCCTTGCTTTCTAAATTATTCTTTTGTGAATCCATTTCCAATAACATCGCCAGATTAACACCGGTTATGATCTGTAAATCATAACGCTGAGTCAGCTGTGCCACTGTATTGCACGGCGTACCGCCAAATAAATCAACAAGACAAATAATTGACTGTCCCTCCAGCTCTTTTAGCTTTTCCTCGATTTGCTGCATGTAGATTTCAGGTTCAACGCCCTGCAGCAGTGAAAGCGCATAAACATTCTTTAGTTGTCCTCCAATCATTTCCGCGGATTTGATTAATTCCTCACCGAAGCGTCCATGTGTGCAAATCAGGAATACATGGTTACTCATTCAAACTTCTCCTTTCAAAGTTAACTTTCACCTATATACCAGCAAGAATCGTGGCAACTTAAAAAAGATGCGAGATTTCCGCATCTTTTTCGACAATTTTCTTCTGTGTGTTATTCTGTGTCAAACAAATCCATAACATAACCTATTTCTGTGTCAGGCACACTGCATTTGAATTCTTCCTCTAAAATCATCATTCCCAGTTTAACCGCATGATACAGTGCCGGTTTAGCCGCTATCAGCTCATCAATCTTCTCATAATTAAGAATCTGTCCTTGAATGCAGCGCTCCGCCATGCTTCCCACATGCAGAATATAATTCACCAAAATACGGTTATAATCCTGAATATCAACCATCTTTTCAATCAGTTTAAAAGACTTTTGAATTACATCTTCAGTTTTATCCAGATCGAGGAAAGTCAATGATTCGGCAAGTACCGTATGCGTTATGTAATTCGGTACTTCCTGGATATCAGATTTCGATCCCACCATTCGCTGTATAATCTGATTTATTTCATAAAGTCCATTTTCAAGGATCATTTTATCAGAAGGGATGTAAGGAACATTTTCCAGCAGCAGATCGACAGCGCCGACAATCGCTAGAATTGTCTTGCCTTTCAGATCAATTTCTTTAAATGTCTCTTTGTTGCAGCAAAGCACTTCAATCTCATACTCCTGAATTAAAGGAATCGCTGAGCGCAATAGATTGCCCAGTTTAATTGCCGCCCCTTCACCAGTCAGACATGTGCAGATAATCGCGTAATTCTGCTGGATGCGGTTTTTCATCTCCAAAGAAAAGGAACGGCCGATATAAGGCAGCATATCCTTAAATTCTTTTGCTAATTCATCTAATGTATATTCAACCATCATCGTTTTTCGGGTTGCCTCAAGCACTAAAGGCGTAGATACCATCTCCACCGTGGCAACCGGAATATTGGTTTTCTCAGTAATTAATTCACCAAAGGATAATAATGAACCCATATCAACCATCAGCAGGACACCCTTGCCTTCATCGACTTCTTTAACCTTATCACTGACAACCTCTAAAAATTCCTGAACATTCTGCTTCAGCGGCATATCAAGCGCATGCGCGTGATGTGTACAGAGTAAGGTATTCGCTACATCAGCCATATTGCGGGCAACACCATTGCCATGGGCAAGCACTAATAAGCCGATATGCCTTGATTCAGTCTTGCGTTCCTCTTCCATACTCAAAAATAAGGTAATAAAGATGATTTCCTGCTCCGGCAGTTCAATATCAAGTTCACTCTGTAATATCGTTCTGACCGTTTTGGCTGTTTGATATTCAAGCGGATGATCCATCGCCATCGTATATTGATTGGCGCTGAACGCTGAATGAGTTACATGATTCTCGACAATGGCAGACATGTGCAGAGCCATCGCGGCATAAGCCTTCTTCGGTATACTGCGGTTAATGTGATGCTCAGCAATCTGCATGGCGATTTCCACAGAACGGTAAATGCGCGGTGATACAATTTTATATAATTCTTCCTTCTGAGAAATATCTGTATTTACCAGCTTATTCATCAGACGCGATATATACTCCTCAATCTGCTTCTTTATCTCACGGCTGATTGTATCGGCTGAATAGCCTTCAATCTCATAGCGCGAGAAGGATTTCTCAATCAAACCATAGATATCCTCAAGATCACGGAAATCAAAGGATTCAAAATTAATTTCCTGATTATAAATAAAGAGGTTACCGGCATGAGAATCAATGATTTCCATAATTTCCGGCTGTTTCTCTGATTTAAAGATACCTGCATAGGTTGAATCCGCAAGCAGCGATGAATTAATTTCAACACGGGCTAAGTCACGAGCCTTATAATCGAGGAATGCACGGGCACATAGCAGGCGGATATCCGCCTTCAGCTGGCCGATATTGCCGGGACAGTCATAACCCATCAAAGCTTTCATCCCCTTTTTAGTTACTTGAATCGGTATTTTAAGCTGACTGTATTCCTGACGGAGAAATTTTTCAATCAGGTCATAGCGCTCTTTAATTGTACGCTCTTGAAGACTTGGAATCGTAACCGTCATCGGGATGCGTCGCAGAAAGGTTTTCAGCAGTGCTGAGTCGGTATTTTCAGTAGTAGCGCCAAGAATAAGCACATTGGCCTTCGTATTCTTAGAATCACCCATGCGGCGGTACTCACCCTTATCAATCAGCATAAAAAGCATTTCCTGACCTTCCGGTGAAAGACGGTGGATCTCATCTAAAAACAGAATGCCGTTGTTGGCACGATGAATCAGGCCTTCAGAATCATGATCGGCACCAGTATAGGCACCCTTTACATAACCAAACAGCTGACCTAGCAGCAGTTGGGGATTATCGGCATATTCTGCACAGTTAAAGACTACAAATTCCGCTTTTTCATTTAAAACCCCCTGTTCCTTGGCAAAAGAATACATGATTTCCGCAAACATCGTCTTGCCGACACCCGTAGGGCCGATTAATAATGTATGCAGGCCAAAAGGCGGATAAATCATCGCGGCCTTTGCCTTTTTGATTATGGTTTTTAAACTGCCTTCACTGCCGATAATTAATTCGAAAGGATCACTGACATGCTGCTTATGTTCTTTAATCAACAGATTCAGATGATCAGTTTCAAATACTTCGTTTTTACCATGAGTAAGCTTTTCAAATACTTCCGCATCAAAATAATAAACGGGGCGGCCGATTACCTTAATTACCCGCTGTTCCAAAAATAAAGTATTCAGTTCTTTACTGACATTGGCACGATCCATAGCCAGCTGATCCGCCAGCTGTGTCGCGCTGAAACCCTCAAAGCCATTTTCAATATCCTTTAATGTGTATTTTTCACATGCTTTCTTAAGCATTTCACTAATTTTCGATTTACGAAGCAAACAACTCACTCCTTTCTGCTTATCTGATAAATAGTACACCATAGAATTAAAATTGTAAACGTTCACAATCTTCTGATTAAAGCCTTTGTTTAACATTATAACATAAAGCTATGACCGATTAAAAAGGTTAAAAAAAGCAGACTGACGCTGCCCCACATCTTTATTGCTTTGAATCTATCCTTATCATCATTCTCCCTGATTTGATAATATACCCAGTTTCTAATATCAGTCTATCGCCTGAATGCAGACTTGTCAATGTACATTCAAAAAGAACAGCCAGTATTCAGCTGTTCTTGATTTTATTCTGATACTCATAGTTGATCAATGCGCTTTACCGTCACTCCGTCAAAGCAAAGATACCCTGATTTTGTAAAGTCACACCAAATGAACTTGATACAACTATGGGTGTCAAACTTTTAAATTTTTGAAAGGGGAAAATTCATATATTATTTTATGAATGCAATCATCACTTTGCAGTCACAATATATAATTTAGAAAAAGAAGGCCGCTATAAACATTCCGATTATGATACCGCCGACACAATTTTTACCTTTAATATAAAATGCAATGCCGCCCAAAGCACCGGCAATTCCGATAGGAATCGAATATTGAAGAGCGCTTAACAGAAACAACGGGGCCAAAAAGTTACTTAACTGATGACCGACACCCATCATGATAGCTGTACCGCCCGCCGTAACACCGCTTGGCATAAGCTTGCGGACACCCATAACAATTAACCCTATTACTAAACCGACAAAGCCGCCAGTCAAAATAGCTAATGGGAAATTATAGATTAAGAAGCCCCAGCCCATACTGATAATCAAAGCACAGATTCCTAAACCGACACCATGCATCATAGATCCGCCGATATCAATCAAACCTACCAAGGGTCCTTCAAGAACACGAGCAATCAGAAAACCGCCGCCATAGCCGACTGCCGCTCCTAAATCTCCTGACTCAATACCTAATTTAAGCATTTGACCGCCGGCAAAATTTGTCAGATAACCCGTTCCGTTCACGAGATAAGTATGGGTTCCGCCAACAACACCGGCACATATTGCTACACAAATTAATAAAAAAGCCCAGTCTTTCATTAAAAATTTATTTAACTTTTCAATCATGGTTTCACCTCCTAGCCCAGCATAGCCGCAGCAACTGTAAATGCCTCAATCAATTTGGGAAAGAAGCCGCGGAAGTATGCGATTAATACCCAAATGACAATCATCAATACGATAAAGACAATTGAAATCTTACTCTTAACGCCATTATTCTCAATCGTCTGACCTGTAATAATTCCTAAAATTAAACCGGGTGTTGCATTGCCGGTAACTAAAAATGCGATTGAGCCTAAAGCGATACCCCAGCAGCCAGTAATCTTACCATTATCTAAAGCCGCGATCAGGAAGAGAACCTGCATAACAATCAAGAAATTATTAATTGCCGGTGTGAAGATTTCAGTCAGCGTTGCCGATACATAAGCGGGTACAAAACTCACCGAACTATTTAGGATAACTAAACCGATAATACCGACAACAGCACCTACGATAGCCATCTTGGCAGGATTTTGAATCGTCTCTTTAACATCCTTATTCTTTGTCAGCAAGACACCGGCACTGATATTTGGAATAACCCGATGCAGGAAATCCTGATCAAAACAACCCGTTGCCAGACCGTTTGCCATGCAATTAATGTAGAAAGAAAAACCAAAACTGAAATGTGACACCGGATCACCCTGACATGCATTCATTTCACCTAGTGTTCTGAAAGCACCGGCCGCCTGTAATTCAGGTGCATAGTACATTCGCGCCGCGCCAGCCCCTACACCAGCACCAGCCAAACCGCCGATAACGATTGACTTAATAATTAATTCAAACATGCTTCTACCTCCTTACAGTTCCATATATTGAACTTCAACACTAATTTTCAAACGCATTGTAACCTCTTCTTTAATTCTTGGCATAAAGAGGAACAGGAAATGTTCCTTTGAAGTTGTAACCTTTTCCTCAAGAATCTGAACATTGGTTGGTTTTAAATAAATAATTGCGCCATTAACCACTTCATATACACGTTTGCGCATATCCGTAAAAGCTTTAGAAATAGCATCTGCCCGCCCCTGCTTTGAACTGGCGCTGACTTCAATATCAACCACTTTCTGTTTTAAATCATTGCCATCCTGTTCACTATTTTTCATACTTATCTTTCCATGCCTTGACAATCGTTTTGCCCAGTTCTTCACTATCCATAAAAGGGAAGCCGATAACCTGACAGCCTTCCTTTACACATTGAGCACCAGCCGCCGGCGTACGCTGATACTGCTTATATTTATATCCGTATTTAGTTGCGGCGGTAACTGCCCCGGCACCGCCGCTGCCGCAGAAGCTCAAGCCAAGATCCGCATTATTCTCATGCATGACATCGCCTAACTTCATATCCGCCAGCATGCCTGGGATTAAAATAGCGGTACCGCCGGCTGCTTCAATTCCTTTCGCCGTTCGTTTACCATCACCCATCCGATGCCCTATTACAACTACTGGTTTATTTGACATGATCCATCCTCCTTTGACATCCCTGTCTGTAAATAAATCGCAAATAAAACTTTTTCTGCTTGATTCAGCAAAATACCATATTTCCTGCAGATTGGTGTCAGACATTCTTCAGCATAATCAAGACTTCGTTTTGAAACTTGCCGATATACATCTTCATTGACCTCAATCTGCGCGCATTCATTAGTTTTAAACCGCAGCAGCATCACATTGATATGATTGCAAAGCGTCACCTGGAAATCATCGGGAATGATGATCTGATGAGCTTCGAGATAAGCATTGATATTTTCAAAATCATCACTGACAGCTGCGATTTCATCATGATTAAGCTTTAGAATATCCCTCAGTACACTGATATAATTCACTTTCTCCACCTCCAGATACCATGACTTTTTCCGGCACTATACATTGACTGACTTTCTGAAGGTTATAATAACAATCTTCTAATTCAAGATTTACTTCTTTTATGTCAAAGAAAGTGAAATCTGCTGATTTGCCGATTTTAATTTCCCCCAGCATATCCAGATGATATGTTTTAGCTGCCCGATAAGTAACACTGTCTACTACATCCATAAGACTCATCCCCATTGCCAACCATTTACTCATTACAATAGCCAGTGAGTAAGCCGGGCCATTGATATTTGACAGGCGGATATCCGTACTGATCAAATCCGGTGCAAAGCCTTTACGGAATGCTCTTGCCGCTACCGGATAACAGAAGCTGGCACTGCCGTGACCCACGTCGAATAATACGCCTCGATTTCTGGCTCTTACAAAGCTGCGTTTCGGTGTTCCGTCCTTTTGAAAGAGCGATACTTCCTTGCCATGATAAGTATGCGTAATGACATCGCCCGCTTCCAGAAACTCAACCAAACCGCAAGGATCAGGCGGGAATGTACCAACATGAACCGTCACCGGCAGACAGCGCTCTTTCGCAATAGACTTTGCCTTTTTCACTAACGCGTATCCCTGATCGTTGGTGATCGTATTGCTGCAGGCAACCTTGACGCCTAAAAAGATACCGGGATAACGGTCAAAGCATTCCAGATAATGGGCAGGATTTATATTTTCAACGTCCATGTCCGCCATATCTTTTGAGAAACCATGCTCACTATGCCCGCTGAGCAGCGCATAATATTTTGTCTTAGCGGCTTTGGCTTCAGCCGCAAATTTATCAGCTTCATCCACCGCTGCCGAACCGCATTCAATCATTGCCGTCACACCCCGATAAACACCCAGCTTATCCACATCCATCACAGCTTCACGAAGCCGATTGTGCATGTGAATATCAATCATCCCGGCACTGACATACAGTCCCTCAGCATCGATTACCCGGGCGTTTTCATCATTGATCACATCTTGGATATCTGTAATCAGACCTGCTTCGCAAAGGATATCCTTTTTCACTTGGTGCAAATCATTATGTTTATCTACAAGAATACCATTTTTGATCAAAACCCTTTTCAAATTAAGACACCTCTTTTCCGATTTATAAAGATAAGTATTTTCACCCTTTTTTCTAGTTTTATCAGGTGTTTCTTTATCTGTAATCAGAATATCATTGAATTTATAAAATTAAAATAACAAAAACACCACATGATTAGTGCAATCAAATGGTGTTATCAAAAAATTCAAATCAAATAACGGAGAATAGCAATTGCTTCAATTGGGTCAATATAGACACCGAGCTTTTCTTCCATGACATGCAGAAACCTAACAATAATTTCATATTCCTTGGCATATGATTTTTTCATTTCTTCATAATCAGAAGCACTGATGAAACGGCCATTGACCCAGCGCGGCACCGACATAACAATATGGGCGAGAATTCCTGAGAACCGATGGTAATCAACGTTTTTGCCATGATTAGCCGAACATTCTGACATCATGATACAAGCCTCAACACATGTTTCCGCATATAGCTCCGCAGAAAGTGAGGCCGGTTCACTCGCCGCAAAATTGAAATTGATCAAGCTTCCCAGACGGGCTGAAAATTCATTGACTTTGCTGCCGGGTACATATTGTGTAATCAAAGAATTCATTAAATCTGTAGCATCTGTTAATGAAGGCCGGCTATGAGTTTTGCCTTCAACTATAACCTCTTTTATCTTCAGCATTTCCTGTTCACTGACAAAGGGACTGACCAAAACAACCGGTTTTTTAATATCATGAAGCGGTATTGTGGATAGGATCAGATCCGCATTATCCACTAAATCTGACTGCCGTTCTAAATCAAGAACCGGAATCATGCCTACAATATGAACTTCCGGCATATTGTTCATAAGGCGGGCAGCCAACAGCTTACTTGCTCCCCGTCCTGTATTGCACACCACCAAAATACGTGCTTCCGCTAATTGATGACTTTTCTCTAGGCTGCGGCAGAAATAAAGCGTTAAAAACCCGATTTCATCTTCATCCATTGATAAGCCATACACATTCTCAAAAGCTTTTGAAGCATGTTCAACCATACCGTAAAGCTCTCCATATTTAGCTTTAATTTGCGTCAGAATTGGATTTGTATTCGGTAAATTCAGTTTGTAGCGATTCAAGGTTAACTGAATATGAGTCAGAATGTCATTTTTCAGCTGGTCATATTCAACTGCCAGTTCAGGATACACATGCTGTGCTTCTTTCAGCATCGCCTCTACTGCTTGTACCAATTTACTAGTTTCTTCCTTAACGATCTTATCGTCGACCCAATATGTATAGTTCGCAATGATGAAAGTCAAAAATTCGATTTGTCCGCCATCAAGACACAGGCTGAATAATTTATTGATTTCCTGCGCAAGACGTTCAATTTTTATATGATTCTCATCATTGAGTACATCGGCATAATAATTGTGATTCAACCGTAATGAATTACCATAAGAACAGCGTTTGATAAAAAAGGCCAGCCAAATTTTCAGCCTGACATAATCATTAATCATTAAAACAAGGTCATCATTAATAAAATTAAGCAGCTGATCGATCTGCATCTTTTCGACATTGTTTAAAAAGGTGTCTTCACTTTCAAATAGCAGATACTGAATCTTTTTCTTATTAGCCTTTTCGATCAATGCGTTGATTAATGATATGACATCTATTTCTTCACCTTTGAGATAAAAACCATGATTCTTTCTGCCGACAACCTGCAAGTGATAATCTGCAAGCTGTTCATTGACTGATTTTAATTCATTCATGACAGTATTTTTTGACAGCTGCATCTTTTCAGCCAAGGCTTCTGCGGTAATCGGATTTGGCAGCAGTAAAAAGCAGAACAGCAGGACATGACTGCGGTCTTCGGCACGGTAAATGCTTAGATTTTCAAGATTGATTTCCTTTTCTAATTGATTATATATATTTTGCTTTGCATCAATACGCATACCAAGACCCGGTACTTTAATAAAATTTACTCCCTCAAGTGTATTGACATAATCGCTGATTTCATTGATATCATTACGGATCGTGCGCAGTGATATGTTATATTTAGCAGCCAGGGCTTTGGCTGTAACCGGCTCTTTGGCTGCCTCTAAATCTTTTAGGATAAAGCTTTGCCGCTGATTCAGCATACTATCACCTCTTGCCAATAGTATAACATTATAAGCCAACAATGAAATGCTCAGCGATAATTAAATATCAAATTTACTTAAATTCAAAGATAGATTTATTTATTGCCTTTTTCACCTCTATTCCCCCTTTTTGAATTATTTTTAAAAAGTAAGAATAGAATCACTTTCTAATGACAGTTAAAAACAGTATTAATAAAATCTACACAGATAAATATACGGCACTATGTAATATTTATTATTTTCTATGCTAGAATGAAAGTAAGATATACATGAATAAAAAAAGAGTGATACAAATGCTATTGCTAACTACTCAAAATCACAGCCCCGCTGTTATCGATTTTTATGGATTTAATTCATTACCATTTTGGTTTGGCATAGTAATTATCCTTATCATCATTGTATGGCTGATAAGAAAAAAATAAACAATTCTAAAAAGAATTACTGATGACCATTCAACATCAGAAATACTATCATAATGATGATCATTGCCGCTGTAACTGTGATTATCCGACTCCACTTATTTCCTAAATTCATCGTTCAGGCATAAAATTCTTTCTACCTGACGAAAATCTTCAAGTCATCATGATTGAGGTATGTGCCCTATCATTAATCGCTCTGCTTCTTCCTGAGAATATTTCCCTTTCATAAATTAATCTCACTCTCAATGATTCCGCTGAGTTGAATCTAGTTTATCAAATTCAAAGCATCGTTAACACATTATACTGCACATATTCAGCCGAAAAGAATCTGTGCTGATATAGAGATAGGTAACAGTATTCGAATATGAAATCTTCATGTTAAGAAAGGTGTCACATTAGCTAATAGTCTCTGCTAATAGATCTAATGGTTCCACAATAAAGAACACTTTTCAGCGTTCCTTAACAGGTAACATTTCTCTAAAAGTTATTGCTTTAAGGTTTTTTTCATCTTCTCATACCTCATTATTATAAATATACAAGATTTATTGAATTATTTCTTCTTAAAATTTGCATTTTTCATAATAAATAAAAAAAGCCTTATAAATAAGACCTTGATTGAACTATGGCAGGGGTGGAGAGGGTGCGAAAACCCTATAATATAAAGACTTATTTGTATTTTTTTAGCCATTTTAACCACTTTAAATAAAAAAAGTATGCATATTGTATGCATAACTTTTAGTTATCAATAATAGCAATCTCACTACCAAATAAATCAGCAAGTACATCAGCTTGGTTATACGCATAACCAGTGCTAAACTGGCTGTCATAGATAGGCTTTAAGTCTGCATAATCATCATCCGATGATGTATGCTCAATGATTTCAGGTTTCAGGCAGTTACTACTATACATAAACCGCCTACGACCTTTTGTATAATACTTGTCAATATCTTTCGTAACATACTTAAGTATGTACTTACAGGTAGCTTCAAGGTTTTGTATCTTAGTTACTGTACTATAACCACTTGTATAAGTACCCCAATTAAACACCTGCTTGCCTTTTTTATAAATCGGTTTGCCACCAAGTCTATGTATCATAGGATACAAAGCAGGAGTTAAACCAATCGGTACATCAAGATATATCAAACCATGAAAATGATATGCACCGTCTTCATGCTTTTCATGTATTATTAAGTACCTAAAATTCGGACAAACATCTTTATAACGGTATTTAAAATTACGTAAGTATCTAGACATCTTCTTAATACATTCATCATAATTATATCTATCAATCTTCCTTTTATTAAAAGTTAAAGTAATAAAATAATTCCATATATTCGCACGTGCTATATCATATACTTTTTCACGTGTTTTCACAATGTTGTCCATTGCTTTATTCTTCAAATATTTTTCTCTGTCTTGATTTTCTTCTTTTTTTGTTTCCGGTGTTTCTATTTTTCCAGTGTCAATTAAAGGTTCAGTTTTACACATTTCATTCCATAGCCATTCGCCATAAATTCTTTTACCGATTTCATGAGCTTCTTTCTCTTTGGCTAAAAATACATAATCATGGTCAGATTTTTCCCAACCTGATTTTTTTCTAGATGCCGTAAACTTTAACTTTTTTATTGACACGTCACCATTTGGATAACGCTTTTCAATCGTATTAAAGGTATCATAAATAAGTGACGCGTCAGAAACGCTGTACTTCATAAATTTACTACCTTTCTTTTTTAAAAAGACACTTCGAGGGGTATAGTCGAGTAATACCCCTCTCATTTACTCATAATCTGCTTTATCATTAAGCAGATTATTAACTGCCTTGTACTGCTTAAAACAGCTCAAGGCTGTTTTTTTTGCTTTCCACCTCATGACCTGCTCCGCTGATCATGAGACTACAAGCAAAAATAGGATAATTGATTTTATGTCAGCCTTTGGCTGACAGTTACGCTTGCTTGTTTGTGCGACAGCTTTTATGAGGGCAACGCATTGCATGAGCGCGTTAACCTTATCCTTGCCCTAACAAGGGCAAGGCTCTGCCGAGGGCCCCAGCCGGGGCTTTGATGTCTATATGGCTGTATTGCTGTGTACTGCTCTTGCATACGCTCGACAAGCGTGTGTCTGTATCTGCTAGGTACCGCTTTTAAGAGCTGTAGGTATCCCGCTAACGCTGTGTGGGGCGCTACGCTTTTGCATGGCGCGCCTGTCTTCCCGTTTTTTAGTAACCAGTACAGTAGCCATTAAAGACAAGCCGTGAGCGTGTGCGGGGCTTAAAGGGGCTTGTTATGCCCCTTGTTCTTCTATTTCAATCAATGTTTCAAGATATTTTATCGCTTTTTTTATTGTCATACATATTTAATAACATAATCGACAAGCACACATAGCCACTCTGCAGATACATAGGACTGTCCAA
>BAHV02000020.1:0-96917 GCA_000508965.1 Clostridiales bacterium VE202-08
ATTATTTCCTCCTTTTATCAGTACAGATGCCGTGCATCTTTGCTATCTTTATTGTACACTGAAAGCGAAACGCTGACAATCAATATATATGAACAATTCTATCATTTTATGAACATGTAAACGCATTCTCAATCATTTAACAATCATAAATGCAAAATAGCATTCATTTTATCGGTCATAATAATTCAAAACATTCATAAAAGCAAAATAAAAATGACAGGTACTTGCCGCCTGCCATCTTACTTCGCTATATTTATTTATCATTGCCCGTTTAATCGATAAATGTCGCAATCACTTTAGCCACACCGTCATCATTATTTGATTCCGCAATAATGGTTGCCCGCTCTTTCACAATTTCCATGCCATTCACCATTGCCACTCGGGTATCCGCACAATCAAACATACTCAAATCATTTTCCCAGTCACCAAATACAGCAACCGCGTCATTGCCGATGCCCATTTCATTTTTTATAACCTCAATTCCCTCACGCTTTGATACATTTTTCTCGAACAGGCCATAGATGCCATAGCCTGTCGCTTCCATGCAGCAATTTTCAAGAGTATCACAATACGCTCTTAAGGCGCTTAGCTTTTCTTCTTCATGTTCATAAGCAACAATTTTAATAATATTATGATAGAAATCAAAAGGTTTTGTCAGATCCACCGTTTCTGCCTTCAACTTCTTAGGGAAGCCCAGACTTTGTGCCAGCTGTTCATAATCAGTAACCCGCTTTGCCATCTTATCCTTACCTGCTTCATAGTAAATCGTATCTGGTGAATAAAACATAAAGGTCAATTGCTGTTCCTTGAAATAATTCAGAATCTTGATCGAATTCTCATGACTTAATGCATTCACCAGCAGGAATTGAGCGCTGTTTTCATTTTTCACAACAGCCCCGTTGCATGATATCGTATAATCACAGCCCAGTATTGAATCCCGGTAAATTGACAGCATCCCTTCAAAGCGGCCGCTGGCGATACAGATTTTAATACCGGCAGCTTTAGCTTTCTGAATCAGATCGACTGTATAAGTGCTGACTTTCTTTTCATCATTCAGCAATGTACCGTCAAGGTCGGTAACAATCAATTTAATTTTACTCATAATATCCCTCTTCTCTTGCCTTTTTAATATCATATTTTAATATGAATTACAATCGGCAGCGGGAAACTGTTCATATAAAAAGATATTTGATCCTGAACTAATAAGAATTGTTTTCGATAACATTATGCTGAGTTAATTTTAACAGCCATTTTCAGTACGATGCTATTCGCTGCCTGTAATCAGCAAACTGTGCAAGCCATTGAAATCGTCTGTCTGAGCACCTTGTTATGCTTAATGACTGCCCCATTTTTTATCTTACTGACAGGATAAAGAAAAACTAGCCGAAGCTAGTTAAATTGATTTGTCAGTTTAAACAGAAAAACATCACCGTCTGCCAAATTTACAGAATTCGCCGCCGGACAGAAGCCGCCTTCTGCTTCACCGCATGACTTATTGTTATCCGACTCAAACACCCAGTAAGCGTCATCATGAGCATCGGCTCCCATCATTGAAGTAATAAACAGCCCATACTGACCTTCTTCTCCGACAACCATTAAGGCTTTCTCTGAAGTTAACAGCGTCGCCAGTATTTCATCTGATGTTTGAATCACGTCATCAAACAGCACCTCATCATTCATTTCGTCAACGATCTTAATCGTGATATTTTTAATTCCTGCCTGTGGTTTAGGCATCAGCATATTAACAGCGAACATCACAAGCAGTACCAAAACCGCAAGACCGCCGAGAATCAATCCTTTTTTCTTCATTCTGAAAATCCTCCTCTGATTTTAATTAATTGCCGATATAAGGAATCAAATAGAAAAGCTGCCTCACAGGCACTTAAGAAGCCTTGAATCAAACTTGTTTTCAATCCCATCAGCATATAGATCATTGTAATTTTACCTGAAAACAACAGAAACGGCAAGTCTGTCAGCTGACCAAGCAGAAATGAAAATAAAAAGCAGATACAGATTGTCCATTCATTACGGCTGATCAGCAAACTGCGTAAATGGTATGCGGTAAATGAATAACACGGAAACAATAAAAGATACATGATCGTCCACGGCAATATTCCTCTGGTCAGCATATTGATCAAAGCAAAAACCGCCGATGCGAGCATTGATTCTCTTAAAGGAAATACAACAGCAAAAAGAAGGGTGATCAAGGTCACTGCCTCTAAATATAATATTTGCGAAAACATGGTAAATACTACATATTGTAGACAGGCCATGACCGCGATTCTGGTTAATTGTGAAGCCTTCATTCCCTCACCTCATAGACAATAGAATACCATAATTTAATTCTCTTCACAATGTGTGCGGTTCCTGATACAATTGATTTGGTGATAGTATGGATCAACTGCAAATTGTCTGCGGCTGTCTGATTGAAAATGATCGGGTTTTCATCGCTCGGCGGCTGGGTAAGGATGCCGGTCTGTGGGAATTCCCCGGCGGTAAGGTAGAAAATGGCGAAAGTCAAGAGGAAGCTGTCATTCGAGAGCTTGAAGAAGAACTTTCTATAAAAGCTAAAGTCTTAAAAAGACTATGCACGATTGAGGATAAGACGAAGGAATTACCCCTTATCGTTACAGCTTATGCCTGTCAGATTCTGGAAGGTGAAATCCTATTAAGCGTTCATAGCCATGGCGCATGGCTGCTTCCCAGCGCCATTGATATAAGCACTTTTCACACATCGGATGAACCGATAATCCGTGCCTTGAGTGATTTTATGGCAGCTGAATAACCGGTTAAGAATTTGTGAAATCATGTGATTGTTTTACATTTCTTAAGAAATTTGTTAGAATTGGAAGTGCAGTGAAGGTCTGGAGGTTGATTTATGCATACTTTTAGAAAGACATTTATCAAAAAAACATGTATCTTTCTGACAGCGGGTTTTACCTTTACCATAGGGTTTGCCGCTGACAGCGTCTCACTATTTCCACATTTAAGCTCTAATGTGATGAAAATCAAAGCTGCGGCTCCTGTTGAAAGTAAGCCGCTGAACAACAAACCTGCCGAAGTCGAGGTAGATAAAGAAGCTATTTCCGTCGGCAAAATTCTTGATGTAGTATTCAAGGATGGCTATTCGCAGGTTGCGGAAGCAAAAAAAATCGAGTCAGCTGATTTATCAAAATCTACATATGCGATTGACTCGCTTATTATTGAAACCGATTTAGATTTTGATAAACTAGGTGAACAAACAGGAACTCTGACTGTTTATGATCAGGGTGCCAGCAATGTAAATCCGGCGATGATTCTGGCTACGAATGAAACCGAGCCGATTGAAAAAATGGATACGAATATCAAACATAATTTTACCGTTGAAATTGATGTTAAGGATACCGTTGCACCGGAAATTCATTTAACTACCAGTGAAATCCTCCTCGATAACGGTGAAGAAATCGTTCCGGAAGAATGGGTCGATTATATTTGGGATAACGCTGACGGCCTGATTACTGAATGGGAATTTGATCCGAATGATTTGGATATCAATAACGGCGGTCATTATACCGGTATTTATACGGCAACTGATTCCAGCGGCAATACGGCAACCGAATACTTATATATCGCTGTCAAGGAAAAGGAAGCCGTTTCCCGCCTTGCAACTTATAACACAGCGTTCGCATCTTATTCTGCCGGTGCTAATACTAGCGGTTCAATTTACGAACTTGCTAATCTGATTAACTCCTACCGTGCATCCTACGGACTGGGGTCACTGACAATGGATACTGGAAACCTCGGTGCTGCCGCTCAATTAAGAGCTGCGGAAGCCAGCGGTTACGTATCGCATTATCGTCCTAATGGTACATATTTCTCTACGGCTCTTGATGCTTATGGCGTAGGCTATAACACAGCCGGTGAAGTTCTTACATATGCTGGCACAACACCTTCAGCGGCACTGAATTGGTGGATGTCATCACCGGCTCATTGGTCATCATTAATGAGCGGCCGTTATACATCGATCGGTATCGGTTATTACAACGGTATGTGGTGCGGTGTATTGATTGGTTAATAAATTTAAGCTGCGGCTGACGGCGTAATTGCCTTCAACCCGCAGCTTTTTTAGTGCACACATAAAAACGGATCCTCAGATCCGCTATTTAATTTCTATAATTTCAGCCCTGCCTGCCCATTCCTTTATCGTATGGATATCAGTAGGATGCGCGTTCTTGCTGAGCATTGCCGCTGTATAACAGCCGCTGGCTAACTGAATGACTTCATGTATATCTGCGTTTTGTTCCATGCCAACCGCAAAACCCGCCACAAAGGCATCCCCGGCACCGACGCTGGTTTTCACATCGACATCAGGAAAATCGGTCTTAAATACATTACTGGCAGTAAATACATAAGCACATTGCTGATGTACAAGCGTAATGCCCATCTGTAAATCATAGTCTTCAATCATCCGTTTGCCGCATTGTATCAGCTCAGCTTCACTTAATTCATGATCAATAGTATACAGCTGCCGCAATTCATCGGGACTGGCCTTGACAATTGCCGGTTTAGCCTCAATGCTGTCTGCAAGATGGCGATATGTAGTATCTAAAATAACCACTGAGCCATTTTCCTTCGCCATTTCAATCAATCGGCTGTAAGTGGAACGCGACATTCCCTTTGGCATACTGCCTGAGAGAATCAATATGCATTCACCATCTAAACAGCCGCGTAAATAATCAAACAATTCATCCTGCTCACTCTGCAGGATAAAAGGCCCCTCTTCATTAAATTCTGTCATTTGATTATCCACGTCAACGATTTTCAAATTATTGCGTGTATTGCCGATAATCTGAATCATATGACTTTCAATCTCTTCACGCTGAAGCAGACAATCGATAAAATTACCGCCGCTGCCGCCTAAAAAACCCGTCGCAATAGAAACTGAATGCAAAGCCTTAATCGTCCGTGATACATTGATTCCCTTACCGCCCGCATCACTCTCAACCTTGCTAAGACGATTTATTTCATACTCCCTAATTGCATCCAGACGGGCTACCTTATCAACCGCCGGATTTAATGTTACTGTCACGATCATATGTACCGCCCCTTTTTCACAACTCTTAACGTAGTTACCATTATAATACAAAAAGTCCCTATTTATCAACATTATTTACTTTTTTATTAGTTTTAGGCAGGGTTTGGTAAAAATGAAACAAAAGAATCAGAAAAATACGAATAAGCATTAGTATGATGATGATTTTTCACTATAATTTAGGTAAAGGAGAATATGGATATGAAATTAAGAATTATCGCTTATGCTGCTGATACCATCAGATTTACTTGTATTATGCGTTTTATCAATGTACGCTAAAGCCGCTTTGGGATTTATGGCACTGCTGATAAATTGATTTTTAATGAATATGGGCTCTCACCTTGGATCAGTGAATTATGCAATCTCGCATTATGTGTCCTCCTGCTGCGGGCAGTCTTTAAAATAATGGGTAAGCAAACCGATTATCCTGATTTCACACACCATTCCTTTATGGGGCATATTTTTGATCGGCGGCTCGGACTGTGCGCTGCTGCATTTGGCTGGATACTGACCTTGGGTTGGCCGCATTTAAGCTGCTCGGTAATATTCACCATGATTGAATTACTGATCATTTCCCTCTCCTTATTTTCGATTCACAAAGCTGAGTACCGCCGTTATGATTAACAAATAAAAAGCAGCTGAGCTGCAGATTTTGTCTTATTGTGTCGAAAGCTGTCGATGTTTGAAGAATTTTCTGATCATGATTATCAGCATGGATAAGCCATGGGTACAAAGCATGACGCTTACGAAACGGAACAAACCGCTGTTAAACAGCTGTTCCTGATGAATCAAGCCTAAGCCCATCGGTATCAAATCAATAAACATCACATGCGTAAAATAATATAAGCTGCCTAGATCTCTCAGCTTGCGGCAGTCACGATGATAGTTTACCGCTCTTGCCCATTGAAACATGAAATAAGATAAGGGCACCAGCATAAATAAGAAGTTAAAATCATAACCATCGGTATTAACCATTCGGAAAGCTTCAAATATCAGCATCGAAAAGCAGATAAAGAAAGCCAAGCCATTCTTTTTAAACCTTGTCAGCCAGTTATCCTGAGCGGCAATAAAACCGATAACAACAAAAATCATGCCGTAAAATAAGCCGTTGCGGGTTGTGAAAAAGATTCCCATATAAGAGGCGACGATGGACTGCAGCGCTGGATCAAGATAAGCGTTATAAGTTTCAGCGGCACCGATCGTATACAGAATCAAACTCCAAATAAACAAAGAACGCAGGCTGAATTTTTTAGTATAAAAGAAAGTAACCAGCACAGAAAAGACCAATGCCGGTACATACCATAAATGATAGAACGTTCCGACATTAAAAAATGCGTAGATCAATGCTATCGGATAAAGAATAATTGGAATATCTAAATTGCTCTGTACCCATAAGATACCGAAAGGCAAATAAATGATGCTCCAAATAATATATGTTTTCATTAAAGAAATCATATAATCTTTAATATAACCATCCCCGCGTTTTTTTAGATTATTGGCAATAAAGTAACCGGCACAGACAAAAAAGAACGGCACCGCTACCCGGCCAAAGATATTTATTACAACAAAATTAGCCCATTCTGACAGATCCTTTAATGGATTTACATGGACAGCTACAACCAATATTGCGCATATATATTTTAATAAATCAATTAAATTATAGTTATTTCTTTCCATTCACTGCACCTCGGATTTATTATATCACAGATAAGGCCGGTGCTTGTAGTTCTATTCAGCAGTTTCCACTTGGATCGTTTTAATACAGAAAAAGAAGTACCAATATTTAAAAAGAAGTAAGCCGGTAATAAATAAACGCATAAGTATATGATCGACCAGAATCAATGGGAATAGGAGCATAATGCTTGCCGGAATCAAAATACTGAGCTTTGTTTTTAAAGTCATTGCCCGATGCTGAACATAACTGTCCAAATGCTTTTGATAAAGTGATGTGCTGCATAACCAATAATGCATACGTTTTGAAGATTTAGTGAAACAGAATGCTGCCAGCAGCAAAAAGGGTGTGGTCGGCAAGATTGGCAGTACGATACCGATTGCTCCTAAAACTAATGAAATTGTGCCGAAAACCATGTAGAATATTTTCATTTTTGTCTCCTTCTTGATGAGAGGCCATGTTTAAGCAGCAGAAACGGATGATGAAACAGCATCCGCCAGCCGCTTTTTTTCATGACTTCTCTGATCTGTGATCGTTTCTCTAAACTATAGCAATGAACCTTACAGCTGCTGCAAAACGTCTTAGCAGCCATAAACGGACAGCAATCTATACGTTGATAGGCATAAAGCAGCAAGTCTTGACATGAGGCGCACAGCTGCTTTTCATGATGGGTATGCTTACAATAGCTTTTGATCATCAGCTCAACAACTTGTTTCTCCGACGCCCTTTTCTCTGCAATTGTCATCAGCTGACCCGCCCGCTTTCCATTTCAATAATTTTCGAGGCCGCCTTTAGTGTTGATTTGCGGTGTGATACCAGGATAATTGTTTTATCTGTGCAGGCAGCCAATGATTTTAAAATAATCGCTTCATTCAATGCGTCTAAATTACTGGTGGGCTCATCAAGCAAAATGCAGTCTGAATTGTGCAGGAAGGTACGGGCTATGCCAATACGCTGACGTTCCCCGCCGGACAGTGAGCTGCCCAGCTCCGCAACCGGTGTCTGATACCCCTGCGGCAATGATTCTATAAATTCATGGATACTCGCTTTCTTACAAGCTGAAACGATTTCCTCATGGCTTGCGTCAAGCTTGGCAATGCGCAGATTATTCTCAATCGAATCGTGAAACAAGACGGTTTCTTGCGTCGCATAGCTTTCCATACGTCGCAGATCTTCTGTATTGATCGTATTCAGCGGCCGAGAACCAATGCTGATGCCGCCTTTCTGAATTTCCCAAAAACGCATCAAGAGCTTCAGTAAGGTTGACTTGCCGCTGCCGCTTTTGCCATGAATGCCGATAATTTTATTTTCATCAAAATCGAGACTGACATCATTAAGAATCATTTCCTGATCATAAGCAAAGGCAATATGATCCACATGAATGCTGCCATATTCAGCTTGCGTTTTGCCTTCAATATCAAAAACCTGTGGTTTTTCTTCAAGCAGTGAGAGTACGCGTCTGCCGCTGGCCAGCGTCACCAACAGATTATTGGACAGACTTGACAGGGCCAAAAAGGGGCCAAAGCTTGAAAACATTAAAATGAAAGCAAAAATAGCACCGGTGAATGACAAATCATGATTAAGCACCAGATTCAGCGCTGTATAAAGCGTGCATAACGCAGCTGCTACTACAACGAAGTTGCCTAACGATTGGGATAGGCCTTCGATATCTTTGAGCTTTTTCTGCAGCTGATTTACCTCTTCACTTTGTGAACGTATGCCCTCAAGACGCTGTTCACCATTGCCAAACTGCAGGATTTCAAGCATGCCGCGCAGGGATGCAAGCAAATATCCGCTTAGTGCTGATATTCTGCCGCGAACCCTATCACCGGCTGCCTTTCCCAGCTTGGTGACAACGAGAGGGATGGCAATGCTGACCAGCAAGTATGCAATCAAGGCAATCAGGGCAAAGAGCGGATGAACGCTGTAAAATAAATAAAGCAGAACGATACCGCAAAGCAGGGCAATCAGAATCGGGGAGATCGTATGGGCATAAAATACTTCAAGCAGTTCAATGTCATTGGTGATCAGGGCGATCAATTCACCTTTGTCACGGCCCTCCAGCTTCGCCGGTGCCAGCTTGCGCAATGCTTTAAACACTTTATCACGGATCAAGGCAAGCAGTTTGAAAGCAATGTAATGATTGCACGCCTGTTCCAGATAATGCAGAATGCCGCGCAATACAGCTAATAGGATCAAAATCAGAAAAGGCATCGTTAGATCCAGTGAATGAAAGCCAAGATCGGCAGCGATAGTTACTGCCAAAACCGGTATGAAGATGGCACACAGATAACCGATGACACCCATTAATACGGCGATGCACATCACGCCGCTCAGCGGTGCCACAAGCGTAATCATTTTACGCATGACTTTGAAATTACTCATGATCTGCCTCCTTTGTAAATGCCTCGAGTTCTTGCTGCTTCTGATAATATTGCGCATAGACCGACTGATTCGCAAGCAGCGTTTCATGACTGCCGGCTTCTGCGATGCGGCCATCTTGCATCACATAGACGATATCGCAGTCTTTTACATTTGCCAGCCGATGGGTAATCATAATTACTGTTTTAGTTTTAGCTAACGTACGAATTACATGCAGGATAGCATCCTCACTCTCGACATCAATACTGCTGGTAGCTTCATCAAACAGATAGATTTCACTGTCCTTAAGCAAGGCTCTCGCCAAGCCTAAACGCTGGCGCTGACCGCCGGACAAATTAGAAGCCTGCTCCAGAAGCTGTGTATCAAGGCCTTGCTGACTCATGATAAAATCATAGAGCTGAACCTGCTTTAAAACAGCCGATAATACTTCGTCATCAATTGTTTTACCCATTGTCAGATTGTCCCGAACACTGCCCTTAAACAAGACACATTCATGGCCGACATAGGTGACATGTTTCCAAAATTCAGTATCGTTCAGCGTTTCCCGGTTTTGATTATTAAATAAAATCAAGCCTGATGAACTTTTTTTAAGTCCCATCAATAAGCTTGCCAATGTACTCTTGCCGCTGCCGCTTTCTCCCACAACAGCCGCAAACTGACCGGCTTGGATCTCCATATTAATATCTTTTAAGATCCGGCGGTCTTCATCATATGAAAAATTCACATGCTTGAGCTGAATCGAAACCGGCGCATTATCAAGCTTGCCTGATGGCTGTGCTGCGATCTCATAATCCAGAATTTTAAATAGTTTTTCACTTGCTGCGATTCCATTCATCGCAATATGGAAGAAAGAACCAAGCAGTCTTAACGGCAGAAAGAATTCCGCAGACAGCATCAAAATAACAAGCACGCCCCAAAGGCTGAGTGAACCGTTAGCATAAGCGATTAAGGCGGTAATGCTGCCAACTGCCGCCCCGCCATAGGCGACGATATCCATCACACTGATCGAGTTAAGCTGCATTGTCAGCACCTTCATGGTAATCTTTCTGAACTGCTCGGCTTCCTTATTCATCATTTCGTTCTTGTAGCCGTCAGCCTGATAAATTTTTAATGTCGTCAGGCCCTGCATATTTTCCAAAAAGCTGTCACCGAGCGTCGTATAAGAAGTCCAGTATTTAGCCAGCAGTTTTTTAGCGAATTTCTGAACAGCTACAATAGAAATAGGAATCAACGGCACACAGATCAAAAGCACCAACGCGCTTTTCCAATCAATAAAAACAAGCAGGATAAATAACGTACACGGTGCCAGCATACTGTAAAAGAATTGCGGCAGATAACGGCCGAAATACGTTTCCAGCTGGTCACAGCCCTCACTGCTTAACTGAACCAATTCACTGGTCGAACAGACACCCTGATAGCCGCTGCCCAAAGCCAATAGTTTTTGATAAAGACGAAGCCGCAGGTTTACTTTAATATCCTCGCTGGCTTTATAAGAATAATGAGAACTAAGCCAGGTTGTCAGCATTCTCAACAGAAGTAAAACAAGAATAAAAAGACTTCCCCGATTCAGCCTTGATACAGTCAAAGATTGCTGCCAGACACTGCTGATCAGCCAAGCCATCGTATAAACAATACCTATATTCAGCAGCAAGCCAAGCCATTGTACTATAACCTGTTGCATAATATATTTCTTCGCATGCCCGGATTCCGCAAGCAGCCTTTTATCAATCATCATCAAGATCCCTCACTTTGTTAGTTAAAGTTAACTATCATAAAGTTTACCACAGTTAACAAAATTGGTCAATATCTATGAATCCTATCGGCGTTCCCCTTTATCAGTTGCCTTTTTTTATTACTTACTGTATGCTTATAAAAAAGGAGTCTGATGCTATGAAATCAATTCAAGCTGTATTCTTTGATGTCGATGGAACGTTGTATGACAATGCTGTCAAGCAGTTTCCTGCTTCTTTATTGCCGGCATTAAATAAACTTCGCGCAAAAGGGATAAAAATTTGTATTAATACCGGACGTTTAAAGTCTACGGCCAATAATATCAAGCTTTTTGAATATTATGATTGGGATGGCTTCATTGGCGGCGGCGGCCGATATTTTTATGATCAGCAGGGTGAACTGATTCATACTCATACCTATACGCTGAAACAAATTGAAGAAATCCTGCGATTAACAGAAGCATATGATTTGAATGTACGTTTTCTTTGTGATGAGGGCGATTATATTTTAAAAGCGGCCGATGAGAATATGCTGAGTGCATTTGCTCATTTTAATGTACCGATACCGAAAATCATTAAACCATGGGACGGCAAGCCAGTAAATGCAGTTGTAGCTTATGCCCCTGAAGGTTTTAATTGGCATGTATTTGATTCATTGCCAGGTATTCAATGTGTGCCTGCTTTTAAAACCAATGCCGATTTTTTGCTGGCCGATTTCAATAAAGCTACCGCAAGCCGTGAAATGATGGCTTATTGGGGACTAGATGGTGATTATATTGCTTTTGGTGATTCTGATAATGATATTGAAATGATTCAGGACGCGCCAATCGGCGTATGTATGGCAAATGGAAATGAAAAAGCTAAAGCGGCTGCTGATTATGTCTGCCCGGCTGTGAATGAGGACGGCATTGCCAAAGCCTTAAAACATTTTGGACTGATTGAGTGATAGAATTAGTCGAAATGGTTGAATGTTAATGAATATATTGGGGAGGCATAAAATGAAAATCCGATGTATTGAAGATCAAGATATTCAGGAAGTATTTAGGATCTATAAACCCTATATTGAAAAAACCTCGATTACTTTTGAAACCGAGGTACCTGCTTATGAAGAATTTGTTGAGCGTGTGCATCACAAGCTGACACAGTTTCCATGGCTCGTGTGTGAAGCTGATGAAGCAATTATTGGTTATGCCTATGCTTCTCGTTTGCGTGAGCGGGCCGCTTATGACTGGGATGCTGAGCTAAGCGTTTATCTGAAATCCGAAGTTCACGGTCAGGGGGTTGGCACCTTGCTTTACCAAGCCTTGGAAGAAGTTTTAAAAAGCATGCATTATGTGAATCTCTATGGCTGCATCACCATTCCTAATGAAGCCAGTGTCCGCCTGCATCAAAAACTGGGATATAAGTCTATCGGCATCTTCCATAACAGCGGTTATAAAGGCGGCTGTTGGCACGATGTCCTATGGATGGAGAAGAACATCCGGCCATGGCTTCCGCCAAGGCCGATAATACCCTTTCCAGCTTTAAACAGCCAAGCGCTGACAGCCATGCTGGCTAAATATGAAAAAGATGATTTCCTGAATACATAAAGGAAATCATCTTTCTATTATTCAGCTTCAATAAACGGATATCTTCTCCCGTTTTCATTAAAGGTTTTGATGCGTATGTGAAAGACGCGTTCAAGCAAATGATCGGCAAGAATTTGATCGACACTGCCCTGTGCTTCAATCCTGCCCCGATTCATCACAATTAACTCATCGGCAAGCTGCAGTGCCTGACTCAGATCATGGAGCGTCAGCAGAATCGTTTTCCCCTGTTCTTTTAACGTTTTAATCAGCTGCATGACTTCCAATTGAGAAGTAAAGTCCAGATAGGTTGTCGGCTCATCAAGCAGCAGCCACTCACAGTTCTGCGCCAAGGCCATGGCAAGAAATACGCGCTGACGCTGACCGCCGGAAAGCTCATCCACATAATCCTGTGCAAAGCGTTTTGTTTGAGTCTGTGTCATTACCTGATCCACGATCCTGCGGTCTTGTTGTGTGGAAGAGCGCAGAAAGCCCTGATATGGATAGCGCCCATGTCCCACTAATGTTTTCCCATGAATATGGGGAATCGGCCGGGTCTGCGGAAGATAAGCGAAGCATTTAGAACGCTCATTTAACGTATAGGTATTCAATTCTCTTTCAGCCAGCAAAATCCTGCCCTCACTGACCATGCTGGGTGTTAAAATCCCCTTCATCATCGTCGTTTTGCCACAGCCATTAGGCCCGACGATCACATGGATGCCGCCTTTTTTTATTGTCAGATTCAGCGCTTTAAGAATCGGTTCATGATAACCGATCGACGCATCTTCAAATCTAATCATGAAGCCGCCTGCCTTTCTGATTAATTAATAGAAACAAAAAGAAGGGACTGCCGATAAATGCCAGCACGATACCTACCGGCAATTCATACGGAGCAAAAAACACCCGGCCCGCCAGATCGCAAAGCAAGGTAAAAACAGCACCGCATAAGCTTGCGAAAGGCAGTAATATCCGATGATCAGTGCCTGCTATTTTTCTTGCGAAATGCGGAACGATCAGACCGACAAAACCGATCAGGCCGGCATAGGATACCGCCGAACCCGCTAAGAGTGATGCGAACAGCAGCAGAATCAAACGCAGCCGTGAACTGTTCACGCCTAATGATATCGCAACCTCATCCCCGAGCATTAAGATATTCAATGAACGCGCTAATAAACATACGGCACACAATGCGGCAAGAATTAAGATAGCCGGCAGAGCCAGCTGTGAAAAATGAATATTCGCCAATGAGCCATTCATAAAGACTTTAACATTAACTGCCAGATCGATATGCATCAGTTCTAATGCCGACATCATCGCATTCAGGAAGCTGCTTACCGCTACTCCCGATAAAACCAAGGTAATGCGTGAAGCACCTGTCTTAGCGGCGATTGATACTATCAATACCGCACTCAAAAAAGCGCCCAGAAAAGCCGCCAGTGCCGCATAAGAGCTATAATCAGGCAGTAGAGCCAGCAGCAGCATCACGGCAAAACCCGCCCCGGCATTCACACCAATCACATTTGGTGAGGCCAGCGCATTATTAAGCACACCCTGCAATAATACACCCGCTGCTGAAAAAGCTGCTCCGGCTAATAGCCCCCCCACTAATCGCGGCAGCCGGATAGAAAAGAGGATCGTATGTTCCAAACTGCCGGCATCACTTAAACCTTTCAGCAAGTCGTGCAAAGATAACGGCACACTGCCAAACACCAGACACAAGATTGAAACAATCAATAACAGACTGATACCCAGAATAAACAAAGAGTACTTATTGGAACAGATGCGGATAAAGAATCTTTGCAAGACCTTCATATGCTTCATCCCAGCGTGCATTCGGTTTATAGTGATATAATTCCTTATCAAGGAAGATCACCTGTCCCGTTTGCACAGCCTTTACCTGCTGCCATGGCGCTAACTGCATTTCATTCTTCACATAATCGATGGCAGCCTGGGTATCACTGCCCATCATCGTTACAAAAATAATTTCCGGATTCTCTTTTAAAATCATTTCCATACTTAATTCATCAAGCAGCAGCTTCGCGTGTTCAGCAATATTATCCGCCTTCAGCTCATTCAGCATTTCACCGACAAAATGATCGCCCGCTTTGGCCTTCATCCCTGTTGAAAAAGCTCTCAGCAATAAAACCTTCGGATTTCCCTCAGCATCCTTAAGCTTATCAAAAACTGCATCTATCCGTGCTTTCACATCACTGCCATATCTTTCATAGGCTTGCGGATTATCCATAATATCGGTAAAAATCTTTAAACAGTTCAGATATTGATCAAATGAATCAATCTGAAAATAAGCATGTGCAATACCGGCATCACTCAGCAGCTGATCCAATTCCAAATGATTCGGATAATCCAAAGACAGAATCACAAAATCAGGTTTAACAGCCAGCAGCTGTTCACTGTTTACCTCTTTGCCGCTGCCGACAATTGCCGTCTCTTCATCAATTAAACCGCGATCCAGCGCGTCCTGCACACTGGCAATGATATCACCGCCGGCATTCAGCCAAATATCCGCATAAGAGCCCATCAACACCGCTGTACGCTGCGGCTTTTTAGTCACTTCAACTTGAACCCCGCGATCATCGATAAAGGATACTTTTTCCGATACATCCGGACTTTGCGCACTGCATGCGCCGGTCAGCAATAGAATTATGCATAAAAATATTTTTTTCATTTTCATCTCTCCATTAAAAACTTTACTATTCTATCACAATCACAATCATTTGTCTCTATCAGAATGCCGCAAGAACGAAAAAAAAAGTGCAGCTTTGCCGCACTATTTACCTGTAAACTCACTAAAGGTAATACCGGTAATCTTTCCTTCTCCATCAAAACTGATATTCAGATTAAAATTCTGTTTAGAGAATTTCATCGGCAGAGTAATGATATGCTTACTCTCTTCACTTGAGCATAAAGCCGCCTGCATTTCCTTGAATTCACCAAATGAATCTACTTTTGATTTTAATAAATCAATCATTTTTCCATTATTTAAGACATCTGACATTTCAGCTGAATAATTATATGTAAGAGCTGTATCATAATCATGATCAATCAAAGTCTGCGCATAGTCTTTTGCTGTTGCGGCATTTGTGGCCTGATCTTCAGGACAAGCTTTTCCTTCTGGTCCTTCTTTGACACATCCGCTTAACAGCATGACAGCCAAAGTCATCAGGATCCCTATTTTTTTCATAAACGTCGCCTCCCGTGCTCTTTAATAATATCACATTATGAATTTTTTTCAATCTTTCTTTTACCACGGCTGTCTCAATGAACTATAAATCGACATGAAAACAGCATAAAATGCTTAACTCAATCATCGGGTGCATAAAAAAGCATATTAATTGACCTGACGTATATATCCTATATAATAAGGGCATACCTAATAAGAGGAGGGTATTATTTATGACAAAATTTTATCGCTGTGCTATTTGCGGCAATATTGTAGAAATGATCGAAGATAAACATGTTCCAGTTTTCTGCTGCGGAGAGAAGATGCAGGAATTAGTACCTAATACAAGTGACGGAGCTAACGAAAAACACGTACCGGTTGTTAGTATCGTGAACGATACTTGCCATGTTGCAGTTGCATCAGTTGCTCATCCAATGGAAGATGCTCACTCAATCCAATGGATCTATGCAGAAACAAATAAAGGCGGTATGATCAAATATCTGAAACCGCATGAAGTACCGGCCGCTGATTTTAAACTTGCGGAAGGTGAGCGGGTCGTTGCTGTTTATGAATACTGCAACCTGCATGGTCTTTGGACAGTCACTCTTTAAAGCATACATTAAGCCAGCTAGCGCTGGCTTTTTTATGTTAAAAATCATTTCTTGATCCGCATGCCGATCAGCAGGCAGGCAATGTATTCAAGCTGATAAAAGAAGCAGGAAAAACCGGCATTGATGAACCGACTGCCGAACCAAAACAAAGTCCTAAAGCAATTCCCTCAGCTATGTAGACTGCTGCTTTTTCATCTTTTTTGCTGTTTCTTGAATATGAATATCAAAACAACCGCAGCTGAAACAGGAACAATACTTTTTATAACCATCATAAGCTTGAATCAAAGCAAATCAAAAAGAGCTTTTTCATAATCTGCCACAAAATATTTGATATTTTTACGCCCTTTTTGAATGATTGTATGCCCTTCTGCCATCAGCTGCGCTTTCTGCTTTTCAATGCCGCCGGGATATTTTGAATTCAATTCGCCATTAGCTTTTAATGTCCGCCAGTAAGGTGTTGGTGAATCAGAACGCTGCTCACTGGCCCATGCGGCAATTGAAACGAAGATTCCGGCTGTGATCGGATCAGTGAAATCTGCCTCATTTTTAACCGCAAAATATTCCCTGATTTTACCCACAGTAATAACCTTCCCATAAGGAATCTGATTCATGACCTCATCATAGGCAATCGGCGGTGCAAAGTACATTCTGCTGCCGCCGTATTTCTCAATACTATCGCGGTCAGTAATGATCTGAATCTTCGGCATTCCCTTATTATCCTTCAGCATTGCGTTAAAATCTTTCTTATCTTCATTCGCCATAACGGTCACCTCCTGCATTAAGCATAATCATTTTATTCATGCCATGCAATGAGACAGTTGCAATAATCAAGAAAATGAATTCCTTCAATCTTTCTGGAAATCATGCCCTCAAAGAGGACAGACGGCTGCCTTCCTCGCGACAGGTTTCTTTCTGTATTTTACCTATCGGGTAGTCGCAGCCAAGCATTACCATACAGGTGCTCTTTTTATTAATGATTTCCATCATGCCAACGTCTTTTCACAAGACTTTATCCATCATTTCTTTAGTATTCTTTCTAATGCTTTGCTATCAAGCAGATTTACTGTTTCAAACTTTCCCTTATAAAATACCGCGAAGTTATTAAACACACACGGCAGCGCTTTAGCCTGTGAAAGGGACTCAATCTGAATCAGCTCATACTCAACTGCATTTGCCTCACAATAGGCTTTGATATTGGGTATGACTTGATGCACATAGGGGCACTGGCAGTCATAATAAATACTTAGCTGATCATGATCTATCCGCATTTGCTTAGCCTGATTGGCAAAGTAAGGGAGGGTCCCGTCAAAAGAGAGGGCAAGCAGCTCATATCCATTCTTTGTATTATCCACCTGCTTAAAGCCAAACTTTTTCGCAAATGACTGATCAGACAGCCAGCTTTTCTGTTTTGCTGAACCAAGCATACAGACACCGGACTTGCCAGCAGCCCTGGCATCTTCAATGCAGTATTCCATAAGTGCTTTTCCGTACCCTTTGCCTTTTGCATCACCTAAAACCCATAGACAATAAATATAAATATAATTATCGCCCATGATGGGTACCCACGCTTTTTCAAGCGGCGCATATTCGATAAATACCGTCGCTTTAGCATTTAATTTTCTGAACACATGACCTTCCGGCAGCCGCTCTTTAAGCCACTGACGTTTAGCTTCAACACCCGGGTGCTTTATTTTTGTACGTATGATACAGCATAAATGCTCACTGTCGATATTCTCAACACTTAAATTCACAAACTCATTGGTTGCTTCACTCATCCAATCAACTCCTTAATCATGACGTTCCCGATGCAGCAAGGCACTGATTTTATCCCGCATACGAATCACCTTATACTTCTTCTTAAAATACAGATTTGCCCTTCGCACATCGTCAGAGCGCTCTTTTTTGACATACATATTCTGCTGCCAGCGCGGAAAATATTTAACCATATAATTCGCTAATTCATCAAGATACTGATCCTGACGATACTCATTTAAAAAGGAAGCACCGATTTTTAAAATATATTGATAAGCTAAAAACTCACATTCCATCTTAAACAGTGATTGATTACTATTTTGATTTAAGATTGTGATTGCTTTTAGAATATCCAATGATTTAACCCTGAATTTATCATTGCGGGTCATTGAATTTTCTGTCTGATAATATTCAATCAATGGCTTCTTTAGATAGATGATCTTATCCGCGGTCCCGGCCAATGCTGGTATACAAGCCAGATAAGCATACCAGATGCCTTCTGGAAAACGCATGCCAAGATCGATAAATTTTCGTTTATATACCTTATTCCAAGGAAAAGGCAGAGCAATAAAATACTGCTGTCTGCTGATTTCACCTTCATTGCTGAAATCAAGCGCTGAATAATAACGCTTGCGGCTGCCATCAGGCGCTGCCTGATAAGCATCAAACATCAAAATATCCGCCTTTGATGCTTCGGCCTCCGCCATGATTTGGGCATAACCGTCAGGCACAACGACATCGTCATCATCTAAAAAAGTAAAATAATCACCGCTGACATGACTCAAGCCAGTATTCCGAGCTTTGCCGGAACCGCTGTTTACCTCTAATGGAAAACTTTTAAATAATTTTGGGTATCTCCTGCAATATTCTTCAATAATCTTCAAAGAGCCATCCTTACTTCCGTCATCAACAATGATTACTTCAAAATCACGGTAAGTCTGATTGAGACAGCTGTCTAAACAGCGTCTTAAAGTTGCTTCCGCATCATAGACTGCTACAATGATACTTAATTTCATACGCCACCCCTTATGCTTTTATTTTAACTGATGTAATGATTCATTTCAATTGAAACCATAAAGGAAACGCATAAAAGCTGAAATCTTTCGATTTTAGCGATAAACACTGATAAAAGCGGCCTTTTTCATTCAACAAACAACAAAAAAACAGCAGCTTATACTACTGTTTCTTTTCCATATCCTTAATTTCATGGCGTTCAATCGTAAGCTCACCCTTATCGGTAATCAAGACCATCCACGTTAATGGATAGTTAAACCGCCGCCTGCCGCAGCTGCCGGGATTCAAAAGCCATTGTCTGCCGTTCTTTTCACACCGATAGCGGTGGGAATGACCGTTGATGATAATATCAGCCTCTGCCGCTTTCGGCATATCAATGAATTCATGACACATCACGATCTGCAAGCCGTCAAGCTTTAGCTTTTCCACCACTTTAAGTTCAGCTGCCCAAGCACCAAGATCATTATTGCCGCGCACTGCACAAACCTTGCCAAGCTCTTTGAGCTGTATAAGAAGTTCCTCACAGCATATATCACCGGCATGCAGGATATAATCACAGCTGCGCAGGCTCGCAATAACCTCCGGGCGCAATACATTATGTGTGTCTGACACTATACCAATCCGCATGACAACACTCCTTATCCGATAATTTCATAACAATTTCGGCCATTACGCTTTGAAGTATACATCGCCTCATCAGAACGCCGGTAGATTGTCTCAAACAAATCGCCGGCACTGGCGATAGCCGCTCCGATACTCACTGAGACATGGATTTCATCATCATTGACCATATCCCCTACACAAGCCAGCAGCTTCTCACACAACTTCCCAAGCTCTTCCATATTTGTATCACGGACATAGACCACAAATTCATCACCGCCCGGCCGGCCGATCAGACAGCGCTGAGCATCAAAATTATACTTCAATAACTGGGCAAGACTGCATAAAACCTTATCTCCATTAAGATGCCCATAGCTGTCATTGATATGCTTAAAATCATCAATATCAATCAGCATTAAACCATCATGCTGATCCGCCTTCAGCCGGTCAAGCTCCTCAATAATTTGCTTCCGCGATGCCGCCGCGTTATAAACTCCAGTTAGACTGTCAAGCTGCGCCTGTTTCTCCAGACGCTCTTTTTCTTTTTTCTCATCATCAATATCACTGATCTTACCGATGCAATATGCCGGATTGCCTAAATCATCGCATACCGTTTTGAAGATAAACCGATACCAATGTAAATCACCATTATCCATCGGACACAAAAGATCATGGCTCGCATCCTTTCCCTCTTTCAAAAGCTTGAAGAATACCTGCTCATAAAATTTCCCGCGTTCATCAGTTTCATTCATTTCGCCATGCTTCGTAAAGCTTTCAACGCTTTCCCCGCCGGCCCCTTTTCTGGAAACCATCAGAATATCTGAAGCATAGTCATATTCAAAGAAATGATCACTTGATAATTCATAGACCTGAAGATGCTTCTTTAAATCAAGCTGAATCTTATTATTCATTTTAATTTTAGTTCTCAGCCCCCACAGCAGTGCCAAAATGATCACAGCTGAAACTGAGGTAATCATAAATATAAATGTCAGCGGATACTTATTAATCATATCCTTGAAATTAAAATCATTCTCATAGGTCGTATTAAGAAAAATAATTGTCTGCATTTCTTCATCAGGAAAAGCCATTACTGCCTTATTCATTATATTAAGCAAATGATGATTTGACTGTCTTATCACACCGAAACAAATCCGGCGCACATCATAAGTCTGCGGTATCAGATAGATATTACCGAACTGCGGCTGATTGATAAAATACTGCACCATGTAATTATCCCCGAACATATAATCCGCTTCGCCATTATTCACCGCTTTGACACACTCTTCAACCGTGTCATACCACTTTGCGGAGGAAGTTTCAATTCGGCTGTATTCCACCGTTTTAGTTAATGCCAGTGTTTTATTCCGCAAATCACCTATGTTGGCTGTATCATTCATCATCATGATATACTGAGCCTCAAGATAAGGATTGGTCATCTGAATGCGCAGCTCCTCAGCAAGATCATAATCATAAGTCATGGCAAGTGAAATATCAATTTCCTTATCAGCCATCATTTGATCAAGCTGACCCGGCGTTGAAATTGCTATCAACTCAATATTCAAGCCCGTTTGTTCTGCGATAGCCTTCAGCACATCCACGGCAATACCCTTTAATTCACCGTCGGCTTCATATTGAAAAGGCGGCTGATTGGTAAGCACACCGGCTTTAAATACGTTACCCTGTTCAATAAACGCTAATTCATCATCATTTAAAATCAACTCATCATGACCGTGTGAAAAATATTTACTTTCCATTTCCGACATAAAATATGGATTAGTCTGTTCAATATTCTGCAGCGCTAGATTTATTTCCTGTATCAGTGGTGAATTACCCGATGTGGTAATGAAATAAAAAGGCTTAGGAGCAAATTTAGCTACCGTACGCACACCGGTTACCTTCTCAGCGCTCGTACTCAGCATTGCCTCAGCTTCACCGCTTACCAAAGCGTTAAGCATTGCTTCACTGCTGTCATAATAAAAATACTCCGGCTCAATCAGGTTCATTTCACAAAATTCATTCAGCTCCCGCAAGCGCATGTTCGCATTCTTATGCACCGCTATCCGCACATGCTGCATCTGGGTCGAATCAACAATAAATGTCTTATTATTTAATATTACTAAAGTTGTATAAGCGATGCCGTAGCTGCGGCTTGAATAGTCATAGATATCATCCATAGCGGCGCTATACGACATCCCGCCCATGAGATCGATCTCCCCTTTTTCAAGCATATCCATCAAAGTCGTTAAGCTTTCGTCAATACTTCCTTCAGCTTGGACAAATTCAACCTGCCAGCCATTATATAAAGCCATTTCCTGAATATATTCATAAGTATAACCGCTGAAATTTCCATTCTCATCAATAACCGTAAGTCCCTCTTGAATTGGATAACCCACTTTTATGACTTGATCTTCTTCAGCATGGATATCTGATGCAGCTAAACCAAAACAGGTATTAAAAAGCACACAGATAGCTAATATTATCCTTTTAGCTTTCATCATATCCCCTCCAAACATGCTGAAATGATATAAATATTATTATTAATTTTACCATGTTTAAGAGTCAATTGAAAGGGATACCGCCATAATTGAAAACGGCTGCATATTATTTTATCAGCCAAAGAAAAGGATCAGAGCATGACCCTGATCCAATGATTATTGATTCAATTTTTTATAAATATCGATAAATTCCTGAGCTAAGATACCAAAAGCTTCGGCACTCATCAGCTGATCCTCCGCATGCATCAGCAAGAGAGCAAATTCAGTCTTTTCACCAGCTGCTTCTTTTTGAATCAAACCCGCATGCGCGTGATGACCTTCTAAAAACACCTGCTCTCCCTCCTCCATCAGCTTCTCAGCGCCTTCAAAATCACCTGTTTTTGCAAGCTGTATCGCTTCGATGTACATGGAACGGGCAGTACCTACCGCACTGATGATCTGAAAGCTGATCAATTCAAGACCTTCCATAACTAAATACCCAGCACTTCTTTAACACGCTTGATGACCTTAGCCCCATCCATCATGCCATAGGCTGCCATATCAATGGCTTCAACCGGACAATTCGGACATTGTTCCTTGACCTTAGCAAGATTAAAACGTACCTGCGGCCCTAATAAAATAATATCTGCATCAGCACCTACCTCTTTAGCCTGAGCGATCGAATAGGCATTGATATCACACTCAAGACCCTCTTCAAGCGCCGCTTTCTGCATCTTGGTAACTAATAAGCTTGTACTCATACCTGCTGCACACAATAATACGATTTTTTTCATAAATGTTCTCCCTCAGATTTATTGTAAATCTCCACCATTAGTGGCAATAACCTTCTTATACCAATCAAAGCTCTTTTTCTTAGAACGTTTTAATGTTCCATTTCCTTCATCATCCTTATCCACATAGATAAAACCATACCGTTTAGACATTTCACCGGTTGACGCACTGACTAAATCGATTGGGCCCCATGAAGTATAACCCCATAATTCAACCCCGTCTAATTCTACGGCAGCCTTCATCGCCTTGATATGCTCCCGCAGATAATCAATGCGGTAATCATCCTCTACATAGCCATTTTCATCTGCTTCATCTCTTGCACCTAAGCCGTTTTCCACAATAAACAGCGGTTTCTGATACCGGTCATATAACTCATTCATGGTAATTCTCAGGCCCAGCGGATCGATCTGCCAGCCCCATTGTGAAGCTTTCAGATAAGGGTTTCGTACACCTTTGAATGCATTGCCGCTCATTTCCTTTGCCAAAATCTCAGGATCAGTGCTTGTACAGCGGCTTGAATAATAGCTGAAAGATATAAAATCAACAGTATGCTCTTTCAATATTCTTTTATCTTCATCACTCATTCCAATATCGATACCCTCACGCTCAAATTCCTTTAACGCATAGGCAGGATATTCACCGCGGCTTTGTACATCGATAAAGAAATAATTATCACGATTCTTCCTCTGAGCTTCAAAAACATCTTTAGGATCACAGCTGTAAGGATATGTTACACCGGCTGCCAGCATACAGCCAACCTTATTCTCCGGATCGATTTCATGGGCAATCTTCGTAGCCCAGGCACTCGCAACCAATTCATGATGAGCAGCCAGATACTTGACCTGTGCTTCATTTTCATCAGCCTCCAGCACCAAACCGGCTCCCATGAAAGGCATATGCAGAATCATGTTGATTTCATTAAAAGTAAGCCAATACTTCACCAGTCCCTTGTAACGAGTAAACAATACGGTAACAAGATTTTTATAGAAATCAATCAAACGGCGATTTTTCCACCCGCCATATTCCTTGATCAAATGAATGGGGCAGTCAAAATGCGTAATCGTTACTAATGGCTCAATCCCATATTTATGACATTCTTTAAACAGATCCTCATAAAATTTCAAGCCTGCTTCATTCGGTTCAGATTCATCACCCTTTGGAAAAATCCGTGTCCAAGCGATAGAAAGACGATAAGTCTTGAACCCCATTTCACCGAAAAGCGCAATATCTTCCTTGTAATGATGAAACATATCAATGGCTTCACATGCCGGATAATAATAACCTGCCTGATGCTCCAGCATTTTCAGTCTGCCGCAGCTCACCTTCATGCGGTCAGGCCCATGCGGAACAACATCGACATTCGCTAATCCGCGGCCGTCTTCCTTATATCCGCCTTCACATTGATTGGCAGCCGTAGCACCGCCCCATAAAAAATTTTCTCTGAATGGCATAGCATTCCTCCTTATCGTATATCTTTGCGATCCGGTACAATATCTCCGGTTTCAATCATGAAATCAAGAATTCTCAATTTCATTTTATTAACAGCTTCGCTGTAAGCTGGATCCTTAATTCTATTATCTAACTCTTGCGGATCTTTTTCAAGGTCATAAAGCTCATCTGTTTCATAAAGCCGATAAATATACTTCAGATTCCCCATACGAATCATGACTGCCTTAGTATGCTCAGGACCTTCCATTTCCTGAGTAGACAGCCGCGGCCAGTAAGGTGATGCAGGACCATGTCCTTTTTCCATTGCCCATGTTTCACCATGGATGCGGCCGCCTTCACAGAATACGGCATCCTTATGGGTATCACTGCCGGCTAATACATCAAGCAATGATTTGCCGAATTGCACATACTCGGTTTTAACGCCTGTCATCTGACAGACGGTTTCGGTAATATCCACTAACTCTGCCAAGGCTTCAGAAATTCTCGGCTTACAGGCAAACTGAGCAGCCGGTTTCACAAGCAGCGGCACATTCACGACAGGATCGTCAAAACAGTTCTGTACCTTTTCCGCAATCGAGTAATCAGTCGTATAATCACCATGGTCACTAAACACAAAAATACTTGTATCATCATAGAGATTACATGCTTTTAATTTATTTCTAATTAGCCCAAAATGAGTATCAAAGCGGGATACCATGGCTAAGTAAGTAGCTCTTAATTCCGTCATATTCGCTTCGCCCCAAGCATCAAGATTTTGTTTAGAGGCAATGCCATAAAGCATACTGGGCTTATCCTTAAGCGTTAACACACTGGGTCTTCTCGGCGGCAGCTTACTGCGGTCAATACTGCTGTACCAAGGCTCCTCACAGGCATAGGGCGGATGCGGAAAGGCAATCGTTACATAGAGAAAGAAAGGCTTGGAACCAGGTTCTTTGCTTTTTCTCTCAATATAAGCCAGTGCTGCTTCTACACAGCCCCAGTCACTCCCCCCCATACTGCCATTATGTGCCATTTCTTCACTGATCTTGCCTACGTAGTGAGAATAATACCCCGGTTCGCTTGTATCTGCATTTCCATCTAGCTTAAAACCATGACTGAATGATTTATCCTTTGTAACTGCTTTTCTGTCTTCCTTATGAATACCGTCATAATAAGCATCGCAGTATTCTTCTTTAGAATAATTACCCGGCACAACATCATTTCTGCCGACCCAGATCACTTCATAGCCATTGTTTTTCATCGTTCTTAAAAAATTAGGCTCGCCTTTATTCTGTAAATAATGAATGGTTCTATGACCTGTCGTATGCGGATATAAGCCTGTCAGAAAGCTGCATCGGCTCGGTACGCAGACAGGATTTTGACAATAAGCATTTTTAAAGGATACACCATCCTCTAAAACAGCATCAAGGTTCGGTGTGATCGATGCCGGATTGCCCATATGAGCTAAGGCATCGCAGCGCATCTGATCTGCCACAAAATATACGATATTGGGTTTTTTAGTCATAAATTTCTCCTCTCATTTGTGATAAAAAGTTATAAAGCATTGATCTTTATAACTTTTAAAGCTTTTATTTCCCCTCTTCCTCAGCAAGTGCGCGCTTGTCAAGAATCTTAAAGAACGGCAGATACATTGCCACCTGAATTAAAATCAATACTGCCTGAAGGACTGCTCCCTGCCAGCCGCAGGCAACAATGCCTGATAATAGAACCGGTGTCCCTAATGGTATTTCAGCACCATTCGTAAACGGTACAAGACCGATATTCATACTGAAATAAGCAACTAAGAACGTAATGATCGGTGTTAAGATCAATGGAATGATCATAATAGTATTCAATACCATCGGTAAACCAAAAGTAATCGGTTCATTGATCCCGCATAAGCCGGATGGCAGTGCCAGCTTGCCTAATGTTTTATAGCGTGCCGATTTGGCAAAGAAGAACATGATGAAGCATAAGCCTAATGTACCGCCGGCACCGCCTAATGAAGCATACATTGACCAGCATGATTTGGTGATGATGTTAGGTAAAGCTGTGCCAGCTGCATAGGCTTCAAGATTTTCCAAACCTGCCGTCGTATAAAGCATGGACAGGAACGGCATAACGATCATACCGCCATGCAGACCGAAGAACCACATCAGTGAGCACATGATAATAAAAATAATAAAAGTGATCGGGCTTGCGGATAAATGCGATAACGGCGTCTTCAGCATTGTATAGATAAAGTCATTCATTGTGCCGAAGCTTGTCTGTGCAAAGCCAAAACGTACAAGGCAGAAAATGAAAGCAATTGCAAAAGCAGGAATCAATGCAGAAAATGATTTAGAAATTGTCGGCGGCACTTGCTCCGGCATTTTAAGTATAATGTTATGTTTAATAAATAGATTATAGATCGTCGGTACAACCATGCCGAGAATCATAGCGCTGAACAAACCGGCAGCCCCAAGATAGCTTGTCGGCAAAGCAGCGGCAATGGATACGATTTCACCGCTGTCAGCCCCTTTTCCGGATACACCGAGCGGAATCATCAATAAGAATACAAATAATGTAATAGAACCAATGATAGTAGAATCTTTTTCAAGCCCCAGCTTTTCAGCACATGCTTTACCGATCAGATAAGCAGCATAAACAGCCAGCATATCCGTTGTTACTGTGGGTGCGAACGCCAGAATCGTCTTTAAACCTGTCGACGTAACAAAGGCTTGATACGGTGCGATCTGAAGATTGGCAAGCAAAGTGAATATAGCGCCTATCATCGTAATCGGCAATAAATATGAAAAACCAGTAGATATAGCCCCAAGATATTTATTCTGTGATAATTTGTCAGCTAAAGGTACAAGCACCTTTTCCAGCAATGCAGTGAATTTATCCATAAATTCCTTCTCCTTATGTTTTATTTGTATTGAATGTATCACGCCCATGGTAGCGATTACAAAAGCAGTATAGCATGCATTAAAATTTATTTCAATACTTAAAACATAATTTGAAACATATTTTAAAATATATTTCAGTTTCATAGGTACATATTTCAAATATATGCTATAATCTAACCAGAGGTGATTTTATGAATCCTTTAGAATTGATTCAGCATAATTTTGAAAGCTTCACTAAAACAGAGGAATTAATTGCCACTTTTATTTTAAATCAGCCTAAGGAATTTGCCAGAGCTTCCGTAGAGACAACGGTAACCGCGACAGGCACATCAAAAGCTGCGATGATCCGTTTCGCAAAAAAACTTGGCTATAATGGTTATTCAGAATTGAAATACGAGTTATCAAGATTCTTGATTTCATCCAGTTTCAATAACCCTGAGGACAAGATTGAACCGGATCAGACGATCCAGTTCATTACCAGCTATTATTGCAAGGCAATCGAACAAATCAATGAAACTGTTGATATCCATCAGGTAAGAGCTATTGCTCATGCCATTATTCAAGCTCGGCGAGTTAAAATTCTAGCTATAAACCGAACCTCTTTAGCTGCCAAACAGCTGCAGATGCGAATGCTGAAGATCGGTCTTGATTCAGATACTTTAGATGACACTACCATGATGTTTGATGCCGTCAATATTATGGATGAACAAGACTTCTGTTTAATCTTCACCATAAAGGATAATGGGCATATTTATCAGGATCGTATCGATGTTCTTAATGATAATCATTGCCCTGTCGGTATTGTTACTATGACCGCCCTGCCATTTATAAAACAATGTACGCATGTCATCAACTTACCGCCGGTATCTAAAGGTTATGCCAAGTTTATCGATGAACAGGCTATTTACTTTGTTTTTGTGGAAATTCTTTTGAATGAACTTGCAAATATGTCAAAGCATACTGATTAAGTATAGAAAAAGGAAAGATGATTTCATTTTTATAATGATACTCACTTTCCTTTTTTTATTTATCATTATCTCTTTAACTGATTCAAGTATTCTTCCTTTGACTCCGGATGATCCGGATTCATCCAAGCAGATCGAGTATTCAATTTAACAAACAAGATCGTGCCGATCAAGATTATCAGCAAGGATATAAACGTATCTGACACAAACTGTGAAACATGAGCTTCACTTGCTGTGAAAGCCTGTGAATAATCGATAATGATTTTGATGATGCCGGCGGGAATGCAGGCTAACAGCAAATATGTCCATTTACTCGTTACAACTAAACCGCTTTGTTTTTTCATAGCCTTGTCCTTTCTATTCAAAATGAATACTGCTTACTATCTTTAGTATAACAAATCAGGACTATAAAAACAGCAATGATGACAAAAACGATAGCTAGTGTGATGTTTCTACACGGCGGTCCAATGCCTGAGCACCGTCGCGCTGACCCTTGCCGAGAACTGTCGCTCCGTTAAGCACCTGCTGACCGGCATCAAGCTTTGCCAATTCACTCTTTTTCACAAGATAACCCGTGACTCTTACAACATCGCTGTCACTTGAATAACCGCTGAAATAACGCATACCCTTGGCAAAGGCTCCCTTAACGATATCAACAATAGCTTCGGGGGAACGATCCCACGTCTCATCAAAAGTAAAAATATCACCGATACCCGTAGGGAAATATTTATGATAATGAGTTGAATGCATGACATGGGTCACAATTTCCGGTTCAGCACCGATTGGAATGCGTGCCCCCGGTGTATTGCTCATCATATCATCACTGATTCCTACCTGAGCATGCAGTCCATAATGACCGCCGACCTTCGAGCAATATAAACCCGGATGAGCCATTACCAGCTCCTCCATCTTCTCGCAGATCTTAACAGCCAAAGCATCTGCTTCAGCGTTATTGCCATAGCCCTGCTTCGGATCTTTGATGCCTAACAGCTTATTGACACATTCAGCAACGCCGACAACACCAATCATGCCAATGAATTTTTCACGGTCGATAAAGCCTTCCTTAACAAGGTAATTCGATTTAAAGAATGCTGATTCTTCCACAATAAAACGAATCCGGCGATCCGTAAATTCGAGCAGCAGCCGCATATAATAAGGCAGTGTTTCATTTAAAAATTGATCGATACTTTCCGCTTTTTCACTCATTTCATGCAGCTTGATGCGATTGAGCGTATAACCGCCGCCGCCAATCTTCAGCACGTTCAAGCAGCTGGCTACACCATAATCCTCGCCCCACTCTGCCATACACATCTGATGATTGCAGAAGGATGGCTTCGATACCTTAAGCATGCATTTAGCAACCTTCGCAGCATAACTGTCCGGCGTGATTTCAGGATCATACTTCAATGTGATATTAGGAACAGCAAGCTGCATTTCTTCACTTAATTCCAGAATCAGATTTCCTGTCACCGTTTCCCTTGGGCCGATATCCATATGTACAAATGAATCAGAGATCGTCTTATCGATATGCAGTAAGAACAGCTTTAAAGTGCGCTTTGCCTTCGCCCGATCTTCCTTTAATACAAAAGGCTCCAGCATGGCATCAATATCACCCAGATAAACCGGATAACTTCCTGCTGCCGGCGTATTCTTATACATGATCAATAAAGAATTACATGCTTCCTGCAGATCGGTTGGCGGATCTAACTCCAAAAACTTACACCCATCGGTAAACAGTTTCTTAAAATCAACTAATACATAACGCGGACGGAAAGGCGCACTTCCCTCATAAAGATCACAGATAATACCTTCATCCATGGCCTTCTTTAATTCATCCGTCTTTAAAAAATCCCCCAGCGTATCTTCCCCGATTTTGGCTAACTCCAATACTTGCTGGAAATAAGTTAAACGCTCATTCTTAATTACATTCATGGCGCTTGTTTCTCTTTCTTTATCCAGTACTCCGGTTACTTGACTCATTCAATCCCTTCTTTCTTTAATCTCATAATAACAAATATAAGTCAATTTGAACAGATAGAAAAAAGCAAATCGTCAAATTATTTTTTTATCGTTTATTTATCTTTCCATCTTGTTCATATCCCCTTATAATATGGATGGTGATTTCATGAAATTAATACATTCAAACAGCAAAACAACACCCTTGATCGATGATAACCTAAGCAGTTTTTTTAATACTTTCAGCATTTGCGTAAACAGCGTGGGGGTATGGAGCAGCTATATTGAAAAAAAAGCAACTTATACGATCAAGGATATTGAATTGATCTATTATACAAAAGGCGGTTCACAGACAACGATCCAAGGCAACGTTTATGAATGCAGAGAAAATGATTTGATGATCTTAGAACCTTATGGCATCTATCATTCTAAAAACGAAGGCCAAGAGGGTTATGAATATATTTATATCCATTTTGACATTGAACCCATTGCCTTGCAGCATGAGCTGATTGAAATGCTTATAGGCAGCAGTCCTGTTAAACATTGTACGGATAATAAGATGAAAGCTTTATTCAATCATACAATAGCCGAAGTTAAGAAACAGCAGATAGGTTCAAGAGCCGTCATCAACATGCTTGTGAAATCCATCTGTATTGAAATCATCCGCAGCTATAACTGCACACCTTTCGAAATCACTTATCCTGAAAATAAACTGACTGATCAAAGCGTATTAGTGAATGAAGTCATTAAATACATCCTCAATCACATCAGTGAAGATTTAAGCGTTAAAAAGCTTGCCGCTGTCTTTACGATCAGTGAAAATTATTTATATAAATCATTTATGAAAATTGCCGAACAATCACCAAGCCAATTTATTATTCAGATGCGTCTTGATTTGGCAAAAAACTATTTAGCAAGCGGTATTATGAGTATTCAGCAAATCACTCATGAAATAGGCTTTACTTCCCAGCAGCATTTTTCCAGAGCATTCCGTCAGCATGAGGGAATGTCTCCCAGTCAATATCAGAAAATGCTTCTTAATAATAAAGCAAGAACTGAACTCATTGACTGAGCCAGTTCTTGCTTTTAATATTGATTATTCTTTGATATAAGCAGAAGCATTTTCACCGGCAATACGTCCCCAAGTGACTGCATTTGATAATGTAAAGCCCATATAAGAGGAATTAGCACTCACTTCACCGGCAGCATATAAACCATTGATTACGGTGTTATCAGCTCTGATTACTTCACTCTTTTCATTTCTGGCAACACCGCCGTAGGTGATGATTTCACATGGCACAACAGCCACCGCAACATAAGGAGAAGTCAAGGGTGACATCACCGTGCGTTTGAATTCAGGATCAGTATTATTTGCTGCATATGAATTATAGTTTTCAATCGTTTCCTTAAGTACGGCAGGATCAAGATTCATCTTTTCTGCCAGTTCTTCAGGTGTATCGGCAGTAATGAATTCTAGATTTTCACCGCGTTTGATTTCAGCGGCATCGATTGCTGCCTTATCAGAAATAGCCCAAACAAAGCCAGCGCCTTCTTTATGCATTTGATCAAAAATAGGTTCATTCAGCAGCTGTGTCATATAACCGCCGCTCTTTTCATCAACAAAACGCTTTGCATCTTGTCCGACTAATACAAGATTATTCTGTGCAATAAATTTTGAGATATTGGCACTGGCGCTTGTACCCTTATAGTCCTTCATAATTTCATAATCTTTAAGTACTGCCATTAAGTGATTCGTATGTGTTAAAGCAGCGCCTACATTGCTTGCCATGATCAAACCATCGCCGGTATTGGAAGGATGTCCGATACCAAACGTTCCGGCCTTTTCCGGATCGAGCAGAGCTGTTAATTCAGGGTTATAAGAATAACCGCCAGTAGCAAGGATTACGGCTTTTGTATGAATTGTATAAGTGCCGTCGGCTGTTTCCACAACTACGCCGCTTACATTATTATTTTCATCCAATAAGATCTCGACAGCTTTATTTTCTGTACGAATTTCAACTCCTGCAGTTTCAGCAGTTGAAGTTAAATGCTGAATTAAACTTGGGCCGAAACCATCAACTACGTGCATCATTTTCAACGGGCCATAGCCAACCAATGCATCAGGCTGGAATTCCACTTCTGCGCGATCAATCAGCCAGTCGATGGTCTTTCCGCTTGACTCAACAGTAATCTTAGTCAGCTCTGGATCAAGCTTCCATAATGCATTATTCATCAAATTGTCAACCATTGCTTCATAAGTTAATGCTTCATCACCGGCAGCTTTTTGAATCTTAGTTTCATAACCGGCGATCATTCCCTGTGCAGTAGCTGTTGTACCGCCTGTAGCAAGCATTTTTTCTAATACGATAATCTTTTCTGTACCTTTATCAGCCGCTTCGATAGCAGCACTTAAACCGGCACCGCCGCCGCCAATTACAACAATATCCGCTTCGGTATCTTCGACAGCTGTATCCTTGATTTCAGCTTTTGGTTCAAGCTTAGATGCATCAACACCAGCTTCATTTAAAGCATTTGTCACTGCTTCGATCACTGCATTGCTGGAAATCGTAGCACCGGTCACGGCGTCTACCTTGACAGACTGTGCCTGAACGATTTTTTCAATCATCTTATCAACAGCAAGATCTCCCAGTCCGGCAGTTTCCTGCTGTTCCTTGACATTGATGCTCTCAATCTCTTTCTCACTCAAAACAACCTCTAAGACAACGTCACCGTTCATTCCCTTTGCCGAGCCGGAATAAGTACCAGCTTTAAATGCTGAACTATCATCTTTAGCAGGTGTACAGGCACTTAGTACAAGCATAAATGCCAAACAATATCCAATCAACCTTTTCATAGTGTACCTCCCATGGTTCTATAAATATAATCTAACAAAAGAATTCGTGAATATCTTCACTTATTCAATTCTATATTTAACAATTTCGATACATTTTTGCCAATAACATGACAAAACAAAAACGGACACAGTCCAATGTATCCGTTCTTATAAAATAAGTATTTATTTGCCTAATGCTTTGCCAACTGCTTCAGCTGCTAATTTCCCGGAAGTCAGTGCCCAGCCGTTATTGGCACCGGAAGGTGAATCATCACCCATTACACCGCCGGCTACTTCACCCGCAGCATATAAACCGCCGATAGCATTTCCTTCCTCATCCAAAACCTCTAAGGAAGTATTCACCACAAGGCCGCCCATCGTTGTCGCAAAACGAGGCTTCTGTTCTACAAGATAATACGGGCCTTCACCAATCGATGATGTCATATATTCCACAGGACGGCCAAACTCAGCATCATTGCCATCAGCAACATAAGTGTTATATGTGCTCACTGTATTTTCTAATACAGCGGCATCCATACCCACAGCAGCAGCTAAATCAGCAAGTGTATCAGCCTTCACAAATACCGGTGCTGATGATCCGTTATTAGCGATCCATGCATCAATATCACTGCCCGCAATACCGCCGGTAGACAGTTTTCCCTTAAAGGTTTCAAACGTATCCGCATCCATTAACAGGTAGAGCATCTGACCTTCCTGTTCTAATTCAACCGTTAGGATTTCACGATTGCTTGCTTTCTCGTTAACAACACGTTTACCCTCACTGTTTACTAGAATCGCATCCTCCGCAAAGGCAGCAATATTCCCGGCAATCGTTGATTTTGCGATGCCCTCACTGACTTCGATACCATTTGGATAACGCTTGCCATATTCCATCAAACGGGTCGCAGCACCTACATTTTCAGCAGTTGCCATGATGATGCCGTCACCTGTTGATGATTGCGGGCCATAGTATAATGCTGTTTTCATTTCATCTGACAGCAGATCCTTGTTATTACCATAACCGCCGGTAGCCAGTATCACTGATTCAGCATGGATCGTATAAAGCGTACCGTCATTTCCCTCAGCCTTAACGCCGGTGACATTGCCATTTTCATCAACGATCAATTCCGCAGCGCGAGTATTCAGATAAACCTCAGTCCCACTGTTTTCAATCTGTTCACGATAAGTTTTCGCAAAACCTGCACCGCCGCCTGCATACGCTAATTCACGGTCATGAGAATATTCAGCAAGTACGTGCAGACCGCCTTCCATATCAAATTCTACATTCTGATTTTCATGCATCCAATCTGTAGTTGCCCCAACATTTTCAGCATAAAGCTGCAATAATTCAGGCACATTTAAATTTGCTCCATTCTTCATAAAATCTTCAATCATGCTTTCAGCACTGTCATCGCTGACACCGGCCTCCGCCTGCAGCTTAGAGCCATATACAACCTGATTGCCGCCGCTGATTGATATAGCACCGCCTAAGAAAGACATTTTCTCAAGCAAAATTACATTCAGGCCTAATTCTCTTGCCCGCAATGCTGCACTCATCCCTGCCGCACCGCCGCCGACAACTACAAGATCACTGCTCAGGGTAACTTCTTCACCGCTGGCTTTATTAATCGCAGCTTTTACTAAAGCATCAACATCACCGCCGGCTTGTTTAACACAATCCTTGACAGCTTCAAGCAGGGCATTGCTTGAATTCGTTGCACCTGAAATCGTATCGACACCTAATGACTGATATTCAACGATTTCCTTGGACAAAGTATCCATTGCGGTATTGCCTAGTCCCTCAGTTTCCTTCTGACTGATGATTTCAATAGAATCAATTTTATCCTCACTGAATGTAACAGATACTTCAACTTCACCATTGTTGCCATCTGCAACTGCCGTATAAGTACCCGCTTTGTATAAACCGTCCGATGTTCCCTTTGGTGTTGAACAAGCACCTAATGCAAATACTAACGCACATGCACTCAGCAATTTAAGCATCCTTAACATAAAATTCTTTTTCATCTCTAATCCTCCCTGATTACTCTTAATTTTATCTCTTTTAAATTGATAATAAATAAACTCACAAGCAAATATTCATAGCCAAAAGTAATAGATTATACTAAAATAAGAATATAAGTGAGGTTTCTTTATGAATTTGAATCAGTTATATTATTTTTCTGTACTTGCTAAATATCAGCATTATACAAAAGCCAGCGAAGAACTGCATATTGCACAGCCTACCTTATCAAAAGCAATCAGTTCATTAGAAGCTGAACTGAATGTTTTCTTATTTAAGAAACAAGGGCGCAATGTCGTTTTAACTAAGCAGGGAAAACAATATTATGAATATGTAAAGGTTGCCTTGCGTGAGCTTGACAAAGGCAATGAATACTTGCGTAAAGAAATAACAGGGGATGGTGCACAGATCAATCTTGGCTTTATCACTTCTTTATCTATGGATTATATTCCCGAATTGATTCATGGTTTTATCGAACAGGAGGATAAACCTATCTTTTTCTCATTAAAAGAGAATGTATCGCAGGAATTGATACGCGGTTTAAAGAATGTGGAATATGATGCGGTATTCTGTACTCCCAATCATCTTGAAAAAGATATTGAATTTATGCCTATTGTCAGACAGCGCTTCGTATTTGCCTGCCTTCCGAATCATCCATTTGCCAAGAAAACTTCGATCACCATGGAAGAAGCAGGACATGAAAAATACGTGGCTCATTCTCCGGAATCTGCCATTCATCACATCTTATTAAATATGTATACCGAAATGAATATCCTACCCTGCATCGTCAGTGAAGCCAATGAAGACCAAGCAATATTAAGCTTAGTCAAAGCCGGCGTCGGCTGTGCAATCATGACGGATTCATTAAATATCCGAAAATTTGACGGCATTGCATTTGTGCCAATTAAACATCCCTATGTCCGCAATGTCTGCATGGCAGTAATGAAAAATCAGGAAAAAAGCGAAATTGTGCGCCGATTTATTAAATATATAAATTCTAATACTAAAAAGAGTATTCAGCATGATCATCATGTGTAATACTCTTTTTATTTGGCAAACAGCCTTATCTATATTCTTCCATGCATAAACCGCTGCTGTAAAGTGCCTCTGCAAGCTCTGTACCCACATAACGCCAGTGCCACGCTTCATAATAATAGCCTGTACTTTCTGTTTTGCCTTCAGGATAACGCATGATCCAGCCATAATTATGCGCATTGGCAGCCATCCATTGTCCTAACTCACTTTCTGCCAGATCATTATGCAATGAATAATCATAACTGATATCAACCGCCAAGCCTAATTCATGCTCACTCGTTCGCGGATATGCGCTGTAATAAGGTGCATTGTACGGATCTGAGGCCATGTAGCGATTATAAAGATCAGTCTGATATGTCTGAGAACGGTATGAACTGATTACATTAAAGCTGATTCCACTGTTTTGGGCATCATTTCGCATCATTTCTAATGACTTGGCAGCTTCCTTTCGCAGATAATGATTATTTCCGATAGAGACTAAATCAGCGGGCTCCCAGCCATCCGGCAGTGTATTCTGTTTATTGATCATCACCGTAATGGAATCAGGATCACTCACAGCATTCATCACCGGATCATCCGCTGGCTGATCGATCTGCGGCATCGCTTCAACATGAACCAGCAAAACAGTCTCTGCTTTATTTCCTGAACTGTCACTGACCTCAGCATGTAATTCATAATCACCAGGAATTGATGATTCCACATCCCCTGTCACAATGATTTTATCGCTGATATCACCATCAAAATCATCTATCGCCTGAAGGTTCAGCAGCCGTGTATCAAACGCTTCTCCCTGCATTAATGTAATATTGCCCTCTGCACTTAGAAGAGGTGCTGTCTTATCACTGACATTCAATTCATAATTGAATTCAGCACCATCTGCTTTATAGATTAATTGATATGTTTTTAATTCCGTAATGGATAAGTCAGGGCTTATGATCTGATCACTAATATCCTGATTTCCTTTTACAGCACGTAAACCGATTGCGGCCGCTGACAGATCGATTGAATCCTGATATTCCAATTCACCCGCTGCCGATACTGCTTCTATATTATCGAAATAAAATACGATGCGGTTTACTGTCTGCCAATATTGATATAACCCCAATGAAACAATACCAATCAGCACAAATAAAATATACACTCTGAACCTTTTCATGTTGACACCTTCCTGTTTAGGTATAGTTTAACATATTATAATAAAAGTTTAAAAATTTTACCTGAGCTTTCTATCATTTTTATACATAACAGCAAATAAGAAAGAATCAGCCCATACATAAATTGATGCAATGTTGCCTGCAGAGCTGAAATATATGTCCATCCATTGATTCTTTGTCATTGTGATCCCCATTCCATATCAATGATAGCAGAAGCAAACTCAATAGTTAAGGAAAAGAATAAATTCAAGATTGACTGCCGCTCCCCCCTGAATGATAAGGATGAGTCTCGGCTCATTATTTATATTCCATCACAGCTAAAAACAGCCTGCCGGTTTTACCCTGACAAGCTGTTTTTTTAGATTGATCTTCATGATTCAGCACCTTGCAAAAATCATGAAACAGTACACTTTTTTCAGCACTTACCATCCAAAAACTATATCGTATATACGGAAAGTCACTCGTGCAAATCCCCTAGGTATTTCCCAGTATAAACTCATATTGAAGATTGCTGGTACCGAACCTAAATACTCTCCGATTGTATATACAGGTTTATATAAGCTCCAAGTTTCTTCGCGTGTACGAGTAGGCCCTCCATAATCAGGCGGAATGTACTCTGAAGCACCATAATTTCTATCTCTATAAACATAAATACCTTCCTGCATATCAGGCGGATATTCAAGATCAAGGTTTATGAGATAACAGTAGTAAGGTTGTCGTTGCACATCCTCTCTTGATACTTCTTCCTCAAGGTTTATCAATATATCAAGCCATCCTTCACTTGTCACATACTCATTAGCCATAGCTTGATCATTCCCCGATAGGGCATCCAAAAGTTGATCAATCATGTAATTAGACTTCTTCGTCTGATTACTTTCTATCACTCTTACTGCCGCTATCGGCGCTGATTCAGTACCAAAAGCAAAAGTATATTCTTCAGGTAATTCAGCTGCAAACATGTAGTTTCCGGCATTTGCTTTTATAAAGCCAAGATTAGGCTTTAATGCATAACTATCCTGAGATATATAACCTCGCTGCCATGCAACTTGGTTTTTCATTTCTATCGGCAGGAATTGCTCTACCCATCTAGTAATTGGAACCAGTTCAAAGTAGATTCTCTCCTTGCCATTAACCTTGCGGCTAACCTCTGCAAATAAATACTGCGGAAAATCTTCATTGATCAATTCATCATAGCTTGGTGCCAGTCTGTCTACATATTGCACATAATACGTTGCTCCTGTTTCACCCGTTGCCATGTTGAGCTGATAGTTATTCAGTACATTTTCCTCTTTCGCTTCTACATTCGCATTGATTTTATCTTGGAGTTTCAGACGCTGTTCATCACTCAAAAGAGCAACTGTATTGCCGTTGATCTTTATGCCGATTTCTTCAAGATCTTCAATTGTTACACCATACTTATCGGCAAACTCTTGCGTTCTTTTAGCCGTTAACTCCTCCTCAGACATTAGAAGCTCTTCTAGCTCTTCTTGTCTTTTTTCGTCCTCGAGTTTAGCATTTTCAGCTTCTACTTCTCTTGCAATTCTTTGTAATCCAAAGTAAGTAAGAGCCTCTTGTTCTTCTTTTGTGATCCATACATTTTGCCTGTCTAAATTAATACCCACAAAATTCAAATCATCCATATTTACGCCATAGGCTGCCATTAATATCTTAGCCGCTTTTGTCAGCTTAGGGTCATCAGAATTCGAATCTGAAGGAGCGTCCTTCACTTTCGATTCGGAAATGGTTGTTGTCAGCTTAGGATTATCAGAATTTGAATTTTTTGTATCATCCCTATTGAATAATGCAAGGTCTTCTTCACTCGCAAATCGGAATTGAATGATTGTCGGTCTTTCTTCTTCAACAAAACTGTACTTTACAGGTTCTAAATGATAAAAATTATTGCTTACACTCAGCATAAACTCATAAAGACCCGTCTTTATATCTCGGTCAAATTCAACATTAATGTTCCTTTCCAACGGCTGCATATCAAGCGGTTCCAGATCATTACCCGTTGTTTTGTAACTGATGAGTTCCGTGATACTTTCATCTTTACTGTTAACCTTATCCAATTGAATCGGGCCAAAATTTTCCACATATCCCAGAGCTTTAAAATCAAGCGGTGTCAATGGATACATACCATTTATTTTCACACTCACACCTAAACCAAAATGATCCTGATCTCTGGATGTTTCCTTCAGTGTTACATCAGCTCCTAATTGTATAATTCCTTCAGTATCAAATTTAACCGCATACTCATCCTCACTTCCATACTTGAAAATAATCTGTGAATCTTTGAAAGGACGTTCTTGGCGTTGTTTCCACGCATTCAGCATTGAATATGCCGGCGGCAAATAATTTGTTGCCGTGCATAATGTCGCACCGTCCTTTACAATCAGCTGACTGTCAAGTGAAAGATCCAGAGTTCCGACTGTCATTTTCTCAGACCATCTTACAGAATTGCTTAATTTGCTATACAATATAGGGGCAACGATTGCCTTTGATCCGCTGATTACGATTGGCCTGCTTTTCGCCTCAAAATTTCTTAATCGCAAATTTCCCAGAAGATCATACCCCATTCTACCCTCAACCATCTGTTTTGCTGTTGATGGTGCTGTCTGCGTATTAGTTCCCATAAAAGGAATTGTATTGCCAAGCTCTATGTTTTTCCCCAAATTAAGCTTAACATCATGGACAAAGATATGCCCGGATTCCTCATTATTACCGATAACCGTATAATATGCCCCGCCGATGGCAGTCAATTCGGTATCCGATCCGTTTAACCCGCTGATTGCGACCATCGCGTTATATGGCACACGGATTATTTCACCGCCCGTGAAGTCAGTCTCAATCCGATTCTTTCCGACTACATAGAGATTCAGACTGGAGGTAAACTGATTGGCCAAAATATCCGGATACCACATATTATTTATTACAAAATTATCTGCATATGCTTTAATGTTAAGTGGATTTGATATCCAGCCCTCCTTGAGTTTGTGAGGTTCGTAAGGATCCATCAGTGCCTTAGGGCCTAATAGTTTTGTAGAAATGATATCAATAATTGGCTGATTGATATTCTTAGAATATACACGTTCTATTTTAACATTATCTAATACAAGATTAACATTTTCATCTTTTACAGTCAGTAATGGCTGTTCGCTGAAAGTATGAACGTAAGTATCATCTGATGAATACAGCCTTATGCCGATATAATTATTCATATCATAAGTTTCTGTCGGATAATACCACTCTCCTTTGATGCCATATCGATTATATGATTTTTCTTCATAATAACCATAGCTGACAGTCAAAACGCCATTTTCAACCACTAACGACAGATCTATATCCTTAATTTGATCCGTATTGGCATGTTTGCTGAGATCTATATTGATCCAGTTTCTCAATATTAATATACGTATCTCGGGCGGTTCTACACCCGGAGCATTTTCCCATTCTCCACCTAGATCTGCCGAACCTTTCATGATAGCTTCAGTGATGTCGATACGAATTTCACTGAAACCTTTTTCATCAGAGTACATTGGATAATACGGGTCACTATCATGATTTCCATTATGATCCATTTCCCAATCAAGTGTTAGCCACTCTGATCCTGTCTTGCCATCTTCGGTGTAGTAGTCCACTAAGACCTCATTTTTCCAGCCGATGTCCTCTAATGTCTGATTCGGGAACGCAATATATTGATGTGGATAATTTTTATAACTCTCAAGCTGCATGTATCGGTATTTTTTACCAAGTTCTTCTCTATCCTCAACATGATATTTGGTGATGTACTTAGTAGTATTTTCATCATCACTTTCATAATCATAGCTTGGAGTATATTTGTCTGTAATATTAACTGTTATTTTAGGCGGTGCCTGATCAGCACCTAATTTAAAAAAGTTCCTGTCACTGAGATCCTCAATGTCTGCTACGAAACGAAGTGAATCTCCCACTTTAACCAATTGTTCCATTGAATCATCTTCAGTGCTATCAATATTGTTTGTATTATACTCAGTATCTAATTTCCATTTGATATTCATACTTTTAATAAACGATTCACCCTTACTGCCATAATCATACCCTTTGATAAAAGTACTCGTCATGGTTTTAGGCAATTGATCATAAACATCTTTGATACTTACCGGCTGACCATCAGTGGCATAATTGATAGTTTTTTGTTTATATTCATAGTCTTTAATCAAATAACCTACCTGAACATATGCCTCGATTTCGTCCCAATTAAAACCATCTGATGTTTTATCTTTATATTTTTCCTTCAAATCTTCATTAACAACCAGTTTGTATGCATAGGCACCGTCAAATTCTACATCAGCATCATAACTTTCATCTATTTGCCAATGGCCGCTTATGTCCATCTGATATGATTTTGATGACTGTTCAGTGGTATTTTCTTCAGTATCAGCTTCAACAAAAACCCGGTCATAGACCGCATTCATCATAGTTACAAGACCTTCTTCGTCATAGTAAGGCTCCCCAAATTCATTGAGCCCGATTTTTAAGTACAGTCCCCCTATGCTATCCACATTGGCAGTCATATCATAAAAACCGTTTACATTTTTTAATTTATAGTTTTCGGCAAGCTCTTTGACATTCAACCGGATCTGCTTGTCTTTTATATCTTCAGCGACATTGTCAAACATTTCCCCAATCTTCTTCACGCTGATGTATGCAGAATCACTCTTAGTCCAATGTGTATCGCGGTCACCATTTGGAAAAGTCCCCATCGTATAGTAAACTCCGGATACATCTGTCCGAACTTCTGTCGGCAGATAGACTTTATCTAGATCTAAATCAGAATACAGCGTTATGTCGGCATAAGACTCATCAGATGTGAAAGTATCAATAAATACACCACCTTCAAAATATGACATACCTAACAATTCGTTAATAGTATCATCCAGTGAATATACGGCTGGTACGTTTATCCCTGATATCTCACTGCCAGCGGTATCCTCTGCAACGATCACAGTAATCTGCGGAAGCTCTGCACCGCTGGATAAGATTGCTTCACCTGCATCAGCTTTAAAAACATAACTGTTAGCAGCCTTGCCGTCATAGGCTGGAGTGCTGTTCCAGGTAACAGGAATTTCCTCAATGGACGTAGTAACAGTGGTTTCCGTTTTATTATTTTCTGTACTGCTGCCGTCTGCTTCAGAAGGCTTTTGCACATTCTGATCGATTGCACCCTCTTCATCCTCGCCAAGATCAGCAATAGGCTGCTGAATCTTTTCAGATGCCTTATCCTCTTCTTCAGTAATTAATGTTTCCTCTACATGATAAATGATTGCATTCAGCTTATCAGGCAGATTTAAAGCTGAAAGTTCTGTACCTAGCTGAACCGTCTGCGTTTGTATACTGCTATCCAAATCTACAAAGGAAGCAATTTCTCCATCCTTCGGCACATCATCCGCCGCCCTGACCACTGACGGAAAATGCGTAACGATCATAGCTGCTGATACAAATAATAGCCCTAATTTTCTTATTCTCTGTTTCATATCTGTTCCCTCCTTACTTCAGTTGATATTAATCCTTGAAACCCTTGTTCACATCTTTCTTTTTGAGTGTGTGTTACTTTGCCGATTCCTTTATAGCTGCTAACAATTCAGCACATTTATTTCGGATCGGAAGACTTTGACGTTCGCTCAGATAGCCGGATCTGGCCGCCATCTCCAATATATAGTCCACTTGGCGGATATTGTCAGCAGTATTCTTGAAATCACCTTCACGAGCGGAGATACCTACTTTGATACCACACTCAAGCAGCTTGTCAGTCAGCGGTAAATCGCTGTGAATCTCCTTTAAATAACGCACTGCTTCGGCGATTCTTACCGATAAATCATAGGCACAATTCGGAATATCCATGCACGTCACCGCCTTTCTAAGCTAAAGATACCATAAGATTGAAATAAATAAAATCATACGGTATGAGGTTTTTTGAACTTTATTTATTTTTATTTGTGTTATACTGAGATAAAAGCATATAGTTTTCTTTTAGAAAGGGGTGCTTAAATGAATGACAAACCCATTTTTTTAAGTGATAAGTTCAGCCCGGCACAGCTTCCGGAGGTATGTGTACCGCGTAAAAGTTTGCTGACGCGTTTTGATGAAGCATCTAAAGACGGCTTTGTGTTTGTTTCTGCTCAGGGCGGCAGCGGCAAAACGGTAAGTACATTACTTTGGCTGGATCAAAATGAACAGACACCGGTATGGATCGGGCTGGATAGCTACGACAATTCCCTGTCTGTGTTCTACAAGCTGCTTGCCACGGGTTTTTATTCCCTTCAGCCTGACAATAAAAGATTAGAGCACATACTGACAGATCCGGCGTTTTCCGCCACACCCGTAGAACATACGGTTGAGCTGCTCAGTGAATTGTATCCGAAATCCGACCGCCATGTAATCGTGTTAGATGATTTTCATATAATAACAAATGGAGAAATCATTAAATCTTTACCGATCATACTGCGCCGTCTGCCGCATACGTTTACCTTTGTCATCCTTTCCCGCGGTGAAATGCCAACCGAACTGCTGCCGTTCATTAAGGATGAAAAGAAAAATATTATTCAAAGAGATGCGCTGCGCTTCTCAGAAACTGAAATCAAATGGTATATGAACAAGCTGGGACACTTTCTTACACCGGATGAGGCAAAGTTTGTCTATATGGCAACTGACGGCTGGGCCATCGGTGTAAATGCTGTTGCTCACTCCGGGAAAGTTTCCGGAGGCAGCGGGGATGATTTTGCTCATTTCTTTGAAAGCTTGGCTTGGAATACATGGGATACTGATTTGCGGAGGTTCTGTATGTGTACCTCTGTTGCTGATGAGTTTGATACCGAGCTTGCATGTGCTCTTTCCGGGAGAAGTGACGCCTATGGGATCATGGAGGAGCTAAGCAGATCCAATTCTTTTTTAAGCCGTCTGCATGGAGATACATTCCGCTATCACCATCTGTTTCAGGAATTTTTACAAAAACAGCTTGCGGTATCTGCGACTGATACAGCTTCTCTCTATAAAACAGCTGCACGTTATTATAAGGATCATGAAGATTATTCGCGGGCACTGCGTTTCTGGCTGATGAGCGGCGACTACAAGGGAACGGATAATTTTTTATTTCTCTTTCTGTTTAGAGGCCACAAAAACGGTGTGGCAGATTACGCAGATTTCCTGCATAGCTTTTTTGCAAATCCACTGCCCGAACGCGCCTCCCGTGAAGCACCCGTGCTGCATGTCCTATACGCATGGTACTATTACCTTACCAGCCGTTATAAGGAATATGCAAAGCATATGGATGCCATCCTTCTGAACCTGCCGCGAATTGCTAAAGCGGGCAATGAATTTGTGGAATTTGCGATGCTGGCCTTTCACGTAGACTACCGGAAATCACTGAAAACACAGGTTAAGCTTTTCTATCTGTTCGGTAAGGTACTGAAAAGTTATACCCAGTCGGGTCTTGCAACAAATATTGCGTCCTTTACCCACAATCTTCCATATATGCACCGAAGTAACCGTGACTATTCAGAAATTGCCCTTGATCCATCGATACTTGACAAGATCGACGTCACTTTTGCACCGCTGCTTGGTGCGGAATGGGTGTATCTGCGTCCGGGTATCATGGCCTCTTTTGCCTATGAGCGCAACCAGCTGGAGACAGCCTACCAGCAAAATAATCATGTCTGCAATCTGATTACAAAGGATAATAAGCCGGATGGACGTATCTGCGTCTTGATTTTGCAGCACAGCATTCTCTGGCAGATGGGACGGTACAGTGAAGCCGCTAAAGTTATAGAGGAGCTGTCTGTATTTGTTAATAGTTCGGCACAATATTTCTTGCCGAACCTGACAGCCTACCATACATTGTGGAAGCTGTTTGACGGTGATAAAAGCGCAGCTCAGGAATGGCTGGCAAAGTATTATGTCACTGATATCGATCATATCGAATTCTTCCGTTCTTTTCAGCATTTTATCACTGCCCGTGCCTATGCGGCACTGGGTGATATGAAAAATGCCATGCACTATCTGCTTCTGCTCAAAGATTTTGGAAAAAACTTAAATCGCCCGCTGGATCGATGCGAAGCAGGCGTCATGCTGGCTGTTCTGTATTGGGAACAAAACCGCAAACAAGAAGCAGAAGCCGAGCTTATCGAAGCATTGGAAGTTCTGCAGCCCTATGGCTTCATACGGATTGCTGCTAATGAAGGTAAATCGGTCGTACCGATTCTGAAACGGATTCTTAATAAAGCAGGCAGCAATGAGTACACCGGTTCGCTTCGCCGAGCATATATCAATGAGGTAATGCTGGCAGCGCATAGCTTTGGCATCAGCCACAAGGGATACATGGCGGATATAGGCAAAAAAACGAACAAGCAAATCAAGCTGTCCAAGCAGCAGACACTGATGCTGGAGCTGCTTGCTCAAGGGTTTAAGAATGCAGAAATTTCAGAAATCACGAAACTCAGTATACCTACCATTAAATCGCATACGTCGCTGGCCTACAAAAAATTGGAGGTAAATAATTCAATGGATGCCGTGCTGAAAGCCAAAAAGCTTGGATTGATTAAATAGATATGCATCACAAGCCATACTGAACGGTCAAGAGAAGAGTGACTCTCTTAAATGTTGGGTATGGTTTTTTTATAATTAATTAAAAAGAGGAAATCATACGATACAAAAAAGCCTTCTCCTTTTAGAGCCGGCTTAATACTTTTGATGATGACATTCTAATTCAGATAGCCTTAATCGTTCACTTCTTTCAACAGACTATCAAAGCTGAAATCTATACATAGAGTATAAGCCTGCTTTTATCCTTTCTTCTGACATTCCTCAGGTTTCTTATCCTCACGGAATCCCTTGAATACCGGCTGACGCAATCCACCGTTTTCCGTATATTCCATAAATTTAACTGTACCTACAAGGAAAGGCTTGATCCATACTGCCTCATCATTTCCTTTCGGCTTAGGATCAAAGGGACATTGATGTGATTGACTTGAATGTTCATAAAGATAGTTTAAAGATACTCCCATGGTAACATGTCCGCAATAGCTAAGCTGGCCTTGTTCATACTGTGCAAGTATTAAAGATACAATTCCTTTTTCTTTTGGTATATAACCGCAGATCACATAATCATCATCAAGCAGGTTTTTACACTTGATCCAATCTTGTGTTCTTTTATCCTCTGCATAGATACTTTGCTTACGTTTAGCTACGACCCCTTCCAGCTGCTTCTGACAAGTTAATTCATATAAAGCTGTACCCTGCTCTTCGATAAACCGTGAGGTATTGATTCTCGCTGTTTCATCGATCAGCTTCGATAGTATCTTTTTACGCTCCGTCAATGGCTTTTTCATTACGCACTGACCGCGGTCATAAAGTACGTCAAAAGCAGTAAAGGTAGCCGGCAGCCTTTTTGATGCCAGCTGTATTTTGAAACGGTCAGAAGTTAATGTCCGCTTTTGTATTTCAAAGAAATCAGTTCGTTCATCTTTATAAATGTAAAGCTCGCCGTCAAGAATACATGGATGCTTTACCTGCTGACCTATCAGCGATAATTCAGGAAACTTATCATTCAGCTTTAAATTACGTTTATTACGCAGTTCAACCCTGCCCTTTTCAATATATGCAATACAGCGTACACCATCCAGCTTTAATTCATAAATAAAATCTGGATCATCAAAAATCGGCTGCTCCTTACCGATCAGCATTGGCTTGATGCCATGTTCAGCATAAGGGTTCATTAATGAGGCGCACTCTTTCTTTTCGCCGTGACCTTACGCTTAGGTGCCATGGCTGCAATGGATTGCTGAAGTGCTTCCATCAAGTCAACCGGTGTTTCATGATCCTGCTTGCTCTTGGATGATTGAATTACTTGTTTACCATTGATTTTTGCTTCAATGGCAGCTTTCAGCTTTTCCTGAAATTCATCATGGTATTGGTCAGGTTCATAAGAGCTGGTCATTGATTTGATAAGTTTTTCAGCCATATCAAGCTCTGCCTTATTAATCTTAGGATGCAGAATATCCTTAGGCAGAGGCGCTATTTCCTCCTGATAAAATAAAGTTTTTACCAGCAGTCCATCATCCTCGGGACATAGTGCAAGCAACGTCTCTTTTGTACCGATTACCGTTTTTGCTATTGCTACCACACCTAATTTACGCATCGCTTCATACAATAACTCATATGCCTTTTCCGCATGCTTCTCGGGGATTGCATAATAGTTTTTTTCATAGAAAATATCATCCACATCCTCAAGCTTGGTGAAGTGCAGAATGTTGATTGTCCTGTCCTTCTCAGCTTTCAATTCATTGATTTCTTCCTCACTCATAATGACGTATTTATCTTTTTCATATTGATAACCCTTGATGATATCTGTACTTTTCAATTCCTTTTCACAATTAGGACAATATTTTTTATACCTGACCCTTTCATGGGTATCCTTGCATAGTTGATTGAAGGAAATATCATTATCCTGTGTTGTACGATACATCTGAATCGGAATATGTACAAGTCCGAAAGAAACAGCCCCTTTATGTGCTGCTGCCATATGATCACCTCATCGCTAGTATGGCGTTTAAATATGAATCAATGCCAATACTTATAGAATTATAAAGGCAGTGTAAGGGTAAATATCGTTGCATTTTCATCGCTGGCTGCACATATTGTACCATGATGTGCTTCCATGATCGCTTTAGCTATTGCCAAACCAAGACCGGCTCCCCCCAAGCTGGAACGTGAATTGTCCAGACGATAGAATTTTTCAAAAATCATATCCAGTTTATGCGAAGGAATCGGATCTCCCTGATTGCTGATTTTAATGAATAATAAGTTATCTTTTATGTATTCTGAGATGTGGATCGCCGTATTCTCATAACTGTAAGCTAAAGCATTTTTTAATATATTATTCAGCACGCGGCCAAATTTATCAGGATCAATATAAATACTAACCCTATCATGGATGTCGATGCTGATTGTTTTATGCTGTGCCTGAGCAAGCGGATAAAATTCATCAGCTAACTGCCGAAGCATCAGCTGCAGATCAGCTTTTTCTTTATTTATAATGATTGTCTGAAGATTGAATCTGGTTATCTCAAAGAATTGGTCAATCAATGATTCCAAACGATAGGCTTTATCTAACGCTATGCCAGTAAATTTTGCCTTCTGATCTTCGGGAAGTGTCCCTGCTTCATCAAGAAAACTGAGATAACCGATAACAGAGGCTAACGGTGTTTTTAAATCATGAGCCAGATAAGTAATTAAATCGTTTTTGCGGGCGGCTTCTTTTTCGTACAGTTCTTTTTGATGCTCATTTTCAAGTTTCAGCTTCAGCAGTTCTGAATTCATAACTGAATACTCGGGATAATTCAATGAAACTGTTTCTGTGCCATGAATGATTTGCAGCATAACTTTTTGGAATTCTGCGCGCTGCTTACCGGCTGTATATTTGCCATAGAGTACAAATGATAAAAATAAGGCAGGATTAACAAAAAGGAAAATAGAAATAAGAACAGATTTTAATTTCAGCCAATTGGGCTCAATTGCACCGTTTTCATAAAAAACCATAAAATTATCGTAAAACCAAAGGACTAGCTTACCATTCCAAAAATAGTCATAGGTAACCGCAATAATGATGCCTAAAGCTAAAAGCAATAAGGTTATTTTAATTATTTTTTTATTTGCCAATTTTATAACCTACTCCCCAAACGGTTTTAATGTACTTCGGCCGTTCTTTAGTATCCTTCATTTTCTCACGCAGATGGCGGATATGTACCATGACTGTATTATTGCTGTTGATTAGATAATCTTCTTTCCATACAGCTTCAAACAGCTGTTCAGCACTGATGACCTGTCCTTGATGTTCGCATAGTATCTGAAGCAATGCATATTCTTTCGGTGTCAGTTTTAATGGCTTTTCATTCAACGTACATGTATGACGTTTAAGATCCAAAAACAGACCATCAATGCTGATGAATGCTTTTTCTTTTATATTCTCTCCATAATCATGATAACGGCGAAGCTGTGCTTTTACACGGGCAACAACCTCAAGCGGGGTAAATGGTTTCGTAATATAATCATCAGCACCGATCATTAAACCATTGATCTTATCAATTTCACTGTCTTTTGCGGTAAGCATAATAATCGGAAATTTATGTCTTTTCCTAATTCTCATGCATAGCTCTATGCCATCCATTTCAGGCATCATAACATCAAGGATCGCTAAATCAGCAGAATGTTCCTCAATGTATGCAAGTGCTTCTTTCGCATCAATAAACACATGAACCTCATAATTTTCATTTTTCAAATATAATCCTACAAGTTCAGCAATTTCTTTTTCATCATCGACAACTACGATTTCAGTCTTCATATCGTTCTCCTATCCGTGAAACAGCCATCCGGCTGCAATCTGAGGCAATAATGTATCTATATCCCACTGCTGTTCCGTCCGGGTTTTACTGTTAGGGTCATGTACTCGTATCGTTGAGTCATCATTGACTCCGCATAAGACAATAAAGTGTCCGGTTTTGGTAAAATCACCGGGAAGCATGCTGACGATCAGCGGGATTCCGGCCTGGAGATTCTCCATAATAACTTTCTCATTAATCAGCAGATATTCGCAGGTTATACCATGAAGATTGGCATAGTCTTCAAACAGCGACCATAGTGTACCTTGTCCATTGATATAATAACCGTTGTTTTGAGCATAATCCGCAACAGATGCGGGCGTAATGGAGAGATCCTGACATAAATAGCTCAGAACCATTGATAAGACGGTCGGCCCGCAGCCAGTCAAGGCAAGAATATCTTCACCGTAAAATGAATATCCCCAACGCTCATCCCATTGAAAAAGAACCGGAATGCCGTTTGTCAGCTCTGCTTCATCCAAACTTAGTGATATTGTATTGAAATGCGTAGGATAGTTATAAACAAAATCAAATGTATCCAAATTACTCGCAAGCAATTCGAGATATTTCATGGGATAGCTCTGATACATCGTTATCATTTCGGCCAAGCGCGGATCATTAGTTTCAGTAAGCAGTGAATCGAATATTTTCTGATAATCAAAAGGCAGTTCTGCGATTTGTTCTTTCATATTGTCGTTTATTTCCGGTTGTATCAGCAAGCCTATGACCGTCTCACTTATCTGAAACAAGCAGATCATTAAGACAGCTAATAGGGCGGCTCTGCTTAATTTTACTCTTCTTTTCATATGAAGTCCTCCTGGTTCATATGAATAGTTAACCTTATTTTACAGCAGAATTCTTTCATACTCCCTTAATAGTTTCTTATGATTTTCTTAAGATGCTTTTTAAATCAAAAAAAGCTGACTTACATACACGGTCAAATCGTTTTTCCCTTATGCGTATCAGCTTCATTTTTATTCGTAAATTTATTTTTATCCTGTCATACCATTGAAATGTTATACATATAGTCCTGTTTGAGAACAGCCAGCAAAATAAATAGGACTAAAATTTCAAACGATATAATTGCCCAATAAAATAAAAACCCTGATAACAGGGTTGTATTTATAAGATGGTGCGCGTGAAGGGACTCGAACCCCCATGGTTGCCCGCTAGATCCTAAGTCTAGTGCGTCTGCCAATTTCGCCACACGCGCAGATTTAATTGCTATCTGATTATAGCATATTTATGATAAAATGCAAGCATTATTTTGATTAAGATTCTTTTATCAAAATTATATCCTTCCATTAATAGTGTATGATTAAGTGTTATGATGCTTGTATGAAGAGAGCAGACCGGAAGGAGGAATATGAAAAAACTAATTTTATGTCTCAGCATTGTTTTTATAAATATGCAGCCGATTAAAGCAGCAGAATGGAAAGCCTTAGATGAGGATTGGTATTTACTGAATGATAACGGCAGTATAACCAAAGGAATCGTTAAATCGGACGATCACTATGAATGGTTTGATCAGCAAGGCCGCTGGCAGCGCACCCTGCAGTATCCATTACTGCTGAGCGGCTATAAAACATTGGATCATCTTGTTGCCGATATTCTCGATTCAATTTATGATCCAACCCTCTCTGAGCGGGATCAGTTAATGACCATTCAGACATGGCTGATGGAACATGCTTTTTATAAACAGCATATAACAGATCAGACACGCTGGGGTGATTATGAAACTGACAGCGAAAAGATCGGCATTCAGCGCCGGCTTTGGGAGGCTGCGCCCATTCTCCTTGACCATTATGGCAGCTGTTTCAATTATGCAGCCTGCTTTTACTGGCTGACCCGCTCGCTTGGCTATGACAGCATGATCGTCACTGGAACGTGGCAGACCCTGCCGCATTCATGGAATGCGCTTTATCTAAATCAATGGCTGTTCTTTGACGTTACTATGGCCGATGCATTCCATGACCCAGATACTTATTTTATGATGAATAATCTCCCTGATGATTACCAAACAGATGACTTCGCACATTCCCTGCGGCTGCATGAATGGCAAAGCTATACAGATCTTGAAAAAGAAACTACGGTAATCCGCAGGAAAGAAGAATTGTTTGACATGTTCAGCAGGCAAAGTAGTATTGATATCATCGATGTCTTTTATGCCGGTGAACCTTTTTGTATGGACATGTCCGCAATGTTGGTTAATGCGGCAGATATCAGTTATCTTTCAGTTGTTCCAAAAGCCTCTGATGCAGCGATGATGCTTAAAGGCCAAATGGTTCAGCTGCGGCTTACATTTAAACATCAGCTGTTGGATCAATGGCTGATGAAAAACCAACAGACATTTTGTCTCACAAACTAAAAAAACAAAGCCTCTGCTTTGTTTTTACTCTTAAACCCCTATTTCATTCATTCTGTTGAATGCTGTATGAATCTTTTGCTGATATAACTGCCAGTATTCCTCAACGATCTGCGCACCCCAGCGATTAATGAGATGCTGCTTCATCGCATCACTATTCATTTCGGCATTATACAGCTCTACGTAAAGCTCATGGAAATAATGGACACCCCAATATTCCAGCTCACTGATTCCCTTGCCCATGTTTACCTTACTCCTTATATTGATAATTTTACAATTCTTGACAGGTTAACGCAAGCAAATATGAGCAGAACATTCATTAAGCCTCTATTAATATGAGCATTACTTGTAGTTAAAACTGATTGAATTGCTTAATCAATATAATTATACATAAAGGGTCGGGTGATTGCATGAAGGAAATTTTTGGAAAAAGACTCAGGGAACTTAGAAAAAGCAAAGGCATCACTCAATCAGAGTTAGCCCTGACTTTGAATGTTACCTATTACGCTGTCTGTAACTATGAAAGAGGTAAAAATATGCCCTCAGATGATATTAAAATCATGCTGGCTAAATTTTTTAATGTCAGTATCGATTATATGATGGGTCTTACTGAAGATATGTATATTCATGATAAAAACTCTATCGTTCTTTTACCCAAATCTGTAAGCGCTAACGCGAGAAAAGATATCGAAGCCTCTATTCACAAAATCGTTGTACAGGATCACAGCGGGTCATATAAATAGCAGATTGGGAATAAATTTATTAATCCCACGATCAGTATATCACATTTTGTATAAATTACGCAAGTTCACATAACGTAAAAAGGGAAATGCTAAGCGTTTCCCTTTATCTTTTTATCAATGGATTCCGCAGCCTTTTTACCGGCCCCCATAGCCAGAATAACAGTGGCCGCCCCCGTGACCGCGTCTCCGCCGGCATAAACATTTTCACGGGTTGTCATGCTTTCTTCATCAACGATAAGGCAACCCCTTTTATTTGCCTCAAGATGCTCTGTTGTGCTTCTCAGCAATGGATTCGGACTTGTGCCGATAGCCATTATCATACAATCCGCTTCAATAATGAAATTGCTGTCCTTGATTTCTACCGGACGCCGTCTTCCTGAACTGTCCGCATCGCCTAATTCCATTCGGATACATTCCACGCCGCTCACAGTGCCGTATTCATCGCTGTGCACACGAACCGGATTACACAGCAGTTGGAACTCAATGCCTTCCTCCTGCGCATGTTCAACCTCTTCACGGCGTGCCGGAAGTTCTTCCATTGACCGCCGATATACGATAGTTACGTTTTCTACGCCTAATCGTTTGGCGCAGCGTGCCGCATCCATAGCCACATTGCCGCCGCCGACTACCACACACCTTCGCGCATGCTGAATCGGTGTCTCACTATCAGGCTGATAAGCCTTCATCAGATTAACACGGGTTAAAAATTCATTGGCGGAATATACACCCTTTAAATTTTCACCGGGAATATTCATAAACTTAGGCAAACCAGCACCGGAACCGATAAAGACAGCCTCATAGCCAGCTTCAAATAATTCATCGATCGTTAATACCTTACCGATGACCATATTTGTTTCAATTTTAACACCTACTTGTTTTAAACCTTCAATTTCATAATTAACAATAGCCTTAGGCAGACGGAATTCAGGAATACCATAAACTAATACGCCGCCGGCAACATGCAGTGCTTCATAAACGGTAACCTCATAACCTTTTTTCGCAAGATCACCGGCACAGGTTAGCCCTGCCGGGCCGCCGCCGATGACAGCCACCTTATGATGATTTGAAACCGTACACTGATTATATTCATTCAGATTCTCCCTGGCCCAGTCAGCCACAAAACGTTCCAGCCGGCCGATGCCAACAGCCTCGCCTTTGATACCGCGCACACAGTGTTTTTCACACTGACTCTCCTGCGGGCAGACACGGCCGCACACCGCAGGCAGTGAACTGGTTTCCCGAATGATTTTATAAGCTGTTTCAAAATTCCCCTGCTTGACCTCATTGATGAAAGCCGGGATATTTACGGCAACCGGACAGCCGCTGATACATGGTGAATGCTTGCAATTCAGACAGCGGTCAGCTTCCTCCATCGCCATTTCCTTCGTATACCCAAGTGCTACCTCATCAAAATTATTCCGGCGCACCTCTCCATCCTGCAGCGGCATCGTCACTTTCTTTAAACTCATATTAGGCATCCTGACTTACCTCCTTATTCAACAGATTGCAAGCTGCTTCATACCTATGGCGCTCCTGCTGCTGATACATTTTGCTGCGGGCAATCGCTTCATCAAAGTCGACCAGTGCTCCGTCAAAATCAGGTCCGTCAACACAGGCAAATTTCACTTCATTGCCAACGGTTAAACGGCAGCCGCCGCACATTCCTGTTCCATCAATCATGATAGGATTCATTGAAACAACCGTCTTAACATTATATTCCTTGGTCAGCTGACAGACAAATTTCATCATTACCAATGGTCCAATCGCAATGACTTCATCAAACTGCTCACCCTGATCAAGCAGCTGCCGCAAGACATCGGTAACTAAGCCCTGCTGACCGGTACTGCCATCATCACTGACAAGATAAAACTGACTGACAGCATTGAATTCGTCTTCAAGAATAACTAGATCACGATTTCTGAAGCCGGCCACAGCAATTACCTCACTCCCCTGTTCATGCAGTGCCTTGGCAACCGGATAAGCAATTGCGCAGCCAACGCCGCCGCCGATCACACAAACCTTTTTTAAACCATCTATCTCACTGGCCCGTCCCAAAGGGCCTACAAAATCATGCAGTTCATCACCCGCTTCAAGCATATTCAATTTATAGGTTGCTGCACCGACAATTTGGAAAATGATTGTTATACTGCCCCTGCTTTGATCAAGATCCGCAATCGTCAGCGGAATCCGTTCCGAATGATCATCACTTCTAAGAATAATAAATTGTCCCGCTTTCGCTTTTTTCGCAATCAGCGGCGCTTCGATCACCATTTTCACTACGGTTGAATTCAATGCCTTTTTTTCTAAAATTTTAAACATCCCTTCAGCTCCTTTACAAGTTAACATTATAGCATTCTTTCGATTTAATGCACAGCTTCCATTGAAAATAAATCATAATAAATGTAAATTAAATCATTTTTGAAATATTTTACATAAAAAAGGTAATCTAAATTGATTACCGCGAGCTATGCCTTGATCATCGGCGCTTCAAACAATTTGCTGCAGCGTTTATAATCCGGCATATATTTTTCAATAATATGATAAAACTGTTTGGAATGATTGGGCTGGATAAAATGTGCAAATTCATGGATTACCACATACCGCAGAAATTCTCTTTGATAGTAGATACAACGCACATTTAAGGTAATCTGCCGTTTTGAAGGCATGCAGCTTCCCCAGCGGCTGTTCATCTCTCTGATTTTTAGCCTCGGTACCGGCAATACATAATCACGGCTCATTAATTCATAAACCGCTTCTGCCTCAGCCATAAAGATTTTTTCACATTGGCGAATTAAAAAACTGCGGATCAGCGAAGGCGCTTCTTTTGCCTCATGAAGATAAACAATGCATTCATGAGGCTCCAGTTTAACCCCCTTGCGCTGGCCTAAAACAAGCCGAATTGGATAGGCCGCACCTAAATAATTCAACACCTGATCATCAGCATGATAGAATACGTCGGCCTTTTCACGGGCAGCCTGCTGGCATTTTAAGATCCAAGCTGCCTTATCCGCCACAAAGGCGTCAATTTTATTTAAAGGACAATAAGCATTGGCAGAAACTAATATCTCTCCCTTTTCACTTACATGCATATTGATATTTTTAACGTTTTTAATAAATAAAGTATATTGTATGATATGGCCGCCTGCCGCCACTTTTCGTCTTTCACTTGTCATCGAATCACCGCCAACATTATTTCATTTTTACGATTAAAATGCAAATTTATGATAAAATAGAACCGGTGAAATTATGAAACAGAAAATAAATCCATTTCCATACAGTGATGACAATAAACGCTATCATACATGGAATTATTATTTAAAGCATCGCTTTCATACAAAGGTATTTAAGGTAGCCTTAAATGCAGATTTTTCCTGTCCTAACCGAGATGGCAAATGCGGAGTAGGCGGCTGTACCTTCTGCAGTTCGCTGGGCAGCGGCGATATGGCCGGCAATGCCAAGGAAGATTGCATGCAGCAATTTGAAAAAGGCATTGAAGTGATGCGCAGAAAATGGCCTAATGGTGAAGCAATGGCCTATTTTCAGGCATATACAAATACTTATGCCCCATTGAATGTACTGAAACAGACCTTTGAACCATTTGTACAGCGTGAGGATATCAAAGCCATTGCCATTGCGACAAGAGCTGATTGTCTTGAGGATGATGTCATTGATTACCTGCAAAGCTGTACCGCGCAGAAAGAAATCTGGATTGAGCTTGGCTTGCAGACTATTCATAATGAAACAGCGACGGCAGTCAACCGCGGTCATACTTATGAATGCTTTTTGGATACGATTCAGCGGCTTGCCAGAACCGATTTAAAAATCTGTGTGCATCTGATGAATTCCCTGCCTCATGAAACAAGTGAAATGATGATCGAAAGTGCTAAAGCAATCGGTCAGCTGCCGATTCACGCAGTAAAAATTCATATGCTGCATCTACTGAAAAACACCCGTATGGGGAACGATTATCAAAAGCAGCCCTTTGCCATGATGAGCCGTGAAGAATATATTCATACGGTAGTCGAACAATTGATGGTTCTGCCAAAGGAAATCGTTATTCAGCGTTTAACCGGTGATGGCGTGCAGAGTGATTTAATTGCGCCGATGTGGACCGTCCGCAAGGTAACCATTCTCAATGATATTGATAAGGAAATGGTCCGCCGCAATGTATGGCAGGGCTGTGCGTTAGAAAGCGAAATCACGCGCTAACTTTTGTCATTTAATATATAAGGGCAGGTACCTGCCCTTATTCTATATTTTATTGTCTGAACAGCAAAAAAAAACGGCTCAAAGGCCGCATAGGATTTTATACCGTCACGGGAAAACCCTGATTTCATGCGTGTTTGCGCCTATCAGCCCTGTTCTGTGTTAAAAGTTCCTGCAGCATACATTTGTAAAGCTGGGCAGGATTTTCAGCATAAGCACCCAGGGAATTCCACTTTGCACTGCTTGCACTATTAACTTTAACCCGATAAGGGCACACTTAAATCAGCCAGATAAGCCAACCTCTTTTGATTTATTTGTTCCAGTTCATCAAGTATGCCTGATCCGACTGAGGCGAATATTCATGTTCCTAATACTCTAAATTTTATTTATAAATCTGTCAAGCCGTTTCATCTATTCTTATATTGCACCTCAAGTCTTTATGAAATCAGGGCGGATTTAGTCAAATTATTACCTGTTAACATCCTACAGCACAAACCGGAAAGAGCCGTTAATTTCCTTATTCATCAGCCTTTCCAGCCTCGTTGTCCTTATATGAAGCCGACTGTACAAACTTAAACGCCGCTATTTTTTATCCTGTTCATGAAGCCTGAGAATCTTCTCGGCAATAAATTCATCGGTGATCAAGCAATGAATATAATTCCCCTTTAAAGCAGCATAAGTTGCATGTGCCTTATCGACACCGCCGGATACGGCAATTACATCTTTAGCTTTTTTCAAATCATCGAGGCTGACACCGATCAAATTGTTTTCCACATCATCAAAGATCTTATTCCCGTTCTGATCCAGAAAATGCCCGCAGATGAAACCGACCGCTCCTTTTTGAATCAAGCGCTGCTTGCGTGCCTGATCGAGATAACCCGCCCAACTGTTGACATCATCACCGGAATGAAAATCAGCAATACCGGTCACTAAATAATCGACGCTGCGCGCCTCCTGCAACGCTTTGGCAATGATGACCTCACGGACTAATGACTGCTTGACAATGTTGTTTTCCACAAACAGCGGCGCATAGATCTGTGAGTACGTTCCCCGATACTTCTCCGCCAGCTTGCGCACTAAAAACGGTGAATCCATTTGGGCATTGTAACCATCGGCCGCTGCACCGGTCAGCTGGACGACATGAATATCCCGGCTGCTTTTCGGCTTGATCTGCGATACCATCTGATAAAGTGTTCTGCCCCATGCAAGGCCAATCGTATCGCCGTCTTTCAGCTTTTCATCCAGATATTCACCGGCAATCTTGCCTAAACGGCTCAGCCGCGTATTCGCATTATTATTCTCCGGATAATTCTTGATTACGACAGCATCCTTTAGGCCGAATACTTCACACAATGTCCGCTCTAAGGTTACCACACGTTCCAGCGGAAAGCGGATAATGATTTCCACAATCCCCTGTTCCCTTGCTTTTTTCAATAAGCGGCTGACTTTTGCCCGTGAGAAAAACATCTTCTCAGCAATAACATTCTGCGGTATATCATGTTCATAATACATACTGGCAACTTCCGCAATAACTGCCAGTTCATCTGACTCTTTTTCTTTCATGCTTCCATCTCCAAAGAAAGGCAAGCTTTCGCTTACCCTTATTATAATTTATTTTTGTATAAAGTCACAGCTGTTTTTACTTTTCGGATCAATACAGGAACCTTTATTAACGATCCAGCCCGCCTGCAGCGCAATCGGTCCTTTCAACAGCGGATCATTGAAATCCTGCTGCCATTTTAAAAGCTTGGCATCCATTTCCTCAAGCAGTGATTGGTAAGCCTCATTACCCGCAAGATTATGCTGTTCATAAGGATCCTTGCTAAGATCGTATAACTGAACCATCTCCTTTTTTGAATCTTCAAGCTGTTTCAGATATGCCTCCTTGCTGATGGAGTTATCAATATTAGACAGATTCAGCTGCCGCCATTCCTCATCATAATAGCGGATCAGCTTAGCCGTCTTCGTTCTGATACAGCGGATTGGCTCATAAGAAGTGTGAAAGTTGACCTGGGCAAAAACCGCTTCACGGACTGCCTGATTTGGCTGATCAAACAGACTGGAAAAATCAACACCGTCAACTTCATGTTCCAACTCAAGCTTAAGCAGGGAGCATAAAGTCGGATAGAGATCAACCTGAGATACTAATTCGTCACAGACAATACCCTGTTTTTTGTCTGGCACACGCATTATTAAGGCAACCCCGATACCGGCATCATACAGTGTACATTTAGCCATTGGGTATGGGATCCCATGATCGGTTGTAAATAACAGAATCGTATCCTCATACAGATGGTTTTCCTTCAGTGCCTGTATTAGCTGACCAAAGCATGTATCAAAATGCTTCAGGGAAGCGGCATGGCCCTGAAGATCCTTGCGAACTGCTTCACAGTCTTGAAGATAGGGCGGTATTTTACCGGCAAAGCAGTCATCGGTATCCGGATATTCGCGGTGTGTCGCAAAGAAGCCCATTGAGAGAAAGAACGGCTTTTTAGCTTCCTTACTGCTCAGCCAATTTGTGCAGTTACGCACATTAGCTTGATCCCACTCTACCAGCTGCTTTTCTGACATACCCTGATTATCAGCCGATAAATCACGCTGATAACCGATTATTGCGGCACCCTGTTCATGTTCCACATAACGGCCCGCTTCATGCTGAACACCGCAAAGCAGTGTCTGATAGCCATTCCGGTTAAACAGATGTACAAGATGCTCACGATAATCATTCAATTTAAAACCGCGGTTGGCTAAGCCAAGCATGCCATTGTTGTGAGGATACCGGCCGCTGACTAATGCTGAGCGGCTTGGCGAACACGTCGGCGACGTACAATAGGCATTGGTAAACACACAAGCATCAGCCGCAAATTGTTTAAGATTTGGGGTAAAAACCTCAGCGCCATAAGGTGAAAAGAAACGGCCGCTGTCATGGGTGTGAATATAAACTACATTTGTCATAGCAGCCCTTATTCAATAATACCTGATTCAAGGATTTTCTGTTCCATCTCAGCTTTTGACATAATATTTTTTAAACCAATAATTTTCGCCTTCGTATTCTTAAAATTACGCACTAATGCTTCTGAAACAATAATCAAGTCATACTCATTCGCACTTGAGCTTGCTTCATCAATACTTGTATGATGCAGTGAAACCTGCACATTTAATTTTTTAAATACTTCCTGCGCACGCATTTTCATCATTTGACTGCTGCCCATACCACATCCGCATGCTACTACTACTTTCAACATTTCTTAGTCCTCACTTTCTGCCAGATCAAAATATTTTTCTTGGTTATGACGATATTGCAGCTGTGGGATTACCAGCATGCCGACGATGCATAACAAGACGCCTGGAATTGATAAATACTTAATAATAAAGCCCATAGCCGGCCATAAAGTCGCCCAGTCAAAGTTGCCGACATAACCGCCGAAGCCGGACATGCCAAATAAGGTTATTGCCAGCGCACTGCCTAATACCTGAATTAAACCGCTGCCGATACACATAACGATCAATGCCTTGAAGCCGCCCTTTTTATTCGCATATAAGCCAATCGTCGCATTGTCATAGAATAAAGGAACAAAGCCAGGAATAATCATCAAGGGTGACTTAGTAATCAATAAGCCCGCGATAGCGATGATTTGTCCGATAGCACCAAACAGGAAGCCTAAAGTTACCGCATTGCTTGAACCAAACGCATAAGTAGCCGCACAGTCAACCGCCGGCAGACAGCCCTTAAGAATTGAATTAGAAATACCGTTGAATGATTCAACCATCTCTGAAACGAACATTCTGACACCTGTTTTTAAGATTACCAGATTTACCGCGAAAGACGCGCATTTTTCAAGAATATAGACAGGGAATGCAAGTCCTGCAGGGAAATTACCGGCATCGAGTTCCATCAGAATTGACGGGCCGATAACAATCAGCACGATGCCAAAGAATACAAGCATCAGAATCGTTGTTGAAACTACATAATCATCAAACAGCTGCAGCGCGCCATTTAATTTAATGTTGTCAACACCCTTTTCAGGATCACCGATCTTACCAGAGAAACGATCTGCGAACCAAACCCCCAGCATCTGCTGATGACCGATTGCAAAGCCGGCACCTTCGGTTAAATCCTGTGTTGCTTCAACAGTAAGATTTGAGAAGACTGACCAATAAGTACCAATCAGTAAACCGGTAACAATGATGCCCGTCATGTTGCGGAAACCAGGAATCAAAAAGTAAATGATCCATGTAGCTACGGCCGCTTGTTTAACCATGATATGACCGGTAGTAAACAGTGTTCTTACCTTTGTATATTTTCTAAATAAAATCAAAACAATATTCCAGATAAAGGCAATCAGTAATGTAATCATCGCAAAGGAAGTCGTTACCCCTATCGACTCCAACGCTGAATTAGCGGCTACAAAGCCAAAGTTAGGATCGATAACAACGGCATTCAACGCGAAACGCTGCTGTATACCATTTAATATCGGTGTTACTGAAGCGACAAGCTGTTTAGCTCCAACCTGCAGAATCATATAACCAACCATTGCTTTAATAAAACCGGCAAGCACTTCATACCATTTACGCTTTAATAAAATATACCCCACCAAAACGATCAATCCAATAAAAATAGCCGGTCTGGAAAGAACGTTATTAAATAAAAAGACCCAAGCTGAATTAACTATACCCATAAACGCATCCATATTTTTCACTCCTTTAATTAATGTAAACGCTTAACGCATTTTCAGTATAGCAAAATATGAAATTTATGCAATAGATAGCTTATATTATGAAATTAATTTCACTTTGGATGTTTTTCATTTTTAAAATTATTGAAAATATGTTCATGTACTGCAATTTCAGCGATTCCAATTAATACCAGACAAATGTGCTTATAATAAAACAGGAAAAAATAGTGGACAGCTGATACAATAAGGGAAAAGGAGAAATATAATGGAATGGATCAATATCGTACAGAATACTTTAAATTACATTGAGGATCATCTTCTTGAAGATATCAATGCCGATAAGATTGCCAGTCAATTCTTTATTTCAAGCATTTATTTTCAAAAGATATTCAGTATTATTACCGGCTTTACAATCAATGACTACATTAAAAATCGGCGGCTTTCACTTGCCGGTGAGGAATTGGCAGACAGCAATATTAAAATTATAGATGCCGCGCTTAAATATGGTTATGAATCACCGGAGAGTTTTACCAAAGCATTTACACGTTTTCATGGTTTTACGCCTTCATCCTTGCGCAAAGGAATCCGTCAGCTGAATTACTTTTTACCGTTAAATATTAAGATTGATGTCAGTGGCGGCTTTATCATGTCCAGAAAGCTGATTCCTAATGTGGAGAAGCTGTATCAGGTAAAATCAGAAAATTATATGTTTCCAAGCTGTATGCGTTCAGTGATGGCGGCATTTAATGAAGACCGGGCTTATGATTTTTCCTTCTTTGCAGGGGTCAGCGGCGACTTCTTTACACAGCTGTGGCTTGAGCCTAAATGGCGTTATATTGATTCTTATTCAAATGTCTGCAAAGCGAGTCAAAAACCGATTCAAGCAGCTTTTGATGCCTGTGGCTATGAATATACATATGTTGATAATACACAAATCAAGGAAAATGAAGCAGTAATGCTTCAAAGAATTATCGCGTCCATTGATAAGGGACTGCCAGTCCTTGCCTTTGGCATCGTGGGGCCGCCGAATTGTTCCATTATCTGCGGATATGCGCAAGAAGGCAAACAGCTGATTGGCTGGTCACAGTTTACCGGTGAATTAAAAGAAGATGAATTGATTGATCAGGTTTGCGCGGAAAATTATTTCCAGGCAGAGAATGATCTAACACATATTGAAGCTTTAATTTTCTTTGGTAAAAAGAAGCCGCGGGTATCGATTGCGGATAATATCAAGCACTCCATTTTAAACATTCCAGCATTTGCAGCTTTACCCTCTACTGAAGAACTGCGGATGGGTAAGGAGGCCTTTGATGCCTGGGCGGATTCTTTGTTATGTGATGAATATTTCCGGGACGAAACGATGCTGGTAGGGCCTTTGGATACTTATCAAAGCTGTGTGGTACAAACCGGTACTAACTTATTCTACCTAGACGCTTATCTGAAAAACGCATTAACGCTCTGTCCGGAAATTGAAGCACAGCTGAAAACGCTCATTGATCTGTTTGCGCAAGAAAAAGCAGCGTTTGATCAGCTAATTGAATATCAGGGCGGTTATTTTTTTGAAAAGGACCGTAAAGCACTCTTAGATAAAAACTTTCGCCAAGGTTTAGCAAAGCATGTTAAAGCGGTTGGCAGCTGTTATGAAAAAGCGGTACAGTCTATAAAATAAAAGAGCCGGCAATTTGCCGACTCATTCAGGCAGCCAATGGCTGTCTTTTGATATGGTTTTTACTTATTTATTTCCTGAAGCTGCAGGCGGCGCTGAAAGATAATTCATTTTAGGAAAAATTAAACCTTTGATCATAATAATCAACGAATTAAATTCTTCTTTCTTTCCTATTCATTTCTTATCCAATGATCCTGTGTGATTACTGCTTTGCCTCCAGATCCAGCAAGCCTAATGCCAGCCGTTCATCAACAATCAAGGTATTGACGTATCCGCCCTTGACTGCACCGTAAACACCCTTGGCCTTATTGACGCCGCCGGCCACTGCCACGACATTTTTAATTTGCTTAAGGTCCTCTAGTTTGATACCAATTACCTGCTGATCCAATGTTTCATCTACAAGATGTCCTTGCTGATTGATAAAGTGAGCCAGTAAAACGCCGACTGCTCCTTTGTCACTGAGCTGACGATAGCCGGCATCATCAAGGTGATGCTCCCAGGCCTTGATCTTTCTTGATGAAAAATGGCCGATGCTGGTTACGACAAGATCCACCTGCCGCGCTTCCTCCAACACCTTGCGGATAATTGGCTCACGGACTAATGAATCTCGCACCAATTCATTTTCCACTACCAGCGGCGAATAGAACTGTGAAAAACTGCCCCCGTATTTATCAACGATTTTGCGCACTAATTCCGGAGCATCATAGGCACTGTTATTATCACTTTCTGTCGTCCCCATCAGCTGGATAACCCGCAGATTCTTATGATGATTGGCATTCATGGCTTCCACGATATGATAAATCGTCTGTCCCCATGTAATACCCATCGAAGTATTATCCTTGATCACCCCATCCAAATACTGAGCCGCCGCATTCCCCAGACGTTTCAGCAGCATTTCATAGGTTGTGGAATAATCTTTAATGACGATAACCTCATTCAGCTCAAAGATGTCTTTCAATTTCATCTCAAGATTCATGATCCGCTCCAGCGGATAGTTAATCGTAATCTCAACTACCTTGCTTTCGATGGCCTTGCTTAACAGACGGCTTACCTTTGACCTTGAAAAATAGAGCTTATCGGCAATCTCCTGCTGTGAAAAATTCTGTTCGAAGTATAGACTGGCAACCTCTGCCATAATGCCCATTTCTTCATCATTGATTTTCATATTGCCCCCTCCTTTCATTTATTATAACATTTTGAAGCAAAAACACTTATAAATCATAAGATCCATAAGTGTTTTTTATTTAATGATTAATCAGTGAATCCCAGACGGCAGAATTGCTCCTTTGGCGCATCATTTTCACGCATCTTAGCAATCATTGCCGCAATTAGGCGTTTCTCAGCCTCCGCATTATGGATTGGCTTAAGCTGTGCGGGATCATCCTTTAAATCAAACAGCAGATTGCCGAATTGAGAGACCTTATAATTCTCTTTCGATTTAATTTTCAAAACGGAACAGCCCTTTGTAAAGGTAAATGGTTCTCTTAACTCTACATCCTGAAGTTCCTTAACCTTAAACCGCTCTGTCATATGCTGAGGAACCAGGGTATAGTTATATACCTCATTCTCTCTGCCCTTCACGGCGGCGCGCATATAGGAATACTGACCATCCGTGATATTCACATGGCCGGAGAATACACCATAAATTGCTGTATCCCGTACCTTTTCGTCCTTTTCAATAACCTTGCTTAAATCATAGCCCTGCATATCCTTTGGTACCTCAAGGCCATGGAAATTCAAAATCGTCGGTGCCCAGTCAATCAGCTGTACAAGACTTTGACGATGTTCACCCTTCTTCTTGCAGCGCGGGTCCCAGATAAATAATGGATTATTAGCGACTTCATTGTAATAAGGCATCTGATTCTTGCCCCACCAGCCATGTTCGCCCAGCAGGAAACCATGATCAGTGCCAACAATCAGCATCGTATCCTCCCACATGTTCCAGCGATCCATCATATCCAATATCCGGCCGAGATTTTTATCACACATCGATACCAATGCCTTGTATTGACGGCGGCAGTGATTGACTTCAGCTTCACTTTGATTAACCTGACCGCGCGGCCAATCAAAATGCTTGCCGTCATAGTCCTCCGGATAGAGACCCAGATATTCCTGCGGAACATAAAAAGGTTCATGAGGATCGAAGGTTTCAATATCCAAAAGCCAATTGTCCTGATCCTGATTCTTTTCGATAAATTCACAGCCGCGGTCAAACACCTGCGTCTGCGGGAAATCCTTTTCTTCAATGATATACTTGCGGTTAATCCAATCATAGCGCCAAAGTCCGCTGACACCCTCGCCGGTCTGTTTCTTTGGTACAAAAACAACCTCCGGAATATTTGGATCTTTTATCTCCGCTTTCCAATGATCTCCCTCCTGACCGCGCACAACTTCCCAAGACGAATAACGAGCGTGGAAGTTACAGCCGCCATCTTCCCAATAATGCAGATGATCGCTGATCAGATGGGTATATACGCCATGCTTCTTTAAGATTTCCGGCATTGAATCATCAAAAGGCTCTAGGGGTCCCCATTCACGATGAAGGAAATTATGCCGGCCGGTATGCAGCTCACGGCGAGCCGGTATGCATGGCATACTGCCTACATAAGAGTTGTCAAAGGTAACAGCTTTTTGTGCTAAGCGTTCAAAATTAGGCGCAATCGTATCACAGTCTGGATTATAAGGCGGTAAAAAGCGCTTATTCAGACTGTCATAAAAAACGATGATCGTTCTCATCGAACCACCTAGTTCTTACGAGCTTCAGGATAAAATTCATCAACGATCTTACCGATTGAAGCGGCGATCCCCTTACCATCCATGATATTAACAACCTCGATCACATGGGCATCTGCCGGGAAAGAAGCACCTTCAGCCAATTTTTTGGAGATAGCAATAATATCTGTCCAGTCACTCTGTGAACCCATTTCACCTACGGCGGTATGCTTTACCTCAGCATTGATACCGTCAGCGGCTAAAGCCTTTTTAACGATTGATTCTGAAATAGCGCTGCTGCCAACACCATAACCGCATACAAATAATACATTTACCTTATCTTTCATCTTTTTTTCCTCCATGATTTATTTAATTAATGAATTAAATTGCCGATAAAACGTAAGCCCTCAGTAACCGCCGGCCAGAATGTCGAGAAGTCAAACATACCGGACCAACCGGTTCCTTCCGGATAATACATCAGATTGATTGCCCAAACACTGCCGAAAGTCTGAATAAAGCCTAATAAAATTGAACATACGATAATTGATTTAATACCGCCGTATTTATTCGCAACAACACCGATTGGGCCGCCTGAGAAGAACAGCGGTACGAAACCGGGCAGTACCATGATTGAAGAATTCATGGCTAATAAGACTAACATCGCTAAAACGGTACCAACTGTTGTGAAAATGAAGCCTAATGTAGCCGCGTTAGGTGAGAAAGGCAGCAAGGCCGCAACATCGATAGCAGGCACTGCATCCGGTACTATCTTTTCTTGAATACCTTTGAATGCGCCGGTTAACTCACCGCACATCATACGAACACCAGTCAGCAGGATAACCATGTTCATTGAGAAATTGATACCCGTTAAAATAATATAAACAAACCAGTGTGTATTGCCAGCTAATTCCTGAATTCCGCTGATTCCCAGCGGTGCCATGAAGGCACCTACGAAAATCGTCATAATAATAGCTACTGAAGTAACGTTATTATTGAAAATATTCAGCCAGCCCGGCAGCTTCATGTTTTCCGCATCCTGTTCCGGATTGCCGAAGAAATGCGCGATCTTTCCGAAGAACCAAATACCAATCTGCTGATTATGACCGATAGTGAAGCCGGCGCCGCCAGTCACATCATCGACCGTCTTATACGCCAAGGTCGTGGAGAATGCCCAATAAACACCGACTAATACACCGGCAATGATAACAGAAGCTGTTGTGCCAAGTCCTAAGGTTGCAAGAACGAGCCATAAAATCGCTTGTGAATGCGCAATACCGGCATTACCTGTAAGGAAGATACCCTTTGCTTTTGTGAAACGGCCAAAATAAACAAGCACCAGATTTACTGCGAAAGCAATCAGGAATACATAACCGACAAGGCCAAACAGACTGCCCAAGGCTTCCTGGGTCGTGGCCTTCATGGCATAAGAATCCATAATATAACCCTGAATGCCAAATGAACTACTTACCGCTGTAGTGATTGGTTTAAAAATACTAGTAAACTGGCCGCCGCCAAAGATTACCATCTGAATACCAACCATGGCACTTAAGGTACCGGTGATTACTTTGGTAATACTTTCTTTATTCATGATATAGCCGATACAGATCAGCAATCCGATCAGGATCACCGGCTGTGTCAAAAAGTCATTAACGATAAAGCTAATAAATCCGTTCATATTTCCTCCTTATTCGTCCTCTAATTCAACGTTTGCGAATATGTTATAAATCTCATCAATTTCATTGCTGCCTACGACCTTTTCCGCAAGCTCAGGGTCTCCAAGTACGGCTGCCAAAGCCTGCAGCATTTTCATATGCGCAGCATTATCAACACATGAAATTGGCAGAATCAATACCGCCCGGCTGTCTTGAGACTCATCAAAATATACTGGGGTTTTCAATTTTAATATGGCAAAACCATTTTTCAGAGCACCGCTTTCTGAGCGTGCGTGCGGCATGGCAATATTCGGAGCTATAACGATATAGGCACCCAGCGTATTGACTGTTTCAATCATCGCGTCAATATACCGTTCTTCTATATACCCCTTGTTCAGCATCGGCTGTGCCGCCAGCTTGATTGCGGCCTGCCAGTCCGTAACGCTATCGGCGATTTGAATACAATCTTTGCTAAGTAATTCTTCCTTCATAATTTCACTCCTTGGTGTAAGCGCTTTACACTTATAAAATAATAAATGGCAGAACATTTGTCAACGCTCTGCCATTTACTTGCACGAATGTGCATTTCTAAAGTTTTAAAAATTCATATAAATTAATAACCGTTCATAAAAGTTACTTTTTACTATGTTTTGCAATGATCTCATAAGCCTGCTTGCTGACCGAAAATAAATCATTCGTCGTTGTTTCTACCCCATACATCATGACGATTCCCTTCTGTGCCGTCATCTTCTTAACTTCACTATATTTAAAATATTTATTGCAGTAGAAAAAGCCATGTTCATCATAATAGAAGTCTTTAACCGTGATAGCGCCAAAGATTTCACCGATACTTAACAGAATCAGCAATGCACAGACCGCTGTCGTTACCGGATCAGCAATATAACGATATAAGGCAGCCCCCGCTAAGCCGGCGGTAATCAGAAACAGGATGACATTGCCGGTACTTAAACGCAGCAGCTGAAGCTTTTGGCCGCCCTTAATCGCTTCCTGAACGGCCGTGCGGGTCATCAGAAACTGTTTAATACGTTTATAGGCAAGGAATACACCCAAAGCGACACAAAGTATAACTATAACCATAAAAATTCACTCCTTTTGAAATTACTCTCATCGATACTGATATTATAGCAGACTTATGATGAACATTTGTGCATTTTAAATCTTTTCGATGAGAATTTAACATTTTAAACTTGAATTTTGTAAGTGCTTTCGATAAAATGGAAGCATAAAGGCTGATGAAGACATACTTCTGTATTGCGATACTCAGAATATGTTGCCTTTAATTTCTGTTAGACATGAAGTGTTTAAATCCCTTTCACTTCAAACACAGAAAAATCGCATATAAAAACGGCGCTTGCTCCGCCGTTTTTATTTTACTCTTTATGATTATTAATTATTCAAGAACAACACTTAGATCAATGTAATGCTTGTCACGAATGACCTTGAAGGTCATCGTATCACCCGGCACATGGCTTTGCAGCTTAGCCTTTAATTCCGCTGATGCAGAGATTTGTTCCTCATCGGCCGCAATAATCAAATCGCCTTTCATGAAGCCTGCACGTTCAGCATTAGAGCCTTCGCTTACTTCCGCAACTAATAAGCCAAGTGTATTTACACCATAGCTCATCGCTGTCTGCACATTGCTGATTTCCACATAACTGATTCCCAATGTCAGACGGCCTTCTACCTTCCCGTTTGAAATCAGCTGCTCCGCAACTTCCTTGGCAATATTAACCGGAATCGCAAAACCGATACCTTCGACATCACTGCCGCTTGATTTAGCATTGACAATACCAATCAGTTCACCATTCGTATTAAATAAACCGCCGCCGGAATTACCTGGATTGATAGCCGCCGTAGTCTGCAGCAGTGTCATAGTCTGACCGCTGATTGTAATTGAACGATCAAGCGCGCTGATAATACCTTCGGTAACTGAGCCGCCTAATTCACCTAATGGGTTACCAACCGCGACCACACTTTGACCGACCACCAAATCGCTTGAATCACCAAAGACTGCCGGTTTTAAATTAGATGCATTAATTTTAATTACCGCGACATCGGTCTGTGAATCACTGCCAATCACTTCCGCCTCATACTCTGTGCCGTCACTTAAACGTACTGTAATCGATGTAGCGCCTTCAATCACATGATTATTCGTTATGATCGTACCGTCAGATGAAATGATCACTCCCGAACCGGCACCGCTGGCAACATATTGCTGCAGGAAGGTACTGGTCTTCACCGTAGATGTAACGATCTCAACCACACTTTCCTTAACCGTTGCCGCGATATCAGGAATCGACATATTGGTTGCCTCACTGCCATCCGCCTTAGTTTGTATCACTGACTGATACAGAACTGATTTATTGCTGTCATTGTTTGAGCTTGTTAAACTGACCGCCAGATAGCCGCCGGCAAAACCTAATCCGCTGGATAATAAACAGCCTGCCAGACACAATGCGATGATTTTTTTATTCGAACGGAAGAAGTGCTTCTTCTCAGGCTGTTCAACCTGTGTTTCATTAACCTCTGCTTCCAGTATTTCAGGATTTCTTTCTTCATTACTCATAAACTCAACCTCCTTGTTTATACTTCTAGTATAGGAAGCATTCGTGACATTTATATGAAATCAATGTGAAGATTAGGTGAACAATTATGGAAAATTCCGTCAAATCTTACGCAAGATTATCTAGGCTGTCACCAATGCCCTTTACCGCCTTATAATATCCTCTTTTTTGATTAAATGTAAACTTAAATGAACTAGCTGCATTTAACCAGTAACAGTCTATAAACCGAATGGGTTTGCGAAAAAATCTTGAAGTATAGCGCCAGTCAAGGTACAATAAATGAGTATTCTTTTCATATAATAGGAAAGTCTGGAGGAAATTATGAATCTTACTCTTGAAATATTAAAAGCGATTTTGCTTGGCATCGTTCAGGGTATCACTGAATGGCTGCCAATCAGCAGCACCGGCCATATGATTCTGGTTGATGAATTTATTAAAATGCAGTTTCCTGCTGAGTTTGTCGATCTGTTTCTCGTTGTCGTTCAGTTCGGCTCAATCCTTGCCGTAGTATTACTGTATTTCCATAAGCTGAATCCCTTCTCCCGAAGAAAGTCAGCAACGGAAAAAGCCAATACTTTTGAGTTATGGTCTAAGGTTCTGGTAGCATGTGTGCCAGCTGGTATTATTGGTGTTTTATTTAATGATACGATCAAGGAGCTGTTTTTTAATTCAACTGTCGTGGCAATTACTTTAATTGTCTACGGTATCGGCTTCATTCTGATTGAAAACCAAAAGAAAGTATCCGTTACCAATTCATTAAATGCGATTACTTACAAAGAAGCACTGCTGATCGGTGTCTTTCAGGTATTGGCATTGATTCCCGGTACTTCACGCTCCGGGGCGACAATCTTAGGCGGCATCATGCTTGGTTTATCACGAACCGTTGCCAGTGAGTTTACCTTCTTTGTCGCGATCCCGGTAATGTTCGGTGCTTCATTGCTCGATATTGTTAAGTACAGCGGTTCTTTCACCTTTGCGCAGGTGCTGGTTCTTTTAGTCGGTATGGTTACTGCCTTTTTGGTATCTGTTGCCGCGATCCGCGCATTAATGAAATATATCCGCAAACATGATTTCAAGATTTTTGGTTATTACCGCATCGTTCTTGGTGTGCTTGTCCTTTTATACTTTGCCTTTGTTCGTTAGGAGTGAAATTTTATGGATTCATCGATTATTCTGATATTATTAGTCCTGTTTATTGTCTTCGGGCTGATTAAAAAAATCTTTAAGCTGGTTCTCTTCGGCCTTTGTCTTTTTGCCTTATATCTCCTGTATTTGTATGCGGTGGATCAGGGCATGCTGACAGCAGTGTTTACCATATTTAATTTCTAGCAGCTCAGGCTGCTTTTTTATTTGGTTGACATATACGTAACTAGTTGCTATAATGATTTTGGGTAATTAGTTACTAATATTGGAGGAACCAAATGGAAATTACAGATCTGATTCAGCGTTTCTCAGATTCAAAGGAGAAACAAGAAAAAGCAATCTTCAGTACGCTTTTCATTGCCGGCAACCGTCTGCAGACATTGTTTGACAGCAGTATCCCGGAGATAACCTTAAAACAGTTCATGCTTTTGACGATGGTAAAACAGGCCGACAAGGAATTAACTTTTACACAATTGGGTAAGCTGCTTGGCTGTTCACGTCAGAATATCAAAAAGCTTGCCGGCGTCCTTGAAAAGAAAGGCTATGTACGAATCAAACAGCAGTCAAATGACGGACGCGCTGCCTGTATTGCCCCCACGGATAAAATGAAGCAATTTTTTAATGAAATTTTTTCTGAATACGAAAAGAAGCTCAGTGAATTATTCAAAGTATATGACGATCAGGAAATTGAACAGCTGTATAAGCTGATGATGAAAATGTATGATGGCATTGAGCATTTTGAAATGGAAATGAATCATGAAGAAGTATAAAAAACGCTTGCTGATCTTCCCGCTTTTGCTGCTGATAAGTATTAGCTTGGCAATCGGTGCAAACGCCCTGCATCAAGCCAATCGCTTAAGCGTAAAAGAATTGTCATTATCTTCATTAAAAGACGGCAATTATCTTGGTGAGTATACCATTTTACCGGTGAGTGCAGAGGTTAAAGTATCCATCAAGGATAATCAAATCGTTGATATCGAACTTTTACAGCATCTAAATGGCCTCGGCAAACCCGCTGAAGCGATTATCCCTATGATTATCGAACAGCAAAGCCTTAAAATTGAGACAGTATCAAATGCAACCGTCAGCAGTAAATGTATTTTAAAAGCCGTTGAGGCGGCAGTAGGAGAAGCTTATGAATAAAACATTGATCTTATATAAATCCAAATATGGTTCAGCGGCTAAATATGCCGCATGGCTTAATGAGGCGCTGCAAAGCGATATGAAGACCCTCGATGCTTTTGATTATAATTTTAACGGTTATGAATACATCGTCCTGATCGGCGGCATCTATGCTGGCGGTATTGCCGGAATTAAAAAGCTGAAAAAGCATATGCCCGCCTTAACCGCTAAAAAATTGGCAGTATTGGCAGTTGGCGCCAGTCCTTATGATGAAGCCGCTGTTTCAAAACTCAAAGCGCAGAATCTTCAAGAAACATTGAGCGGCATTCCTCTGTTTTATGCGCGGGGAGCTTATGATGAACAGAAGATGAAATTCATTGACCGCACATTATGCAAAGCCTTGCGCAAATCACTCACCAAAAAAGATCCAGCTGAATTTGAGCCCTGGATGAAGGCGCTGGCAGAAGCCGGCAATGGCAGCCATGATTGGAGTGATCCTTCCCAATTGGCACCGCTTATTGAACATCTTAAACTATCTATACAAAGAGAATCAGCGTGATTCTCTTTTTTATTTGACAGAAAAAAAACGACGATCGTCGTTTTAACTGTTGATAAAATCAAGAATCATATCCATGCGATCCAAGGTGTCCTGATAACCAAGGTCAAACCAAGCCCCCAGCAATTCCTTATCCTGAGTATAACGGGTAACTCCCATGTCTCTTGATGGCCGAAGCGTTATCGCCTTGCCTTCCTTTTCAAGCTGCTTTACCTTCTCCCACTGTTCATTATAATGAACATGGCGAAGCTCAAGATCCTTGCGCACATGCTTATACTTACCATAAAACAGCGATGCCAGCATCAGCTGATACTTAGCCGCCGGTTTACGGACATAATTTTCTTCTTTGGTTGAAATGAATACATGCTTGGTACAGCCCTGACGAATGGATTGCTCGATGGGAATCATATCGACCAAACCGCCATCCATATAAGTGCCATGATTGAATGCCACCGGTTTCGTCAGCAACAGCAAAGCACAGGCTGCTTTAATCAAAATATCATCCTGTTCATGATAAGATTTATCAAAGTATTCAACCTCACCAGTATCCAGATTATATAAGCCAACATCCATCTGGACAGCGTTTTTTTGATAAGCCTCATGATCCAGCGGTGTCATTTCCTCAATATAATTGTAGGTAGAATAAATACCGAATACCGCATGTTCATGAAGAATCGGTGATAAACCGACAGCTTCCTTACGGCTTGCGGAATCAACTCCCGTCACCCGCAGACGATCCCGCTGCTTAGACACATAAGGCATCAGACAAACCGCACCGGCACTAATACCAACCGTATAGGGGAATTCAATATCGTTATCTAAGAAGCACTGCAGAACACCTGCCGTATATGCCGCTTTAGTGCCTCCCCCTTCACAGATTAAACCTATTTTTTCTTTCATTCTTCAATCTCCTTTAAAGCAATGGCGAGAACAGACTTAAAATGGAACGATAAGCCCTTCTCAATATATTTGACTTCATATATTTTTCGTAAGTGATTTCTTCACATTTTTCCAATGTTTTTAAGTAATCCGCCTTCAGATCCATAACTGCCCGGCTTTCATACATCCAGACACCACACTCATAATGCAGATAATAACTTCTGAAATCAAGATTAATCGTACCTATAACTGCCAATTTATCATCAGTAACCATCGTTTTCGCATGGACAAAGCCCGGTGTATATTCATAAATCTTCACACCGTTTTTAAGCAGTGAGCGATAATTGGCCCGCGTTACCTCAAACACGAACTTTTTATCCGGAATATGCGGTACCATGATGCGCACATCAACACCGCATTTAGCCGCCAGCTCCAGCGATGTTTTCATTTCATTATCCAATACCAAATAAGGCGTCTGAATAAATATATAACGATTTGCGGCATTTACAAGTGAAATATGAATATTTTCACCCACATGCTCATCATCCGTCGGTGAATCAGAGAAAGGCTGTACATACCCATCATCACTCAGATCATCAAAGGCATGAGCCTCCGCTTTATACAGCAGATAGTCATCACAAACCTTTTCATCATAATTCCAAAATTGCAGAAACATCAAGGTAAAATTCCATACCGCTTCACCGCGGATCATAATTGAACAATCTTTCCAATGACCATAAACTGTTTTCGCATTCATATATTCATCGGCCAGGTTAATACCGCCGGTTACGCCAACCAAACCGTCAATCACCACGATCTTACGGTGATCCCGATTGTTCATTTGTATCGCCAGCTTTGCCTGAATCGGATTAAATACTTTACACTTTATGCCCAATGCCTGAATCTTCTTATAATAATCAGGATCTAGCTTAGGGATACAGCCGGCATCGTCATACATCAGTCTGACATCAACGCCCTGCTTCACTTTTTCCACCAAAACATCAAGAATGGTATTCCACATGATCCCTTCTTCAATAATGAAATATTCAAGGAAGATAAATTTCTTCGCTTTTTTCAATTCTTCAACTAACCGTTCAAACTTTACCTCACCGCTTGGCAGAAAAGTTGTCTGCGTTCGTTTATAAACGGGGAAATCAGCATTTTTCCACAAATAATTAGCCTGCTTATAAGCATTTTCATCCTGATCGCGGATTTCCTGCATGATCAGCTTATCCTGTGAAATGATCCTATGAACATTTAGCTGTGATTCATGATCGCGGCGCATTAAAGCCTTCGGCACCTTTTGACCGCCGAACAACAGATAAAGCAGTCCGCCGAAAATCGGCACCAGCATAATGACAACGATCCAAGCCAGCTTATAAGAAGGATTTTCATCCTTATTCATGATATAGATGACCATGACAATACTCAGCAGATTTAAAATCTGATTAATAAATCTGGAATAGGCGCTCAGTATCGAAACCACACTCAGCAAAAACAACAGCTGAAGCAGAATCAGGTAAGCCACAAAAGCCGTCTTAGAAGTCAGCACGCTCACCAGCTTCTTCAAATTCATAAGTTCACCTCCCGCCCTTGACTCACTAATAAAGCTTATTTCTTATCCGCAGCGATAAAGCGTTTCAGCATTTCAGCAACCATATCAATCAAAGCGTTATCCAGAACGCAATCCTTCCCGGAAGCCGTTTTCATTGTTACCAAATAACCCTTTTCATTCATCGTACCGCTGGTAACCAACAATCCTTTTTTATAATGTGCCATAGAAGAATTCTGACGTTCTTCCTCTTTTAATTCACACATTTCATGCTTCACATCACCTTTGCAGCATTTAACTAATTCATTGGCTGACTTGCGGTTGCCCTGAGTATAACCAATTGAAAGCTCCTCACCGTCACCAACGCAATTTAGCTGAATCACATTGGGATTACGATTCATAAAAGATAATTCATCCTTTAAAATCATATCGCCAAAGAAGACACCCTTATTCGCGTCCGTAAAAACAAAGGCTGTCTTGCGGCGGCCGTCAACCCCAATTGCATCTGCGATTTCGAGGGCTGCCAGGATACCGCTCGTATTGCGGTTATAATTCTTCTTATTAGGAAATCCCTTAGTTAACGCAACTAGGATCAGTGCCATCAGCAATAAACTGATCAGACTGATCGCAGCCTGTGCCCCAGCCGTTGGAAAATAAGGCGGCAGCACATACAGCAAGACAACAAACAGCAGATAGAATACAATGATTGGTACAAACGTCTGTACTAAACCGGCATTCTGATTCTTTGTTCCGTTATTGACATAATATGTATTCTTATACCAGAGACAGCGCTCCGGTGTATCATAGGGAATCACCAAGATATTTTTCGCCTGTTTCAAATTACCATACACATAATCATAACGCGGAAAAACACTGAAACGTTTCTTCATCAGCACAGAGCCTTCCATTCCCAATGCCTTAAAATCCTCATCTAAGGCCGCATGGAATTTCTTCTTCTGCCATGAATAAAAACGGCAGCCATAAGTTTGTGTATATTTATCTTTTAAATCCTGCTTCATAATTCATCTCCTATTTTATCTTAAATTCATCTGCAAAGGTCAGATTCAAACCCTCAATCAGTTTATTACATTCATCGATTGCACGTTCATCAAGCAGATCAACGGGAACATGAGCGTCATAGCCATAGACACACTGCACCGGATATTGGGCGATGATCTCCCAAAAAGGCCGATAAGGATATGGGTAAGCATCACCTTGTGCATAAGGCTTCTTGCCGCTCTTTCTTCCTTTCAGATTCACTTCCAGCAAAACATCACAATCAGCCGCGCATCGGGCAATCTGATGCGCCGCTTCCTCACAAGCCTTTGAAAAGCTGCGGCGGCCGAGCATGAAATAATCCGGATGCGCCAAACAGCTTACCAAACCGCTGCGCATTGCCTTACAGACAAGATCAGTATAATCTCTGACATCTTCATCCCGGCATAAATAATCAAAACCAAAACCATCAACATATTTGCAATGCTGACCGACAATCATATAATCACAGCGTTCACGCATGTCTTTAAGAAAATCAGCCTCACTATCATAATACTCGATTTCAAAACCAACTTTAATATCAATTTTGTCACGATACCTTTCTTTCAGATGATAAATTGAAGTCAGATAATCATTGGTATCCCGATAAAGCATGCGGTCTGTCGGTATATCAAACCATGTATAACCAATATGTTCACTAAAACCAAGCTGCTTAAAACCCGCATCAATAGCGGCCAGAACATATTGTTCATCATCACCATAGGCATGTCCGCAGCGTTTGGTGTGGGTATGCATATTAAAATCCTGTTTACTTTTCATATTCCACCTGCCAATCCCCTTTATTATACACTGATTAACGAACAATTTATAGTATTAGCATCAGATATTGCACGATCTGTCTAAAATTCAGTATCACTGCAAGAATCACTAAAATCAATGCAAACAGACTCAGCTCAAGCCATTTATCTTTCATCGGAAACCTCTTTTCAAGATATACTATGCTGATTATTAACGTTGAGTTAAAATTGTGTTACAGTTTTGTCACTTCCGTTTTCTTTTTGTTAATGACGTGTTATAGTATGCATGTGAAACAATCATTAAACTTTTTCATGAACTATATTTGTCCCTACCTACCTAAAACTCAACGAAAGCAATTGTTTCACAGCCCTCAAGAATTGTCCTCCTAGTCAAAAGACAATTCTTTTTTTCTGTTTAAAATGAAAAGCCCGCTGACATATTGTGACAGCGGGTTTTGCTTTTACTATTTATTTAATTTCTATCAATTCATAGCTGCGGGTGCCCAAGCCGATGTTCTGCGCATGCTCCAAACACACTTCCCAATTTGTATCTGGATGCGTGCCGGTAAATGGATCATGGTGATCACAGTGATGTTCTCGGTTTTTAGCAAGCTGAGAATTCGGAATAACCGGTGCCTTTTGACACATATCAGCACATGCCTGATCGATTGCAACAGGATCGAAAGACGCAAACATACCGACATCGCCGATGATTGGCAGATCGTTTTCAGAGTGACAGTCACAGCATGGTGATACATCAACAACTAATGAAATATGAAACTGCGGGCGGTTTTGAACAACAGCCAGCGAATATTCCGCAATCTTTTTATTCAGCAGATCATTGGCAGAACCATTCGTAGGATGGATGGCATCATGATTGCAGGCGCCGATACAGCGGCCGCAGCCTACACATTGGGTATGATCGATAACCGCCTTGCGATCAACAAATGAAATAGCACCGTGCGCACAGTTTTTATAACACTGACCACAGCTGACACACATTTCCCGGTTTACCATCGGCTTGCCGCTGTAATGCATTTCCATCTTACCGGCCCGCGAACCGCAGCCCATGCCGATATTTTTCAGACAGCCGCCAAAACCGGTTGATTCATGACCCTTAAAATGTGTCAGCGTAATGAAAATATCCGCATCCATTACAGCACGGCCTATTTTCGCTGACGTAACGTATTCTCCATTGACTGGCACATCAATATCATCAGTGCCTTTCAAGCCATCAGCGATAATGACATGACAGTTTGTAGCAAAAGGATTGAAGCCATTTTCATAAGCTGTATCTAAATGATCAATTGCATTCTTACGGCGGCCTACATAAAGTGTGTTGCAGTCAGTAAGAAAAGCGCTGCCGCCATTCTTTTTAATTAGATCCACTAAAACTTTCGCATAATTAGGTCTTAAATAAGACAGATTTCCCGGTTCGCCAAAATGTATTTTAATCGCCGTAAATTTATCTTTGAAATTGATTGTTTCGATACCTGCCGTTTTGATGAGCTTTTCCAGCTTTTGAAGCAGATTGCAGTCAGCCGTTGCGGTAAAGTCACAATAGTAAACTTTAGCTTTATCCATAATTCATACCTCCCGTATTTATGATTATTATACTTTTTTTACGAGTAAAGTACAATTAGTGATAAAGTGAAATCATTTTGGACGCAAATCTTTTTGAGTTTAACATTAAAGCATAAACAGCAATAAACAGAATAATCAGAAGCGGATGCATTCAAACTATTCATTAATTTATAAGAAATTAAAACTATGTCCCCGCTTCTTATTTATCTCGATTTTCACGTATTTAGGTTCAAGAAAATGAGGATTTCAGCATATTTCATGGGTGTTAAAGACTGTAAAACGGCTGTTCTCTCCTGCAAAATGCGAATTATTTTTATGATGAATAATAATAACGAACAGCGATGCCCATCAAAAAATTTTTGACACATAAAAAGATTTCAGCTTGATAGCCGCATAACAAAAATTAATAATGATAAGCTTTATTTATTATTTTTTTTAGCATGATACATCCGTTTATCAGCAAGATGAATCAAACCCTCTGAGTCAATCGCTTCTTCCGGAAAAAATGCATAGCCAATACTCGCTGTCATTCGTATTACCGCTTTATCTAATTTAATGGGCTCATTTAATGCAGTGGAAAGATCCTTCATTTTTTCTTTACAATCCGCTTTTCTTTCCAAATGCTCTAAAATAATCACAAATTCATCGCCCCCTATTCGAGCAATTACATCCTCACTTGCAATGCATTGCTTCATTCGGCAGCCTGCTTCCTTCAAGAGAACATCACCTTGTAAATGTCCATATGTATCATTGATTTTCTTAAAATCATTAATATCTACATATAAAAGTGCCATTGCATTCTTTTCATTACGGCATCGCAGTTCCAAGTAATTCAAAAGCTTTCTTCTATTAACAAGTCCGGTCAGGCTATCAATTTCTGCATGGTTTATCAATTGTTCATGTCGTTCCTCAAGCATATGAGCAATGATCGTACAAAGTATCGTGATTCCTATCCCAAAGCCTAGGATCAAGGCTATATTTAAATAATAACTGAGATGACTTTTGCGAGATAATGCCAGCTTCCATATGTGATTAGGCACTTCGATGTCACCATTCAACGAATTTACTTCATCAAAGTTTTCTGATTCTTTGATTATCACTTTTTCATTATTGACAGATGTATAGAGACTGTATTTATATCCGTTATGTTCCAATTCCTCCAACACCAAGGAATTAAGAGCTTCCGGCAGATCCAATATAATAACCGAAAATCCCCAGAACACTTCAGTCCCGTCTTCTTGTGTTAAAAAAATGGGATTTCGTGCCACTAAACCAAAACCACCCTGCGTCAGCATATAGGGACTCGATAAAGCAATTTCTTTTGTATTTTTTGCTAGAAGAGCATCTTCTCTTCTTTCCGGATTCTCAAATATATTTTCACCGACTGCTTTTTCGTTGCTCTGTATTGGATAGCAATATTGCACTACACCATTGGGAAGATATTGAATCGCTCTTATTCCTTCGCCCTGCATCAATGACTTAGCTAAATCATTAAAAGTTTCTTCCGGAACTTCTCCCTTACTGGTTATAATTATAGATTCTAATATGTCTGTTTTATGAAAAAGTGAATATAAAAGATTTTCTGTCCGGTCAGTATAAATTTCTAATGTATGCTGTACTTCTGCTTTTTCATTCTCTCTATAAGTGTGCGTAAAAAGCATACTGAGAGCAATCGTTGTCAGTATTCCAATGATTAAGACAATCAAATAGTAATTTTTTTTAGTCTTTTTCATATCAGCCTATTCCTTATCATTGTGTTATTGAATGAGTAATCAAATAATTCTATTATCAATATTATACCCCTCTCCCCCTATCAATTTCAGATTGTTTTATTTCTCAAAATTATTTTCATAAATAAATGAAAACTAAAATTGTCAATCGCGTTTTTTTGACATCCCTTATACCAAGCATTCCATTCCTCTTCGATAAGCGTTGTGCCATTGAAAATTTAGACTTTAAAATGCTTGCTTGAGAGACTGAATTCCCCCTCAGCCAAATACTTTATCAAGACTTCAAGCATTATGTGAATGCCGTGATTACCGTTCTTAATCACAGCATACAATCTTATGTTAGGTTCAATGCAATTATTATAACCTTTAATGTAAAAAAAGAAAAGTTACTTTTACATTAAAGGATGCTATCTATATACGGTTATTTATTAATTGGATATCCATATGCATTCTATAAATATAAAATTTTATGTGCTATAATTGAAATTAAATGAGGTGATAGTAATGGATAATTTAAAAGCTGAGTATAAAAAAGCAATTGAATCAGACAAAATGTATGTCTTGATAAATCTAAATATAAAAAACTACCGTTATATCTATTATGTATATGGTATTGAGTATGCTCAACACTTTCTGCTTAAAATAGAAAATGCAATAAAAAACACATTATTACCCGATGATACAGTCAGCCGAATGGAACGTGATGATTTTTTCATTCTAAAGTCGTATACGAATATAGAAGAATTGGAAAAAAACTACCTTATTACATTAGTGGATGCGGTTTTTGAAATAGACGATAAATATATGTATAAGAATTGCTATGCATCATTGGGTCTTTTCCTGATGAACGATAAGGATCATTTCTGCAGCTTTGAAGAAGCCATGGACAAAGCAATTTTCAGCCGAATATCCTCAAAAACATTACATAGCCGAACCTTTAATTATGAATTTTATAAACCGAATTTATTAGCTGATTATATTGAATCTTATCGAATGGAAGAGATCACCGCAAATGCAAGATCGAAAAATTTATATGAAGTTTATATCCAGCCTAAAGTGGATATAAGGACACATCAGATCATAGGCGGGGAAGCTCTTCTCAGACTCCCCTATGAAGGAAAGCAGATGCCGGCTGCTGATTTTATGTCTATTCTAAATAAAAACGGTTATATCCGTCTTGTTGATTTATATGTATGTGAAAAGGTTGTTAAGTATATGACCGAACGATTTCACGAAGGTAAGCGCAACGTTTGTATTAGTTTGAACATTTCCAATTCATACTTCTATGATGAGCTTCTGCTTGAGGACTATTGCAGCATCATGAATAAATACAGCATGGATACCAGCTATTTAGAGCTTGAATTCATGGAAACGATTAAAATTGACGAGCAAAGATTGAAACAGCATGTATCTGATTTTCACAAGCATGGATTCTCTTGTGCCCTCGATGACTTTGGAAATGGTTATTCAAATTTTAATGTCTTGCGTACATGCAATATAGATACCGTAAAAATCGACAGGTGTTTCTTTATAGAACCCTTGAATAATGAAACCAAAAAAATTCTGAACACGATGATTCATCTGATTAAATATCTAGGTATGAAGGTTATTGCAGAAGGGGTAGAGCGAAAGGAAGATGTAGAATTTTTAAAGACAACAGAATGCGATGCTATTCAGGGATTCTATTTCTACAAACCAATGCCTATGGATGAATTTTTTGTACTTCTTGATCAACAATCATAATTAAGTGTGCAATATAGTCTGCACCTTTTTTTATGCCATAGGGAATGATAATTACCGCATCGTGTATAACCATTGTGTCTTTTTCACGCATTTTATAAATGCTGAACCTTTGGTGAAGATAGCATCATATACCCTTTAATCGCTTCATTCAGCAGCAGCATTAAATGCGTTGCTTTTTCATAAATCAAGTAACTTTTCATAAAATTTTCATTTTTTTATCATTTACCTCTTGACATTTCTAATTTTTGTAGCTATTATTGATTCAACATCAATGAAAAAGAGTAGTAGTTTCCGGCGGCACTTGCAGAGAGTCATGGTTTGGTGAAACATGACAGGTCAAAAGAAATGAACGAGCTTTGGAGATGTTGCCGTATGAAAGTAAGGCAACTGTTTCCCGCATTAAGGGCAGAGGTGGTCAGCAAATGCTGACAAGTAGAGTGGTACCGCGAATAACATCGTCTCTTCATTATGAAGAGGCGTTTTTTTATTACAAGGGGTGAAGAAAATGAAACAGCTTTCTTCTCATAAGTTTCAAAAACGACGATGATGTTTTTGGGACAGAGAAAAATGCAAACGAATAAAAACATAAAATACTTATAAAATATAAGAAAGAAAGAGGAAAAAACAATGAAAAAACTAGTAAAAATTACAGCTGCCATGCTGATGACATGCGCGCTAATCACAGGATGTTCTTCAAAACCAACCGATAACAATGATCCGAAGACTGCTGCTACCTGGGAAGATCAATTAGGTAAAAAAGGGGTTATCGCAATCGGTATCTCTCCGGATTATCCGCCTTATGAATCATTAGATGCCAGCGGCAACATGGAAGGCTTTGATATCGACATGGTTGCTGAACTGCAGAAATATTTTGGTACTGAAGATGCCCCTTATGAAATTGAATGGGTACAGATGTCATTTGATACGATTATCTCTTCGGTTCAAACAGGTCAAGTTGACTTAGGTGTAGCCGGCTTTACTTATGATCCAGACCGTGATGTATTATTCTCTGAACCATATATGGAAAGCGGTCAGGTTGCCTTAGTAAATCCTGATTCTGATATCAAAACAGTGGATGATCTGAAAAACAAAAAAATCGGTGCCCAGCTGGGTGCAACGGCTGAAAAAGCTGCGAACTCAATCGAAGGCGCAGATGTTCAGGCAGTAAGCAGTGTTAACGTACTGATCGAATCATTAAAGAGCAACGCATTAGATGCAGTTGTTGTAGATATTCCGGTTGCGAAAGGTTATGTAGAGAATGCAGGCTTTGTCATGCTGGATGAAGTGCTGATCGATGAAAGCACATCAATCATCGCGGCTAAAGGCAATGACGAGCTGATTGCTAAAGTTAATGAAGCTGTTAAAGCATTTAAAGCCAGTGATGCTTACAATGAATTAAAAGAAAAATGGGGTATGAATTAATTACCCCTTTCTTATGGAGGATAAGTCATGGATATAGAGCTGATATTTCAAAATGCAGATAAGATACTCTCCCCGGAGAATCTGTTATTTATTCTAAAGGGTGCCGGTATCTCATTAGTTATCGCTACCATCGCCCTTCTCTTTGGTACTGTTTTCGGGATTCTCGGTGCAGCCGGTAAGATTTCTAAGAACCCGATTTTAAGAACCTTATCAACAATTTATGTAAATCTGTTCCGCGGCACGCCGATGCTGCTTCAGATTTTGTTTTTCTATCTTGGTTTCCCGCTGCTGTTTCGTGCTGTTACCGGTGAAGTACTGAGGGCTCAGGCTTATGTTGTCGCTATCGCCGCAATCAGCTTAAACAGCGGTGCCTATTCTACCGAATTAATTCGTTCAGGTATCATGGCCATTGACAAAGGTCAATGGGAAGCCAGTAAGACATTGGGTTTATCTTATATGCAGATGATGCGTTTCATCATTCTGCCGCAGGCATTCAAACAAATTATTCCGCCAATGGTCAGTGAATACATTACATTGATCAAGGATTCATCGCTCGCCAGTGTTATCGGTGCCGTTGAGCTTCTGCAAAGTGCTCAGATCATCGGTGCTAAATATTACAACTATCTGATTCCCCTGCTGGCAGTCAGCGTTGTATATCTGATTATGACTTCAATTATTGCCTTTATCGCAATGCACCTTGAAAGGAGGATGGCGGTCAGTGATTAAATTAAACCATATTTCAAAATCCTTCGGTACCGTAGATGCGGTTAAGGACGTATCATTAGAAATCAAACAAGGTGAGATCGTCTGTCTGATCGGTCCAAGCGGCAGCGGTAAAAGTACCGTTCTGCGCTGTATTGACGGTTTAGAGATACCGGACAGCGGAACGGTTGAAATCTTTGGTGAAGTGGTAGATTTTAACAATGAGGCTTCAATCAAACAGGCCCGCAGCCGGATGGGATTTGTATTCCAGCATTTCAACTTGTTTCCGCATATGAGTGTCCTTGACAATTTAACGCTCTCACCGATTCAAGTCTTAGGCATGGATAAAGATAGTGCTGAGAAACAGGCGGTTGCCCTTTTAAAGCGAGTCGGACTTGAAGATAAAAAAGATGCCTATCCGAAACAGCTCTCCGGCGGTCAGAAACAGCGTGTCGCGATTGCCCGCTCATTAGCCATGAATCCGGAAATGATGCTGTTTGATGAACCGACCAGTGCCCTTGACCCGGAAATGGTTGTAGAGGTTTTAGAGGTTATGAAGGAACTTGCGAAGGATGGTATGACCATGGCTGTGGTAACTCATGAAATGGGCTTTGCCAAAGAAATTGCCAATCGGGTAATCTTCCTCGAGGATGGACAAATCATCGAAGAAAAAGACCCGCAGACCTTCTTCACAAATCCTGAAACGGATCGTGCAAAGGAATTCTTAAGTAAGATTATTCACTAGAATAATCTTTTTTAAATAAATGGAGACACCAATGAAACTAGAAAATTTTAAAGTAGAAACATGGATGAATGAACATGAAAATGATTGTATTTATAATCTGACTGAGAGTTGTTTTACACCGCTTACGATGCGTGAGCTGTTAGACATCTGTGAAGTGCGCGAAGCCTTTATGGAGGATTTGCTGGAAGTGCGTTTAGATTATGGACCGATAGCCGGCTCAAATGAATTGCGCCAAGAAATTGCTTCGCTTTATAAAAACTGTTCGCCGGATCAGATCGCTATTGCTCAAGGTGCGATCAACGCTAATGCCATGGCGCTCTATGAATTAATTGAAAAAGGGGATCATATCATTGCCTTTACCCCGCTCTATCAGCAGCTTTTATCCCTGCCGTTATCCGTCGGCGCTGAAATCACCTGTATTCCTTGTCTTGAAGAAGCTGACTGGCAGCCGGATATCAGTAAGCTGGAAGCAGCATTAAAACCGAACACCAAGGTGCTTTGTCTGAATAATCCATGCAACCCTACCGGTTATCTGTATACTGATGAACAGATGCAGGCAATTGCGCAGTTTGCCCGCCAGCATGATTTATGGCTTTTTGTCGATGAGGTTTACCGCGGTTTGAATCAGCATGATGACAGCTTCGGTTCCTCTTTCTTTGATTTCTATGATCAATGCATTGTCAGCGGCGGCTTGTCGAAAACCTTTGCCCTGCCGGGTCTTCGCATGGGCTGGCTGGCAGCTCCGCAGTCATTTATCGATAAGATAACGATACGCCGTGATTACCATATTATCTCATTGCCGAAGATCAATGATACACTCTCAATTCTGGCATTAAAAAATAAAGATAAGATTTTAAAACGCAATCGTTTGATCAGCATGCAGAATCGAAAAACGATTCAGCGCTGGGTAGCCGATGAGCCTCATATCGATGTTGTTTTTACTGACAGCACAACGCTGTTTATCCGTTATGATATGGATATCCCCAGTGATGAGCTGGCGCTGCGCCTGCAAAAAGAAACCGGGGTTTTCTTTGTCCCTGGCACTTGCTTTGATATTGATCATCACCTGCGCCTTGGCGGCGGCATTGAGCCTAAGCAGCTCACTGAGGGTTTAGCTGTTTTTTCTAAATGGCTGCGTCAATTTGACAAGGAGGAAAATCAATGAATTACACAGATTTAATCACTTTTTACGGAACTAAGGATATTGAAGCAACCACCGCTTTTTATCAAGATCTGCTGGGTTTAAGACTGGCAAGTGATCAAGGCAAATGCCGTATTTTTGAAGTTGCCCCGCATGCGCTGGCAGCCTTCTGTGAGCATCTCGATGTGACTCACAGTCTTAAAAGTCCGATGCTGACCTTTGTCCTTGATGACATCGACGGCTGTTTTGCCAAATTAAAAGATCACTGCGAGGTAGTTGAACCGCCTAAACGCAATGATCAGTTTAATCTTTATCATTTCTTTATCCTCGATAACAATGGATATACTTTGGAATTCCAAAAATTCCTTGATCCTGACTGGAATCGGCTCAGGGCTGCAGACTCTCAATAAACCAGCGGTTGCGTTCGTAAAACAGAATCCGTTCATGACCGGCAATCTGACATGTAAAGCGCAGGCCGCTGCCGCCCACCGGTGATGCTGCCCAGCGGATATCAACGACCCGTTCAATCGGATACCGTTTGATTTCATCCCATTGAATAGCCAGCGGTTTTACTTCACCGTGCTTATCCACCATAGTAATTACATCGACATATTTTTTATACATAGCGATCACCATTATAAGAAGCTGACTGGAAAAATAATATGATCCGCCTTCGGATTAAAATTAGTCAGCTCATCATCCAGCAACATTGAACAGCGTTTAATCTTTGTGAACCCATAGCGGCTGCGTATCGCATCCACGGTTTCATCAAGTACACGCTGTTTTATTTTGCCATGGTCCGTAAAAAAAGAGAGCTGTTCCACCGCTGATGGTTTCTGCAGATCACTCATCGTCAAAGAAATGCTTCTAAGCGGTAATATAAAGCTGTAATGCTCACGGGTAAGCTGCATCGCCATGACCAAGATCTCATCAGCCAGACACGTCGGTTCAGCAAGCTTGCGCTGACGGCTCAAACCATGCAGCTCATTATCCCGCAGACCAATCGTAACCACCTGACCCTGTACCCCCATTTCACGAAGTCTGGAAGCCACAGATTCGGCAAGTACCCGAAATACCAGTTCGACATCCTTTAGACTGTGCATGTCGCGAATCGTAGTGATGCCATTGCCTACCGATTTTGCTTCATCCTGATAACCGGTAAAAGCCACACTTTTATCATCGATACCGTTAGCAAATTCATGAATCATCAGTCCTACCTTCCCCATGCGGCTCTCTATCAGATCTGCTCGAAATACTGCCAGATCACCGATTGTTTTAATACCAAATTCATTCAGCTTCCGCTTTGTTGCCCGGCCGATATAAATCAGCTCCTCTACCGGCAGCGGCCAGACCAGCCGCTGATAGTTTTCCTCATCGATTACGACCAAACCATCCGGTTTTATCATATCAGAACCCAGCTTTGCGAAAACCTTATTAAAACTGACACCCACAGAAATCGTCAAGCCCAGCTGTTCATAAACCTTTTTCTTGATTTCCCGCGCAATCGCTTCACCGCTGCCATAAATTTTTGATGAAGCGCTGACATCAATCCACGCCTCATCAAGACCAAAGCTTTCCACCCGATCCGTATATTTTCGATAGATGTCCTTTACCTTTTCACTATAATAAAGATACTCATCATAATTAGGCGGAATGACCACCAGCTGCGGACATTTCGCATAGGCCTCACGAAGTGAATCACCCGTCTTGATATGGTATTCCTTCGCCAGATCATTCTTCGCCAGAATAATACCGTGACGGGTTGTCTCATGACCGCCAACAGCCATCGGCACCTTGCGCAGTTCCGGTACCTTCATTTCTTCAATCTGCGCGTAACAATGATTAATATCACAATGCAGAACAACTCGTCTGTTATCCACAACATCACCTCATCTGCACATATTATAGTCTCAAAAGTCTCATTTTTCAATAATCATAAGACGATATCCAGCTATTTCCAAAATTACAAGTGTTTAAAGCTTGTAAATAATGATACTTTTTGATACGATATGAATACAGGAGGAACAGTATGAAAGCGGAAATACTCAGACAAAGAAAAGAACAGCTGGGATTGACTGTCGAAGACCTGATGCGGGAGGTGGGTGTATCCAGAGCCACGCTGTTTCGCTGGATGGCAGGCACAACAACCCGGATCCCCGCCAGTAAGCTGGAAAAACTGGCAGCTGTCTTACAAACCAGCGTTGATCATCTGACCGGCATGGATGAAACAAGCATCATGAAACCTATTCTTGGTACCGTCAAGGCCGGCTATGACTTATTTGCGGAAGAAAATATCCTTGGATATGAAGAGGTCAGTGAAAAAGAAAGTCAGCTGGGTGATTATTATCTAAGGGTACAGGGTGATTCAATGACCGGATCAAGAATTTACGATAATGATTTATTGTATATTAAAGCCTGTGATTATGTGGAAAGCGGCCAAATCGCCATCGTGATCATCGCTCATCAGGAAGTTACGGTAAAGAAAGTCATCTGGAAGCAGGATATGATGATTCTTGAAGCTACCAATCCGAATTATGAAAACCGTTATTATACAAAGGAAGAAGTCGATGATCTGCCGGTACAGATCATCGGCCGGGTCATTTTCAATAAAATCAGCTTTTAGAAAAAGTCAGCATGTACCTAACATACATCCTGACTTATTTTTACTTATTCCAGCGGTTCCTTAACCGCTTTTTTTCCTTTTTCATCATAATCGTCCAAAAAATTATAACTCATTTTATCATCATGATACCCGATAATCGTTTGGAGATTCACATTATGCACACTCTTAAAAATATTGTATTCAATATAAGGATTCACAACTCGGAAATGACTGATCAGCTTCTTCATTTCCTGACGTTTGGAATTCTCACCGTTCGTGCGCTCACTTTCTTCTGTAAACCGGCACGCACATTGAATAAACTGCAGTTCATTATGCGCACACCATGCCTTAATGTCACTTTCTCTGACTAAGTAAAGCGGCCGAATCAATTCCATGCCCGCAAAATTATCACTGTGAAGCTTCGGCATCATCGTCTGAATCTGAGCACCATACAGCATCCCCATCAAAATCGTTTCAATTACATCATCATAGTGATGGCCCAGGGCAATCTTATTACAGCCTAATGACTGCGCATAGGCATAAAGATGTCCCCGCCGCATTCTGGCACATAAGTAACAGGGCGACTGACCTTGCGTTACTACATAATCGAAGATTTCCGCTTTAAAAATCTGAATCGGAATATTCAAAAACTCAGCATTCTCTCTGATTTGCTTCAGATTGACCTCATTGTAGCCCGGATCCATGACTATATATTCCGCAGTGAACGGTATCTGACTGTGACGAATCAATTCCTGAATGCATTTAGCCAGCAGCATACTATCCTTACCGCCAGAAATACACACAGCGATTTTATCATTGGCCTTAATTAGCTCATAATCTTTGATTCCTTTAATAAATCTGGACCAGATACCTTTCCGATAGGTTTTAATAATACTTCTTTCCGCTTCCTGACAACTTCTCATACACTTACCTCTCAACTCATTAAGTCTACATAATTCATGAGCGGTTGTCAATTTTAAAGTGATGCGAGCCGTTCTTCAATTTTACCCTTTAAGGCGTCGGCAGCCTGCTGATTGGCTAATTGCTGACGATATAGCTGCTGCAGCAAAGCATCCACCTCATCGATAGATGTATCAACGACATCCTGCATGCGGCTCACTTGATTCTGTACATGCCAATCCATAAACAGATTATCAAACAGATAATCACCGATCAGCGAAAAAGAGTCCATCTCTAAATCGGAGGCTGATGCGAGTTTAACATCGTTTAATTCCTTATTAAAATGACGGATGTCACTTTCCAGCGACTGCAGACTTGCCTGTGCTTCACTGATTCGTTCATGCTTAATTGCTGTCGCGATCATCCCGCCGCCGACCATGTCATAGATTCCCCAGCCAGCTGCCGAGGAAAGCTTTTCACGGGCCTCCTTAAGACGGCTCAGCACAAGATCCCCGGCATCCATCGCCTCATTGATCTCCCGCTGACGCACAGTAATTTCCTCCAGTTCACGTTCCATCGAGTGAATGGCTGGATCATCAATCAAAGTCTTTTTCAGATTCAGCAGTTCATTATATTCAGCTTCCGCCTTTTCCAGCTCACGCAGCTTTAGGTTCAGAGCATCTAATTGGAACTGCAGCACACTGATTTCATTTTCCTGCTTTTTCACAGCTCTCAATGCCGCCAAAGCTTCCTCTTCTTCTTTTTCAAGCCGTTCCTCTTTACGCTGCGTCAAGGTTGCAAACAAATTCGCCATCGTCAAAGAGTTCAGCTTCGCAACATCCCGATCTTCTTTCTCAAGTTGATCACACAGCCTCTCATAAACCTGATGCGCTTCATCCAATTTCAGCACTAATCCATTTCTTTCTTCGCACAACCGCTGATAATGCTCCATGCGAAACTTCGCATCCGCTAATTTTTCATTTATTTCCAACATCGTCCTACACCCCTTTTTATGATGTCTTTTAGACTTAAACCTGCATTTAAGCCAACCAAGGCAAGCCTCTTCAGCCAAGCTGCCGCACCCCTTTGATTGGTATAATCATACCATGCCATTCATTATTTTTGAATTACAATAATGTAAGGCGTCTTCATAATCAAAAGAAAAAACGGCCGCAGCCGTTTAATCAGTATCAATATTCGCAGTTCCGAACTCAATGCCGACCATCATCGTCACAGAACCGTTGTTAACCGACGAAGCTTTCTCAAAATGATCCTTATTGAGGTAAATATCCGCCATATCAGGATCAAAATCAAAATGGAAATCCTGCGCATCCTGATTCAGCTTAAGATCAATATCCCCATAGCTACTGTACAGACTGCCCGTTTTAAGTATCTCACCCCGATAATCCAATGAACCGAAGTGATTCGTGTAATCAAAAGATTCACCTGCAGCTTTACGAAGATCCACTTCACTGTATTCACCATTAAAGATAAAATCCTTAAGCTGAATATTTTCAGCTGTCAATGTAGTAAAAGAACTGTCGCTCTCCATTTTATCAGCCGTCATCCCCTCTATATCAAGCGTCGTATAATCAAAGTCAAAGCTGCCGCTGCCTAATGTAATATTACGCATCGTACCATCAGAAAAAGAGTAATTCAACTTATAATCCTGCCATGCACAATCCTTCAGCTTAAAATCCGCATAACTAAGATTAAGCTGTATCTTGTCACCATTCAGATCACTGGCTTCAAAATCACCAAACTCAGTAAAAATCATAAGATCCTTAAACTGACTGTTAGCCGGATATGTTATTTCTATTTTATTACTCTTGTTCGCATTCCAATTCACAGTATTCGGCATTGTATCAATCACGGACACATGCAATGTATCCTCGTTGACACTGAATTCCGGTTTCCATTTAGCACCATAAAATTCCGTATGAATTTCAAAGGTTTTTCCGCTTTTCATGATTACGTCACTGAAGCCGCTGTCGATATCAATATTTGTAAAATCATCCAATAACTCTATTTTTTCAATTTTTTCATAATTGTAATTGGTTCTTACCGGTGAGATAATGCGCGTACAGCCGCTTAGCAGCAAAACCAACACAAGCCCTAACTTTTTCATAGTCACTCCTATTCCTGCAGCGCAATCTCAACACATTGATCGATTCCCTGCATCAGATCCTTATAATTTACCTCAACATTGATATCCGGATAAAGTGAATCCAATTCATATCCTGTTACCATTTCAAAATATTCCTGACAGTAAATAACAATATAAGGAAAGTAATTCAAATAAAATTGATCAATCTCCCCATAGCCATTCACATTTCCGCCGGTTGGCGTACCAATCAAAACAGAATCATAATTATATTTCAGCTGTACAGCATTCATGATGCCGCTGGAAAATGTCTGTTCGGCGATTAAAGTAATCAGCTTCAAATCATTGTCCTGACGATATCGATCAATCATCATCAGCAGCGGTTCTATCACAAGCGAATTGCCGCCGGTGTTATAACGAAGATCAAGTATCAGCTTCTTGCATTGTTGCTCCTTCATCGTCTTTTCCACATCTGAAGCAAACTGGCTCATGGAGTAATTTGATATTTCTTCACATGTATTATATTGAACATAATATGTCTGATCCGCCAGCATGAAGCCCGTATAGAGCATGGGCTGCCGGTAAGTTGCTATCTCTGGAAGCTGAATTGTTTCCAACCGGCCGACAAGCAAGGGACCAGTTTCTGAATGCAAGGTGATTTCACTGACTTCATCATCCTTTTTTAAGGTTAATGTCAGCGCCTTGTTATCTTCAAGGATTCCCATGTTCACTAAGGCATCAGCATTAACCAACAGTGAAGGAATTTGTTCATTAAGCCATGACTCATTTTCATAGCTGATAAGTTCTTTTGCCTTCGCTTTGACATCTGCAATCTCTACACCGTTAAGCGCCACGATTTCAGCACCTAAATAATCAGTGTATTCATCATCAATGCCGTTCAATATCCAGCCGTCATGATAATGATGCAATGAATACGGCAGCATCTGAAACGGAAATGCTCCCGTGTAATTCAAATTGAGTGTCGTATGCGCAACCCCGATTGAAGCGATTATCCGCCGCAGTTCAAAATAATAATCAACCTCACTTAAATCATTCAGCTTGTCGGCAACTTCCTGCTGCAAAGCGTAAAACTCTTTTTTAGAAATGCAGTCATACAGACCATATTGCCGGCCTTCCAGCTGTTTGCACATAAATGTCAGATCATAAAACATCTTTTTCGCAAGATCCGTATAATCATCACGCATCTTCACTTCATAAACTTCATTGGCTTCCTGCTCTTTTACCTCTGCCTCTTTCTGATACGGAATCACGGCACATGCGGAAAGCATCGTCAATGTTAGAACTGCCGCAGCAACCTTAATGAAGCCGTCCATATCAGTCACCGAAGCTTACGTTAATCATGCCGGTATCATTAGTGACTGTCAGATGATGCTTAGCAGAATTGTTATGATTAGAAATTTCACCTGTATTAAGTTTCATGCTTTCGCCATCGATCATAACCATCCCCATGTCATGGTGAATGACATAATCATAAGCGTCATGATGATCATCAAACTCCAGATCAATAGCACCGACACTACCTTCAATAATTGTATCATTGCGGAAATCTCCTTCCAATGCGATTGCTCCTACCTCAGACTTGATCGTTGTTTTATCACTGTCTACATCAATCAGTTTGATAGCACCAGCCTCAGAATTTATATTAATCTCTTTAAAATCAAGATCTTTGACACTGATTGCGCCTGCCTGACTATCTACCTTAAACAGATCCAATAGATCATCATCCTTAACTTTTATCAAAATACGCTGATCATAAGATGAATTGCAATGCGTATCGGATACATTGATTGTATACATGCCGTCTTTGTTGCTGATTGTTAAATCATCTTCATTAATATTTAAAAATTCTATTTTATTTTCATCGCCTTCAATAGCTGTAATGCTGCTGCAGGCGGTGACAATATCAAAGCCTTTAATGCTGCTGAATGTCTCATGATGTGTCATATGATCAGACTGATGATTCATATCTTCATCATAATAATGATCATAATCGTCATAATCATCATAATCATCAAACCAGTGCATATCATGCATATCATTCATTCCCATATGATTATTGTATCGGATCTGGTTCGGCCGGGCACCTAACGCATAACCAATGCCGCAGCAGACCGTACCTACGGCAAAGACACAGCCGGATACACATAAAATCGTTTTCAGTGTTTTATTCATCGACATGCTCTTTATCCCCTTTCAAACGGTTATATAGATTCGCAAAGCCATTAATAACAATCGGTTTTAATTTAATAAATAAATAAATTGCAGCTGTAGCAATCAGTACAACACCGCTGATACCAATTAAGCCAAGACCGATCGACATAAGTCCTGATGCTAAAGAAACCGTCAGCATTCTAAATCCTGTATATACCAGGCTGCATACAGCAATGAAGCCTGCCAACAGCACGCAGCCTAAAGCAAACAGCAGACAAACACCAACAACCACGGCCACAAAGATCAGTACCGCAAGTACAAACACCAACGGCAAGCCTACCGGTAATGCCGCAATACCAAGAAGAATCAGCGCCAATGTTTTCCAGCCATTATTGCGTTTTGGTTTCTCACGGTAAACCGTTGTTGTATCTTCCGGAAGACAATGCTGATTGATTGCATATTCAGCACGAATCTGAGCCGCGAATTTAGCCGGTGAGCCTAAATCTCTGGCTACTTCTTCAGCATTTTCCTCGCCTGCCTCATCAAATAATTCACTTACATAATCTACAGCACTCTCAACTTCATCAATAGGAAGATTACGCAGCCGGTTTTTTAAATGGTAAATATATTCTTTCTTAGTCATTTTCATTACCCCCTTTTAGGATAGAATCCACATTCTTGCTGAACAAGTCCCATTCCGCAAGATAATATTGGCACTTTACTCTTCCTGAATCTGTTAAACGATAATACCTTCGGTTTCTGCCTTGATATTCTTGATCATATGTCTCCAGATACCCCTCTTTCATCAATCTGCGAAGTACAGGATATAATGTTGATTCTGAAACATTCATTACTTTTTTTGCTTCCTGTGTCAGCTTATAGCCATATGCATCTTCTTTCTGCAATATAGCCAGCACACAGGCATCCAGCAAAGCCGAGCCTAGTTGAAATACCATATCATCGACCTCCTTAACAATATTATACAGCGTATAGTATGGATGTCAATATAATATTATAGTTTTTTTCAATACTATATGAAAGTAATAATAATTGCCTGGGAAATACATCATTTAGAAAGCTTACAAAAAAATGACATGAGTTTCTTGATACAAGAACTATGTCATTTTTAACTAAATATATTTGTACAGCAATCATTTGTTAAAGCTGTCTAAATTAATCTAGATTGACTCATTTTGATTAATACATGCATTTATAATTCAGCGCTTTCTAATTGTGGTTTCTGACTTGAGTGCATACAGCGGTACATTCAGCAGCCACGCTTCCTGCTTATAATCAGCCATGGAAGTTCTGATAGCTATACTTGGATTATATTTTTCTTTATAAACCCCTAAGCTTTTGGCTTTCAAATTGACTTCTGCTTTAACTTCAATCGGAATAATCTGATCGCCACTATCAATCACAAAATCTACTTCACATGAACTTCGATCGTTTGTATAGGTATAAATACTTATATCATCAATGGTTTTTAATTGCTGGCAGACATATTGTTCAGTTAAAGCACCTTTAAATTCTTTAAATAATTCACTGCCTTCCAGCAATATCCGCTGATTCAAACCAGTCATACAGCCAAGCAGTCCTATATCTACGATAAATAATTTGAAAGCCTTTAAATCCTCATAAGCCTTTAAAGGAAACAAGCCGGCATTAACACGGCTTATCTTATGAATCAATCCACAATCAGAAAGCCACATGATTGCTGTTTCATAATCTTTAGCACGCCCCCCTCACGAACCAGTCCATAGATAAATTTCTTATTCTCTTTAGCAAGCTGTGAAGGAATGCTATTCCAGATCATACGGATTTTAGGAACAATTTCATTTGGTGCATGTTTAGAAAAATCCTGCTCATAAGCTTCAAGAATTCTCTTCTGAATCAGACGAACTTCATTAAAATCCTTTTCCTTTGTGAAATTATCTACAGCTTCAGGCATACCGCCAACAAAATAATATTGTTTCAATAAATCAATATAAGTCTGCCTGAAAGCAGAAATCATTACATGATCCTGACTTTCAAGCAAATCTACATATCGCTCATTACCCGTTGCTATTAAAAATTCTTCATACGACAATGGATATAACTTCAAAAAATCGACTTTACCCACTGGAAACGAAGTCCCCTGATGCAATGCTATTCCTAACAGTGAGCCTGCACATATAATATGATACTGTCCTGCATTTTCACAAAAATATTTAAGTGATGTCAAAGCTCGTGGTACTTCTTGAACTTCATCAAATATCAGTAAAGTATTATCCGGATCAATTTTCTTTCCTGCATACAATTCTATACCCATTATTAATCTATCTGTATCAAGGTCAGAGCTGAATAATTCTGACATTCTTGAGTTTGAATCAAAATTAATATAAATACATTCATTATAAGCTTTCTTACCAAATTCTTTCATAAGCCATGTTTTTCCTACCTGGCGGGCTCCTTCAATGATTAGTGGTTTACGATATTTAATTTTCCTTCTACTGATATAATTTTTTAATTGCTAATTGATACATACAGCATCACCTCAGTTTCATTATAAATATTGTATAACCCTTAATTTACAAAAATTACGACATATAAAATTTATTATTTATTTTTATAAAAAAGATGTATAATTTGTCTAAACATACCATTTATAAAACTAGTAAAGGAGAACGTAATATGAACGATAGGAACAATATTTTTACACCTGAAATTTTTGCATGCAGCATGGCTAAAGCAGATTTTCATAAAGTACCTGATAACAACGAAATTAATATTTAAATTCAAAATAATTCATTAATATAAACATAGTATATCAAATTAGCATTATTATAAATGGTGTGCTCCATTTAATAAAGGAAGGTAATTATGGAAATTAAACATAAAGATGGG
>BAHV02000019.1:0-49231 GCA_000508965.1 Clostridiales bacterium VE202-08
AATGATTCTCCTTTCGAATGATTGCTTCGTTTACATCTTTAGTTTATCGAAAGCGTTAACATTTTGCAATGTAGTTATATGAACATTTCGCTAATTATATGTTCGATTTATGATTGTGTAATCGCATACATTTTTTCTAAATTTACAACATTCAAAATATTCAGCGGTTTATGATTGACAAATATTCAAAATGTTCATATAATTTAATCAGGAGGATGTATTTATGTTCAATATCCGTAAACATGCCTTTTCTGAAAAATGGCGAAATATTATCAGTGCAGTTATCTATATAATTTTTATTATCTATTCAGTGAATCTCATCATTCAAACCGAACAGCTCAGCTCAAAACTGTTTTATGCCGCTCTCGTTCTTATTCTGATCAGTGTTGTCGCGCTGTCAGAATATCTGCGTCTGCTTTACCGGCAGGCAATCAAGACACTGATCATGGAATGTGATCCTGATGCGGCTAAACAACTGAAAGCAAAGCTATTGAAATATGATATTTTTAAAGCTTATAAGAAAACAATGCTGATTTTTGATCTCATGGTCAATGCCGATTTGAATCAGTATCAGCAGAATATTGATTTACTTGATCAAAATGAAAAATTCTTTAAGCAGAGTCTCGATAACCTGCTGATCCGCAATTATAATTACTTTAAGGCTTATATCGGTATTGATAATAAGACCAAGGCGAAAAAGTATTATCAGGATACAATTAAAATGAAGGGCGCTAAAATCAAGGGCAGCAAGGTTTCACCGCTTTATTCATGGGAAGAAATCGATGCCGTTTATTATTTGTGCATTAAAGATATTAAGAAAAGCAAGAACGCTTTCGTAAATACGAATACCCAGATGATGAATAACCGTGAGTTAAGTCATTATTATTATGATTATGCACAATTGAACCTGCTTGATGATAATTTGGCGGAAGCAAAGAAGCATTTGCAGCAGGTCGTTGAAATCAGTAATAAAAATGCCCTTCATGATCTGGCAATGGCACAATTAAAGGAGCTGACAAAGCATGAAAAAGCATAAAACAATCGTTGACAGCCGCCGGCAGAAGGTGATGCTGGCGATGCAGAAATATGGCAAGGTGATGGTTGATGATCTGGCTGCGGAGCTGCAGGTTTCTCCATTGACAATTCGCCGTGATCTTCAATATTGGGAAGAGCAAAATGCAATTGAACGCTTTTACGGCGGTGCAAAACTTGTTAATTCAGTGATTCCCTGTGATGATCCGACGATGAGCAATGCTTTATATAAGCATGCGATTGCGAAATATGCCGCTCAATATGTTGAGGAAGGCGATACGATATTCATCAACACCAGTTCAACCGCACTGTTAGTCATCCGCTATATCCGCAATAAGCGCTGTACGGTGATTACCAACAACGGCAAGGCTATTTTTGAGGAACATGATCCGCTGGTAGCTATTGTTTTAACCGGCGGTGAGCTGCGGGTGCCAAAGGAATCCATGGTCGGCGAATTCGCCCTGAATAATTTAAACCGCGTATCTGGCGCAAAATGCTTCTTAGGCTGCAGCGGCATTGATGTCCAAGGCGGCATTACAACGGCGATTTTGCAGGAGGTCGCCATCAATGAAACGATGCTGAACCGCTGCAATGGGCCTTGCTTTATTCTTGCTGATCATACAAAGGTCGGTAATCAGCATAGCTTTATCAGCGGATCGATCCGCAAAGTCAGCTATCTGATAACCGATACCGAAGCTGACAATGAAGTCTGTAATGAAATTGAGAGCTGCGGCGTGAGAGTGGTTAAGCTTCAGCCGCTGGCTCATATTGAATAACAGAATCTTTAGTTATGATTTTATATACTTTAGAAAATAAAAGCCAAAAGGAAGAACTAATTTCATTGAATCAATGATTTTAATCTTCCTTTTTTTTATTTATCCAATCATATGATCAGCATTCGTTTGCTTTATGAATGAAGCGTTTCTTTTAGTAATGAACGATATGTATTGGCAAATTCAGTTATGCTTGTATAAGTATTTAATGTATCATCGTTCAGCTTGCCGCTTGCATCAACAGGCACTGCTTCCATAAAGTAACCGAGTATCTGTGCGCCAGGCATTTTAATAGTGATTGTAAAGCCTTTTGATTTACCGCTCAAGTCTGTCCGCCCGTTTGAGGTCGGCACTGCCTTACCGCATTTGAAGCACAGAAAGCCGCCGCTTTTAGCTACGCTGTGTTCAAAGTTTTCCTGTACTTCTTTACTTTGCTCATCAGAAAATTCCAGTGAAATACTGACATCCTTCGCAATTACCATGGCAGTAGGAAAACATGGGAAAATACAATTATCACGGTCATCGAAGCCACCCTTGGAGATTTTAAGCGAGGTCGTATTGAACATCTCCTCGGTAAGTACAAATACTCCCGGATCGAACCATTCGCGGACAAAATTCACCTTGGCAGCGCGGAATGCGATTTTCATATCAAAGGATGTGTTGGAGAGATCTGTTTCACTCTTGGAATGACCATCGGTGGTAGTTTGAGAATAACCGCCGAACAAACATTTAAATCCTGTCGTTTTCTGTGTCGTATCCGAGCTGGTAGAAGTCGATTTTTTCATATCCGCTGACGAGGAACTGATAACGATATCCGAGAAGCGGTTTTCCAATGCATCAGGCAGCAGCTTCCCTGCTAATTCGCTGTCTGTCTCCTTCTTACAAGCATTTAAATACTCCTGTTCCTTTTCTTTTAAGGCTTCTTCAACGACACCCAATTCCTGATAAAGTGTCTTGATTGTCAGCGTATAATCCTGCGATTTAGCGGCAATCAATTCTTTAGAAGCGAGCGCCATGCTTTCTATACTTTGCGTATAAGCATTTTGCGCCTCACCTAACAGACTCATTTCTTTTGTGAAATTAGCATCCTCAAAGCTGGCAAATGCCGCCTTAGCACGTTCAGCTGCCGTTTTCTTCGATGCTGCGTCTATCATTCCATCAATAAAATGTAAAGAGGCACAGAAACTGGCACCATAACGTTCATCTAAAGCTTTTTCCTGCTGAGCCAGCGCATCCTTGGCGCTCTTGCAGGCGGCGATCCTCTGACCGATCTTGCTTGATTGATCCATGACCTCAAAGGTCAGGATCTGCTGAAGCAGAGAATCTCGTTTATTCTTTAAACGCTGAACCTCACTTTTATAGAAGTCTGATGATTTTAACAGATCGACAAAGCTGAATTTAGAGTCAAGATCCTCAAACCAATCAGAAGGTTCCATTACTACCGGATAAACATAGCCGCCGTTAGGATCATATTTGCGTGCATTAACCACGCGGTCGCGGGCTTCCTGCAATTCTGCGCCGGAGCCGCTGTCAAGTACCCCCTCGATGATTTTCATATCCTTATCAGAGAAAATACCCAGCACCTTGCCATGACAAGCGTCAATCTTCAGCAGATAGCCTTCAGCCACCGTCTGATACCAATTTAAAAATTCCTCTTCACGGTGTATCCTGCTTTCATCATCATCCAGCGGATAAATTTCCTTCAGGCGCTGCCGTTCAGCATTCTGAGCATCCGCCCATTTCTTTTTTTCATCAACATATGCCTCATAAAGCATGTAGAAAAGCTGCTGCAGATTCAAAGTGTATTCAGTACCTTCATCATTGATATACTTAACCTCGCTGCGCAGCAATTCACGCAATTCATTCTTGGCTTTAATTAGATTGTTATTGATTTTTGGTGTCAGCACATCTAAAGCCGATACATACTGATTAGCTAAAAAACGTCCGTTATCTGCACCGACGACTCTAGCCGGTGAAAACAGCTTATTGGCAATCCTTGATTCATTAGCTGCCACCTTGATTGGTTTTTCAAAACGTGTGTCATACCTGAAATTCTCCGGATTCAATTCCGTTCCCGGCATCATTAAGGTAAACATCTGAGAACTGCTTGTGGTTCCAAAAAGATCATCAATCTTATAATAAATTTTATCAATTGTTGAACCTTCCTCCGCTTCTTGAAAAGCAGATTTGGATAGATCCGTTTTATTCCCTTCTGGTTTCGGCATAGCTAAACCTCCTTTTTATAGTTTCTGGCTTTCATCAGCCGGAGTAAAATGCATGAAATAACCTGCCAGCTGCGGATAGGCATAACGCAGGGTCAATGTATTCCCGTCATCATCCATCACCGGCTGAATGTCCTGTGCATATTCACAAAAACATAGAAACTGATACCCCTGTCTAACATATCGTTTAAATATATCCTTCATCCTGTGACTCTCGGAATTAAAGGTAAATTGCAGTGTCAGATCCTTAATCAGTACAAAGGATGTGGAGTAGACAGGAAACAAACAAGCTTCTTGCTTTAAATCGGTCAGCGGCAGCACACCTTTGGCAATCGATGCTTCATTAATTGAACAGTAATGACTGCTTAAGCGAAAGAATTCCGGATGAAACCATGACCGATTGATTTTTATTTTACGAGCCAAAAAGCCAAGATTGATCAGCAGGTTATTTTTCAGTATTTCCTCGTCAAGTCCATAGGGTACATTAGCGCCGAATAATGCATTCATACCAATTAAGGAAAGCTGTGTATCTGCCAGCAAGGACGATGTCTCATAGAGAGCGGCTAATGAAGAATGAATTTCTAATGCCTTATAATCCGCATCGGCATTTACCGGCAGAAGTGCGGTTCGATTTTCAGCTTTATCTCTTTTAGCTGCTAGTGTCATCAGTTCCATCTGCTGATTCACGATCTGCAATTCAGAAGCAAACTGCTGCTTCAGTCTTTCAGGCTCAGCCATTGACAGATCCATTGTCTCACAGGCTGTAATCATCTGTTCATATGTCTCATTCAGCTGAATCATACTAAGAGCCGCAGCACGCATCGGTTTACTTTTCTTAAGCTGCCAATGGTTTATCAGACAGCCTGCCAGCCGTTCTTTAAAAGGACAGTCAGCAGCTACGGAACTAAAAGTTAAACGTTGACTTTCATTAAACCACGCTTGATCATCCGCTTGCCGCAGATTCTCTATTAATTGATTTCTAGCTTTGTTCCAAGGCTGATTTGTTGATTCATCAAGAAAAAAATACATCTGTTCTAACGTTTTGTACATTTTCTCAAAGGCCTGTGCATAATCAATGGCATAAGCATAAAATGAGCGCAGAAGCTGAAACTGATCAAAATCACTTGTCAGCTTCTGCCGCCAGTTTTCAGGATGCAGTACGACCGGCAAAACGATCTTGCCATCCGGCTGCCGCTGTTTAGCACGTTCAAGCTCTGCCTTAACATTTGTCAGTTCTTCATCCGCAAAACCAAGCTGCTTTTGCTGCTGTTCTTCAAGCAGCTGATACAGGCATTCATTCTCATTTTCCAGCTCAGTGAGAAAGCTTTCCATAAAGGTACGGTACTCCTCACTTTTTAGCCCGTATTTCAGCATGAAATCCTGTTTCATCGCATGCAGGCTTCGCTGACGCTCATATCGCTGATGGCAGCTTGCTTCTAAATTACGATAGGGAAAAAGCTTTAAGCGCTGAGTGATATTTTTTAAAGCATCATTTTGCTGAGGCAGCAGCGAGGTCAGCGACGCTTCATAACGAGATAAAAACGAAGTCGGTGCCGAATAAGCTGCATAGTGACAAGGTGGCAGATAAACATTGGCAAGATTGCTTTCTGCAATCATTCTGGCTGTGCTGTCATCCTTCAAATCCTGCAGTCTGAGCGTTTTTTTCATCCTCATGAGACACAAAAATTGATCCTCGCGTTCACTGCCCAGTTCATAATCGATAGCACAGTAAATCTGTTCCAGTAAATTCATACATTTCCTCCTGTCTCCCATTATATAGAGCTGATGTTCAATAACGGAATTTCCGCTTTGATGTTACATATTCAGCTGGCTTAAATACAATTTTCGCATTTTAAAGCTGTATATTTGCAGAAGAATCATAGATTTATTTTGCCCTGTCCTTTAATCTGTTTCACTATAAATAGGGTTGGGTTGGAGATGCAAATGAAAATATGGCTAAGAAAGAGTAATAAAATCAGTGAAAATAATATTATAATCTATTATAACCAGCAGAATGACCGCAGCTTAAAACAAATTGTAAAGATTATTGATTTATATGGATTAAGATTAAAAGCTTATGATGATCAGCATAATATGTTTCTAATTCCATTACCCTTGATCTATTACATAGAATGTATTGATAACAAGGTATTTATCTACACAAAAGACGAAATGTTTCGCTCCCATGAACGGTTTACTAAGCTGAAAAATAGTTATTCGTCTGAAGGCCTGATTCAAATTAACAAGAACACGCTGGTGAATAAGGTTCATATCCAGTCCGTGCAGATTGAAAAGGAATGCAGACGGAAATTATATTTGAGCAACGATGAATCATTGATCGTAAATCGCAAGTACAGCAAACAATTCAGCTTATAAAGCACTGAGTATGATCTAACAAAACCCCAAACCCTCATCACCTCAGTGAGCTTTACTGAACAAATAAAATGACAGCGTGCTGTCATTTTATTTACTCTGATCTAAATTGATCCTGCCATTATGCTCAATCTTCAATATTTTATCAGTGACCATTGCACCATCCCAGCCAACATAGAAATATTGCTGATGTCCCTGTTCCATATAAGGGATGAATGTATGAACCGCCAATGTACCGTTAGCATTAAAGTGATAATATTTGCCATCGATCCACCGATTACAGTCTTTCAGCATCCCATTATGCTCATAAAAATACCAGCAGTGAGTTTCTTCATCCTTGTGCCAGCCATCTTTTAATTCAAAATATGTAAACTTCATGTCAAAGGTATTCATGATCTCTGTCTCATTCAAATGATACACCAACCTTGGATCAATGGCATTAGGCAAGGTACCCGGATGAAAATTATTATCTGAAAAATGAGTCCAGCCAGCTGCATTGATCAACGGTGATGCCGGTGTAATATTCAGTTTTCCGCGGCCTGCTTCAATATGGGTATGTGAACCGCTGCCGATACCGGAACAGCCCATCGACTGAAAAGTTTCTCCCTGTTTAACTTCCATCCCCAAATACAAAGAGGATATATCATTGTCATGCCAGATATCCAGTACTAAATAATCGACAATCCCATCGGCAAACCGTACAGGTGAAAGAGACTGCCATACGACCTCATTGCCGTTGCCGAGGTGGTATTTCCCCATACACCGCATGCTTACCGGGGCATATAAGTGCTGATCGTTTGGATCAGCATTATCCAAAGCCCATGTTCCTTCATGACTTAACCATTGATGAATACCGTCCTCACCGCATCCCTGTGTCAGATTTATGACTGTCTGCGGCCATAGTATAACCTCATTCTGACCGCATTTTAAAGATTGATGCTTACGCATATCAATCACCTCCAGAGATACTATAAACAAACTCTGAGCATTAGACGTTTAAAATCCCTTTAATTGCATTCTGAAGATAACTTCATGCGAAAGATAATGCTGCTGATTTGTAGCAAACGGCTGTTTTTTCATTTTTAAACAGCTTAGCTGATAAAGTAAAAGCGGCAGAAGCCATAGGAGGTTTTAATTATGGAATATAAAGATTGTATTGAGTTTTGGAAATGTGCAAAGATGTTTGAGCATCTACATGCTCAAAGTCTAGGTCAGCAGACTGTCTATCTGAAAGGAAGTGATCATGATTATTGGATGAAAAATTTTTACCCCGCTTATGTCAAGACAGGGTTAATCAGCGATACCAAATTTTATTGTGAAAATGCTGATTCTCATCTTGGCGTTGGTAATGATGCAGCTTATGTAAATCATGAATATTGTAACATCCTCTATCAGCTGTATAAGCATCTAGCTAAATTTAACATTGAAAATGTATTGCGTTCAATACCTGAAGAAATCGATCTAAACTTCATTGAAGGCTGGCCGAAATTCTTAATCGATGAGTTGAACAGCACAAAAGATTTAAAAGATCCGGTAAAGCTTTTATACACGCTGCTTACGCAGGCTGAATGGCCGGCTAATCCGCTTCTAACCGGGGCTTTACAGGGCATTCTGCTGCTTAAAGGGTACGTCAAGCAGTATAAGTATGATCCTGCCCAGCATCGGGCTGCCAGAAGCATGTCTGAATCCTTTGAATTAAATGCTGAAGAAAAAGATAACTGGATTAGTGTTGAACCAGTGATGCAGTTCATTATCAACATGGATGCTACGACTAACGAAGCATTCCTGATTAAGCAGCAGGATAAGATCAATGGATCAAAATTATTATATACCTTAAGTAAATTATATAAATATGCTGCTGCAGCTATCGCGGCACAGCCATTAAATGGAGGTTTCCTTCATGACTAATATCCATTACCTGCCATTTATTAATAATAACGATGCCATAGTTTGGCGTCAAAGCCTTGAACAAAGCTTTATTAATGCCCATCAAGATGACTATAACCGCTTGAATGCCGCAAGGTCTAATGGAACAGCTGAGGATGATCTCAATGACATTAAACGTGAATTGCAGTGTAAATGGTTTATGCAGCTGAATAAAGAAATCTATGAAAAGCTGGACGCTAAGCTGCAAAATCTGCCGGTAAATGAAACCGTGATTGCGGCATTGCCGGAATTCTTCTGGCGCAATATCAACGATAATAAAAAGCATGAACGGGATATAGCTAATTATGGCAAATCTTTCTCTTATGAAGTAAAACAAATCTGGGAGAACAGCAAGCCAAGCGATGAGTACAGTTTCCAGAACTTGACAGCGAAATATCCTAATTTGATTCTCTTTGCCGGTACGATCTGGCGCAAAAAAGACAATGTAATACGCAATTCCTTACCTATTTTTGCTAATGGAAACTTTTTTGGTCAATGGCCGAAAAGAAATCTATCAGGCATCGATGGGCTAGGTGATAACATACCGCTGTCGCCAACCTTTGACATGAATAAGGTAGATAAAGTAACAGTTCACTGGACAAAACCGGATTTTGATCCGATTGACTTAACGATGCCGATGATTACCTTTAATAACTTGACAATCGGTTTAGATATTTGTCTTGACTTCATTGTACCTGGTTCTCGCTCTGCTGACCTTCTCTTTCCAACAGTGCCGGATATCCACTTGCTGATTGCCGGTGGTATGCCAGTCGACAATAACAATGCTGCTAACATTAATGCCTCCAGACTCTTTCTGCGATGCGATGCGTTAGAATGCTGGACAAATGCAAGCTATCAGAACATCAGCCTTGGCGGCCCTATGACGGCGGTATTGGCACCGGCTGCCGGTGAACTCTTTGCCTCTATCAGCCTTATAATTTAACCTTATTTTTCTTTAAACATGGATTAATTCCTGAAAATGACGATTTTATTATTAAATTCAACCAGCTGACTCTCCACAGAGTGAAAAGAAAATGCTATAATGGATATCGTACAGAAAGGAAGGATATCCATGATAAAAAAAGTAATCGGCGGTTCCCTGCTCTTCTTTTGCGGAATCATATTAGTACTTAGCGGGCTGTCCGATATGCCGCTGAATTTTGGTACTTTCGCTGGTCTTGTACCTGCTTTTATCATCTCAGTGGTTCTGCTTGCTTCTCCGGATAAGCCTTCCACCAAGAACGCCGGTAAAAATCACCGTCTTGATGAACAGGTAAAAGCATATTTTGCGAATACTGATACACTTTCCATCAGTGACAGAATAACCTTGAAAAAACCGGTCAATGAAGGACTTACCTTTAATAATCTCGTTGTTTTATACAATGATGAAGTGATCGGCAAAATGATTGAGTTTAACCAATATTTCCCCGAAGCATATAAAACCTTGTCCAATCGGACTAATACGGCTACCTTTGTCAAACAGGAGGTAAAGAAAGCCCAGCCGCAGCCTGCGCCAGCACCGGAAGCAAAAACTGAACAGACACCGTCATATATCGATTTAATCAACGATTATAATACGACGATTACTGATGAAAAGCTGTCCGAAGCATTGTACAGCACAACCGCGATGCTCAAGCACCTAGAAATTCTGCAAGCTAAATATCCTAAGAACAACCATAAACTGGATAAGCTGTATCAGCATTATCTGCCAATTTTGCTTGAAATTCTTAAAAATTATGTTGCCGTTGAAAGCGCTCATGCCGGTTCAGCCGAAGCTGCCGCTGTTCAGCAGAAGCTGATGAAAACAATTATTCTGATCAATGAAGCGATTAAGAATATAACCTCATCCCTGTTCGATGAAGAAATGATGAATCTATCGGCCGATATGACCGTATTGGAAAACATTTTAAAACAGGACGGACTGGTACAGGACGACATGGATATTAATTCCCTGAATCAGATATTGAAGCAGCAGGAGGAAGCCTATGTCAAAGAAGAAAAATGATCTGTTTGATTCCATCGACGATCTGTTTAATACATTAAACAGTGAAGAAACAGCTAAGGCAATTACCGATACAGTAAGCAATGTAGGCAGCGAAATCAAGCACTCAATCAATGAGTCATTGAAAAAAAACGGTTATGATAATTTTGGTGAATATATTAATGCCAATTTCAGCAGTTCTAAGGAAAGACGCCGTCCCCAGGCTCGCCGCGCATATCAAACACGCCGCAATTTCGACAGCCGGTATGAATATTTCATGGATGCGCTGATGAGTGTGCATTATGATTTAAAGTACCGCGGTTATTTTAAAGAAGGTCATCAGGAAGCGATTCATACATATCTAGTATTAGCAGAGAATTATAAAACAAATCTTGATGCGCTGAATCTTCGGCTGCGCAATGAAATTAAAGATTTGAAAGCTGTCATGCGCAAGCAGAAAAAGGATGCTTGGAATGAGGGTTATCTGAATGGTCTTGAATATATTGGCCGTTCATTAAAAAATTCTAAAGTTTATATGATGAATAAGATTCAAATGGAATTAAGTATGCATTAAAAGGATTGAACCGAAGTTCAATCCTTTCTTTTGGTCATTGCGCATTGATAAAGCCGCAGTGCTGATTCACTGATGAAGGCAAGATTATCAGCCGCCGATACCATTGCTTCAGCTAAAGTCATCGGTTTAAGTGCGGCATCAAAAATGGCGGTTACACCGCTCGCATATAATTCCCGGCAATCGGCACTAACCGCACCGGACAGACAAAGCAGGGGGACACCGTGCTTTTTAGCCATGGCAGCGATACCGCTGACGGCTTTGCCATAAACTGTCTGCCCATCTGTTTTGCCTTCACCGGTGATGATTAAATCTGCTTGCTTGACTTGTTCTTCAAAGTTGATCATAGTCAGTATTAAGTTGATTCCCGAGTAGATTTGTGCCTGTGTGAAAGCCATCAGCCCAAAGCCAAGACCGCCGGCTGCCCCCGCACCGGGCAGGCTGCCGTAATCCTCCCCATACTTTTCAATCACCAGCTGATTCAGATGCTTTAATGCCGAATCAAGCAAGGCTTGACTAGCAGCGTCAGCCCCTTTTTGAGCGCCAAACATTAAGCTGGCTCCGGATTCACCGCATAAGCTATTAAATACATCACTTGCTGCCTGAATCGAACAGCTTTTCAATCTTGGATCAGCCTGTTCATCATCAATGCGGCAAAGCTCGCCGGCTTTGGACATATCATGAATAAATAGCCTGCCAGCAGCATCATAAAAGCGATAACCTAAAGCCTGCGCCATTCCCAAACCGCCATCATTGGTAGCACTGCCGCCGATCCCAATCAGAATCTGTTCGCAGCCTAAGTCCAAAGCGGCACGAAGCATCTCGCCAGTACCGAAGGTAGATGCCTGAAGCGGATTTAATTCTTCCTTTTTCAACAGTGTCAAGCCGCTGGCAGCAGCCATTTCAATCACTGCCAAACGGCTTTTTTCGACATAGAGAAAGGAAGCGGCTAAGGGCCGCATCAGCGGGTCATGAACTTGTACACTGACTAGCTCACCGCCGATATGTTCAGCAATCGCTTCAATACAGCCTTCACCGCCATCAGCAATTGACCGTTTAATAATTTTCGCTGACGGTACCGCTCTTAATACGCCTTTTTCAATAGCCGCTGCCGCTTCTTTTGATGTCAGATTATGCTTAAAGGAATCCGGTGCTATTAAAATTCGCATAGAACCCCTCTTTCCATCTTTACAGATATTTTTTCAGCTGTTCACACCCAAGCTTTGGACTTGAGAAAACCGGCACGCCTAAATTTTGACATTCAGGTTCAAGCACAGCCATTGAGCCCTGCGCAAATACGATCACATCATTCTCGGCCGCTGCCTTATATACCGTATCAATAACCATTTGATTATGACGCTTTTGATCACCAGTTTCACTCAGTACCTTTAACGCACCGTCTGCTAAATACGGTGTTACAGTTACTGACAATCCCTGATCTTGCGCGCTGTGTTCCAGCAGTCTTTTGCTTGGTGCTACCGTTGATGTGACCGTCGCAATTAACGCGATACGCTGACCATGCTTCACCGCTTCAGCCGCCATCGGCTGGTCGATTTTCACATAGGGTACCTTAAGCATCGGTGCAATCACATCCACCGCTTCACCAACGGATGAACATGTATTCAAAATAACCTCTGCCCCGGCTTGCTGAGCGATTAACGCGTACTGTGCCAGACGCTCCACAACCTCAATCGGCATCCCCTTAGCTTCTATCGTATCATTTAATAATGAATCATCAACAAGATTCATGATTTCAGCCTCTGGATACAGCTCATGCACCAGCTTTTTCAAAGGTGCAACGGTTACACAGCCCGTATGGAGCATCGCTATTTTCTTGAATCCCATCTTATTTCACTCCAAACTTATTTGAATATTTATTCCATGCCTTTTCTTTAAAAGCCGCATCAAATGGGATCGGCTTCCCCATCGTATTGATCAGGAATAAAGAGTAACATGTTTTTTCAACGATCTCACACGCGGTAACGGCAGTGCCCATATCTTTACCCACACAGGTCGAACCGTGATTCTGCATCAGTACAGCCGCTTTCTTACCCAGATAATCCGATGTATAAGCCGCTAATTCATCACTGCCGGGCGCCGCGAATGGACAGCGGTCTACATCGCCGCCCAAATAATTGATTGATTCAATATCAATTGAAGGCATCACGGTAATTCCCTCAATAGAAGCATATGCTGTTGCATACGTTGAATGAACATGAACCACGGCATTTACATCCGGCCGTTTCAGATAAATCAAACGATGAAGGTTATGTTCAATTGACGGTGCGTATTTGCCTGCAACAATTTTTCCCTCCATATCGATCACCACTAAATCTTCTTCCGTTAAGATTGCATAATCCATCGTTGTCGGAGTTATGACAAATAATTCTTCACCTGCCACACGGGCGCTGATATTACCTGCCGTTCCCACCGTGAATGCTTTTTCTATCGTTAATCTGCAGCCCTTCAGCACTTCCTGCTTTGCTGCCTCTAAATTATTCATTGACTTCCTCCATTCTTTCCATTTCATACACTTTTTTAAATAAATTGTGCTAAACTATACTTAAGCTTATATGAAATCGTTCGTCCGCCAGACACCTTTTTATATAAGCCCTTTTTATTCATTCTCTGCTTTTTCTTCAGCTTCTAAACGAGCAGTCTCTTTTTTCAGATAACGGCTGTAGAAAACCCAGCATGCAGTCCAGCCGCCGGCAACGATCAGCGGTACAAAATCGCCGGTCAATGCTTTAAACATCTGTCCAAAACCGTAAGTAAATACCGGTGCATTGATACATGAATTAGAAATCAACTCATTAACACCCAATTCGATAGCGCCGGTAGCTCTTGCCAATTCGCTCATATAAGGAGCAATCGCTGTACCAACCCACAGGAAGACGGGGGCGCCAATCAAACATAAGATAAACATCCTCGGCAGATTGCCTCTGGTAACTAACAGTGCCGGAATAGCCAGTGAGAAATTAATGATGCCTGCAAACGGCAGCATATTGTTGCCCGGCAGAATCAGCGCGTCAATAAAGATCATCGGAATAATAAAGATAATCGCAATCCACAATTCATTAATACCGCCCATAAACGGCCAGTCCAGTCCGACATATAATTCTCGGCCAGCAAATTTTTTCTGCATAAACTCTGAAACAGCGTCTGAAATTGGTGCCAAAGACTGCATAAACAGCTTGGAAACCATTGGGAACAGCATTAATGCACAAGCGCACTTAATACCTAAATTCAAAATACCGCCGACATCATACCCGGCAATGACGCCAAAGATACAGCCAAGAATAAATCCCAGCACATGATTCTCCGCGAAGATACCGATTTTATCGCGCAGTGTTTCAATATTGATCGGCTTGTTCAATGCAGGAATTTTCTTAAGCAGGCAGTCAAACGGATACAGAATGCAGCCAAAGAATAAAGTACGATGCGTACATGTAACGCCTGGAATACCGGTCATTGACTGAATCGTTTTCTGATGCAGGTCGCCGGAGCGCAGCTCCAGAATAATCTGCAGAGAAGCAATAGCTAAAGCGATCCAGATATTATTCGTTAAAGAAATAACGATTACGGCGATAAAAATCTTACCCCAGACATTCCACAGATCGGCGTTGAATGTCTTTGTTTTATTAAAAATCAGCATTAAAACATTGATCCCAATCTGCAATGGGAAAATAGCAAATGCATAAGGCCATGACCAAGAAATCGTAGCCATTGTTGTCCAGCCGCCGTCAACAATATCCAGCTGAAGGCCTGTTGAATTCAGCATACCGGTCGCTACCGGTGTAATAGCATCCTTCATGAAGCCAACAACAAGGTTCATGCCGACAAAAGCAACACCGAGTGTAATACCGGCAGAAATCGCGTCTTTTAATTTCATTTTTACGCATAAACCGGCAATAATCATAATAATCGGTACGAATACCGCTGCCCCTAAATCTAGAAAATACTGAAAAATTGTACTTAACAGTTCCATAATTCTATCCTTTCTGCTATTTCAGCACTTCAATTATTTTATCTAATTCTTTATCCATACCCATTCCGGTCAGGAATGCGATACCGTTAAACACCGGTACCGGATATTCCTTATAAGGCTTGGTAATGGCAATGTAACCCACGATATCCTTATCCTTCAGCGTACGGTCTAAGGATTTCATATCCACAGCTTCAATCACACCATTGACCTTTCTTTCCTTCAGCAGCTTAATGACCTTACTGGCTACCGTCTGTGAAGTGGCAACACCGCTTCCGCATGCTACTACGATCTTTTTCATATAATTTTCCTCCTTTCCTTTATATTGCCATCTTGCTTTCCACAAGATGTAAGCAATCTTCCTGAGTCCCGACATATAATAATTCATTACTGAAATCATCCTTCATAAACAGATCCATCAGTTTCTGAAGCAATTGCACATGATAATCATCATGCTTAAAGCCAAGCAGGAAGACGACCTTAACCTCTCCCTCATCCTCACTCGCCATCAGCTTCCAGACCGCACTGTGCTTTAAACGCGCAACAGCAATAAAGGGCTGTTCGATAAATTCCGGATCTGTATGCGGAATGGCAATGCCATAAGGCTGAGTGGGCAAAGCCGTCGGATATTTTGCTTCACGCTGCTTGATTGCCTTTAAAAATCCCTCATTCACAAAGCCTTTTTGAAGCAGAATGCCGTTCATCGTTTCAAAAAACTCATCAGCGTTTCTGACATCAAGATCAAGTAAAATCAAATCCTCATAAAACATCTGTTCTCTCATAAACTGATTACTCCTCTTCCCATTTGATACATTCTAAAATTTCCATTTTGGTTTTAGCCAGTTTAAATTGCTTAAAACGCTCATCAAGCATATCATTCAGTTGAGCTAATGCCTTTAAATGGCGCTGAACATTAGGGGTCGCCAGCACAATGATGACATCAGCTTCCAGATAATTGTTGATCTTTATACGGCGATCCATTTTAAGCATGCTCATACACACTTCACGGACACCCTGATCAACACCGGCATGAGCAACGATGACACCATCCGCAATCATAATATAAGGCTGACTGGTTTTAATTGAAGTGATAATTGTTTCCACATAGCGCTGTTCAATCATCTGTTCGGCAACTAATACCTCCGCGCAGTCACGAATCGCCTTTTCCCATTCAAGCTCAACATCCGCCACCAGAATATGATGAGGCGGCAGCAGCTCCGTCAGACAGGGCTGATACGCATTCGCATCCATACTCTCAATGGAAGGCTGATCCGGAAACAAATAACGTTTAAGATCACGCATTAATTTCATGCGGTCATTAATCTTCGCATAACGTTCCACAATTTCCAGCACATCATCCATCTGAATCGTATTCACTGAAAAACCAATCAATTCATTGTTAACTTTCTGAATGAATTTCTTGCGCTCATATTCATTGATAAATGGTTCCACAAGAAAAAGCTGTTTATCTGTTTTAATATAAGTAGTAGAAAAAATGATGTCATATTCTTCTTCACAATTCATGTAATCACGAATTGAATAGCAATTCAGAAAATGAATATAAGGCAGCATATTTTTCAGATCCATAAATAGGAAGTTAGAAACTGTGACACCATTGCTGCAGACCACGATTGCCCGCTTTCCCTTTTCAAAAGATAAGATCTGTCCTTCTTTACGCAGCCAGCCGCCAATCAAAATCGTAATATAACCCAGTTCCATATCCGGAATCGGTTTATTTAAACTATTCTCAAAAGGATAAATGACCTTTTTGATTAAATCATGCAGATACTGATACTTGGTTTCAATGATATCCTTCATCGGATTATCCATATGGAAATTATACTTAATGCGGTAATAAGCTGGCTTCCAATGCTGAAATAAATATTTCGCAAGCTGTTCCTTATCCTTAAATTTAATACAGCTTAAGATTTCAAAATTATCAATTACATCCTTTACCGATTGATAAATCACTTGATCAATATCAGTTTCTTCAATATCTAAATAAAAGAAATTTGAAGTTAACAGCTGTAAAGTCATATATAAATGCTCCTGCTGAGAAAAATCAGGAATATCTTTCAATAGAATTTCTGACACTTGATATTCTCTTGTACCAACGAAGCTTTGATAAGTCAGCGGCAGCTTGCCGATATCCTTGTGCTGTCTGATTCTCAGCAGTATCATTGATACAATATAAGGCAGCTCTTTGAATACCTCATCAGTAAAACGGATATCCAATTCTTTTTCAATCTGACTTAAGCGAAATTCATTGGTTTCAATCTCATAGCGAGTAACCTTTGTCAGCTCCATAAACCAGCGGCTGCCATTGCTCATCAATAAAATAGGATGTACGAGATCAATCAATAAACGGCGCTTATCCAGCTCACTGCCGATAAAACGATAGCCGTTTTCACGATCATACTGTATATCAATGCCATAATTGCGCGTATCCATCTGCGCTTTTTTCATATCATTCAGAATCGTATTTTTACTTACCTTAAGCATGGAAATAAAATGATACAGGCTTAAGCGTTCCGTCCTGCTCAGCAAAATAAATTCAATAAAGCGGATTCGTTCTTCTTCATTTAAAACATAATCACCGGCATCAATACTGATCATCTGATCGCCCATTTGTTCATAAAGCTGTTTGGGAACAATAAAAGTTCCCGTTTTCTTCCGTTCGATCCGCGGATAACCTTCACTTTTCAATGCGTCATTGATTTTTTCTAATGTATAGCTCAGCTGTTTTCTGGTCAGACTGAACTTCTTCTCAATCTCACTGCCTTTTATCATCGGATCATTTAATATGGTATCAAAGACATTCTTGCTTCTTTCATCAAGATTCACGCTTTCAATCACTCCTCTCATTCTTTATCCCGCACCATCTCACCTACTTAAATTATACGTTATAAAAAATGAAGTTACGGTTTGAAAGAACCAATTTTTTGCGCTTCATTTAGTGCAACAAAGTACCGCGCTTAATACTGCTTCAGATAATTAATCGCATCAATCAAAAATGACTCATTGCCAAAGCTGCCTGATTTCAGGATCATCAGCAGTTTAGGCTCTCCAAGGGATAAGGAAGAACAGATACCGGTTTGAATTTCATCGACTAATTCACTGGCATGAATATTCAGCATTTCAATAATTCTCGCTGATGTGTCACCGCCGGCAATACAGATACGATGCTGATTGGAAGCTTGAATGAGCCGAAGAATCAGTTCAGCGAGTGCTGTTGATACTAATTTAGAGACTGACTTTTCATCATAACCCTTTGTACGCCCAACCGCCTTCATCTGCGAGACCGTTTCATTTTCACAATCAGGCTGAAGCAGCACGTGCTCGCCCTTAAGCAGATGTCTCAGCGCCTTTTGACAGCAGCTTTCAAGCATTCTCTCACTCGCCAGATGGTCATAAAGCATTAAGGGATCAAAGGGTATATGAATGACACCATGAGCAAGCGCATAGGCCGTCTGCTGCTTGCTTTGCTGGGTGATTGAACCGACAGCCAGCAGGATACCGCATTTTTTGTCCGGCAGCATGGCATGATTTTGAACCGTTTCCTGATGTTTATGAAAGACTGCCAGCTCCTCTGCAATTGCTGAAGAACCGCCGATCACTTTTTCATTTACGATTGCCGCCGCCAGGATTTTCAAATCCTGCTGCGTCTCACAGTCACAGATCAAATATCCGCCCGCTTTTTTAGCTTCTTCAATTTGTTTACGCACCGCATTATTACCTTGATGAATGGTTTTCAGCAGCAAATGGTGGATTGGCCGCTTTGACTGCAAAGCAATAATGGCAGCCAAATCTGAGGAAGTCATCGGATTCATCGGATCATGACGAAACTGCGATGCTGCCAGCTCACAGCCATATACATAATGCCGGCCATCAACGGTAGTCCTGCCATTTTTAGGAAAAGCGGCAATTACGATCATCAATGATTCATTTAATGTATCCAGCATGGCATCGAATTCCGCGCCGATGTTGCCTCTGAATACCGAGCATGTCTTTTTAAAATATTGCGCACAGCCAACTTGCCGCAGCGCCTTTACAGCCTTGGCAACCTTATCATAAGCCTGCTTCTCAGGATCAAAACGTGAATCAGTATCAATAATCAGCACATCTGCCTGATGCTTGAAAATCTCGTCAGGGTTAGATGCGGTAATGCTTTTTAAACCTTGTTTGGTGAAAAAAATGCCGATATCCTGACAGCCGGTAATATCGTCACCTACGACACCCGCTCTATATCGCTCACTCACAATATCCCTCCTCACGATTCTATTATAAAAAAACAAGCTGCCGCTTTCATAAGTATTCAGTCCAAATTTTAAACATCAAAACACTGATAATTTCACCAAAGAGTGTAAGTGAGCAATTCAAGCCGCTTATCTTATGCTCCGCCAGCAAGCCTATGCGCAAAGTGAAGGCCGCCCAGTCATGCTTCCGCATTTTTTGTGCTGAATTAATGTACAATTCATCACTGATTCTATATAATTGCAGGTGAAAGGATTCATATTAAATATGATATAGGTACAATACTATGAAAATTGCATGGATCGGAACCGGCGTTATGGGAAAAGCAATGCTGCTTCATTTAGTTGAAGGCGGGCATACAGTATCGGCATATAATCGAACGATTGAAAAAGCTTTAGATCTAAAAGAACAGGGAGTCAGAGTCTGCGCTTCACTGAGTGAATGTGTCGCGGATGCGGATTTGGTATTCACAATTGTCGGCTATCCAAAAGATGTAGAAGATGTCTATATGCGGGAGGACGGCATCTTCCATTCGGCAAAGGCAGGTGCAATATTAATCGATATGACAACCTCATCGCCGCAGTTAGCGGTTAAATTAGCAGAAGCAGCTAAGCAATATGATATGAAAGTTTTAGATGCTCCGGTATCCGGCGGTGACACTGGCGCTAAGGCAGGTACGCTGTCAATCATGGTCGGCGGTGATCGTGAAGCCTTCGACAAAGTAAAAGAGGTTCTGGCATTGATGGGCAAAGGCATTCATTATATGGGGGAAGCCGGCTGCGGTCAGCATACCAAAGCTGCCAATCAAATCGCGGTTGCCGGCGCGGTAAGTGCAATGAGCGAGGCGCTTTATTACGCAAAACAAAATGGCCTCGATATGCAGGCGATGCTGGATGCGATCAGCGGCGGTGCGGCCGGCAGCTGGCAGCTGAATAATACCGCGCCAAGAGTTTTAAAAGGCGATTTCCAACCAGGCTTCTTCATTAAGCATTTCATCAAGGATATGCACATTATTCAAGATGTGATGACTGAAAAGGGCGAACACTTAAAAATGCTTGATACCGTATGCTCACTCTATGAGGAACTGGCTGCCAATGGTCATGAAAATGAAGGCACACAAGCATTAATTAAAGTTTATGAAAAATAATCTGATCCTCGGGTAAGACTTCATGTATAAAAACAGCTTTAAACCTAAATTTAAAGCTGTTTTATTTTTGAATAAACACTGAAACACCTTCCGGAATCACTGTAATTGATCTTATTTCTTTGCATTCATTAGCCAGCTGAATCGCTTCATTTAATGTATGAGCGGGTATCATGTGCATCGCTTTAATCACTTTATCATCAAGATCGGAAATCATGATTATTTGATGATCGATAAGAATCCGAGCAAGTATTTGTGCCTGCCATTGATCACTGACGGTCTGTGCAGCAGGAACGGAAAGAATCTTGTCGTAAAGCTTCTGTACTGTTTCACACTGGGCAAACATGTTGAAAAAAGCCTCACCGCCAATACCGTCTGCACATTGACAAGCCATGATAATTATCCCAGATTTACGGCATGTTTCAGCGGCTGTCGATAACCCCTTAACGCTTTGATAAAGATTTTGATCAAGCGGATAACCATTATTAGATGTAATAACAAGATCACTCATAATTGGCGGCAGTCCGCATCGTTTCGCGGCATACGCACAGCCCTTTTCATGAGCCATAACTGCATCACCTGCAAAACTGGCTATAATCCTTTGCTGCTCATCAAGTACCACATTTACGATAAAAGCCAGATTTGCTTTGCGGGCAGCGGCCTTCATATCCAAATGAATGGGATTTCCTTTCAGCTGTCCAGCGCGTGAATACATTGAATTTATCATTGCTGCACAATGATTTTGCAGGACACAGTTTTTAGATGCGATACCCGGAAGCACACTTTTACGGCCGCCTGAATAACCGGCAAAGAAATGCGGTTCAATAAAGCCCTCCGCAAGCAGCAGATCAGCATCAACTGCCAGTTGGTTAATCAGACATGGCGCACCGCTGGGTAATAGGCCTAGATCAGCCATTTGATCCGATTCACCGTCATGAATGTGTATCGTCAAACGATGCATCAGCTCATCACCAAATTTATTCCGTAATTCTTTTGCCGTAGTCGAACGATGACAGCCAGTCGCTATCAAAATACTGATTTGCGCTTGCGGACTGACCTTTTCAATCTCTGAAAGCATTGCCGGCAGAATGATTCGGCTATTCACCGGCCGTGTATGATCACTGGCAATGATTACGATATGCCGTTTGCCATAAGCTAATTCAGCCAATGTTTTAGAACCAATCGGCTGTTTCAGCGACTGCTCTACGATTGCGGCCTCACTTTCATAAACACAATTCTTTGATGAACATTGAAGACAGCCCTGAAGCTTTTGATCATCGATTTCTCCTTCCAATCTTCCCTTGCCGTAAGGCAATTGAATAAGCATATGATCACCCCTATCTAAAACTATGATACCACTTGCTTCTTCACCTTTCCTAAACTGTAAGTCCAGTTTTTCTCCATTTAAAAGCACAAAAAAAGACAGCCGAAGCTGTCTGAACTTTATTGATTTTCTGCAATATACTGATTTACATGACGCTTTACAATATCAAACTGTACTGAACCGGCTTCCAGAATAGCCTGATGGAAACCCATCGCCGTGAACTTATCGCCTAAAGCTGCCTTGGCTTCCTTCTCCAATTCATTTAATTCCGCATACCCTACATAATAGGAAAGGAATGCGCCGGGATTACTCTGCAATTGGGCATATAAACCTTCTGCCGCTGCGGCATTTAAGCCATTGTCATCCATATACTGTCTTACCTGATCCACACTCCAGCCTTCATAATGAATGCCGATATCCAATTGCGCAATCAGACAATTTGAATAAATGCTCATTACCTTCTGCAGTGTCCGGATATTCTCAGGCACATCACGCAAATAATTCAGCGCATAAAATTCCACATAGGTCGCATAACCTTCCGTATAGCCTAAATTATTGGCAAAAAGGTTATGGAAAACACTTGGAATATTCTTATAAGCATAGCTTACCTGATACATATGACCCGGCAGACCCTCATGAGCTACGGTACTGAATGTATCTAATGAGCCGATAACTAATGCATCTTTGTTAGTATTCACCCTAATTTGTTTCTTAGTAGTACCATCAATGGCCGGAATATTGAAATAAGCGGCAACACCGGATACAGCTAATTCAGGATCTAAAGGTTTAATCTCATAATCGATATCACCCACATCAGGGAAATCCTGTTTGAACCAATTATTTAAGTCGGCCAGCATTGATTCAAAATCGGTATAGCCGGTTTCAGCTTCATCATAGGCCCATGTTTCATAAGCATTGCGGTCAACCATGGCAATTTTCTGGGCCGCAGTGATCATTTCATCAGCCAGCTCATCAAGCAGCTTTTGAGTATCTTCGATAGAACGTGAAGTACCGGTCTTATCCTTAAACAGCAGCTCATAATATGCCTTGCCATTTTCCAGATAATACAGCCCCTGTGTATTATTTTTACTGTCTTTCAAGCCTTCCATTGTCTCAATGATTGCCCCATAGGCAGGAATGAAAGAATCCATAAAGGCCGTTTTTAATTCAGCCTTATATTGATTTTTTAATTCATCACTTAAATCAAGGCTGTCAACAGTCGCAAACATACTGGTCAGCACTGCACTGTTTTCACCTTCATTATAAGTCTTTTTAGAATCTTCGATCACCGTATCTAAATCAATCATCAAGGTTCCCTTTTCAGCTTGTTTTTTAGTATATTCAAGCAGGGAATCCATATATGGCTTCACATCTTTAATCAAAACAATCAGATCCTTAAGATCTTGTTCATCGCGTAAAATATAATCAGCAAATAAAGTCGGCAATTGAGTATGCAGACCGGTCATCGTATCAAAGCCGCTGCCTACATAGCGGAATTTCTCATCATTTATGGCAATATCAAGCTCAATTGTTTCAAGATAGTTATCATAAACATCTTTTTGCTGATCATTCAGAAGGTCACGGTTAAACGCATCAAGAGCAGCCTTAGTTGCCTGCATTTCTTCCACACGTTCTTGATAAGCCGCATCATCGTCTTCAAGATAGCCAAGCGTTACTTCGACCTTTGATCGGTCAATACCATAATTCTCTGGGTGTTCAAAATAAATATGTGTTGTCAGATAATCGCTTTCAGCACTGGCAGCCAGTTCTGATTGTATAAATTCATCAAACTTTTTTTGTTCTGCGATGGCTTCCTCAGAAGTCAAATCGACAGCCGGCGGTGTCTGCTGTTTTTGGCAGCCTGCCTGTGTAAATGCCAGCGATACGGATAATGCCGCCAGCAATAGATATTTAAGCAATTTCATAGTTTGCATCCTTTCGTACTATATCTGATATTATATCCTTAAATCTGATCAATAACAATATAACTTTCTGTGGATTCATCTCAGCTGCCAGATAATTGGACAAAGGCTAGCTTTATGTTACAATAGGCTTATACAATAAGGAGGATTCAGTCATGGGTGATATATTTGCGTTTCTAATGGTATTAGGATTGTTCGCGGCATTTTTAAAGATTCTTTACCTTGTGATTAAGAAAGCTGTGAAGGACGGTATCTTGGAGGCAGCTGAGATTCAAAACAGCGTCGGTGATCAGTAATTTAACTAAATGTAAAACAAACCAGATAGCCCCTGGTTTTTTCAACTCTAAAAAAAGAGTTAATTTCATCAATAATTTTAATTTTATGCATTATACATTGACAAATTATGAAGCTTTGAAACACTATCAGAAGCAGAGATTTTAAAAAAATGCACAATGTACCATATAAAGCAAGTCATTTTTTAAGTGGTTGATTCTTATTTTGTATTTACCATTATATAATTAATTATATTTTCTTTTTTCATGAGTGCCTCGATTATTTGTCACTATAACAAATATCTTTTAAAATTGATTAATAAAACTGATAACAATATAATTATAATTTCCATTATAAGAAAAACAAAAGTACTATCTGAAGAAATATTCTTCAGCAAATAACATGCTGCTATAATTATCGCTGAAACAGAAGCAATATTTAGTAGAATTATTATTTTTTATTTATAAAACAGAAATTACTCCAGTTGCCCTTAATTTTATTCAATTCTACAAAAATTGAAACACTAAAAATTAAATATAGGGAAATAATCATGATATCTGTCCAAACTGCAGACAAGATTTGATCATCGAACACATATGTATTTTCAAAAGGTTCTCCATAAAAACCCATACATGACAAAATAAAATTAATTAAAGTCATAATTATAACAAATATAAAAGCTTCAACAGCCAACTTATTAATTTTAATTTTCATTATTATACATTCCTTCTATTCTAAATTGAATTTCATAAAACCTTTTAAATTCAAATTATTATTGATATAAATATCAATATCATAATCAATATATTGATATTCTATATATTCTTTCTTTAAACAAAGTTTTGTTTTTACTTTAAAATTTCCACCCTATCCTCAAGCTGCTGTAAATCTGTGACATAGAATCGATGTCTTTCATAGATAATAAGTCCCTCCTCTTTGCACTTTGCTAAGACTCGGTTCACACTGCGCAAGGGGGCACATACCTCTGTAGCTAAATGTTCCTTCGTCAGCTTTGTTAACGTTCCCGTTCGCTCATGATGCAAGATACAAGTCAATACCCGTTCATGTAAGGTTAAACTCGACAATCTTAAATATGCATCACAATTATCGCCGATTTTCTGTGCCATCTGCTGAAGTAAAAACTCACAGAACTGCGGATCACTTTCTAACCATCTGCGGACACCTTCTTCCTTTACCTTGATGACATGGCATTCTTCAACCGCCAGCACACCGAATGCTGTTCTGTTTTTACAAAATAACTCAACCTCACCGAAACAGCTGTTTCCACGGTATTCGTAGATAGAAATCAACATGCCATTCACTGCATACTGATACACTTCAGCCAATCCCGTTATCATTAAATATAAGGAAGTATTTGTATCTTCAGGCAATAAGATATGACTGCCCCGAGGATATGTTTTGGATATGAAATATGCCTTTACCTCTTCTGATGCATTCTTTGTTAAATCTTTAATATCCATAATTTCACCTTTGGGTCAAATGACCTGTACTATTTCTCTGCTGCTTTCTATAATCATAACATAACAAAGAACAGGGAGGAAACTACTATGAGAAAAATTATTATTGATACTGACTGCGGAAGTGATGATGCTGTTGCATTAATGATGGCATTAAAAGCAACAGAAATAAAGGTAGTAGCAATTACAACAGTGTGTGGTAATGTACCTTTGCACCATGCTACCGAGAATGCCTTAATGTGCATTGAAATAGCCGATGCACAAAAACCGCCTGTCTATGCAGGAGCAAGTAAGCCGTTATTTCGTGATTTAGTAACTGCCGTCAATGTGCATGGCAATGATGGCATGGGTGATGCCGATTTAATTCATCCAACCATTAAGGCCGAGAATGAACATGCAGTCGATGCACTTCTGCATTATGCAGAAATGTATCCCAATGAATTAGAGATTATAACCATCGGGCCATGTACCAACATCGCTCTTGCAATCATGAAAGCACCTGAGGTCATGAAAAAAGTAAAACACATTTACAGCATGGGGACTGCCGGCTTAGGCTTAGGAAACTGTACACCGGTATCTGAATTTAATGTTTATGTTGATGCAGAAGCTTACCATATTTTATTGACGTCCGGCATCCCTGTAACGATCATTGGCTTTGATATCTGTCAGGGAGAAACGATGCTGAATGCTCAGGATATTAAGCAGCTAAAAACAAGCTCCAGCAGAACAGCCAATTTCACGGTGGATTGCAACCGGACTTTATTGCAATATAATCTTGATGCACGCCAGCAGGCCTGTATCGATCTCCCCGATGCCGTAGCCATGGGTGTCTATTTATGGTCAGATATTGTAAAGGAATGCAAGCCCGTGCATGCCGAGGTTTGCTATAAAGAACCTCTGACTTATGGCCAAGTGGTCTTTAATACAGGTGCCAAGCTGGCAATACAGGAGGGATTCATGAATCAGCCGATCAATGCCATATTATGCACTAAGATTGATGAGCTGCTTTATAAACAACATTTGCTAACTTCCCTATTATCTTAAACAAGAAGCAGATAAAAAAGAGTAATTACAGAGGATTAAAAACCATGTAATTACTCTTTATTTTTATAAGGCTTCCTTCACTTTCTTAACGATTGCCGCTGCGTCTAAGCCGTACTTTTCACACAGTTCCTTTGGTGTGCCGCTTTCGCCAAACGTATCCTGTACGCCCACCATCGCCATCTTCACCGGTGCTTGCTTCACCACAATTTCCGCTACCGCGCTGCCTAAGCCGCCGACAACGTTATGCTCTTCACATGTGATCAGCACTTCATGGCTCTTCGCTAATTCTGCGATCAGCTCTTCATCGATCGGTTTGATCGTGTGAATGTTCACTACCGTCGGCTCGATGCCTTCCTTGCTTAATTCTTCACTTGCTTTTAATGCTTCCTGCACCATCATGCCCGTCGCGATCAACGCTGCCTTGCTGCCTTTCTTTAAGACAACACCCTTGCCCATCTCAAACTTGTAGTTCTCATCAAATACATCTTCGACTCCCCCACGGCCCAGTCTTACATAACATGGACCGTCGATTTCCGCGATGCCTTTGATGATCGCTTTCGTTTCTGCTGCGTCACATGGCTGGAACACCTTCATGCCCGGGATCGCTCTCATGATCGCTAAATCCTCGATGCACTGATGACTGGCGCCATCTTCACCGACGGTCAAGCCTGCATGTGTTGCACAGACTTTTACGTTCAGATGCGGGTAGGCGATGCTGTTGCGGATCTGTTCAAACGCTCTGCCTGCCGCAAACATCGCAAAGCTGGACGCGTAGACGATATGTCCGCTGGCTGCTAATCCCGCTGCCACTGCCATCATGTTGCCTTCCGCGATTCCCATGTTGAAATGACGCTCTGGACAGGCTTTCTTCGCATCACTGGTTTTCGTTGATTTTGTCAGGTCAGCATCTAATACCACTACTTTTTCATTTTCCACGATCAGCTCTGCCAACGCTTTTCCGTACGCTTCTCTTGTTGCTGTCTTGCCCATCTTATTCGCCTCCCAATTCTGCGATCGCCTGGGCGCACTGTTCTGCACTCGGCGCACTGCCATGCCATGCCGCATTGTTTTCCATGAAGCTGACGCCCTTGCCTTTTATAGTATGTGCGAGGATCATCGTCGGCTGACCTTGGGTCGCTCTGGCTTCTTCAAATGCCTTTTCGATCGCCTCATAGTCATGTCCGTCAATATCGATCACATGCCAGCCAAACGCTTCAAACTTCTTATCGATCGGCGTTGGATTCATGACCTTCGTGATATCACCGTCAATCTGCAAACCATTGAAATCAACGATCGCGCACAGATTATCCAACTGATAATGAGCCGCTGCCATTGCTGCTTCCCATACTTGTCCTTCTTCACATTCACCGTCGCCCAATAACGTATAGATCCGGTGATCCTTCTTCTGCACCTTGTTGGCCAATGCCATACCTACGGCACAGCTGATTCCCTGTCCCAGTGATCCGGTTGACATATCGACTCCGGTAACATAATTCATATTCGGATGTCCCTGCAGTTTTGAATCGATCTTTCTGAATGTTTTTAACGCTCCTTCATCAAGGATTCCTTTTTCTGCCAACACCGCATACAGTAAAGGTGACGCATGTCCCTTTGATAAGACAAAGCGGTCGCGGTCCTTACTTCCCGCATTTTCTTTTGTGAGTTCCATTTCCTTAAAATACAGCACCGTCAGAATATCAGCGGCTGACAGACTTCCGCCCGGATGTCCGCTGGCTGCCTCTGTTACCATTTTCACGATATTCTTTCGGATGTTTCTTGCATGCTCTTGATAGTTCATACCTATTACCTCCGTCTGCCAGTATTATATCATTTACTAAGCATGAGTTAAATGATAAAGCTGTTTAATTTTTGTTTTATCACACAACAAATTTCGTTCTTTTATGCAATTCATTTAATTTATCCTTTCAATTATCATTCTTTATTTTATAATAAAAATGGTATAATAATAGATATTGGGAAGAAAGGAAAAAATTATATGAAATTCAATCTATTTAAAAAAGCAAAAACATCCGTATTGACATGCGCTGATGGTAAAGTAGTACCGATCACCGAAGTGAGCGATCCAGTCTTCGCCCAGAAAATGATGGGTGATGGATTTGCCGTCATACCAACCGGTAATACGATTTATTCACCAGTAAGCGGAAAGATCAGCATGATTTTTGATACGAACCATGCCTTTGGTTTAACAATGTCAAATGGTCTTGAGGTTTTAGTTCACATCGGCATTGATACCGTCAATGAAAAAGGTGAAGGTTTTAAACGGCTGGCGGCAATTAATGATACAGTCAAAGCCGGTGATCCGATTATCGGCATTGATCTTGAAGCCTTAAAAGGTAAAGGTTATGACATGGCTGTGATGGTCATATTTACCAATGATAAATATTCTGAGCTAACACTCTTTGAAGGTGAACATCAAGCCAAAGAAGAAGCCGCTGCTATTCAGCTTGCCTAATGTATAAGTCAGTCTTAAATGACTTGCAGCAAGCATAAGAAAGGGAAACTTATGAACTTAAAAAAAGGAGTTATTACCGCACTAAGTCTTAGCCTCATGCTATTGAGCGGCTGTCAGTCAGCCCCTGCTCCAACAGCGCCGCCGGAACCGATTATCGACAGTGAATCAGTCTCTTTCCGCTTTAATGATTTTACTTATGAAAGACCTGATTTAGATGCTATCAATGCCCTGCTTGATCAAGGCTTAGCCCTATGTACACAAACCGGCAAAGAACAGGAGCTGCTTGCACTTTATGATGATATCATGACTAAGTGCAATGAATTAGACGTCATGGATACATTGGCCAGCATAAAAAGTGATATGGATCTGAATGATGAATATTATGAGAGTGAAGTCAATGTGCTTGATAACTTTTATACAAAATTTGATAACCGCATGAATACCCTAACCGGTGAAATCCTAGCATCAGAGTATAAAGATGCCTTTACTGAACGCTGGGGTGAAGAATTCATTAAACGTTATGAGATTAACAGCAAATTAAATTCACCGGCAATCGAAGCGCTGTCGGAAAAAGAAACAGAGCTGATCCAGCAGTACAGCAAAGCGCTGGTTGCGGATTATACGACTGAATATAAAGGTAAAACAGTAAGCCTTAATGATCTTGACTTTACTGATTCCAATGTAAGTGAACCTTACTATGCGATCTATGAACAGAAAAACAAGGTTCTTGGTGAACTCTACCGCGAATTGATCCAGGTGCGTATGGAAATCGCCCATACGCTGGGTTATGAAAGCTATACCGATTATGCTTATGATCTTTTAGGCCGTGATTTCACAAAAGAAGACGCCGCAGCTTTCACCGATAAGGTAAAAGCTTCATTAGCTAAATTAAATGCCGCTATTGATGATCAATATTATTATGATATTAGTGATGCGAAAGCAGAGGTTACGGTTGCGATTGAAGACAGCATTCCTTATCTTTATGAACGGCTGCAGGCAGAGTTTCCAAAGGAAATGCAGGAAGCTTTAAATTTCATGCTGGCCTCCAATACTTATATTCTTGATAATCAGCCTTCAATGATGCAGGCGGGTTATTCAACCTTATTAAATGGATATGGCCCTTACATGTTTATTAACACTTCAGCCTATCGTGACGCTTCAACGCTCTTTCATGAATTCGGCCATTACAACAATTTTTATCTGATGCATGAATCAAAGTGGAATGATGGCAATAATCTTGATCTTGCGGAAGTTCATTCACAGGGCTTAGAAGTATTAATGATGGCAAGCTATGAAGAAATGTATGGCAAAAATGCTGAACTGATGAAAATCGATCTGCTTCAGAATCTGCTTAATTCCATACTTCAGGGCTGTGCAGAAGATGAATTTCAGCAGCGTGTTTATGAAAATCCTGACATGACCCTTGATGAAATCAATCAGCTGCATGGTGATCTTTATGAACAATATTATGGTTATCCGGTCTATTATGAATGGGTTGATATTCATCATCATTTTGAAACACCTTTTTATTATATCAGTTATGCAACCTCGGCGATCAGCGCCCTTGAAATCTGGCGCGATGCTGTCATTGACCGCAGCAAAGCTTTAGATACTTATCAGAAGCTTTCTCATTTCACTTTAAATGCCGATTATCTTGATGCCTTGTCACAAGCCGGCATGAGTAATCCTTTCAGCAGTGATATTGTCGATGAGATTGCCGATACCTTAGCAAAAGAAATAAAGCTTAAATAAAAGAATAGGATATCCGAATCACTGGATATCCTTTTTTGTATGCTTCTTTTTATTCTCATCTTTTGGCAATACCGGCGGCTTTTTTATTTTTACCGGCTGAATCGGTTTAATAATTTTTTTCATATCGTTTATTATAATCCTCAATAGCATTTTTCAGCTTATAAAGAAAATTCTCCTCACCGACTGTATTAAATTTAAATAATACACCTTGACTGCCGCCAGCCGTAATTGCGGCGATTTGTAACTCATTGCCGATACCCACTACAGTTACGTTCATACTGACTCGATTAGAACCAAAAGCACTGTATCGCTCAAAAACCTGTACCTTGCAGCGCATATTGGGACAGATAAATTCATGGCTGTCCTCTTTACTGGCAGACAGACTGCTGCCGGCAATCGATCTCGCAAGATAATCATTAAATTCATCAAAATCGCCATGAACCATTACCGCATACTTAGCCATAGACTCCCTCCTTTGCCATAGTATTAAATCAGCGTCTCAAACAGCCAATCAGCCGCCTTTTTCAGCTGTTCAGATGTATGAAAGAAATGTTCCCCTTCGGCATAAATGGTCAATTTCCCAGGAAATTTTTGGTTAAAAGACAGAATATCCGCTTTTTTGACAAGCAGATCATGTTCAGCATAAAGAATCATCGTGGGATGCGCCCAGGTAAGAATTGGATGCTCATTCACATAAGTATAAACATCCCAGTATAAAATCTGTCCGTTGTCCAGCGGAATGATCTGACGCTGTTTTAAATTTTCACTGTCAACGCCGGCTGCCAGCATCATATCAGCTAGCAGATGCTGCATATGTACTACCGGTGATAGAAACAAAACCTGTTTCAGCGCTTCATCAGGATAGGCCAACAAGGAAAAATAAGCACCTAAACTTACTGCGAAAAGCTGAAGCTGCTGCCAATGTGTTTGGGCGTAAGCCATGATTTCCTTTAGTTCAGCCGCACAATTCTGCGGCTTACACAAACCATCACTTCCTTGACGTTCACCATGTTCCGGTAAATCAAAGCTTAATACCTGCCAACCCTTGCTTCCTGCCGTCGCTGCTAATAATTCAAAAATGCGATCCTCTTTATGTGACATGCTGCCATGAACTGCCAGTACACAGCATTCACTTGCTTCACCCCATATTATTGACGGTATCCCATTGATTTTAATCGTTTGTTTTTTCATCGCTTACTCCTATGTAATTACTTTACCATATTGATATGAGAATATGCAAATTACAAATACGACATGAAAGAGGAGATCTGATGATCTCCCCTTGTTTTATTTCTGCAGCTGATGCAATAATTCTGAGATATTGCCGCCATTTTCAGCAAGCAATTTTTGGCATTCATTGAAAGACAGGCCTGACAATTCCATACAGATTGCCGCCTTCACATCATGATTGCTTGCCTCAATCAGTGTCTCGGCCCGTGAATAATCACAGCCGGTGGCCAGCACCAAGATGCGTTTTGAACGTTCAATTAATTTAGCATTCGTTGGCTGAATATCGACCATCAAATTATTAAACACTTTGCCAAGCCGAATCATTGTGCCTGTTGATATCATATTCAGCACCATTTTCTGTGCGGTGCCGGCTTTCATTCTTGTTGAGCCGGTAACAACCTCCGGACCGGTTTCAACATCAATCGCTGTTTTGGCAATTTTGCCGATTTCACTGTTTTTAACACAGCTGATCGATCCTGTATAAGCATTGATCGAATTGGCATATTCAAGACCTGCAGCTACATAAGGGGTACGGCCGCTGGCAGCTAAGCCGATTACGACGTCTTTCTCACAGAGACTGACGCTTTTAAGATCCTCAATGCCTGCTTCGCGGTTATCTTCCGCATTTTCCTTAGATTTGAATATTGCCTCAAGACCGCCGGCAATCAGACCCTGTACCAATTGATCACTGACACCATAGGTCGGCGGACATTCACTGGCATCAAGAATACCTAAACGGCCGCTTGTACCGGCACCTGTATAGAAGATACGACCGCCTCCTGATAACCGCTCAGCGCAGGCATCTACGAGTTCAGCAATAGATGCCAGCTCCTTTTCAACCGCTAAAGCAATCTTTTTATCTTCATTATTGATCGCCTTTACGATCTCATAGCTGTTCATCCGATCAATTGACATCGTATCGGGATTTTGCTGCTCTGTCATCAGTTTATCTAACTGTATCTTCATAATGCTCTCCTTCATGATATTTGGTAATACTGTCAACATAACGTTTCGTAATAATTTCCGGACGTGTGATTGAAGTCCCCACAACTACCGCAAACGCACCGGCTGCCAGCGTCTGTACAGCTTCGGCTTCCGTTCGAATTTTGCCCTCTGCAATGATTGGAATATCGGTAATAGCATGAATATCCTTGATCAATTCAAGATTCACCGATTTGATTTCTTCACTTTCTTTGGTATAGCCGCTCAGTGTCGTGGATATAAAATCAAAGCCCATATCCAAGATCTTCTTCGCTTCTTCCAGCGTTGAAATTTCACCCATTACTAATGCGTTGGGATAATGCTCTCGGATCTGTTTCAAAATACTGGCTGCCGTTTCACCATTTGGCCGCAGACGGTCAGTCGCATCCATCGCCAAGACATCAACCCCGGCATCAAGAATTGCTTTCGCATGTGCATAAGTGGGTGTAAGATAGACCGGATAACCGGTTATCCATTCTTTATTCAAGCCAATCAGCGGCAGATCCACTTTCTTTTTGATTGCCAAGATGCTGTCAACGCCATTTGCCCGAATACCCGCAGCGCCGCCCTCAGCTGCCGCGGCCGCAAAACAAGCCATGATTTCCGCCCCATACATTGCCCAGCCAACACGGGCCTGACAAGATACAATCAATCGTCCTTTGATTTGTTTTAATAATGCTTCTTTTTCCATTTAAAATAAACCTATTGCCTTTCCCACAATACCCAATATAAAACTCAATAATACGCAAATATACATGCCTTTTTTATTCTTATTTAAAATCGTATAGAAACCCAGTACCAGCAATAATGGGAGCAAGGATGGTATCAGTGAATCAATTAAACTTTGCACGATAATCTCCTTTTCACCAAATGTCCATGCGTAAGCTACATTCAGCTTAACAAAGCCGTTGATCATCGCACCGACAACCATCATCCCAACAATGGTAGAGCCTTCTACAAAGCTGTCCAGCAGACTGCTTTGTTTCATCTTGCTGACAATATTAGTTCCCAGCTTATGACCATATTTAATGAAATACCAGCGGGATAACACATTCAGCAAAACATTAGGTACAATAAAGAGAATTGGACCGAAGGCATTGCCGTCTAATGCCAGACCGGCACCGATAGCCGCAAAAATAGTCATAAAGGTTGCTTTAAAAATTGAATCACCGATGCCGGAGAGCGGTCCCATCAATGCCGCTTTTGTAGATGAAATAGCTTCTGCACTGATTGGTTTGCCCATCGCCCGCTGTTCTTCTAAAGCCAATGTCACACCTAATACGGCATTACCTGTATATGGATGACAGTTAAAGAATTCATTCTGACGCAGCAAGGCTGCCTTTAATTCATCAGGATCAGTATATAATTTTTTTAATGCCGGAATCATAGCATAACAGAAGCCAAGACTGCAGTAACGTTCATAGTTGATACTAGTCATTGAGAAGAATGAACGGAAGAAGGTTTGTTTCAATTCTTTATCTGTCAGCAAGCCGGCTTCATTTTCAACCGGCATCACTTCCTCATCATCAAAACCAAATTCATCATTTTGCTTGTTATCCTTACGCATGATATAGATGGCTGCCGCAACCCCAAAGGCAATTAATGATATTGCTAAAACATTTAAGCCAAGATAAATCGCTAATACGAAGCCAATCATGAAGAATGGCCAGTATTTCTTCATGTTCATCATTTTCAGCAGCATTGCCATACCTACTGCCGGCAGAATCCCGGAAGCTATCTTCAAGCCATCAGTCAATAACGGCGGCATCGCATTTACGACATTATTTACAAAATCCGAACCAAAATGAATTGCCAAGAAGGTTGGAATAAAGAATACGAAGAAGAAAATAACCAGCCCTGAAAGATGTGTGAGTTCAACCTGTCTGATATTGCCGTCCGCAAGATACTTATCCGCTCTGTGCATCAGCAATATATTAATATTCCAAGCAAACATAATCAACAGCTGAGCCAATAATCCAATCGGCAGCGCTAAGGCGATACCAACCTCAGGATTCCCGCCGTTAGAAATGGCAAATACCGTAGACAGCATCCCGGCAATCTGCGCATTAGGCGGAACGCTGCCGCCGATTGGCAAGATACCCATATACATTAATTCAACACTGCCGCCGACAATTAAACCGGTTGGCAGATCGCCCATTATCAAACCGATCATCGGCCCTGCAAAGATTGGTCTGGAAATCATCCAATAACCATAACCATAATTTTCAGTAATAATAAGTGCAATAAAAACACTCAGCAATAATGCTGTTGTAATTCCCATTATAAATGACCCCTTTCTAAAGTAATGACAATAAATCCTGTGATGTGTCTGAAGGTGTAGCTCTTACTTCCAGCTTAACATTCAATGCATGCAATTCCTTAAATACATCAATCATTGCATCATCAACATAGACTGTTTTACTGATCTGTGAGCGTCCCTCCGCAAAATAAATACCCCCTACATTAATCTCTGGAATCACGGCGCCAAGCTTAATCATTTCTAAATATGTCGCAGGACTTTTCGCAACAATAAAGATTTTTTTATTTTGATACTTAGCTAGAAAATCAACCGCCTTCTCAATCGTCAGCACAAAGCAGCGCATGCTCTTAGGGGCCGCCATTTCTAGCAGCGATTTCTGAAATGCATCCTTGGCAATTTCATCATCGACAGCTAAAATAGCATCGCTTTTATAAGCTACCGGCCACGCATAAGCTACCTGTCCGTGAATCATTCTTTCATCAATTCTGGCAACTGTTATCATCTTCCTGCCTCCTTTCTGGCAACTGTTATCATCTTCCTGCCTCCTTGCTATCATCTTAGAATATACGAAATATAATGTCAATTAATTATGAGTAATATGAAATTACATTTCATATTATGAAATATTATCCGCCGATTCTGGTCTTATTAATCATTTCTGCCGCCCGTTCATAATCAGCACGGCAGTAAAGTGCATAAAGCAGATCCACGATATAAAGCGATGAAATACGGGATGACATCGCACCGCTTCTGAAAATGGTTTCCTTGCTGCTGACAGTCAGATTATAATCAGCTGCTTTGGATAATGAGCTGCCGATGCTGCATGTAACAGCAACCACCTTGATACCCTTCTGACGCAAAATCTTAGCGATTTCCACCATTTCCTTGGTTTCCCCTGAATAAGAGAAGATAATTCCTAAATGGTCAGCATCAGCATTGACCGCCTGCACATACTGCCGGTCATACAGCGCATAATTAGCGATATTCTTACCTACCCGCATGAACTTATAAGTGGCATCCAGTGCGACAACATGGGAAGAACCAACACCAAAGAAATCAAGAATATAAGCCTTTCTGATCAGTTCTACCACCTCATGCAGCTGATGAATATCAACAAGCACCCGGGTTTCCTCAATCGATTTTAAATCAATGTTTGTAATTTTATCAATGATTTCATGCTCAGTGTCGTTTTTATTAATCGTTGTGGTATCTAATATCTCAAGATTCATAGTATCAAACACTTCATTTTCCTTTGCAATCAAAAGCTTCAGCTTATTAAAACCGCCAACCCCAATACGCTTGCATAAACGAACAACCGTAGCGCTTGATGTATAAGTCTCCTGAGCAATTTCAGCAGTTGTCATTTCCAGCACCCGCTTGGGATATTTTAATATAAAATTTTTAACTTCCTGTTCAGCTTCCGGTAAATTTGCAAAATCTCTTAATTTAATTAATACACTCATCATTTCACCTCTGCTTCAATCATACGAAATATCGTTTCATCAAGCAAGCACTTAATTAGTAAACAAAAGATAATCACAGAATTATAAATGATTTAGGTATAAGTGCTATATATAATTGTTATCTTCTCATAAGCGCGCATTTTCCATTAGAACAGTAATAAACATTCATTGAGGTCTGTGGATGCATACTTAAGTGAGTCAAAGAAATACGGCTCTTTAGCGTTATATGCCTTTATAGATAGATTCAATAAGCTATACTTGTTTAATCTTGTCTAAGCAAAGACTGAATGGTATAGTAATTATATAGTTTAAATATTCAGAAAAGGAGAAATTTATGAATACAGCAAAAATCGATCTGCATCTGCATCTTGACGGTTCTTTAAATATGCATTGGGCTTGGCAGACAGCCGTTAAACGAGGTGTCGTAGCACCTGAATGCACTTTTGAACAATATTATGATCAAATGCACCGCACTAATTTTAAAACTCGTGAAGAAGGTTTTAAACGATTTGATTTTCCAATCGCCGTACTGCAGACAAGAGAAGATTTGCGTGACGGTACCTATACATTGATTCGTGATTTAAACGATCAGGGATTGATTTATGCTGAAATACGCTTTGCCCCTCAGCAGCATATGCTTGAGGGATTAACACAGCTTGAAACGATTGAAGCTGTGCTTGAGGGTGTTCATGCAGCTGAAAAAGATTTTCCTGACATTACCTGCGGATTGATCTGCTGCATGATGCATAAGGGAGAGCGTGCCGCATTTAACGAAAAGCTCAATTTTGATACAATTGATGCTGCTGATATTTTTTATAAGCGGGGAGAGCGAATTGCTCTTGATTTAGCGGGTTATGAAAACACTGGGCCGTTCATGGACTACGCGCCTTTATTTGAAAAAGCCCGAGCCTTAAACATTCCCTATACGATACATGCCGGTGAAATGGGTGACGGCTCCCATGTACCGGAAGCAATTCAAATGGGTGCATGGCGAATCGGACATGGTATTAATTGTGTGCAGGATCCGGCATGGCTTAAAGAATTGGCAGATAAGCAGATTCCAACCGAAGTCTGTGTTGGTTCAAATGTTAAGGAAGAACGTAATTATGCTGCTCACCCTGTAAGAGAAATGTTTAAGGCAGGTGTGAAGATCACCATTAATACCGATAACATGAATTTTTCAAAGACCAGCCTTGCCAATGAGCATAATCAGCTGAGAGCTATCGGCTTCACAACCGATGATCTGATACAGTTTACATACAATGCGGTTGATGCCGCTTTCTGTGATGAAGATACAAAAAGCAAGCTTCGTGAAAAGCTTGCGGCTGAGGAAATTAAACGTTAAATAAGAACAAACAAGGATCATACGCTTAAGATATATTATGAGCCTTGTTTTTTTTAGCTGAAATGCAGTTTTTTAGTGAGCTTACATAATTTTATTGATTAGCAGAATACTTATGATCGGTAATATCATGAATTAACATTACTTCGAGCTTCAAGCATTACTGATACAAGTAAAAGCAGCAGATTTTTACAATAGCATTTATCCATTAATATATAATAGATTCTTTTTAGTAACCATTTCTTTTAAAAAAACGCTTAAATTTTATGCTTTATACATCGATAAATTATGATGCCCAGGATCACTTGCAGAACCAAAATCGCAATCAGAACTTCACCGCCGTATAGATCGGCAACAAAGGTTTTGTTTGCTAAGATTAGATTAATCATAAATGTATTCTTTAACCTATTTCTATAATAGCATATTTTGTGAGTTTATTTAATTTATTAAGATTTAATCTAACCAAAACAAAACCGTCTCTCATTATATTGAGACAACAGCTTTTTCTATATCCTTTAAATTTTACCACTATTTATGTCTATTGATTCATTTGCTGTATTTACCAGCTTAATTTTAATAATCAATGATTCAATATTTGCTGCTTTATAAATCAAAATCACTGTGATTAAAAACAAACCAAAAGCAATTACTTTGTAAAGCCCATTAATACTTAAGGTATTGCACATATCATTGACTACATTTGTTACAAGTAAGGATACAATTATAAATATAGCTAAATAGAATTTATTGAATCGTATGATATAATCGGATTGGCAATTTTGACAATGTTTTAGATTGTTATGCTTTATATTTACTAATTTATGATGACAAATTGGGCACTTCATAATAACCTCCTAGTTAGCCTATTAATATTGAAAATATTTATGATTATGACATTATAGATTGAGCCAGCTTGTATTAGTTAAAAACAATTATACAAAGAATTATATTTTTTATTGCCCGAATAGCGAAAAGGCAGCTCAAAAGGCCGTATAGAACTTTATAGCGTCATGCGGACAACCTTGATTTCATGCGGGTTTTCGCATATCCGCCTTATTCTGTGTTAAAAGTTCTTGCAACATACTTTTGTAAAGTTGGGCGGGATTTGGGCGGGATTTTATCGCCTACAAAACGGGAAACCACTTCGCAAAGTTTTATATGTGATAAGCCGTCGTCTGTCTGGGAGAGGAATGACGTGGAGTAAAGAACCAGCTACGAAAGCGGAAAAATAGGGCCGCCCAATCCCTGACAGAATGGGCCTCTGCGAACGCGGAACCGAGGGGGCTGTATCATTTCACCTGAACCCTCGGAAACGGACTTCTATCGTTCCGCACACCGCCCCGGCGTGAGACTTAGCCCTGTCTCATGCCGGGGCTATTTTCATGCGTGGCGGGAATCGGGGTCCCACCGAAAACAATTGTGGCAAGCAGGGCAGGAGTATATGCACTCCTGCGATACGCTTGTTGGGTACTGGAGCCCAAACCCCGGAAAAGAGCCGCCAACGGCGGTCTTTTTCATCGCCCCTAACGGGGCGTCTGCGCGTCCTGCCGGACGCTGTGACTTCTTTCCAGCCGGTCTCTCCCGTATTCAGCGCCCGTAAGGGCGCGTAGCCGCTCCACCTGTGGAGCATTCGCAAGGCAGCGCAAGCGACCCCTGCCGGGGGATTGGGGGCGGCCCCCAGCAAGCAGATTTTACAGATTTTGGCCTTTGCGAAAATCTGTAAAATCGTTTCGTGTGTACCACGAAACACTGCTTGCCACTATTAAGAACGGTTAAAATGGAAGTACGTATTATACCAATAAGGCGTACTACGTAAAATGCTCATAATTCTGTCCGCAGTAAAATTTGGCTGCAAACATAGGTTAGATAGGGAGATGGCTGTTTCTTTTGCCCGAAATCCCAGCCCTTAAACTTTTGATATACAGCTTCGGGTGTAAACAAACCATTCTCGTCTTGCTTTGATTTTAAAATCATAGCCATTTCAAGAAATCGCTTGTCCTTTTTTATGGAGTCAAAACGGCTTAAAACATCGGCAACACTTACAATATCGTACCACATTGCAGGTGCTTTCAGCTTTCTAAAATCAGTTCCCATATAGAACATATAGGGGTGCTTATCCAAGCTGTGCTCCCATAGAGAAAGTAAATTTTGCGCTATTTTCTCCGCAATTTCACTTTGCTTATAGTTTTCTATATCAGAAAGCAGCTTTAACATCAGCAATGTGGCATAAGGGCAGCAATCGTCCTTGCGCCCGGGGCCTCTGAATTTTCCGTGCTCTTTAGAAACGGTGCAAGGAAATCCCTCATCTTTATAAAAGCTTAAAAGGTGCTCTACACCACGATGAATATGTTTATCATAATCAACGTTTGCTTTATGCAGTAAAAGGAGCAGCAATGGCGCATCGCACAAGCACCAACCAAAGGTGTCCTCGCCAATGCCGCCGTAATGCTTCGGAATATTTGTTGGCGATTGATAAATACCATTTTCATCTATATGTTCTAAAATTTTATTTATACCGGCTTGTATCTCCGGAATATCTGTATCAAATCCAAGCTCAAGTAAAAATAATAATTTGTGCATAGACAAATCGGGATTTTTATGATTGGTCACAAGGCAGTTATGAAAATTCGAAACATCAGTAAGATATGCCTTGATTTTGGGGTTAGATAATGCTTGCTTTCTTAACTCTTTCAAACTATTCTTGCTTTCGCCTAAAACATTCACCTTTACAGCATATTGCAGCCAAGATTCACCGTTTTCCAAAATAAACTGCAAATCATTCATAGCCACCCTCCTAAACGAATATAAACAACCTATAGTTCGCCTTTTCCGCCTAAGGCGTATATTCTTGTTTACTATACTCTAAATTTTAATGTCGAATCTGTCAAGTTGTTTCATCTATTCTTGTATCGTGCCTCAAGTCTTTATGAAATTAGGGCGGGAATTGGGCGGGATTTTCGCCAGATCATGGCCCACAAACATCTCACACTACAAGCTGGAAAGAGCAGATAAATGCCCTATTCATCAGCCTTTCCAGCTTCCTTGTCTTTCCATGAAACCGATCGTACAAATGAAAACCGATGCTATTTTTTATATCTTTTAATATTTGTCACGACAGCTAACAAGTAACTATCTATAACGCATAAGAAGCAGTGCCATAACCTAAAATGATTGACACTGCTTCCTTAAATATTTTACAATGCTTTTATAAACCGAAAACATGAAGCAAGAAAAGTAGAATTAAAGCAATAACAATAATCATTAATAATTTCTTTTTATCACCTTTTATGTAAAATTTCTCTAAAATTCCTAGCAACAGCATACCAAGCAAGAAACTTAGCATGAGTGAGAATAAATTAGTTTTCATAATTTACAGACTATATTTACATGTGTATCCATGCCCTGAAGGATTTAATACACATTCATTACCACTAGTAGTTTTATAGGAATAAACAACGGCAGCAGTAAATGCTAACAAAGACATAGTTAGGAAAAATCCTACTGGATGTGCAGCAGCTAATGCAACTATTGCGGCAATTGCTTTAGATGCCAAAACATCCCCACTGTACCCTGTTACATAATGTATTACTCCACCTACAAATATACCAACTAAAATACCATTCACATCAATTTCAATACCATCTTCACTTTTAACATTGTTAATATAAACGCCGTCCTCTTTTACAATTACTTCTTTACCCACTAGAGCGGTGCCAATCAGTGATGAAGGTTTTACGTAATAACTGCCATCGCTTAGTTCGACATTATCTTTTTTCATCACATGCTTGACATTCATCACAAATGCTTCATCTAAACTAGTCTTTTCTACAGTTACAGCCTCTTCATTTTTTGCTGTAATATGTGTCGGCATTAATGTAAAAATCATTAGCAAAGCAACAAAAAAACTCATTATTTTTTTCATAAACTATCCTTTCTTCTCTTTATGAGAGATTTTTAATTAAAATTTGCCTAAAAATATGAAGTAAACCTTACCACTTAAGACAAAATAACTAAGTTGATGCTTATAATTCACCTTGTGTTTAGACAATCTTATCCATTGGTCTCCACCCTTACTGAATTTTATGTAAACCCTTTCTTTAATTGGACTTAATTGATTTTTTTATAATATTTAATATAGTTTTCTCCTCCCTTTTTGATAGGTTTTTTTATTTTCGTTCTTGTTTTTTATCTGACTTTTTTTCTTTATTATGTAAATAAAAGCAATATAAAGATAATAGAAATAACCCTATAGCAATTAATCCACCATAATCTAAAGGGGCACTATTTGGAGCCAATGATGGTCCTATAAGCCCATAAGATAAAGGGGCTAGACACATAACTAGGGCTGCCCCTACTAAGGCTATCACTCCACTTAAAAAATACATGATTATTACCCTCTTTCCATATCAGCACTTTAAAATCTATTTTGAACTCATCGATGATTTCTAACTTCATTTTCACTTATAAACAAAAAACTGTCAACAGATTCATATCGACAGTTTTTAAATATTTTATTATGTTTTTTACTAATTTCAAAAAAAATTATCATTTTTTTCTATACAATCAGCTTAATTATAAAGATTTTATCATATTTAATCTATATACAATAGCCGATTCACATATATACCCTTAAATATTATACAGGTATTTATCAAAAATTAGAAGCTATTTTAGTCGATATATTTTCATTTTTATCGCAAGAAAAATACTTTTTTTATTGAATTTTTCACTTCTTCAGCAAAATAGAATTCTCTTTAGTTATAAATCCCAATATTGCATTTGCATAAGAATATCCTGATTTATGACGTAACTCAAAAGGATAGCAATAAAAATTACCACATAACTCCCAATAAGTAATATTTAATTCATTGCTATTGATTAACAAAATTTCATAAAATCATGATAAATATGTCGACATAATTATATGGACAGTATGAAACCATCTTATTATAATGTAAAAAAGGAGGAATAAGAGATGAAAAAACTATATTCGGTATTGCTTACTGCACTTTTAATGATAGGATTCAGTTCATTAGGCTGCACTTGTGGTCATGTGCATACTGAAGAGTGTGGTAAAGATGGGATAAATTGTACTCACAGATGTCCAATCGTACCTTTAAGAGATGAAAATACTCCAATGTAGCCAATCGTGGATTGGCTTCTCTTTTTAAAAATATGCAAAATATAAAAAACAAGCCCAACATATGTAATGTAGTCAAAATAATACGGTTATACAATAATATTACATTAGCAGAAATGTCTGATAAGACAGGGATTACTCAATCCAGAATCAGTAAAATAGAGCGCGGAATTGAATCTGTGTCTGAAGAGACACTTCGAAAAATAGAAAAAGGTGTTTCATTAAAGATTGAAAGAAATAATGAATCTAAAAATTTTATAGATAACATATATTATGAATTTTTAAATCGATTATTCGATGATGATGATTATGTTTTATTTTATGAAAACTTATCTATAGATTATCTGAAATTAATGATGTCGAACGATTTTTATAAAATTTTATTATGCGAATTTATTATTTCGATTAATAAAGGAAACAATAAATATTGTGATGATTTAGAAAAAACACTTATTCAATTAAATCTAGACAGATTAAGTGCACAAATATTCAGTCATTATCAAGCTTATTACCAATACGCACTGGGAAACATAGATATAGCAATACAAAAGTACAAAGAAACATTAACAATGAATTACAACCCCAAAACGCATGCAATGATACATTATCATTTAGCTTTAGCTTTCAAGAATAAAAATCAATTAATAGATATGTATAAATCAATCAATTTGTCAAAAGGATACTTTATAGAACATGTTGCTTTTAGAAGAATGCTTTATTGTGATATGAATCTTGCTACTGTATATTCTCGCCTTGGTGCGGTTGATGAAGCACTTCATGTATATGAACAATGTATAAAGTTAATGACAAATTTAAATTGCTCAATTCATTTAAAGGCAACGGCTTATCGAAATATTGCTTGGATACATATTCAAAATAAAAATTATATAAAAGCTATTGAAACATTGAAAACAGCTGAACAAATTAAGTCAAACAATCAATTAGCTATCTTATATAATATATGGTGTTATTACATGATTGGTAATCATAAAATGACAGATATGTGGATAAGTAGAGGTGATAAGATAATAAAAGATTATCCGCTTGAATTCGTTTTACTTAAAAATCTTTATATAAGCAAAAATAGTCCCAATAGTATAAAAAGATTAATTAATGATTGTCAAATTCTACTGGAATCTTTAAGTAAAATACCGGATTATGAATTATTTGATTTTTATGAAGATATACTTATTGAATTACATGTTAAAAATAATGATTATAAAACTGCATTTTTATTATTGAAAGAACAAAAAAATAGGAATAAAATACAAAAAATGTCGACATTTTTTCTAAAAAATAGAATATAAAATCCATCATAAATATGAGTACCCAATATTATTAAATCATAAAATTATAAGATGAAGCGGCAAATAGAAGACCGCTTTTTCTATATCTTAAATGGCTGAGGCATCATTATAATCCCAGCGGTATTCATTTATAACTGTAACTGTTTTTTCATCTTTATCAATAGATATACTATTAATAAATCCCAACCAGCTTTGACTGTTAAGATATTCACTTTTCCATTCTTGAACAGCCACATCTATTCTCTAATTCATCATTAAATTTCTTAAGCATTTATTAGAAACTAAAAGATTATATTCAAATAATTGTTCGTAACAGCAACCAAAAAAGCCAATAATATTTATTAATTTAATTTCTATATCTATCAATTTCTGCCAAAACAAAGGACTATCTATCGATAGTCCCATTGTAATTATAATACTTCCTTCACTTTCTTAACGATTGCCGCTGCGTCTAAGCCGTACTTTTCACACAGTTCCTTTGGTGTGCCGCTTTCGCCAAACGTATCCTGTACGCCCACCATCGCCATCTTCACCGGTGCTTTCTTCACCACAACTTCCGCTACCGCGCTGCCTAAGCCGCCGACAACGTTATGCTCTTCACATGTGATCAGCACTTCATGGCTCTTCGCTAATTCTTCGATCAGCTCTTCATCGATCGGTTTGATCGTGTGAATGTTCACTACCGTCGGCTCGATGCCTTCCTTGCTTAATTCTTCACTTGCTTTTAATGCTTCCTGCACCATCATGCCCGTCGCGATCAACGCTGCCTTGCTGCCTTTCTTTAAGACAACACCCTTGCCCATCTCAAATTTATAGTTCTCATCAAATACATCTTCGACTCCCCCTCGGCCCAGTCTTACATAACATGGACCGTCGATTTCCGCGATGCCTTTGATGATCGCTTTCGTTTCTGCTGCGTCACATGGCTGGAACACCTTCATGCCCGGGATCGCTCTCATGATCGCTAAATCCTCGATGCACTGATGACTGGCGCCATCTTCACCGACGGTCAAGCCTGCATGTGTCGCGCATACTTTTACGTTCAGATGCGGGTAGGCGATGCTGTTGCGGATCTGTTCAAACGCTCTGCCTGCCGCAAACATCGCAAAGCTGGACGCGTAGACGATCTGTCCGCTGGCTGCTAATCCCGCTGCCACTGCCATCATGTTGCCTTCCGCGATTCCCATATTGAAATGACGCTCTGGACAGGCTTTCTTCGCATCACTGGTTTTCGTTGATTTTGTCAGGTCAGCATCTAATACCACTACTTTTTCATTTTCGACGATCAGCTCTGCCAACGCTTTTCCGTACGCTTCTCTTGTTGCTGTCTTTCCCATCTTATTCGCCTCCCAATTCTGCGATCGCCTGGGCGCACTGTTCTGCACTCGGCGCACTGCCATGCCATGCCGCATTGTTCTCCATGAAGCTGACGCCCTTGCCTTTTATGGTATGGGCCAAAATCATCGTCGGCTGACCTTGGGTCGCTCTGGCTTCCTTGAATGCTTTTTCAATTTCATCATAATCATGTCCGTCAATATCGATCACATGCCAGCCAAACGCTTCAAACTTCTTATCGATCGGCGTTGGATTCATGACCTTCGTAATATCACCGTCGATCTGCAAACCGTTGAAATCAACGATCGCGCACAGATTATCCAACTGATAATGAGCCGCTGCCATTGCGGCTTCCCATACTTGTCCTTCTTCACATTCACCGTCGCCCAATAACGTATAGATCCGGTGATCCTTCTTCTGCACCTTGTTGGCCAATGCCATACCTACGGCACAGCTGATTCCCTGTCCCAGTGATCCGGTTGACATATCGACTCCGGTAACATAATTCATATTCGGATGTCCCTGCAATTTTGAATCGATCTTTCTGAATGTTTTTAACGCTCCTTCATCAAGGATTCCTTTTTCTGCCAACACCGCATACAGTAAAGGTGATGCATGTCCCTTTGATAAGACAAAGCGGTCGCGGTCCTTACTTCCCGCATTTTCTTTTGTGAGTTCCATTTCCTTAAAATACAGCACCGTCAGAATATCAGCGGCTGACAGACTTCCGCCCGGATGTCCGCTGGCTGCCTCTGTTACCATTTTCACGATATTCTTTCGGATGTTTCTTGCATGCTCTTGATAGTTCATCGTATCTCTCCTATTTAAAAACTGTATCCAGATGTTTTCTTAAGAAAGCACTGGCATCCTTTAGATCCTGACGCCATGCTTCTGAACCGACATACCAGAATTCACCTACAAACATCCGCACCCCAAGTTCCTTCAATACTTCAATATTTTCTGCATATTTTGTATGACCGCTGCCAAAAGGTATTTCACGGTATGCACCCGGTACTGTTTCCTTCAAATGCGCCGCCGCGATATGACCCCTGCCTGTCAATAAATCATCATTTACAGACTTGCCATAAAGCAGTGAAGCATTGGTCAAATTACCGATATCCGGATAAACCCCCAAGTAAGGACTATCCATTAAGGTTACATATTCCATTGCTTTCTCAACCGTATCCATGAACGGTGTCTCCATTGTTTCAAAGCCCATCAAGATACCCTTTGCTGCCGCCATTTCACATGCCTTATGAAGATTTGCAATGAAATTTTCCTTAGTTTGCGCATCTCCTTGATCATAATATACATCATAACCAGCCAGCTGAATAATACGAATTCCCAGGTCAGCTGCCAAATCAATAGCTTTTTCCATGATTTCCAGACTGCGCTGCCGTGTTTTTTCATCCTTTGTTCCTAACGGATACTTGCGATGACCGCTCAGACACATCGTATTCATTTTCACACCGGTCTTTTCCATGGCATGACGAACCTCATTGCGCTGTGCTTCTGTCCAGTCAAGACGGGCCAGCTTCTCATCAGTTTCATCAATGCTGATTTCCAGCCAGTCAAAACCGCTCAGCTTTGTCAGTTCAAGCTTTTCTTCCCAAGACAGTGTTTTAGGCATCGACTTTTCATACAATCCCAGTTGATAAGCCTTCATATTATTTACCCTGACCGTAATAGGCATTCGGTCCGTGCTTCCTTAAAAAATGCTTATCCAATAAAGTATCCTGCATAGGTTCAAGACTGCCTCTGATAATCTTCGTATTCAGCGCCATACATGCCAGTTCCTCAAGTACAACCGCGTTATGCACCGCATTATGAGCATCAGTTCCCCAAGTAAAGGGGCCATGTGAATTCACCAGTACCGCCGGCATGTAGTCAGGATTAATACCTCTTTCATTAAATGTCTCAACGATAACTTTACCTGTTTCAAGCTCATAAGCGCCCTTAATCTCTTCATCACTCATACGGCGTGTACAAGGAATCGGGCCATAGAAATAATCGCCATGCGTCGTTCCTAATGCCGGAATGTCTTCACCGGCCTGTGCCCATGAAGTTGCAGTACGGCTGTGGGTATGTACTACACCGCCGATATTTGGGAAATTCTTGTAGAATTCAAGGTGAGTCATTAAATCGGAAGATGGTTTTAAAGTGCCTTCAACTACTTTACCATCCAAATCACAAACAACCATATCTTCGACCTTCATGCTGTCATATTCAACGCCGCTCGGTTTGATTATTACCAAACCGGACTCACGGTCTATTGCTGAAACATTTCCCCATGTGAATGTAATTAAACCATATTTAGGCAGCAATAAATTTGCCTCAAAAACCTCTTGTTTTAATTTTTCAAGCATAGCATCCTCCTAGTCAGTTACGACATATACAGCCGCTTCATTCATCGTATGATTTGCCGCTACGATAATATCGCGATCCGCCTCATTCACAACGGCCAGATTAGCCGGACCTACGCCTTTTTCAATCACAGTCGCCTGATATTTTCCATCAACAAACTGCACATAGAAAATCTCCGCATCCTTTCTTCTGACACCCGCCAGGAAAGTATTTACACCGCGCAGCTTGCAGCCGACTAATGTATGCGCAAATTCAATTTCATTATCATAGCGATAGACTTCCTGATACTTGCCGTCAATCTTTTTATAAATTTTGATTTCAGTGCCATGGAATGGTTCAATCGTCATGATTTCCTTTTCACCGTCATTATCAATGTCAATGGTCGCAATTTCACCGATCGTACCCTGCATGATCAGCTCTACACTCCATTGTCCGCCTAGTTTAGCCGGCGGTGTAACCTTAACGATGCCTTGATCTGAACCAAAATAACCAACATCCTCGCCGTTATCCTGATCATGCCAGTAACCATGATTGCGGTAAAGACCATCTGCAAGAACTTCAACCGTTATTCCCTCATTCAAATCTTCAGGCAATTGGCCTACATAAATGCGTCCCGGCACTGACCAGTCATCCTTGCATGTCTTACTGGCTGCAATCGTAGCACCGATAAAATAATTGACACCATTTTTATGATAAATATCAAAACGATGGATATAAGGCATATGCAGAACATCCTTAATCTCAAAACCATGATCTGTATATTTACCCCATACAATCTTAGAAAGACTTGGTGAAACTTTCAGATAGAATTCCTGAACAGCCAGAAATTCACCTTCTTTACCGGGAATTGGAATAATCGACATACAGCCGCCCGGTGTTTCCCAAATTTTTTCTTTCTTTTCAAAATTTTTGCCGCTGAACATTTCACACAGCACATTTGGATCTTCACTGGCAAACATCACATGATTTTCACCATTCATGTTGATATTGCTTGCGCAGTAACAGCGTTTAATATCATCGAGCTTGATTTTTTCAATTTTCATTGTTTTACCCTCTTTAATTCTCTAAGTATTTCTTATCGATTGCCAGAAGATCTTCCTTGCTCTTGGCTTCCAGCAGTTCTTCAACTAATTCCTCATTCATTAACATTTCACTTAACCGCATCATGTTTTCCAAATGCTTCTCATGATCCGCACTCGCTAATACGAAGAACAGCCGCGCGTCCTTTTCCGGATCCTCTGGATCAAAATGTACCGCCTCTTCCACCTTCATGAAGCAGATC
>BAHV02000018.1:0-198839 GCA_000508965.1 Clostridiales bacterium VE202-08
CCATTTTTTTAGTTGTAAAAAGCATTTCAAACGCTGCTTCAGGTAAATTTTTTAATGTCATTTCATCATTTCCCTGTGCCAACAAACTAGTGGCATTAAACACAGGTATCACAGTCCATTCTGATCCGCTCCATGTTATCCAAGTAGTCCCGCCATCTAATGATAATGCAAATTTAATAACATCACCTTCTGATTTATCTACTTGTATATTAAACTTTCTAATTCCTGTTACATAATAATAATCAAAGTAGATAGATTCAAGAAGATGCACTTCTTCAGGATTTTTGATGCATGGTATTTTATAAGCAAGGTAAGTATCCTCTATATCATCGCTATATCTTAGCAACTTAGGTTTATTACCAAACAAAGGGTCACGATTATTTAATAATGATGAATTTCTTGTACAAGTAATAAATAAATCTTTAGTCATTGCCTGTAAATTATCTGCTATTTTAATGACACCTCCTGATGCATCAAAACTATAAATTTTACCATCTACTGCTTGCATAGCGTAAAATAAATTAGCTTGAAATAGACTATTATTGGTTGTAATGAACTGCATAGATTTAATAAAACAAGCATCATAGCCACTATTTCCTGAGCCATCTTTATAATACTCAAATTTAAGAGTATGAATAGCAGCATCAGTGAATGTCTTTTCATACTGTCCTGACGAACCTGTATTTACAGCTGAAGAACCATCAATAGTCAATCTGAATTTGTCATAATTTGTTTCTGAACTAACAAGATACTCGATTTTCAAATATTCAAATTTAGCAGTTACAGTCCATGATGTTGACTGACCATGAGTAATTGTGTTTGACCTCAGCCCTAATAAAGATGCATCACCGTCCCAAGTCGTTACTGTCCAAGAGCCTATATCAAAAGGCAGCTTCTTTGTAAAATCAATTGTTACCATTTCACCCATTACATTAGATCTCCTTCACCGATAAAGTAGTATTCGTCACTGTTTGGTAGTTCGACGCTAGTTACTACATAATCTGGCTCACTTATAATCAGTGTTCCAGCATTAGTAACTTCTTTTGATGGATAGGTTACACCATCATTTTCAACAAACACATAGTTATCAACACGATTGTACAGTTCAGGTTTCCAGTACAACATAAATCCAGTCCATACCATGCTTATATCTACGGTAGTTGTAACCTTGTTAAAACTCCGCTCAACATAAGTAATCAGTTCTTCACAAGTAATTGGTAATGGTTCAGAAACAACAACCTCATATTCTGTTGTAATACCATCTGTCGTTTGTATTGAATTAGTGTAAAAGATTTCTTCGATGACCTCAGCGTGCGGCCTTGAATCACTCATACCGCCTACAAGTTTTTGACCGAATAATGTTACATGTGCTTGATTAGTAAGAATGACCGCTGATGAGCCTTTAAGCTTTAATTCCAAGCCATGATGCTGGCCTGAAGGTATTTGTGTTACAGGAATGGTAAACGATAATAATCCACATGAATCAAAAACCACTTTTGGCAAGAATATCATTTCCTCATTATCTAAGAATAACTTAGCTTCTATGGTATCACTGCCCTCAAACTGAATTGAACAATAAAGCATTAAGTTAGCATCACTCGATACTGCAAACTCTATATAGCAAAGCTGTGTAAACTCAGAGCTTACCGAAAAGTCAGCTGCGTTCGTAAAATAATAAATTCCAGTTTCAATTTCTTTGATTTGATTCTGTATTTTACTATACGCGCGATCTTCACTCTCGTTTTCATCTTCGCCGATTTTGGCCGCAATATCAGATTCCAAGCCACCATTATAGGATAGCTTACACTCCGTAATAAACGTCTTGATTTCCTTGCCTTCATCGTCCACAACTGTAACGGCATCACCACACTCTAGTGCCGGATTTCCATGCCAATTACAGGCAAACCCCGTATAAATAAACTCACTGTAAGACTTTTTTATAAGCTCTCCAATAGTTTTTAAAGATGATGAATCATTATAATCCAGCAGAGGTATTTCAAGCTTTAGTTCGTTGCCTTGTGTGCCAACCGCTATATCATTGATTCTAACGATACCAAAACCTTCATAATCATTTTTTACATTCAAGTCATACCGCTCTGAGCCATCAATCATTATATTGGTTTCAGTAATATTAATTAGATCAATGACACCGTTTTTAACAACGATATAACCGCTTGCCATAACACCCACTGAATTAAATATCTGACGATATGTTAAATCATCCGGCTTACCACCAATATTCATAGTTGAGTTTGGGTAATCATTTTTAGTTAAACGTTCACTTATCGTTAGTTTTAAATCTTTAGCAATAGAGTTTACCAAATACCCACAAGCAACAGGAAAATTCATTTTGCTTGAATACTTTTTATCTAATGTATAAAGTATGTCAAATCCTGATAATTCAAATCCTCGATCAACCTCACTAACATCAGTAATTTTATATTCACCTATCTGCACTTCTTCATAATTACCTTCAGGAAGTAGCAGTCCAACAAAAACTTGTATCCATTGGTTTTTAAAAGTACGTACTGTGTATAGTTTATCACGATTATCTATCTCTATATTGATAGAAGAGGATATGCAGCCACCCAGCGAAAATTCATCTGTATCCAAAATAGAATTGCTCACATCAAAAGAAACGATAGCATCATCAGTCAAAGTGATTTTGCTATCTTTGATATAAATACGTGAATTTAAGGTTCGGTCTGCTTTCTTAATGGCTTGTTTAAAAGCTTCACTAACTGTTTTCATATTTCACCTACTGCTCGATAATGCTGAAAGATAACCCTGACCATAAATATTCGCCGTTTGAAAACTCATACATTAATGCTGACGGTCTATCTCCAACATAACATGTTTTAGTCACTTCACCATCTTTAGGATCAATATATGTAACACTGAAAAAGACATCTGAAACAGCGTTTAAAATTTGGCTGATCTGACTGCTTGTAAGCGGCGGCCATTCACACTCTAATTTTCTTTTGACAGCGATACGATCTCTTAACATTTGAGCTTTTGTATTACGTTTTGATTTTCCGTCAATATCCGAAATAGTTACTTTTAACTTTTTAGGAGCAGTAACTTCTACTCCATTAATTTTAAACATGTTACCACTCCTTTATATATTAACCACTTTTTTACCCGTCTTTTTAGAGTATCGTTGTAATGATTTAATAACAATGTCACATACCTTGTCATCACCAAGCTTAAATACCATGTTCAAATTGCCAACAAGATCAATGAGCTGCTGCAATAACTCAACAACCTCTCTACTGCTAGTATCTGGTTGACGTTGAGAAATCTTATCAGCTAATGAGTTCATCCATTCTGTATTATTTTCAAGTGGTACGACAGCTTCTGTACCGGCTTCACCTACCATTGATAATGTAGGCGAATCGACAATGCCGCCCTTTGCCAAGTAAGAGATTTTAGGTAGAGTTGGAATATCAAATCCAATATGACCAATTAACGGTATATCAAGACTGATACCATTCACTTTTCCAATTAATGTGTTTATACCATCGAATAAGGCATTGATAATACCAATGATCATATTAATTGGTGCTTTAGCTATCGCTACAAGACCATCAAAAATACCACCAAAGATATTAGATATTCCTTGCCATGCTCTTTGCCAATCAAGTGTAAAAATCCCTGCAATGAAATCAATAATACCTCCAAATATTTTTTTAATTGAATCCCATATATTACTGCAATTAGCAAAAAATGCATTCAATATTTCGCCAAATATGCCGAAACTCTCTGACCAATCAGTAGTGAATATACCGGTGAGGAAATCATCAAATTGCTGAAATGCATTCGTAATTTGATTCCATATATCTTTAGCAACTGAGCATATTTCTTCCCAGTTTGTAATCAGTAAGTAGCCGATTGCGATTATTCCCGCAATAGCTAAAACAGCTATTCCAATTGAAGAACCTAAAAATCCAAAAATTCCTGAAACTATATTGAATACACCGATTGCGGTTTTCACTATCAAGAATGCTGCTGCTAAATCCAAGAGTACGAATATGATTAAATCTAGCACTGGCTTGCCATCACCTAATAGCCATTCTATCAAATCATTTAACTTTTCGAGTAACCACCCAGCACCTTGTACTAATAATTCTAGCGCTGGGCCAGCAATTTCAACTGCTCGATTAGCGATATAAACAAACAAATCTACAACATTACCGCCAAGACGTTTTAATTCTTCAAACACCTTTTTGCCACCATTATTCCATACATCTGTTAATGTACTGAATGCACCTGAAAAAGCATTTTTAAGCCTATCAGCTAAGGCACTCATCTGATTATCAATAGCAGTTGTATCTAGGTTAGGTGTAATGATTTCAGGCATCGTAGATACTGCGCCAGCGCCTGATGAACCATCATCCATCTGTAAGGTGTTGATTTCATCAATGGCTGCTAATGCTCCTACATCTTTTGCCGCTTGTTTTGCTGATGTACCATAAGCACCCATAGCATTTTTAGCAGCTACTAGGCTCTTGGTCGAGTCTATTGATTGTTTTAATGTCTTACCAAAGATTGCAGATATAAAACTTGCAATATAAGCTGACAATGTACTTAAGCCTGACATAAATGCATTAATAGCTGGTAAGATTGCTTCATATATAGGTGTAAAAGCAACGTTTAAATTGCTCTTAATCATCTTTAGAGATTCCGCAAACTGATTATTAGTCTTAAGCGAACTTAATAATGATGAACCCATTGCTCTAATGCCACTTGTAATAGCTGGCATTAAAAGACTGAATAATACCATAGACTGCATGAAGCGTTTAAAGCTCATATGACTTTGGCCAACACTGCGGCCGGCTGTTTTAGCACCATCGCCTAGCTTTAATAAACTGCTTGTAGCACTCTTCGCTTTACCAACTATTTGACTAATTGTATTTTTCAATCTGCCTAAAATGCCATTGCTTGATTGAGCTTCAGCCGTTACAGTTGCGAGGTTTACATCGACTGTTCTTTTTCTTGCTAAAGCATCAAGAGTGATTGATGTCCTTGCTGAACTATCTTGTAAAGCCGCAATTTGAGCATCTAACTTCATCACCTGATCATCTAATGATCTTAAAGCATTAATGTCATTTGTTGCCTCCGCTTTAAGCGATTCGCTTAATAGCGATTTTCTGTTTGCCTGCAATGATTGAATTCTGCTGTCCAACAATTCCAGCGAACTTGTTAATTCATTGATTTTCTGCTCCATCATATCAGTTTCAAACTGATCATCAAGCTTCATCTTTGGTAACGGAATACTCACCGTTGGTAACGGCGGCGCTCTTGGTGATGCTGGATTAGATGCAGTGCTATTAGACACAGTGCTTTCAGCTTCATTAAATGGCATTTTAGGAGCTGTGAATTTCATTTCAGCAATCATTTTTTGAAGGTCTCTAATAAAAGACTGCATGATTTTTTTCGATGCTTCAGTCTGCTTTTTGATAGCCTCAGTCATTGATTTCATCGCATTTTCAACGGATTTACTAAGACTGACAAACATATTCTCTTTCATGTTTCCTAGCTGTTCTTTAACTACTTTAACAATCTTTTCTGCTTCTTTTTTTGTACTTTCTTCTAATTTTGCATTGACCTCTAAATCAAGCTGAATGCTGCCTGCGCTTGTTGTTCCCATTAGTTTCACCTACCTTTCATAAAAAAAGGCAGATGGTTATCCAAATGCCTTTGCAAATATGCTTTGCAGCTCTTTCAGCTGCGCTTCTTTTTCTTCTTCTGTCATGGTAGCCTCATATTGAGCCTGCAACTTTGCCTGCCATTCATCACGGATCCTTTTTTGCTCAGGTGTGAATGACTTTAATATATCCCTATTAGTCTCTGATCGGATAGAAACAATCTGTCCAAGCGGCGTATCTGGCATAATGCCAGAAAGTAGAGTACAGAATCGCTTATAATCAATATCTTCATCTGCATATAAATCAATCTGCGGATATTGCAGTGCAAATGATGCCTCGATCAAATCCCAATCCTCATATAAGTCATACCATTTGTTTGTTACTTTTTTTGCTTTTTACCCTGCTTGTCGATTTCTTCAATATCAACATCACTGATTCCCGCCATAATGGCACTGACAATGTCACTGGTAGCCGCTACTGTGAGGTCCATGCTGTTAATGTATTCAAGAGCCTGTTCACCTAAAGCCATTTTGATTACCTCATCAATCAAACTGAAACTTTCGGTATCAGGCTTCTTTTCGTATTCTTCATACTTCAACATGATAGCCATAACATTTGTCTTTGATGTATTGATGTTATAGCAATGTTCCTCATCAATCATCACATATGGTTTTTCATTCTTCGCTTTAAGTCTAGCGATAATATCATATTTTCGTGCCATTAGTTGCCTCCTGAAGCTGGCGCTTCTGTATAAATGGGTTGCCCATCTCCTACCATTTTAAACTCCAATGGAGCAACATTTGTACTATCACCGCCGCCAACATTAGTAACATCAATAACACAGTCAAATTCTAATTTTGCACCATCTGGGAAATTGATTTCACCTTTCGTTGAGCAATCTAATCCATCTTTAAATGCGATATTAGCAACATAGTCATTGCCCGGATCGCCAACATTCCGTTTGCCCTTCATATCAATAGAGAATTTCTTCCCCGTCATCAAAGCGCGGGCCCACCCTCTAGTGGTCATTGGTGTCCATTCCTCAGTGCTACCTTCAATACTGATGCCAAAACTTTCTAAGTCGGCAATTGGTTTCATATCTTCTGCGGCCGATAATCTGCCTTTCACTCCGATTTTAAAATCTAAGTTATAAACTGGAAATACTCCTGTAAAACTCATATTATCCTTCCTTTCTATCACGCATGTACGTGATCCAAACTTCTATTACATATTCATATACACCTTGTTCATCTGTGTCCACTGAAATAGGCTCATCACTTCTCATTTCACACAAAACAGTTTGATAACCACTTATAATAGGCTGCTTACCATAAAATAATTCATGGACCTCTTGCGCAATACACTCAGTTTCATCAGGATTCTTTGTCCAATGTACAACTATGGATACACCTTTTACAACGGTGTTTGTGTTTGCCAATCCGCCAATAGCTAACTTACTGCGATTACTGGTTAGATTACGTACACAAATAGTTTTCTGCTTGCTGCTATCATAGATACCTATCTTCCAGTTCGCTTGGATTTTCTTTTGCATCCAATCTTTTACATTTTTCAAAGTCATCATTTGATGATGCCTCCTGATTCTTCTTTCCAAAATTTCATAAATGTATCAATCACAAATTGCTTTCCTTCACCTTCAAGGTAACAATCCATCCAATGATCTTGAGCATTACCGTTAGCAAGTTTGCTGAATTTAACACCATCAAGATTAAAATACCAACGTCTAGCGTAGGGTGTGTTATATATAATTGCATAAACCATGTCTTTTGCCTTTTCTACATAACCACTTTTGATTGCATCATTGCCTCGCTCTAACGTTCCAACATCCTTTGGCACAACTGCTCTCGATACAATATCTGATACAATCGCATCTGCCGTTAACTCCATTGCTCTGTCCGCTGATTTATTCATTTTTTCCATGACATCGTTATTAAGCTTAACCTTTACATTGCTAACATTCATATCAAGTCAAACTCTGTACTGAATACAGTACCTAGCAACTTAGGCTTTCTGACAGTATAAATATGTTTAGTTTCATCATCGATTTTTGCGTATCCTTGAAAAGCTGTTGTGCTGTTAACCGTCTGTACGTCACCTTTGATGATTAATAACCCACTTAGAGCTATCAACTTGCTATCCTTGCCGTATGTCATCTTGGCTTTTTCGTCATGAATGGCTTTGCCAGCATAGATAAGCGTTTCTTGTGGTCCCTGATCTTCTGTGTCTATTTCTTGGTAAATTTCCACAGTTGTAGTTGCTTCAATATCCGGAAAAGGAAAAGGACACTTGATTATAGCACTCGGCATCTTAACCCTGTGTCCTCTAATAAATTGATAATCTCTTGTGTCGTATTACCGCAAGATGAATCAGCAGCAACTCTTGTACTACCTGCTGAATAACTTTTTAATGGGCAATTAATATAAGCACCATATTGCTCAGTATAATCAGCTTGCAAACAAACAGCTTCTCTTATAAGAGACTGTTGAAATGGTGATAAGTTTTCAAATCCTTTTCCATTGATGCGGCCAAAGCAGAGATGATTGATTTCTCTTTCTGCTTTAGCCAACTTTGTATCTAAGTCTTGTGTAATGAGAGTGTGATTTTTTAAGTATTCTTCAGGTGTAACAACCATGTTACTCACCTGCTTTCTTTTCTTCCTCTTTCTTCTTCAAGGCATCCAGTTCTTTCTTCAACTTCTTAGCTTCAGACTTAGCAGCCGTTAACTCTTTCTGAAGTTTTTCATACTCAGCGTGTGAAACAGTTGAACTAGGTGCAATGGCACGGTTACCTTTTTCATCAATCACATCATAACCTGCTTTTAAATAATCTTCCTTTTGATCGCTATTGATTTTAGCTTCACGATTTCCTTTTACTGCCGTTAACATAACTTACCTCCTTACGCTTCTGCTTCGGCATTGATGTAGATACCTTCAACACGGTTCTTAATTACAAATAAATCCCAATACTGGCGGTTTTGGTACAAATATCCATCACCTAATGTATGACTACCTTCTGGCCACAACTTAATGTAACTGTGTTTGTTGCAGGCAATTACAGACTTAGGATGTAATAAGATCATATTGATCTGTTTAGCAGTAGTGCCGGGTTTACATCCATCGGTGAAATCATAAACCGTCTTCATGCGCTTAGAAATGATTTTCTTGATTTTCACATCGTCCAAAGATGTGATTGCTCGCTTGATAGCCTCATTCTTTGGATCATTCATATTGATGTAACGTGCCAATTCTTTTGCCTGTTTCAACAATTTATTCACATGAGGTGTTACATATAGTACACGGCCTTCTTCCGGGACCTCATCCTCATCCATTTTTTCCATGATGTCATCGAATTTAGATAAGATATTATCAGTGGTAAGCACATCATTATTAACCGTGCCACCGTTTGCCTTGAAGTCTGCATACAACTTACTAATACGATAACAATCAGTCTCAGGGATCGCTTGCTGTGTCTCAAATTCATTGGTTGTATTCGCTGCTGCTACTGCCTGATTTGACTCATCAACGTCCATTGCGTCCACGAAGAACTCAACATCACGGTCATGCGCCAGTGTATAAGTGTTGAAATCGTTTTTAACTGCCTGACGATTAAAGCCACCATTACGGCTATGATCTTTATATCCTGCTACCTCGATATAAGGCACTTTAATTGTATTGGCATTAATAAATCTTACATTCGGTGTTGTTAATTCCGCTGTCATTAATTCTCTTGCATATTTCTGCATTAACTCCTGTTGAAATAGGGTTACATAATTCACTACGTTTGGCATTATCATCACTCCTTTTTAATTGCCAAAAATACTAGAAATCACTGATTTCTGTTTATCCTTGTCTTGCTGTTCTTCTTGTCCCGGAACACCGAAGTAAAACTGGTTTTCGTTGTTCTCGGCTTTGCTTTGTTTTAACTCAGGCCATTCTTGCATTAAGGTTTCAATAGCGGTCTTTGCTTTTGTATCGCTATACTCACCATTTTCAAGTACCTCGTTAATGTCAATTAAGCGAACAGCTCTTGATACTTTGCTTGGGTCTACTCCTAAGATAGCCATTTCAGCTTTTAACTCCGCTTGTGCTAATCTTTCAACTGTAATACCTGTTGCAAGGTCCTGTGTTTGCGAAGGATCTTCTTTTGGTGCATCAGCTGATGTATCTGCTGGCGCTTCTTCTTGATCACTTTTGCCGCTATACTTTTTGCGAGCTTTTGCCATCATGGCATCTACCTCAGCTTGGGTATAGGTTTTACCACTCTGCTTTTTATCTTCACTGGCAGATTCAGCGCCCTCCTGTTCCTGATCAGATTCTTTCTGTTCAGCGGCCTTAGGATCAGCCGTTTCTTTTGCAGGGTCTTCATTTCCAAAAGCTTTTGTTACGCCTTCTTTCACTTCTTCCTGCTGCTCTTTCTTTTCTTCATCCATGTTGTTACCTCCCTCGGCTTATAAGGTGCCGATAACCTCACAGCACTTTATTTAAAGTCCACAGCACAGAAACGGACATTTATTTTAAGCATGGTCCAAAATAAGGTAATCTTCTCTTGGGCGGGTCCATGTACATACTCCTTTCTGTTTCTTTTCGGCCACAAAAAATGCAGGTGTTTTCTTCTATGAGAACCCTGCATTTTAGCTCTTTATCATAATAAGTCTTATCAATCGTTTTTACATAGGCATGTTCACACACCTCATCACCTTCCTTCAAGGTAAAAGAAAAGCACCCTGTTCATGAGCGCTCAATTGTTACTTTTTCCTCCATCCATCAACCGGATTATAAGTTTTGTCACTTAAATCTACCCTAAAAGATGTTCTTAATGCTTCTTCGCATTCCTTTTGATACTTCTCAAAGATTTTTTTCTGTTTTGGAGTTGCTGAATCAGATATCTTTTCACCAACAACGCTTCCTGTATCATCATAAACATAGTCTACCAAATCAATAATTTCTAATGGTGGGTTATAGAGCATTTCATTTCATCCCTCCAAATCACCATAAATCCTGCGAATGTTATTGCCTTGTTCATCATAAATATTCAATAAAGATGTTGTAGCAATTGATTCATCTACGACTTGATTATCTTTTAAATAAATCATTACACCTTTAACTCCACCGAATATCTTCTTTTGTTCTTCATTAAAAATTATTTCTTTTTCGACCATTTTATCAGCTCCTCAATTAATTCGAATCGATTAGGAAATTGCGTTTTGAAGCTTTCTTCATCCATAATAAATTGTTTAAATGATTCAGCCAAATCTTCTTTATAATTCTGTGTAGATAAAGAATAGTGACTAACAAATTCTTTTCCAGAATGTAATTTATCTTTTTGCATACATTCAGCATACAAATCGCTATCGCTTATTTTAACGTTTGTTTCTTTGTAAAACTCATCTTCAATAATATGTCCACTCTCATGATAAACTATATTTTTTATCTGTTCAATACTACGATTATTTTTTGAAGGAAAGAACGTAATTTTTTTGTTCCCGCCTATTGCTGCAGAAGTGAAGTTTTCTTTACCAAACGCCTCAGCAATACGAGCATCTTGTGGATTTTTGTAGTCAACAATTTCTATTTCTTTTATGAATTTTGAAATACTTCTTGGCATCTTGCTTATTACTTCTGCAACATCATTAATTCTGATAGGCTGTATTTCTTTATTCACATCTAATGGAGTAATGATTTGACTTCCATTATCAAGTTCATATATATTTGCCTTACGAATAATTGATTCAAAACCCTCATAAGTACCATCTGAGAACACATGGTCCTTTGTTCCTTTTAATTTAACATTAACACTGCTTTGTTTTTGTTGGAAAGGAATGTCAAGCCCATCTGAATAAGGCGGTTTTATTTGTCCTTTAACATTCTCACGCACTTTTTCGCGATGAGGATGTCGTTTTAGTTTAGGGTTATCTTTAAGATGGTCTCTCAATTCTTTTTGTAATTGTCTGACCTCTTTAGTTGCCACTTCTTTGTTCTTGTCATCAACCACACCCGCTGCTTTTCTTTTAGCTTTTCTAATTGCATTCTCTAATTTTCGCTGTTTCTGCTCTGCTTCATAGTTCAGCAATGCTGTGTCATCGTCAGGTACTTCTGGCAGCCTTGTGATACCCTCATAGTAATTAGCTATCGTGTGACGGCAATTAGGGTGCATCAGACCTGTTTTAATTGCTTGTGACAATAGTTTGTACTGTCCTTTGTATTTAGCTTTATACTCATCACTAGGGTGGCTAAACACGTCATCAATTAACACTTTGCCTTGCCACGGTAAGCATAATCTGCAACTGTTAAAATGAGCTGATACAAACACTAGATGCCTGCCGAACTCATCTCGCTTGCTGCCATCAGCTAAAAATTTTGCTCTCTGACTGGCTGTCCTCAGTGCCATTTCGGCGTATGTAGCAATGTTAACATGATTACCGTTCTTGTAAATGATGCAGTCTATGCCTTTTGATAAAAAGCTTTCGGTTGCTTTATCAATGGCTGTGTCTAATGACAATGATCCACTAGATAATTGGAACTCTGTTTTAAAGATGGTCTGCCTATATACATCATCCATCTTACGATAGATTGCGTTACTGGCATCTTCAAAATCATCCGTTGTGCTTTTGATAAGAGCATCCATTTTCTTTCTGTTTATATCGAAAAACTGTGTTTCATTAGGTGGTGTTTCACCAACTCTACCAGTATTTTTACCATTTTCGGGGAAAGAAAAAGAGCCAGCATCTAGTTTTATTTGTGCCTGCTCCATCGTCTTTAGTGCTTCCTCTGCAACCTTATCATAAGTACCTTGCAATACCTCGCTGATTGCGTCTTGTACCGCCGGTCTATATCCATCTATGATGTGTTTAATCTCGTTGCGGTAACGTTGTATGTTTCTTAACATGGCTTTCTGCCACATTTCCCAGCTAAAACCCGCATTGATTTCATCAAGTTTATGTTTAGCAAGATTACGTTGCAAGGACTGTACCAGTTCCATTTCTATTTCAGTGAATATGTCTTTTAAAGCATAGGGATCATCCCTTTTCTTTTCATCATCCGACATTATCTAACTCCGAATGGGTAATCTTCATCAGTTGGTAGATCACCATCAAATTCATTAATGGCGGGTGTTTCTTTTTCAATAATGCCCTGTTCAGCTTTAAGACGTTTCACTTCTTCAGTTTTCCATTCTTCGTCTTTGCTATCACCATATAATTCTTCTACGCTCGCCTCAACCGACATTACAGACATGCCAGGACGTGCCTTACTGATGGTTTCAACTACCGCCTCAAATGATGGGTTAGCATACTCTCCAAAGCTGCATGTTACCTCATACTCTTGGTATGGCTTATGCTGTACAGTATCCATGATTTTAAGGGCAGCTATAATAATCTCAGGGATTACCTTTTCAGCGATACGAATGATCTTGTTGCGGGTGTATAGAGTGGCTTTTTCTTTTTCCCTCTGTGCTTCTGCATTGTCTAATTTTTTGACATCTATGCCAAGCGTTGAAGGACTGATTAAACCCTGTAAACATAAGTCTAATGCTGTGATGTATGATGATAACAACCCATTAGCATCAATAGCACCCTGTTGTACCGTGATAGTTGGCTGTCCGCCTTCTGTTCCTGCTGTACCTGTGACTTCAACAAATCGTCCGTCGAATGGGTTATGCTTTAGCAATAGTCCTTTTTGCGGATCTTTTGGTATCATCTGCTGAGGGATATATGTCTTAGTGCGGTTATCTCTAAGAGCTTCCATCCATTGACTGTAAACCTCGTCAAAGCTATCAAAGGCATCCTCTTTGCCATCAAACAGCGACTTGCCTCGACCTTTAAATTTTGGGGAGCTGCCTATGATAATAGGAACAGCAGTCCAGTATTTATGTTTTTTCTTCATGGGTCTAACATTCTGGAACTCAGCAAAGTCTAATAATGCTTCTTTTTCGTGTTGAGCATTGTATAGTTCATAATCAATACCTTCTTCTGTGTGAATTTCTCTTAACTCATATTCTTTATCGTTTATAATGTAAGGAAATTTAAAAGTTATTGCTATAATCTTTCCGTGTCGATATTTGAAGTCAACTTTATCAGCATCAAAGAATTCCGGAATAGGATAGGGGCTTTCTTCAGGATGATAACAAAACCTAACAGCTCCATCGCCCAAATACATAGCCTGCTTAAAAGCATTCTTAAAAAACTCATCAGGAAGATTCTTTTCCATCTCAGCCCAAAAAGCAGCCGCTTCATTGTTATTAAATTCAGGGCTATTTATATCATCAAATACAATATCTGCCAGTGTATCCACAATTAAGCTTGGTAACCCTGTATGAATCTTTCGGAAATTAACGCCATTGCTTGCATTTGCTTGCCAAAAGCGTGTGTTACCCATCATGTCATCAATCTGTGTGTAAAATTGATGCAACTCTGATGGATCGCCTCTGTACCACAAACGATTTTTAAATATGTTGGCATCAAAATCCATTGGCTCTAAAATGCGAACAGACAACGGATTCATGCCTTTATCTAATTCAAGCCAGTTTCTTAACTTAGCTTTTGTGTAATCTAATATTTTACTCATTGCGCTGCTTCCATCCTCCCTATTAAGTGTTTGTAAGGTATCCAACTATACTGATCAGCATTGATTGTATGGTCGTTTGCGTCTTCGGGCGCATTTTTATCATCCTGCCAGCTGTAAGTATTGTACTCTCTGATGTTTTCAGTGCATTCATCAACGATCAAATAGTCCATGTGCTTCATCCATCCTTGCTGTAACTGGATACGATCTATGATGGTTAGCTTTTTCCAGCTGTTGTAGAAGTCATAGAGGCTGCCAACCTCTGCGTTATACTTGAGGCACTCATTAATCGTTGCTTGGTCAGCGCTATCAATAAACACATCTCTTGCATATGCATCACCATTGAGTACCCACCGTTTACGGTTACGCTCAAGGAATGCTACTAATAAAGGTGGTATATCCGATGGTGCTAAGGCTCTGCCTCCGTTACGCACAATGTCACGGTTGTTATAAACTTCTTCTGCGAGAGTAACTTTGATACGCTTATCTGTAATGCCGGTAAAAATAAAAGCGATTGTATCTTCGCTGCGTCTTGAATAGGATGTATCCACTCCACAGCTAAATTGCACATAAGTTAGTGCTCGTGCTTGCGCTGGTGTGATGATGTGCTGTGATGTTAAATCAAACACTAAACCAGTTGCACGGCCACGCAAGCCTTGTATCTTATTTTTGTACATTTTAGTGCCTGGAGGCACTGCATCTATCTTCCGCTGTATGTCTGCTTTGCTCATAGCTGCATTATCGTAAAAGGTAAAATACCAATGTACCCAACCCTTTACAGGGTCCTCGTTTAGCTCATTAAACAACTCTTGCGGATAATCGCTATAATGTCGTTTTAATGGCCGGCTTCGATTAATGAACTCTTTGTATACTGGCAAGTTAGGATCATCAGGGTTAGATGTAGTCATCATATACTGACAGCGGTGAGTTATTTCTCGCAAAAATTCCATATCTGCAATATTAACTTCATCAATGTAAACACACCCAACCTGACCGCCTAATACTTTCTGCCACCGTTTTTTGTTGTCATAGCCACATATGTATATAATCTTGATACCTTTGTTAGTCTTATACTCAACATGTGGCAGCCTAATGTTGCCTTTACCATTGCCGTAATATTTAGCTATCTTATCAAACTGTTCTAGCAAACCACGTTCACTATTGATAACATTCTTTTCCACTGTCCCGAGGTCTGCGCCTGCGATTATATGAAATCTCAAATCAGAAGATGCTACTTTACACATATACTTAAATATGCCTACCGTTGTTTTGCCTGCGGCCGTTGTGCCCTCTAAATATTCTCTTGGTGCATCAACCGTTAAGAAGTCTCTAAATTTAGGTGATAACAATAACATTGGTCTCATTCTTCATCATCCTTTAATGGCTGCATCTGCGCCAGTATGCCGTCAATAGCATCCATCTTTTGCTGAACACTATCATCAGTAACAGGTGCCTCTTGTTTCAGTTTTTCACGCTGCAGAGCTATCTTTTCATTTTCTAGCTTCAGCTGCTTTTTATCAAGTTCTGTCATAGCTGAAGAACCAGTTATCTCTTTTATAAATTCCATCGCTCTGACATTTCCCTTGATGGCTTGCTGAAAGGCTGCAATCAACATCAGCATTTGATTGTCGGCTATTGACGGATCAATACCTAATCGTTCCATTTTAGCTCTATTGGCATCATCAACAGGTAATGAAAGCAGTAGGTTCATGGCATCTTTCATCGTCTTTTTACGTCGTCTTGTTACTCCTGATGCCTTACCACCTTTTGATGACAAGGCTCTTGCTTCTTCCTTGCTTCGCTCTGTCACCGGTATTAAGTTACTTTCATTAGCCATTCACCTCACTCCTTATCTTACATTCCTCTGCCAAACCAACTATTAACATTTTTTTGCGTTCGCTTTTTGGCTCGTTCATAAGTCGATGATGTAACTTCGAGTTCACGCTGTCTAACGTGTTCTTTATGCTTCATGTCCATGTCATCTCCTTTGTTTGCCTGCCTTGCTAATCTTTGCTTATTCTGCATTTCATTGAGTTTGTTTCTCGTATCATTAAACTGCCGCTGTACTTTGAAATATTCATTCCTTTTCTGTTCTTTATCATCACCACGATATGAAGACATAGTATATGGAGCGTATTCCACCATTTTTGCTGATAGAACACCCATTTTCTTTTCTAACGACTGCTGCGACATTCCTTGACTGCTTGATGCACCTCTGCCTCCCATCTAACCCACTTCCTTCAACTCATTTAAACGTTCAGTCACTTTGTTTTCATAGTATTTTACTGGTATACCTTGATAATCATAATCAAGCTCACCACCGTATACTAATATCATTGATGGCTTGATTTTTTCAATCATCGCATCCATACCAGCTTGCCAAATTGATGTAGCATACTCATCACGTTTTACACCTATCGTAGATACTGATACAATACTGCCGCTTGGTATACCGTCAAAACAAAATAAAAAGGTATCTGGTTCTGCCCAACTGATTGTTGGTACTACTTTAACACCTTGACGCTGCAAATATTGACCAATCATACGGCTGCGATACACGTTCCAGATCTTCATAGCCATTGGCATATCCATGTATAAGCTGAAGTCAGGACTAAACACACATTGATACTCACTCAGAATACTTACATAATCTTGGGGTTTATTCCATAGGCGTTCAAACTGGTAATCATCGACATACATATGGATACCGATATTTTTATCTTTGGATGTCTTGGCATAATTGAATCCTATAATATCATCAGGCACAATACCATCGTTATAGATAATAGGTATTTGATAATAGCCGGCTGTTTTAGCTTCTTCATAAAGGTCTAAGTTATAAGCTTCGTTTGTTCTGATACGCTCATTTTCCTTTTCATTTTCTTGGTCAGGAAGTTTGATTTCAAATCCGAAGGGTTCCATATCTAACGGAATATTTTCAAGCTCAAAGTCCAGTAAATTGAAATTCCATGTTGAGTATTCAGCAACCTTGTTATCAGCTAATCGAAAAGCCTTTACCTGCTCATCGGTTAAATCATCGGCTATTACGCAAGGTATCTTCTTTATACCGAGTTGCTGACATGCTTTATATCTTGTATGACCAGTGACAATGTTATAGTCTTTATCAATGACAAATGGAACTTTAAAACCAAATTCACGAATAGAATTAGCTACATAATCTACTGCATCATCATTATGCCGTGGATTGTTAGCGTATGGATGTATATCCTTTAGTTCCAGCTCGATTATTTCCATGCCATTCACCTCCTGTTTTAAGTCATATCATAATTACCAGTATCATTTTAACTGATCGTTTTCTTTCTTCCATCTAAATGCGTACATTCTATACTTTCACAATTCACAACCTTCTCGTATACTGCCATAATCTTTGGCATTTGTATAGCTATCCAGTCTACCATTTCTTCATTGTTTGCCCATGCCTCTATACCGTTGCTATTTGCATTCAGCCCGGATTCAAATAAAAAGGCATGAACTAACTCATGTCTTAAAATATGCTTCTGCAGTTCTTGCTTATCTGATGTTAAATCTAATTCTGGCGCATCTTCAAACTCACTGATTTTTATAGTCTTGGTATAAAAATCTGTTTCACCGCCTCGATCCTTTAAAGTTGATACAAACACGATCTTGTACTCAGTACCTAGTATATTTGCTGATTGTCTCATAATTTTCCTCCAAAATAAAAGCACCTATGCCCGTACCATACACTAGATGTATGGCCGATATAGATGCTTTTAGCAATAGTCTCCATAGAGTTACTATCGCTAGTTAGATTAGCGAGAACTTAATGGGTGGGGGAAATACTTCCCGCTAATTCCACACTATCATAATAACACAGATTTTAGCGAACTGAGGTCCAACTTTTATTTTATTATGATGCCCCTGATTATTTGATTAATATCTCGTTTAAGTTTACTTCTTGAAACAGGTATTCGGTTTGCTATATCATCCAAACGGCAACGAGACATATATATATCAATTAATATTCTCCTGCTATTCTCATCAACTAATTTTAAAGCTTCATCAATCCGTTGTATCTCGGTCAAATGCTTATTACGTTCCTTTACTAGCTCTCCTTCTTCCATCAGCAGTTCAAGTTTTCTTTCCCCATATGGATTGCCGGCATTCTCTAAGATGATTTCTTTTGTTGACGGTGAACTAACTCCCTGCATCTTTACAGCTAGTTCTTCAAGTTTTTCATCGATCTCCATTGCTTTCTTTTGATGATATGTATAACTTCGTAGGTAACGCTTGAATTGCTCAATTTTATCTTTTTCTGTAAGCATCATTTACCCCTCAAGTAAAAGTTGATTGTTTTGGTACAACTCGTAAACCGTATCACCGGACTTTGTTACAAAGTAAGGCAGCATCACTTGATCTATTGTCACCATTTCAGTCTCGAGAATTGCAAGCTGTGCATCTAACCAGTCTTTTAAGATTCGCCAAGCTACACGCTCCGCTTGAGCATAATCACATTTGCATTTTTGCGCTTGCAACACTAGCAGAACCTTATCAGGTGCAGCCGGCAAACGCACACCCTGAATACCATTAGCAGTCTGCAAGGTAAAGCATATGCATGTGATCTTACCATCGGAGTAATCTAACATTATCTGTTTAGCTCCATGCTGTGCCAGCATCTGCTGTATCTCGCCTACAGTCTTAGATGCATCAATTTTGGTGGTGTAATTTTTAATTGGCATATTCCCAGCTCCTTTTATTGTTTAGCTCTCTCAAAATCTTCCGCAGATACAAAACTATTCACCAAATGTTCAGGCAGCCATCGACTCTGTGGTTTTTGAGCTCCCCAGTCAAAATAGGCAATCAGGTAATGAGGCTCTTTGTTTATAACTTCGACCATTTCGACTTTGTATCCGTTGACATAATCGCCTTGCTTAATCAGCGTCTTCAGCATCTTTATCATCCCCAAAATTATCAATTGCCAGCCCTAGCGCATTAACTATAATTTGCAATTCAAAATTATTTTCTATCAACGATTTAAAAATTTCTTCAAAAGCAAACATTAAATCAAACATATCACCTTCTAGTTGGATTTTATTTGCACTATGTTCATCGTCATAATCAATTAATATTTTAGCCATTTTTATACCTCCATTTAGTATCCTGATAGCTTATAACGCTTTTCCCACTTCTTCACAAAATCTTGAGCTTCAGGATCAAGCTGACAGTTATTCTTTCCTCTAACTTGGATGACCTTTTTCCCTTTGAGTTCCAAAGTATAAAGTGGTCGATCTGCTTGAGATTTTTCTCTGACAAAGAAAATTGCAGTTTCTTTTTTGCTCATCCGGTCCGCATAACTGCGAACGCAGTGTTTCAATACTTCGCTTTCTTTGATTAACTCCTGTTGAGATTTTGCTGGCTTAATCACAAATTTATCATCTTGATAAATATACTTTTCCAGCTTCTGATAAAATTCATCAAAACCTTTTTGCAAGATTTTCTTTTCGTTTTTCTTATGCTCTTCAAATAGTTCACCATGAGCTTTATGAAGATCTTTTGGATAAAGAATACGTGTATCATATAGGGGATATCCAAGTTCGACACACCATCGCAGGTAATCAGCATAAAGGTAGTGGTTAGTACCTTTAAGATAGACATGCTCGCAGAATTTTTTTTGCTTTTTTATTTCATCAGGCAAGAATCCATAATTTACTTCGACGACTCTGATACCCTTCAATTGTTCATAAGTTGATATTGAATACTTTTTTATGTGCCTTATGTCTATGATTGAAACTCTGCCTTGCTTTACATAAGGTTCCCAATAACGCGATATACCAAAGATTTGCTCAAAATTTTTACCTTTTAGATTCAGATAACGAGCGGATGCCACCATTGAGTGATACCCTGCTTTTACCAGCAGCTCTATTTTCGGACGATCTCTATACAAATTAACATAATCAATGATACTCATATTTCTTTGCTTCATGTACTCATCATATTGGCAATACTTTAATCCAACTGATTCTAGTACAGCTCGGTTATAACCCTGAAACGGTTCATAAAAATAATTCTGACAATACTTGTCTCGCTTCATTTCTTTAAATTTGCGATTCAGCAGTATATGTATCGGCGTATCTGTGAAATCATTCCAAATAAATCGATCACTACTAAAATCCATAAGACAATAAGTATTTCCCTCAATTACTCTTTTAACTTCTCTAATAGCAAATTTATATCTGTCTATCCTTGAGCTAATCCTTTTTTCACATTTAAATGTTCTTGAAAGCAATTTACCTTTATAGTTTTGAATCATGTCATAAGACAATTCCAAATAATCATTTGAAGAATTGACATCTGTCTTTATAAACTTCAACTCTTTACCACAGCTAGAGCAATGTACTTGTTCTCCATTTGTATATCTTTCTACACGATGAGTAATATCACCGCATTCGCTGCATTTAAAGTACCACTCTTTTTTATCCTTCACTTTACCACCATAAGCACTTTTTAAAACAGACATCTTATTCAAACAAAATTCAACGATTCCCTCTGGCAGTGGTAAATCAGCTTGAGCCAGTTCCTTCAGTTCCTCAGAGTTCTTCCTGCAAGTCATAACAGATCTCCAAACAGGCTCTGCTGGCCTTCACATGGTTTATCTTTTTTACCGGCTTTGATTTTCTTAATCCCCACTTCCTGAGCTAACACTTCTACTAACACTTCTACCTGCTTTTGTTTAACAATAGGTGCCGCTTTCTTGACCGCATTATTTGTCTGACTAACTGCTGTATTTGCAGATACATTTTTATTGATTTTGATATTATCCTCATCATAATAGTGGACTGCCCAGCCATAAACTGTATCATCATCAATTGCAGCACAATTGTTTTTTGCGTGTTTTCGTGCTTCACCTGTGATATAGCTAAACATTTCATCAAGTGATTTCTTAGGGTTATCAAGTTTGATGTCATCTCTGCTTAATAGATACTGAGCAATAATTTTGATTGTGGGATTTGTACACTCAGTCAATTGCTTCGCAAATGTCATCATGTCCACCTCTCATTTTCATTAACTGAAAACCTTGTTCCAGAAGCTGGTTTTTTAAACCAGTTGGATGTTGTGAATATTTCTTGAGCGGTTCAATGATTTCTTTCACATATCCATTTTTTTTTATTTTCCACTAGTGTAACAATTTCTTCGGATGTACTTCCAAAATGTTTTGTGATAACTAATCCATCTTTTTCCTTTCGCATGATCATGATTTTATTTCCTCCTAAATGATTTTATACTCTTCAAAAACCCTATCTTTATTGGCCTCTGCCTCATCTCTTGATTTAAACAATCAATCGTATTTTACCAGTGCTATATGCCCTAAATCTGATGAGTCGAAGTAATCATTAAATACATTTTTTCTAGCTCCTATGTACCATACTTTGTCGCCATCCTCAGGTTTATAATGATTCAATTTTTTATTTTCCATTTTTTGAAACCTCTTAAATCGCTTCAACGCAAATGTATATCCCCGGCACTTCCGCCCAGAATTTTTCAACGACTTCACTGCAAACTAAAGCATCATCTACCCAGTAACCACAAGCAGTCATGCAATCCTTCAGCAGCTTCTGCAAGTTATCCGTGTCAGGACGAGTGTATTTAAACTCGCCATCTTTATGTTTGCCGGTAATGGGGAAGCACCATTTTGTGACTAACCGCACAGGACCAGTATACTTGTCAGCCGGCTTATATCGTGCCAGATTAGCCATCAACTTTGCTCTGGCTGCCTTGACCTCAGGCGGATCATAAAACCGCCCTTTGCTGATCTTGTGCTGCTGAGCCGTTGCAGTGGGTGGCACTATCGCCATGAAGAACTCAGTCATGTGATTGTCCCATTGCCTTTAATGCACATTCCGTACAGGCTGCTTCTTTGACAACGCCTGATCGCAGACTATTTCTGAGCGTGTTGCTTTCCCAACAATCGCAACCGCAAACCGGGCACTTTTTCATGACCCATCCTCGATCTCTTGGCTTGGGTACATTTGTTACCAATGGCATACATGCTATTCTCATACGTTACACTCCTTTTCTCGTTTTTTTATATCACCTGTCAAAAAATCCAAAGGGTGTGGCTGTCAAAAGTGGGTGTGTGTCATAACCCCCCTCTTTAGAGGGGGTTATGACACCCCATTTTTTGACACCCCACCGCGCCATTTAGATAGGTGTCATTTTGACACTTTGACACCTTTTTTGACACCTTAATGTCACATGTCAAATTATGTTTTTTGACACTTTGACACCCCAAGTGTCACATGTCATTTTTTTGTTTTTGACACTTTGACACCTTTCTGACCTTACCCTTTCTATCTCTTTCATAATTCGGATTTGCATCAATTAAATCTTTAACATAGTTCCTACTTTTACCGATATGGGAAATCAAATCAGAGACAGATACTTCGCCGTTTTCTTCGCTGTCGCAAAACGTAAATGCACTTTCCAATTCTGATTGTTTTTTCAATTGTTTGTCTTCAACCGACACCGTACTCTTTTTCTTACTGCGGTAATTAGCATCATCCAACTGGATGTCCTTAAGCGTACCAATACGATCCACGCGATGCACTGGATAATCAAACCATAGATTTACCGGTGCGAATTTAGGAAACTCTCTCAGCGTTCCTTCAATGCGCCATGCCGTCTTTGCTTCGACTTTTTTACGGACTTCCGCAACTTCTTCGATGATGCTTTCATAAACTTCCTTTAGATTTATACGGCAGATGCCCAGCATCTGAGTTTCACTACATTCATCATCCTGTGATGCTAGGTCTTCTTTACCGTACTTCTTCAACCAGCTCATGCACAACCGGCACACCGCTTTATTACTTTCCTGTTTCAATGTGTCTTCGCTGATTTCTAGTTCTATCAAATCTAGCAGTGCATCAGGATCACGTGCAAACACTCCTGAGCCACTAGCTCTATCCATTGAACGCTTGCTGCCTTGACTACCCTTACTATGATGATGACAGTAGATGACGGCGCAGCCTAACTCAGTACATACCTTGTCAAACTGGTTACAGAAGTTGGCCATCTGATCCGCACTGTTCTCATCACCTGTAATGACCTTATAAATAGGATCAATAATAATTGCTATGTAGTTCTTTTTTGCGGCCCTTCTGATTAGCTTTGGAGCTAGTTTATCCATCGGGATAGACTTTCCCCTCAGGTTCCAAATATCAATGTTCTGAAGGCTTTCTGCCGGCCACTCCAGGGATGTATAAACATCCTTGAATCGATGTAAGCAGCTGGCTCGGTCAAGCTCTAAATTGACATAGAGCACCTTACCTTTCGCACAGGGCCAGTTGAACCATTTCTTACCCTCTGCAATAGCAATACACATCTCAATCAAAGCAAATGACTTCCCTGCCTTAGACGGGCCTGCAATCAGCATCTTATGTCCTTGTCGCAACACTCCATCAATCAAGGATGGTGCTAACGCCGGCAGATCATTCCAATACTCATTCAAACTCTCCGGCTCCGGTAGATCGTCATTGACCGACTCGATCCATTCTTTCCATTCGTTCCAACTATCTTTACCGATATTGGTATCCATAAGAAATTGTTTTTTACCATTCCGCATGACACCAGGCATTCTTGATAATCGGCTCGGATTTTTATTCTGCTGGTCGATCTCAAGCCCGTTTTTCTTACAGACCGTATAAAGATAATCCACTCGTTTTCTATATTCCGCATAATCGGCCGCATCAACACGAACGATGGCGTGGATGCTCTTTTTCCCGCTGTATACTAAACATACCACCGGCAATTCTAGTTCTCTGATGATCGCATTTTGTTTTTCTAAATCCATTGAATCAGACTCAACTAAGGCATACCTAAAATCTGTGACATTTTTGTTCTTGACGTCTTTCCCATCCATCGGATTGAATCGAATCCACGCACCTACAGCTTCGTTATAGTCACCTAGGACAGAACCAATATCACCTTTGCATTTATTCAGCTGTTCGATCAGCTGTCCCGCAGTACGGTCAACACACCCTCTTGTGGGTATATACTTGCCGTCCTTTTCCCAGCTTCGTGTAACATATGCTACATTCTCCGTTGAGTCAAAGAGTGTTTCCAGATATGTAATCAATTCCTGGACCGGCTCCCAGTGCTCCGGTTCTTTGATCTCTTTTCCTTCTACCCAATCTTTATCAAGGATCACTAACTCATCGCGGCTGATCGTATCATTCCAATCAAGAGCACGGCTTTCTGATGCTTCAAAGACCCATCCTTGATCCTTTGCCATTTGTATGATTGTTCCTCCTGTAACAGGTATTCCCGTTCCCTGAAAGGTATCCCATTTCCTGAAGCATTCGCCGGCATGGTATCTGTCTGAATCTGACTGACTCCAGAGATCCCAATCAGCAGCCGTATAGCCTTCATGCTTTAAAGCCATACCCACATTCACCCATTCTTGGTAATTTAGGATGGAAGGATCAATATGCTTCAGGATCTCTAATAAATCAGTACGTTCCATGATCAATCTCCTTTATACTCTTTCGGATCTATTCCGCGAGGGACTTTCCATCCCGCTGCAGCGATCCTGTCAATCATATGATTAGCTGTTTCAAACTTCCAAGTCCCTACATGCTGGAAACCTTTGTTTTCTAAGAGACGGATCTGTTTCGGTGTTGCTAATCCTTCGATACGTCTTTTTTCCAATCGGTCCAGAAGCTTGGCAGCTTTCCCGGCATTGTCGATTTCCTCTGGCAAGATTCCGAACTTTTCTAAAGCTCCTACTTGTTTTTTTGAAGGCGGAGCCATCTCCCAGCCAAAGCTAGGAACATAATTTGATAGGTCCTCTGCCTGAATACTCATCTCAAACTGCAATGGATCCACTAACTTTCTTTTCCTGGATTTCATGGCAGCCAATTCCTGTGCCAACGTTTCTTCGCGCTGCTTGATCACATCATTAGCTGCTGTGTCTTCTGCTTCTTCAATATCAACAGGAATACCTACCGCTTTTTCTAAATTCTCAGTCATTTTCTTTGCGACTTCTTCACTTTCACAAATAAGTGAAGCAGGGTGGCAGAGTTCATGCCGTTCCGTATGCCATAAAAAGTCCAACAACAATAGATCGATCTTACCGGCCGAGAGACGCGTGCCTCTACCCACCATCTGACTATATAGGCTCCTCACCTTTGTTGGTCTTAATACGATGATACAGTCAACGGACGGACAGTCCCATCCTTCTGTAAGCAACATCGAATTGCATAATACGTTATACTTATCTTCTTCAAAGTCCTTCAATATCTCTGCACGATCCCGGCTGTCACCATTCACCTCTGCAGCTCTAAATCCTTTTTCATTCAATATAAGTCTGAATTTTTGTGATGTTTTAACTAGTGGTAAAAATACAACGATTTTCCTATCCTTGCAATAGCTCAACATCTCATCGGCAATCTGATAAAGATATGGATCTAATGCTGTACCTATATCACTTACCTTAAAGTCGCCAGACTGGACTCCAACATTGGACAGATCCATCTTTAACGGGACCGTAAGTGCCTTGATAGGTACCAGGTATCCATTTTTTATTGCTTTCGGTAATGTATATTCATAAGCTAAACTTTCAAAATACTGTCCCAAGTTTCTCATGTCACCACGATCCGGGGTTGCTGTTACACCTAATACTTTCGCTTCATTAAAATGCTCCAGCACCCGCTGATAACTCTCTGATAAACAGTGATGAGCTTCATCAATGATGATCGTATTAAAATAATCTTGTGAAAACTGATTCAGACGTTTCTCACGCATCAGCGTCTGCACTGAACCAACAACGATCCTGTACCAACTGCTTAGACAAGACTCCTCTGCTTTCTCAGTTGCGCATTTTAAACCGGTTGCCTTATGTATCTTATCCGCTGCCTGTTCAAGCAATTCTCCTCGATGAGCCATGATCAGTACTCTGTCACCGTTTCTTACACAATCTTCAGTCACTTTCGCAAATACGATCGTCTTTCCGCAGCCGGTAGGTAAAACAAGGAGCGTTTTTTGAACGCCCTTGTCCCACTCACTGAATATTGAATCTTTTGCTTCCTGCTGATAAGGTCTTAACTCCATGATCAGCACCTATTAAAATTGGCCAGGAATGTAACTTTTAGAATCTTCTTTAGGATAGAATCTCTTCACTTCATTGTATTTGTTTCCGTTATATTCTTTAGTCGTGATCTTGCATCGGCCGCTTGAACCAGGTACCGTATTCCAATTCATACTCAATGGCTGATCCTTTTTCTTCTGACCAATAGCCGCAAAGAATGCAGCAAGCATCCCTTCAGTTCTTGTATGAAGAAATAGATTATGTCTCACTATAACTTTTTCACCATTCGGCGCATAGACCCGAATGTTTACGATAGCCTTGTTGCATGGCGGAAGTTTCTCGCTTCCCTCATGTCTTGCACGTTCAAAATTTTCAACAACAAAATCATAATCACCTTCCGGCAAGATGATATATTCATCTGCATCTTTTGTGATGGTATCGTTCCATCCATACTCTCTTTCAATTTCTGACATCTATTTTTTCCTCCTTAAAATGGTAGTTTTCTTTCTTGTTTGATCATCTCAAATACTTGTGGCCATGCACTCACAAGTACTCCTTTTATAAACTCAGGATCGTAATTTTCGATAGGTGTGCCATAAGGATAATATCCTTTTTGACTCACAACACTTCTGATCTCATCTGGCAGCACATTATCTTTCTTCATCAGGTCCATCAATGCCTGTGGTATACCTGTATAGTCGATTGCAGTTACTTGTTCTCCTGGCTCTGATCTCTCTTCTACGATTCCATCCATAAACTGTTGATTGATGTCAAATTCTTCTTTTACTGGCTGAGTTGCTGCAGTCCGTGTTTGTATAGGTGATGATATTGCTTTATTTTGATCCTTTATAAATAAATGAGCAATAGAAGCAAATTCAAATGGTATCTCTTCAGGCAGTCCATGACGATTCTTTGCATCCCAGCAGCTATGATGGGAAGTATACATGATTCTTTGTCCGCCTTGAGCCTTGTTCTTTCCCTTCTGTGCTCCCTTTCCATCTACATTGACTACCAATGTCTTATAGTTTGCGAACAGCACCATATCCGCCCATTCTTTGACTAATGGAGCTGTTTTTTTCTGAAGCTTTAATTCCCAACGATCATAAGCACCCAGCTCATCCGGCTGTTCAAACTTACGCATCATGGCATGAGCGGTTATGACAATATTGATACCCTTTTCCGTTAATTCACTCAGAAGATTCAGCAGTTTACCAAATTCATCGGCTAAATAAACATACCCTTTGCCATATCCAGGATCTTCAATTCCTGACCAATGATTCCTAGCACAGATCTCACTGATACATAGTACTTCAGCCCAATCTGCCGTATCAACGACCAACGTTTTACATAGACCCGGTGTATTGATCACATAACGTACTTCTTCAAGCAGCATCGACCAGCTAGTTGGTTTAGGCAGCCTTGACACATCCATATGGGTTGTTGAGCCTTCCGTATCGATGAATAGCGGTTCTGGAAACTGTGATGCAAATGTAGACTTACCAATGCCTTCAGGACCATACACAACTGTTTTCTGTGCTGCCTGTAATTTTCCTCTGATGATTTCCATTAGAAACTACCTACCTTCCATTCTTTCTTTTCAAACTGCTGTTCAAATTCATGATTTATAATTGCCAGCTTTCCTTGTACTGAATATCCATCTTCGATAATGATGCTGCATTCATCACCTGTGGAAACTCTGGTAGCAATCGCCTGTAAGCCTTCCTGTTCCAGCCAATGGCCAAACTCGTTCATGGTATCAATATCCATCTGTTCCAATTTATCCAGCAATACAAAACCGCACTTAGGATTTAACTTGCGAACGATAGCAGTAGCTACCTTCAGCTGATCCGAACCGGACATGTTATCCCATTTATACCCTTTATAGATCAGTTCGCCATTCTCAACTGATAACTCCGGTAATGGCATATCCGCTTTATTGAGCAAATCAAACTTGGCATTGCGGATCTGATTGATCTGTGCAGTCAACGAATCGTATTGGTCTTTATAATTCTTCGCATCTTCCTCAGCCTTTTCTTTATCCAGATTGGCTCGTACCTTGCGATTGATCTCATCGATATTAGAGATACTTGCTTCTAATTCTGCTGTTGATTCATCCTGAAGATCTATGGCATCCATTTGCGCAATGTTCAAGTCATTCATGCTTTGATCAAGGCTCATCTTTTTGTTCTGCAGCTGTTTTTCCAAGTCAGACACTTCAGACTGCAAAGAGCTGACCGTCCACTTGATTTGTTCTACTTTTTCACGTTTTCTTTGATTCTCACCATTGCGTGCCAGGATGTCTTGCTGCTGCTTGATCAGTTCAGACGGAGAAACCAACTCTTTAGGCGCTTCCTGATAAAAGATTTGTTCATCTGCATACTTTTGCTTTTGATCAGCGATCTGTCCAATCGTTCTACGTTGGTTATACAGCTCCTGTTCCTCGATCTCTAGCTTAACTAACTGATCACCGACACCAATGATCTTTAACAATGTCTGCGCTTTTTCTTTACCGGTTGATTCCATAAATTTAGGCAGGTCAATGGCAAGTTCCTCAACAAATTCATTAAGTAATTGCTGGCCGCCCTTTGCTCCATTTGGATCTGTTATTTTTAGATCACTATTCTTCCCTTTCCGTTCAACAACAAGTCCATTTGAGAGTTGCACTTTCAAAGCAGGTGGAAGAATTGAGCCTTCACGTTGAGCTTGTGAAGGCTGAAATTTTTTACCTCCAAGTGCCCATGCGATTGAGTCAAGCACGGATGTCTTTCCCTGATTATTCTTTCCGCCAATCACCGTTAGCCCTGTTGGTGTTGGTTCTATTTTAACTGCTTTAACACGCTTTACATTTTCAATCTCAAGTTTATTGATCTTGATATTTTCCATTATGTACTCCTTCCGCTGCTATCTGCAGCATGATTTCATAGATCTTCCAGCAGTCCTCACTCTCCGGATTCCAAGCCTCGCGAATCTCACTTATCGTGTTCCGCTGTCCAACCCATGGGATACTGCCAGTCGTATACTGATTTAATAAATAAAACATCTGAGCAAGACCTGCATCTTTAGATGGATAACTGCAGTAATCCTCACCGCATTTGATGCCAGCAGGATTATTGTGTTGCGTCCACATCTCTGAGCTGCCATTGCCCGTTTCTAAGATCCACGTTGCCAATGCAAAAGATGAATCAATATTGTAATCGAGAGACAGGATTAAAAAATTAACACTGTTAAGGGGAAGAGAATGTTCATTGATGTATCTCTCGATTCGATCTGCCGGCGTATACATACCATCAATCCGCATGTCTACGCCATTGTTCAGTCATTGGTAATAAGCGAGCTCTTCCTCCAGCTGGCTGATTCGCAATTCATATGCTCTGACATGTTCATTGCTGTCCGCTAGACTTGCAATCACTCTTTGTGCTGTCTCATGCAGTTGATTATTAACTTCCTCATATTCAACGATTGCGCGATTTTGATTCTGAGAATAAATCAGCAGCCCCACGCAGCAGATGCACAGCAGTGCTACTACTGGAACTAGCTTGTTTGTAGATTTTTCACATTTGATCATTAATTCCTCCACTTGCCTTTTCAGACATAAATGTTATAATGATAGCGATAGATTACTACAGCTATCAACTTTGAGATACTTTGCTTTGCACGGCTGCGGTATCTCTTTTTTGTTGCTCTGCTGCTTCAAGTGCGGCTAACTCTCTGATACGTTTTTCGTCAATCATCAAGTATTTAATTGCCGATGCTGTAGGTACTTTTAATTGACTAGGCAAGATTTTACCTGATTCAATTATCTTTGTTTGTACTTGCTTTTTGAGTGCGACAGCTTTATCCAACCCGCAATCCATTATGATTGAGATTGATTTACTGCCTAGCTCTAATCTTTGCAGTTCTCTCATCTTTTCGGTTGCCGTTGATGGTTTTGCTAATTTCGACATATTCTCACCTCCTTTCATCAGATTAAGTTCATTGAATTTTGTCGGTCAAACGCTGATTTATTTGATATAATCACTTCAAAGAGGTGATTATTATGAAATCGAATAAATATCAAATAATTAAATACATTTTTATAAACGATATGGTAATGATTCAGCAAATCGCTGATAAATTTTATCGTTCAAATTATGATAGAGCTTATACGGATGTAAAATTGATGCAAGATGATAAATTGATTGTTCCGCATAAAGGTACTGCCAATAACATTGAATTTTTCGAAATAACAATTAAGGGAAAAGAATATTTAGATGCATTTAAAGTTAATACTTTTCGTTTTTATCTGCCTTTAATAATCTCTGCTCTGTCATTGCTTATTTCCTTATTTACCCTTATTAAGTAGCCATTAATGTTAAAATAGAAATTACTAAGGCTGCCAGCGAGATTACCAAAGTAATCCCAAATAGTATTTCTTGTGAGTAAAAATATAAATACTTAATAATTTTTTTCATTTAACTTACTCCTTAGCATATCTAATTAAATATTTTTCTGACAAATAAACTTACCGTCTAAAGTCCAGTAGTTATACATAATCTTTATTGGGCTTTTTTCTGTGCCATCACCAACTAAGATTTTTTCTTTTATTACAGATTCAATACAGCACTTTTCAATTTTTCTTACAGAAAATTCTTCTACTGTTAGGTTATTTCTTGCGGAGTTATTAAACACCATTTCCACGTTGCGCCACCCTTCATTTTTTTTATGATAAGTATTTTTTATAATACTAATGGCGCAATTTAACGGGTATATATATCTGTATATTTCATTGCCTTCTTGATTACGGATAATTATTTCATAACCCTCTTTAATTTCCTTCGCTTCGTCTTTCATTACATCACCTCCCTGTTTATTCATTCGCATTTTTCTTTTTCCGCTTTGGCACTTTAGCTTTAGCTACCAGTACATCTGCTAAAGCAATACCTAAGCTGATTCCATCTTTAGTGACTGCCAATTGTTCAGTAGATAAGTTTTTCAAAACTTTCGATGCAAAACATTCGCCATCTTTACGGATTTCTTTTACTCCATCTTGGTTCATATCGCCGCCTCCTTTGCGTACTACGTCATTATATTATCGTACATAGTCATTATTGTCAAGTTGTTTTCCATTTTTTATTGACTAAGTACGATTTAAAGTATATTATATTAGCAAGGAGGTGAATGATTTGAACGAGAGAATAAAAGAATTACGTAAAACATTAGAAGTTAGTCAAAGAGATTTTGGCAAAAAAATAGGTATCACTGATACCGCTGTCTCAAAATTAGAAAATGGTGAACGTAATCCATCTGAACAAACATTAAAATCCATCTGTAGAGAATATAATGTAAACTACATTTGGTTAACAGAAGGCATTGGTGATATGTTTACAGGTGTTCCTGAATCTATCATCGATGAGTTAGTTGTTCAGTATGATTTAAACGACATCGAAACAGAAATATTAAGAAAATTTCTAAACCTCCCTAAAGAACAACGTCAAATTATGATGGAGTATTTAACTAATTTTTTTAATTTAAACAATAGCAAATAATTTTTTAAACAAAAAAACCTCTCGCCAACTAAAAGTCAACAAGAGGTAATTAAATGATACTTGCGCAAGATATTCCATCAGATTTGTTTATCTGATGAATAGGTTATGTACATAGTTAAAAATCCTTTTCAACAACGTTATGTTATTGATTTGATAAATAAGCTTGCAAATACTATCTTGATAATACTTGCATTCTTCTTTTGATAGGATTTCTTGATTTAGTTTTTCGTTCATACGTTTTCCTTCCCGTGGGAACAGGGATAATTGCCGAAGCAATTACAAGGAATTTGAACTGTTTTGTGATCACGCTTATATTTTACATCATTTGGATAAAAATGGAATAGGTAATTTTTGCAAATATAATATATTCTGAATGTATTGTTTACACTTTGGAGGGAATACTGTGAAAAAGGTATTAATAAAACTACTCTCTTTCTGTCTACTGCTTTTGTGGCTGGGGTTTGTCAAGAATGTCATGGGTATACCACTATTACCAATTTTTATAATGCTTATTGTTTCGATAACACTTGCTTTAAAAGCAAAAAAAGATCGGAATACTTCAAGACTAAAAAATAACAAATTGCCACTGACATCACCTAAAAAGATTAACAATAATGAAAAAACAAATTATCTAGCGAGATTATTATTTGTTCTTAATAAAATTGTTGAAATAAAAATCAATGACTTAGAATCAGATATAATTAACTATGATTATGACTTAGATGATCAATTTGATGAATATTATGAACCAGCATTAATAAAAGTTCCAACGACAAGCGATTCTGAACGATTATTAAAATCTATTGAGCCAATAAAAATACCAGATGAGATAAAACCAGCATCACGATTAGAATATGAAGCTATGGCAAAAGACGCTGTTCCAAAATTCGTATATGCTAATGCATACACATCCAGAAAATGTGATTGGTTTCCAAGTAATTATATAGTGATTGATACCGAAACTACTGGTTTAGAACCTAGTTATCAACGGATAATTGAAATAGGCGCAATTAAATATATAAATCACGAACCTGTTGATAAATTTCATATGTTGATTAACCCTGAAAGAAATTATGATGATTATATAGTGGATTTAACAGGTATTAAAAAAGAACAGTTAAAATATGCGCCAACAATAAAAGAAACTTTACCAAAATTCTATAGTTTTATTGAAGATTATGTTTTAATAGCACACAATGCACCTTTTGATATAAAAATATTAGCATGTGAAGCTTATCGAGTTAAAATACCTCTTTTCAGAAATAGAGTAATAGATACCTTAACATTATCAAAAAGATGCATTCCTAAAGAAAAAATAGCTAATTATAAATTAGAGACAATAAAAGATTACTTAGGATTAGAATATAAATCGCATAGAGCTTTAGATGACTGTGAAACATGTTCGGCTATATATCAATTATATTGTTCATCACTTGATAGAAGAATCAAATAAAAAAACACCCCCTGCGCCAACAGGGAGTGAACAAGTGACACTGGAGGTATCACTTGGGTACAATAAATAACGTTTGACCGACGTGTCTTTTATTGTACCCAAATTGTACTACACATTTTCAATTTAGACAAGGAGGGTTTTATATGATTCAGGAATGCAAAGTAAAGGAAAGAACCAAGAAAAAAGATGCTGCTGGCAACATCACTTACAAAGAAAAAGAAGTAAAGAAATACCGTTATAAATGCTATTACACAACGGCATCAGGTGAACGCAAACAGAAGTGCAGCAAGTATTACCCAAGCCGTCCAAAAGCAAAGGCAGCTGAAGAACATTTCTTGCTTGACTGTGAAAATAAAATAGGTTTTCAAGGCGTTAAATTCAGTGATCTATATGCTATGTATAAGACTGATACTCAATTCAATGTTGAAGAATCTACGCAATATACTAGAATAAGTAAAATCGAAAACTTGATACTTCCCTATTTTAAAGATATGTTAATTGATAAGATAACACCTCTAACTGTTAGACAATGGCAAGCTGATCTACTTAGCAAACGATATGTTGCTCAAAAGGAAGATAAAAAAACAAATAAGAAAGAAATAACAAAACCCTATTCAAAACGCTATTTAACTGAATTGCATATGTATCTAACTACCATTTTGGAATACGGAATTAAATATTATAATCTCCCTAAAAATGCTGCAAAGATACAAGGCAACTTCAAATTAAAAAGAGTGCAGGATAGTAAAGAAAAAGAAAATTTTTATACTTATGATGAGTATAATAAATTCATTGCATATGTTCCTGATGATTGGTCTGACGTATTTAACTTTTTGTATTACACAGGCTGCCGTGTGGGAGAAGTGTTAGCTATTACATGGAATGACTATACCGGTAATACGGTAATTATAAATAAATCATTAACAGTAAAAACAAAAGAAGCTAGTTATCTAATCAAATCAGTAAAAACTAAAGCATCAGAAAGAGAAATAGATCTTCCAGACACTCTAGTTGATATTTTGAATAAACGTCTTAAATATGAAAAAATGAAAGACACTTTTAATAAATCTTGGTTTATTTTTGGCAGCCTTACTCCATTATCTCATACAACGCTGAGAAGAAAAGCTGATGAAGCTATGGCTGCTGCTGGACTTAAACACATCACAATACACGGTTTCCGTCACTCCCATGCTTCATTACTAATCAATGGCGGTATGAATATCAAGCTTATTTCCGAGCGTCTAGGGCATGCTTGTGTAACAGAGACATTAGATACTTACACCCACATGTTCCCAGAACAGCGTACCATCTGCGTGGCATATTTAAACTCATTGAATACATCTAAAGAAAGCGGAAAATAGCTTTCTTTTTAATTCAATTTTGTAAATTTTAAGGCATAAATAAGGCATAAATTACTATGACATTAAAAAAACGCCCATAAATAGGCGCTTATACATACTATGGTGACTCGTACGGGGTTCGAACCCGTAAATGCTGCCTTGAGAGGGCAGTGTGTTAACCGTTTCACCAACGAGCCGTGTTTATATTGTACTCCTATTAAGCTATGATTTCAAGAAAAAAAGCTCAACAATTCAAGAAAATTGCTGAGCTTAATCATTCTACAATATAACGTTCTTACCGCCCGATATCTTATTGAACACTAACAATGAAATTACCGTCAGTATTGTCAATACCGTTGATAATGCCGCTGCAACACCATACTGTCCGCGAATTACCGACGTATAGATAGAAACAGTCAGTGTTTGTGTCTTAACAGAATATAAGATAATTGCCGTTGATAATTCTGAAATCATCGTTACCCATGAAAGAATCGCACCGGAGATAATACCGGCCGACATCATAGGCATCGTGATCTTGAAGAAAGTTTTTGCTTTATTGCTGCCTAAGCTTAACGCAGCTTCCTCAATACTCATTGGAATCTGCTGCAATATTGCAACGGAGGATCGAATCGTATAAGGCAGACGCCTGATAACTAAGGCAATGACCATGATCAGCATACCGCCGGTAATCGGACGCTTAAATGCCGTGATCAATGCAATACCGATAACCGTACCGGGCACAATGTATGGCACCATGGAAATCGTATCAACGATACCGGTCAGCCAGTTACGGCGGCGTACTGCAATATAAGCAATCAATACTGCCAATAATACGATAATAATTAAAGCAACGATTGGAATGAACAAGGTATTCCATATCGATCTTCCCAAGGATGATGAGAAAATCTGTTTATATTGATCTAATGAGTAACCCGGCTGCTGAACCATGCCTTTATAATTCATAAATGAAGTATAAATGACATAAATCTGCGGCAGAACCGCAAATCCTACCACAAAATAAGAGTAGAAGTGCAGCCAGAAGCTCTTGAAACCATGAACTTCTTTTTCTTCGATTGGATGAAGGGAATTCATCGAGAATGACTTACGGTTTGAAAGCCAGCGCTGACCAAGGAAGAAAATCGTTGTAATAACAATAGCAATGATTGACAAAGCGCTTGCAAATGCCGAGTCGCCGCCTACCTCAGAAATAAATTCATTAAACAGCAAGACAGGGAACGTCAGCCAGCCTTCACCAATCAGCATCGGTGTACCGAAATCAGCAAATGCACGCATAAATACCAACAAGGAAGATGCCAGTAATGTCGGCATGATCAATGGAATAATAATTTTGATAAAGCGTTTAAAGCCTGTACAGCCCATATTTTCACTGGCTTCGATCAATGAATTATCCACATTGGATAATGCACCTTGAACATAAAGGAAAACCAATGGATAAAGCTGTAAAGTAAATACTAATAAGATTCCGCCGAAACCATAAATATCAGGTAAGATAATACCTAAAGGCTTCAGCAGATTGGTGATAACGCCGCTGCGTCCCATTAACAGGATCCATGAATAAGCACCGATAAATGGCGCTGACATGGAAGCGATAATGATCAGCATCTGCATCAATTTTTTACCTTTGATTTTATATTGGGTAAAAATATAAGCTAAGGGTGTACCAACGGCAATCGAAGTAAACGTTGCCGCAAAGGAAACCACGAAACTATTTTTTAAAGCATTTGTATAATAAGGTCTTGAAAAGAACTTGGCGAAGTGCTCCATCGTTAATCCGGCAGCCCCGATCACCGCATCCTTAAACATATTCAGCAATGGATAAAGCAGGAAAATTCCATACAGGATCAGAATACCTAAGGTAATTCCGCCCCATAAATCTAACTTAAATTTGTTATTATTCTTCATATCAATCACTCAGCAAGAGATTTCTTTCTCCATCGGCTGTAAATACGTTGATTTTTTCCTTATTAACACTTAAATACATTTCACTTCCCGGTTCATAATCATCTTCCATTGTACTTTCACGAACGATCTGTGCTTCATCACCCGTTTCAAGCTTAATGAAATATTGAGTATTCAAGCCAAGATAAACAGAATCATTGACCACAGCTTTAAAGCCGCTGCCCTGCGCTTCGTGAGAAAGCACAAATTCCTCCGGCCGGATCGATACCTGAACCGCCTGATCAGGCACGTTCTTTAAACGATCCAATTCAATCGTATAACCATTTTGGAAATGAATGACACCTGATTTTAATTCAGCCTGAATCAGATTCGTGCGGCCGATAAAGGTTGCTACAAAAACATTAGCCGGACGATGATAGATATTCTTAGGCGTACCTACATGCTGAATCACGCCATCTTTCATTACGGCGATGCGGTCAGAGATAGCCATCGCTTCCTCCTGATCATGAGTTACATATACTGTTGTAATACCTACTTCACGCTGAATATTACGGATAACCACACGCATTTCCAAACGCAGCTTGGCATCAAGATTACTTAATGGTTCATCCATCAGCAAGACATCAGGTTTAATAACTAATGCGCGAGCCAAAGCAACACGCTGCTGCTGACCGCCGGATAAACGTTCAGGCATACGATCCTGATACTCCATGATCTGCATAGCATTTAAGAACTTATCCGTTTCTGTCTTTAACGTATCCTTATCAGCCTTACGGTTCTTCAAACCGAATTCAACATTCTGACGAACGGTTAAATGCGGGAAGATTGCGTAATTTTGGAAAACCATACCAATGTTACGCTTGCTTGGATCCATATCATTGATCAGCTTATCATTAAAATAAAAGCTACCGCCCTCAATTGAGTTGAATCCAGCAATCATTCTTAATAACGTTGTTTTACCACACCCTGATGGACCCAGTAAAGTAAATAGTTCACCATCCTTTATATCTAAAGATAAATCTTTAATAATGGTATTATCACCGTACTTTTTGACGGCATCCTTTATTCTAATTTCACTCATACTAAACCCTCTTCTTTACTTAGCTACTGAAGTATAAATATCTTTGTATTTTTCAACGATCTCATCCTTATGAGAATTTACATAATCACGGTCTTCTTCAATACGCACGATTTCATCCATCGGTGTCATGAAGTCAGCAACTTCAACTTCTTTTAATACCGGACGGTTTGTCAATGTAGTACCATAGATATCCTGTACTTCTTTGCTAGTAATGAAATCTACAAATAACTGAGCATTTTCCATATTCTTAGCATTCTTGATGATACCCGTTGTAGCCGGCAGATAAACAGAACCTTCTACCGGATAAACGATCTTAACCGGAGCACCGTCACGAACCAATGTAGCAGACGGATCTTCATAAGTTAAAGCAACAACCATTTCACCGTCAGCGACTGATTTATAAACAGCACTTGAACCTGATGAAATCTTACCGTCGATGTTTGTGAATAATTCTTTTACATAATTCCAAGCACCTTCATCTTCATAGCCGCCCATTGCTAATAACATATTTGTCAGCTGAGCAAATGCTGAAGAAGAGCTTGCCGGATCAGCAGTAGCGATCTTTCCTTTTAATTCAGGATTTAATAAATCTGCATAACCTTCAATTTTAATGTCACCGATCAAATCAGTGTTTACCAACAAGCATGATCCATCAAGAACATAGCTTGTCGTATAACCTGTTTTATTTGCATAATCTTCAATGATCAAGCCTTCATTCTTGGAAGTATAGTTTTCAAATAAATCAGCATTCTGAATGTACTGAGAGTGAGCACCGCCGAACAGAATATCCGCATATGGATCATCTGCCTCAGATTGCAGACGCTTAATCAATTCACCGGTACCTGCCTGAATCAATTCAACCTCGATATTGTATTTTTCTTCAAACAGAGGAATTGTCGCATTGATCAGCCCTTCTGAATTCGGTGAATAAACAACCAGCTTACCGCCGGTTTCGCCGCCTTTATTCCCATCATCGGTTGGTTTGTCAGCCTCTCCTCCATTTGTTGAACATGCACCTAAAGTGAGTGCCATTAACATACTTGTAAGCAATAGAGTCAATTTTTTCATAGTTGCCTACCTCCTTATAGTTTTATTATATTGATTATGATACCGCTTTCATATCCTAAAATAAAACAAAAAAGGGTATTTTTCATAACAATACCCTTTTCCTATTTCAATGCCTTGATAAATTCTTTTGGTGAACACCCAATATATTTCTTGAATACAATGGTGAAATATTTATAATCTTTAAATCCGCAGTCGGTGGCAATATCGTAAATATAACGGCTCTCATCCTGCATTGCATCGATTGCTTTCTGGATTCTTACCTTATTCAAATAATCATTGAAGGTCGTACCGCAGCCATCCTTAAACCGTTTATTTAATAAAGTTTCTGAATAATTGAATACCTCACTGAGCTCCTTCATGGTAATCTTATTCATATAGTTTTCCTGAATATACTCAACCATCCGATTTACCAAGGAATCTTTACTGTCAAGCTGTACCTTAACATCTAAAACCTGAATTGACCGGATCGCTTCCTTGCTTTCTACCTGATGCTGATAATGCTTCCGCATTTCACGCTGCTCGATGGCATGCTGGATCGCTTTTTCCATTTCATCCTGTTCAACAGGCTTCAGCAGATATTCACTGACACCATAACGGATTGCTTTCTGTGCATAGCTGAAATCATTATAACCCGTCAGAATGATCACACTATAATCATGATCCTCGTAGGTCTGTTCAATCATATCGAGACCGCTGATGATCGGCATATTAATATCCGTAATTACAATATCAGGCTTCAGCTCTTTAATTTTAAGAATACCATCCTCACCATTATCGGCTTCACCGGATATGACACAGCCCTGCTTCTCCCAATCGATACTGAATATGATGCCCTTGCGAATCAGATATTCATCTTCACATATCAGTACTTTATACATTGTTATCCTCTCCCTGCTTTTGAATATTCAGCGTAACCCTTGTGTATTTGCCTTCTTCACTCTCCACATACAAGATAGATTTGTCACCATAGGAAAGATAGAGACGGCGGGCGATATTAAACAAACCATAATGAGTCGTTTCATTCTTATCAGATTGAAGCCTTTCATTTAAAGTTTGCACTTCCTCAGGACTCATGCCTGCGCCATTATCCTCGATAATCAAATGCATACCCTTTTCGTTAACACTGCCCCTGATTGTAATCAACAACTTTTTTGAATGCGCAAAGCCATATTTAATACTATTTTCTAATATCGGCTGAAGCAGCAGCTTCGGCACTAAGAATTCACCGCAGGCTTCATCAACATTTACCTCATAAGCAAAACGGTCATTGAAACGATATTTCTGAATCTTTAAGAACATGTATGTGTATTTGAGATCTTCACTGAAATGGACTTGATCCAGATCATTATTGATGCTGTAACGCAATAATGCCGTCATTTGAATAATCAAATCAGCGGCAATACGCTGATCCATCAGAATCGAATAACGGATCGTATCCAATGTATTATAAAGAAAATGCGGATTGAATTGGGCTTCCAGCTGTTTGATTTCGGAGAGACGCCGAATATCAGCCAGCTCGCTGTTTTTCACATGCAGAGCATTGATTTCATCGACCATTGAATTTATATTATCTGCAATCAAAATGAATTCATCCTCCCCCTCCATTTTTACATGGTGGTGAACATCACTCTTAATGATGTCTATCTCATGAATCAGCTGATTGATTGCGACCGTATTTGAATCAGCGATCTGATTAGCAAAACGTTTGGCAATTAAAAATAAAGTAATGCCTAACATGGTGATGATCAGCACACCGATCCAAAGCTGCTCCATCTGATTTTCAAGTCCGGAGAATGTATAAATATTGATGTTATAGGCTTTAAGATAATTATACTTAACGATATAATCACGGCCATTATTCGTATAATGAGTCGCTGTTTCATCAAACTTAAAGCGGTTATAATTCTGAATGAAGCTTTTCTGTGAACAGGCGATAATATTACCGAATCGATCCGTAATTACACCATCCACTTGTTCACGGGTTATTGCATAATTCCAGTCAGAACCATCCAGCAAGACAAACAGATAGCCGCTGATCTGAGTATCCTTCATGATTGGATAACACATCAGATACCGGGAATAAGCCTCACCGCGGCTGTATACTGCAGAAGCTATTTCCTCAGGCATCACTTTATCACAGACAATGCCGAGAAAACTTAAAAAATGCTTATTGAACGCAGAATTATCCAGTGTTGTCATGACTTTCTGATAATCAGCATCAAGCAATATTAAATCAGCCTTGATTTCATATTCAGAGGTTGTCTGATAGAAATTATAAATGATGTCCTGTTCCTTTTTTGTGCCTTCCAACACCCCCTGATAATCAAGCGTATTATTAGCAGAAAACAAATAATTAGCATAATCATGATAGGTTTTAGAAAATAAGCTGCTTAATGATTCACTGAAAAGATCAGCTTTGCGCTGATTCAGTGAATAGGAATAGATGAAAAGAGAGCCTGCAAAGGCAATGATTGCAATGACAATCAATAGAATGATCGATCTGAAAATATTATACTGCAATTTAGCTCTGAAACTGGTCTGTTTTTTCATAGCTCTATTATACCTTTTTTATACCATGAGTAAAAGATTAAGAATTTAATTATATCAGCATCATAAAAAATATAAGCAAAGAGCTGCTGTGCAGCAGCTTCTATTATTCTTCACTTGTACAGTCAAGACCCATTTCACGATTTTTCGCCAGTGTTTCGCTGATTTTGATCTGCGTCGTCGTTTCATCTGCATTACGTACTATACCGACTGACGATAATTCTTGGATAGATGCCGTTTCAAAATCAATGAATAATGTTTCTGTGAAGAATTGTTCATCTATTTCATAGCTATATTCTACGCCCTTGATCGACCTATACACATCGGCTGCGATCTCTGCCGCAGCTGCCAATTCATCAACGCTGACCCTACTCATATTCAGCTGCACGACATTTACATTTTTTTGTGTTTTTATATATTCATTATCATGCTTGAAATTTGTGGTTATCGCAACGCCATTCTCATTCATTGTACAAACGCTTTCTTTGAGCTGTGTCGGTTCTGCCTTACAGCCTGTCAGCAGCACAGCCAGCATGAGTAATTTTATTTTTTTCATTGCTTCTCTCCTATAATTCATTTAAATTTTTTTGCTTATCAAATATCTATGCAATAACTTGCAGGCACGCGTAAAGCCAAGTCCTTTAACCAGCAGGCAGCATAGTCTAGCCTTTTTATCTGCCGCATAGTTTAGGATCCCGCATTCAGCAGCTGTCTCCTTTTGTTCTTCGGCGCTCAGATAAGGGACAAATTCCAGCAGTGAGGAATACTGAAAAGCAAGAAAGCTGTCGACTGCCGGTTCACTTCCCAGTTCATGATCCTTAATACAGCGAAGTACAATTGTTTTAAAATCTTGCGCAAGTCTGGCATATCGCTGAGTGATCGTTCCGCCATGCTGACGGTAGCAATGCAATACATAGGGACATAGGGCAATTTTAGGCTTTAAGCGGATCAGCTTTACATTCCATTCAATATCTTCACAATAAATACCCGCTTCAAACCATAAGTCTGCTTCAATCAGCATTTGTCTTTGCAGCACGCGGTTCCACGCACAGCCTAATGGATAATTAAGTCTGATCAAAGCTTCAAAGATATGCTCAGCCGTTGTGTCGGCAGTTACGATTTGATTCAATACATGGGCGGTCCGATTCAGCAATGAATTTATGTCTTTTTCTGATTCAAAAAAAACCACTTCATTTTTTCCATCCAAGTAAGGAGCAAGATGCCTGAATGCCTGATTATCTTTCAGCCAGTCATCACTATCCAAAAAAAGAATATAGGTTCCTCTCGATGCCCTTAAGCCAATATTTCGTGCCATTGATAATCCTTGATTCTGCTGATGAATCACACGTATTGTTTGATGCTTGTCTTCATATCTGTCACATAGCTCAAAACTGCCGTCTGCTGACCCATCATCAACGAGCAAGATCTCATAATCAAACACGGTCATTTGATCAAGCACACTCTGCACACAGACAGATAAAAAGGGAACTGTATTATAAATAGGAATGATCACACTCAGCAAGGGCTTATTCATTCTGCGACCTCATTCTGGACTGAGTCAGGCTTTGTCCGGCACCCAAGCCAAGCAAGATCCATAAAAGATGAGCTGTCAGCATAAAGCTGATGCCAAAAAAAGCTTGTACCAGATAGCCGCAGACCGCAAACAAACAGGCTGCTGTTACCCAAGTTGAGCGTTTTGTCTTAAGCCGATGAAACATTGTCCTCAAACTGATTCCATAGATACTTAATAGACAGATCAGCATCGGCAACCCCATTGTTAACAAAACTTCAAGGTATTCATTATGTGCTTTATCGAAATATTGAGCGTTATTCAGCGGATACACTGAATGATAGAGCAGTCCGAAAGTATCCGGGCCGCTGCCTGAAAGCCATGTTTGAGGCAGGAAACTAAGCGCATTCTTCCAAACCATATAACGGCCTGAACCTGATTTTTCACTGATTGTTTCACCGAGCAGCGGGCCAAGTCCATCCTGAACCTGCTGGATCAAACTCTGCATTAAAGGATGTCCTCTTACAAGCATAACAAACAATATCAGAATACCGGCTGCCGCTGCAAGAATCGTCAGGCAAGACGGATCGAACAGCCGATGACGGCGATGCTTCCAGCCTTTAATCATGGTGAACAGCATCAGCATAAAAACGATCCCCAGTCCCAGCAGACCGCCCATCGCTTTTGTCATCATAATTATCAGGACTGACAGCAGCAGACTGCTTAAGAAGAAAAGCTCCTGCCGCCAATTCACAGCCATAATAAAGCCTGCCGCTGAAATACCGCTGAGCATGACCATATTGGCTGCCAGAAAATTCGCATTGCCGCATAATCCCGTAACCAACTTTACCTCACGATATAATTCATCATAATAAGTAAACTCAGGCATAATTTCCAGATATTGAATGATCGTATAGATACCGTTGATCAGGCCGGCCCCCAGCATTGCATACAAGATACAGCGTCGGTGCTTTTCTTCACAGATGCTCAGGCTGCCAAGCAATAATAAAAAATAGCTGCACCATGTATAAAATCCTTCATATCGGCCTGCTTTCCCCTGAAAAGAGCAGGCTCGATCTAATGAATTCATCGATGACAAAAAGATGAGGAGAATACCGATCAGCAGAAGTATCAGCAGCTGCTTTCTTTTGATCCGCATAAGTCCCTGTGTAAACTTAAACAATGTCACAAACAGCAGCAATCCGCTCAGCAGATACAAAATAATCGGGTAATAAGGCCCCTGTTTAAATATCTGTTGATATACAACGCTGAGCGGCATCATTAAAATAAGAAATATCAGCAAGCAAGTACCGCCGAGCTCACAGAATTGATAGATACAGATACGATCTTTTTCTTTCACATTACCCTCCGCTTTCATCAAAACGCCCAAATTTTTTCAGACGTTTTGATGAAAAGGCAAATGAATTGCCTTTTCAACTTGTATTTATTTATTTAATAGTTACAGCTTCCGCCGCTCCCGTATAAGTTTTTCCATTATAGATGACACTGCCGCTGCTGCCAGCTTCGATAGTCAGAGTACCCGCACCGGTAAAGGTTCCTTCCACTGTCAGTACAGCATCATTCTTTAGACTCAGCGTTTGAGCGCCGGTTATAGCTCCTGCACTCATTGTTTCTGAATGATATATTGGATAGCTTGTCGTAAATCCATTATTATTCTCCAGATAGTCAGCAACGCTGCCTAAATAAAGAAGCTTCACCTCATCACCCTTTAAACCGTCTGTACTCAGATCGCTGATTCTATTTTGGGCACTGTCTGTCCATACCAAACCATTAGCCTTAAGAGTATCCGCACCGCTGATCAGCATCTTTGTACTTTTCAGTACTATACCCGCAGTACCTGTTACGCTAAATTCAGGATTCAGCATCAGTTTGCCTAATGTATTATCATTACTTATAGCCATCATATGTCCGGCCGATTCAAAATTACCAAACAAGGTGATCGTGACATTATCTGCTGCGGCGATCGACTTGTTTTTGGCTAATTTCAAATTGCCAATTTCAGCATCCGCAGTCAATGTATATGCAGTAGCATCATCACCGGTTAGATAAGCCATCAGCTTCTCACTGTCAGCACTGGCAGACTGTGAGGTGATTGTTACCGTCACCGATCCGATCTGCGCTTTTTTCATCTTCCCGTTTGGCGTGCGGCCGCCAATGACCAGATAAAAATCCTGATTGTCACTGCTGCTGCCGGCACTCGACAATGCCAGATATGTACCTGCCGCATAACCTGATTTACCAGCATAATTCTTTTCACTGCTGCCGGCCTTATCTTCACCGGCTTCTTTATAGAATGATGCCGTATAGCTGTCACCTATTTGAAGATTCAGCTTTGCATTAACGGAAGCATTCGACTGATTAGCTACATTGATCAAGTTATTCACATTGTCGTTTCCATTCCAGCCAAGATCGTTGCCGGCTTCCGGTTTTGTCTCACCGCTTACAGTATCATAGCTTCCGCGGTCATAGATAAATTCCATAGCACCCCAATTGATCTCAACGCGATAGCTGATATCGCCGGTTGTCGTCAAATAGATTGGAATCTCTATCTGATTGGTAGCTGCATCGTCTGAGAGACGTTTCCAAGACGCAGCCACAACACCGCCGACGGAAGATGTAAAGGTTTCGGTGCGTCTTGCTGTCGATAACGCCGAAGCACTGAGTTTTGCCCGAGAACCAGCTGCCGCTGAATAAGTCATATTCATACCGCTTACATCAGCGTTAGCTAAACCGCTCAGATCTTGTCCCTTTAATGAACCGGCTGTCCCCGTATAGCTTTCATCAGCAGCTAACTGCACTTGATATATCGTATTGGAAACCTCAGCCGCTTTGTATCCGGTACCGGAGATTGCACTGACTAATCCTACATGTTTAGTTTGCAATAAATTCTTTAATGGTTCTTCCGACGTATCATCTGTCAGATTTTCCAATTTAAACAATGAACTGCCCTCAACATATTTATCAAGAGTAGAGTAATTCGGATATACCGTTCCGTCTGCATCTTTCTGTGCATTATAAATATTGTATACACCCTTTACAGCGGAATCCTTAATGGAAGAAGAAGTCACTCCGGTCAGCTTATCTCGATAACTATCCATTTCCCCTGTGATAAAGGCAATACCGCTGATCAGTGAGAAACGCCGGTCCCCCTTAGCTCCCGCTGTAGAAAGACCATAACACCGATAACCACTGTTATCAGCAACCAATAGATTGACATTAACATCCATATCAGCGCCTGTAATGGCCCCGCGGTTTAAACCAACCAAGCCATAATAGAATGGCATACTGGAAAGAATGGTAACATTCCCTTTCACGGATACATCGGATACAGTCCCATGATTTTCCATGATCAGGCCAAATGCGGCCGCTGTTCCTCTTAACCCATAATAATAATCATCAGTGTCTTGCTTTTTTAATTTAGATTTATCGAACTGATCAATAATCTGAACATTGACATTGGTGAAAGTAACATTCTTGAATTCAGATTCATTGTTCAGCATGAAATAATTTTCACCAAGCATGAGACCGCCGGCCCCATTGTTTGTCGCTTGCTCATTGATATTTCTGAACCCCAGGTCATCCTGTCCATCAGCGACACCCGTATAAGTGCGTTGGATCGTCAGATTGGATATCGTTTTCCCGTTTCCGTCGAAACTGCCGCTGAATGGTACACAGCTATCGCTGTATTTATAAAAATAGTCATCTGCATTACTATTAGCACTATTATAGGTAGCGACAAATGTAGCTTCCATTATTTTAGAAATATCTGCCGCAGCAATGCCGCCGATACCGATCCATTGCTTGCCTGCTAGATCGATATCATTCATCAATTTGATCGCTGCGGTAGCATGTCCGTCATTTTCATATCCAGATGAGTCAGCTTTTAAAGAGAAGCACGTATATTCCTTTCCGCCGATCGTAATCGTTTTTTGACTCATCAGATAAGATACAAAACCAAGACCTTTTGCCGTCTTTACCTGTATCTCCGTAATCTTGTCTGCATGAGCCGGATCAGTGACAAGGTCATAATCCGTCCCTTCTACCGCACTCTTTCCTTCCTCAAACCATGTTTTTGTTTCAGCTGCCTGAACATGGATCGGCAGCATGGTCAGAACCATTGCCATTACAACTGCAAAGGCCCCTAATTTTTCAATTAATTTTTTCATTCGTTCTTCCTTATGCTCCTTTCATTTTTAATTCTTTTGTCTTCCTTAGTTTTTTAACGCATCCTCCTCCCGCTGCTTGCTTTCCCGTCAAAAAGCCCGAGTGTTCAGACTTTTAAACAGAAAAACAAGTTTTTATTCCGTTTTATGCTTTTCAAATATCACCATGACTGTTTTCATGAGAATCAGCAAGTCAAGCATCAAGGTCTGATTTTGAATATAATACAAATCAAAAGATAATTTACTCTTTGCGTCACTGCTGTATCTGCCCATTACCTGCGCATAACCAGTTAAGCCTGCCTTTACACGTGTTCGATATGCAAATTCTGGTAATTGCTTTATGATCTCATCCGCCAGTTCAGGTCTTTCAGGCCGCGGTCCTACTAAGCTCATTTCTCCTTTCAGCACATGGATCAGCTGGGGCAATTCATCGATTCTGAGCCGTCTCAGTATTCTGCCTGTTCTCGTGATCCGCTCATCTTCGGCTTCACTCATTTTCGCGATACCGTCCGCTTCGGCGTTTTCTCTCATACTGCGCAGCTTGATCATTGTAAAGCGGCGGTTGTTTTGCCCATAACGCTGCTGGCGGTAGAAGATCGGTCCGCCGTCTTCCAGGTGAACACACAATGCTGCTCCTGCAATCAGCGGTGAAGTCAGCAGAAGAAGCAGCAGAGATACCACGATATCCAAAAGGCGTTTGATCAAAGAATAACTTTTCTGCTGATGGTGGTTCAGCAGAAGATCGCTGACAATCAATATCTCACCGCTCAGCATTACATCCTTGATATCCCATCGCTCATACCACTCTTTGTCCAGTTCAAAGCAAAGCCGATTCAGGCGATACCGTTCATCAAGCTCAATATCTTCAACAAGCAGTCCATCTGCAAGTTTCAGCCTCCCGGCATCCACCTCTAACGGCGGCAGTTCGTCAACGATTCTAAAACGATCTTTCCGAGTCTTAAATTCCGCAAGTGCAGGACCGGCTCTGCCAACATGGATCAGCCGTTTACAGCCATACCGCTTCAGATAATACCGGTCGGCGGCCTTGCTCCAGATAAAAGCCCAGCACACTTGTGCAGCTGCCAAGATCAAAAGCGGCAGCGGATTCATAAAGCGGTATGCGATCAGTGAGATTTCAAGATAGAGGACAGGCGCACTGATCAAACAGCTCAGACAATGTATCAATAAAATCTCATCACGGCTCTTTTCAGCAATCTTATATCCATTATTGATGACTTTGAATGTTTCAAGCTCAAACAATGCCAAAAGAATGACTACAACATTTCCCCAAAAGTAATAATAAATGGTTTCGCCATAACCCATTTCCCAGAATACAGTAATGAAAATGAACTGCATCAGCAGGTCTATGAAACTCATTGGATCTCGATTCCCACCGGCAGCTGACTGTTCAGCAGCGCCTTTTCCTGACTCACACTGTCATAAAAGACTAGTTCTATAATGCCTCGATATGTACCCGGCGGCAGCTCTGTACCATCCTGCAAAGTGCTCAATTCAAGAGTCTCAAGTCTTGAACCTGCCGGTACACGGCCAGTCATGGCAAGCTCCTGACGAAAGAGTGAAGGATCGTAATCACCTAATAATGAAAGCCGCCGCTGATCGAGGAACGTCCGATGATTCTCTCCCAGCTTATCAATCAATTCCTGATCGCTGATCGTCAGCTTCACGACGATATCCTGTGTAGAATTACCGGGATTATAGAAATCAATCTGTCCCTTGCCGTCTGTAAATACGATCAGACGATTGAATTCAAAGGCTGCCGTATTACCGCCCTCAGGTTTCAAGCCGTCATGGATCGCCTGTACGTTACCGTCAACCGGAATAGATGGATAAGGAATTCCCAGCTTCAATAAAAACAGCAGCAGCGGTATGAGAAATAACAGAAGAAACCACGGACGGCGCTGTTTATGAATTACTCCTACCGCATAATCCTTAACTAAGATACCCTCTCGGTTCTTGCCGACTAAGCCGCCTGCATACTTTTTAGCTTCAATCCGTACCGCACTGCCACAGCAGCAAATGATACCGCCTTCCATTACACCGGCAATTCCGCCGCTGTATTCAGCACCTTGAATCATGGCATCAACCGTAAGATTAATGATCTTTGCGTCCTTCAAATAACCAAACAGACCACCATATTTTCGTTTACCCTTGATTTTGAAATTTTTAATAATGTGATTGCCGCCGTCAAAGATTCCTTTGAAGGGCAGGGTGTCATCCTCGCCGATTGGCGATATGCTTTTCCCCTGCAAATCAATATCTGCATTCAGCCGGAAACAAGCATATTGAAAATGACGTTCTCCGCTGTTTACACCCTCTGCGGCCTCAATTAAATCTTCGCCAGTATTGATCTCGATCACATCATCGCCGCATGCGCTTTCAATATGAAAACAATCTTCTCTGAATCGCGGCGGCCATTCCGCTTCGCTCCAGCAATGTTCATAATCCCATGGCAGCTGTTTGATCACTGCTATGTCCATTTCCAAATCAATATCCGCAAATTTCTTTTTTTTCTTCTTCCGATCATCAATATAGAAGATATGTTCCATGATGCCTTCATTCTTAGCCGCAAAGCCTGCCATAACTTTACCCCGCTTGGAATCAGTCAGACTCCAGCTATTATAGATCTCACCATAGCTGCAGCCAATAAAACCGCCGCTGCTTTGTCCCCCCGACAGCTTTACCATCGCATAACAGTCTTTAATATAGCTGTTATTCAGTCCGATCAACCCGCCTATAAGACATATCCTTTTCTTCATCTTACTCCTCCAATGCTTCGATCCATGCTGTCCTCACCCTCAGTACACCTGCTGAATAATACGTTACTTCTTCATATGCTAATACCTCTATGTGAAGTGAAGCATTTGTAAGCGGCTGTACTTTGATTGTTTCCAGCATCTCGCCGGGTGAAAGCAGACCGCTTTGTGCCTTGACATTCCCTTCTTCATCACGTATTACTATTTGGATATTAACCTTATTCTCTGCGTAATTCATCAGATAGACAGTTAGTTCGTCATGTGTATAGAGCGGTGAGATACAAAAACCGACCTCATACTCATCACTTAGCTTATATACTTGAAAATTCAGCCTTTCATCGATGTCAGAAGCTCCAATCAGCGCCTGTGCCCTCGATTCATGCCACGGCGGCAGAAAACCGCTCCATTGATTGAGAAGCAACAGAAAAACTGCAAAAAGCAGCAGCAGCCCGGATAAGATCAGCCGATGCTGCTTTCTGTATTTGGCATCACTTCGGCTGTTCGTCAGCTGCACCCGCTTCACCCATCCCTTCTTCAATTTCTTCCTTTCGATAAATCAGTTGTACTGCGGCTGGTTCAGCGGTTTCCTTTCCCTGTCCGTCAATGAAACGATAATGAATCAGATCCTGCTGACTGCCGGCGATCAGACGACTATTTTCATCACATTCTGCAATCAAGTCACCGTCCTGTGCATCAATCGCTTGAAATTGATCAACGATCACTGTACCGCCGCCGCTGACACGAAAAACATTTCCTTTCATTTCATGATCACCGCTTAGTGTCAATGTCTCTCCTTCAGCGACCTGCAGGCTGTATCTCTCTTCTTTATGCTCCTCATCCTCGGATAGGATCACATTTGTTTCCGGTGAACTCACACTCAAGGTCAAACTGCCGATCTGTTTCTGCTGTCGATAACGCTCTAAATTCGGACTTCCCGTAAGCACGATGTACAAATCCAATTGCGTCGGCAGATTACTGGCGGCTGCAATCAGTTTCTCTTCATAAGCTGCCGATTCACTCATACTGTAATCATATTCATTTTCATTACGAATTCCTGCCGATTTGTAGACTTCTCCTTTGACGTCCTTGTCATCCAGCGTCAATTCATGAGTGATATTGATTGGAAACAGCGAATAATTGTTGATGCGGATGTGATTGTTCGTGTTATCATTCCCATGCCAGCCTGACACCAGATCAGATAAATGGCCGCCGTCATAAGCAAAGTTCAAATCTCCCCATTCGATCTGCACCTGATACTTGTCTGCATCCGCATAGAGGAAGGGACTTGGCAGCAGTGAATAATACAAAATCTGTTGCTTTAAAAATTCGGTATGCTGATTAATATTGGCAAAATCAATCCAATCGGTCTGAGTTAGACTTTTACCCTCGCGCTGAATCAAATCAAGCACATTGCCATGATTCGTCATGAAACGGCTTGTCTGAGAGCTAACTGTTGCATCCGCTGCCAGATTGATCATCGTATACGCCTGATCATCACCGCTTTGCGAAAAGACCTGGATTCCAGCTGATGCACCGGCAAAAAAAGCATAAGAACCTACCTCGATCAAAGACGGCAAATTTGAGTTCGCTGCATCAATCGTGAAGATTCCGGCCGCATCCGTATCATTGATGAGCTGGAACAAGGAACAGCGAAGCGGTGTAAAGACATTTTCTTCATCAGCAACGATCTGCAATCGGCAGCCGTTTAGGTCAATACTCAGCACATCTGTATCAACTTCAGGCAACTGTGCCGCATTGACAGTGATATCTGCCAGTAATTTCAGCCGGTGATCTTCCGCTGTACTTAGACAAGCACTCAAACCGGACGTATCAGCGGCCTCACAGATTGAGGAAAAAACACCTTCTTCAGGCAAAGCCGGCAATGACTCCTCTTGTTCAATATCAGAAGATGATGCCGTATCTTGACCTGTGGCAGGTGCTTCAGTATCACTGCCACTGGCTGATGATCCGGGAATCAAATCGGTATCTGTTGATATATCAGATGAAGAGGATCCCTTTGTATCAGACTCGCTCGCCTCATGAATTTCATCGCCGATGTCACCCACCCCTTCTATTTCAGACTCAAACTGCACTGGAACGATAAAGAGCAAACTCAGGGTCAGACATAGCAAGTTTCCTTTACCGATCATCGAAATACTCACTCGTGTCATCCTCGCCGCTGGGCATTGATACTCTTCATCAGATCATCGATGTTTTCTGCTGAATTTATTTCAGCTTTAGGTATTTCCTCAGCGACAGCAGCAGAATTTGCTGTATTGAACGATTGAACTAATGCTTCCACAGAGATCTGATCATTTAATATCTCTTGTGTTCTTTCCGTTTGAGGATATAACCGTTTCACCTTTTCGACGGCAGCTGTGATATTACTTTCCAAGGGTATCTCACTAAGTATTTTCGCCGAATAAAGCATGTACATTTCCTGTGAATTTTCAATCGTCTTACGCAGCTTTTCAGCAGTTTGCAATAACTCGATAAAATCAGTACGCATATCCTGTACTAAATCTGCCTTCACCCGCCCTGCTTCTTCCATTATCCGCTTTCGGTCTGATTCAGCTTCACTGATGATTGCAGCTGCCTGCTTTTCAGCCTCCTCAACAATCTGATCACTGCGGCTTTGGGCATTCAGCATCAATCGGCTGATTGCCATATGTTCATTCTGATATTGAGTATTCAGCTCATCGAGATATTGATCAACTTCTGTTTTAGAATAACCGTTGATTACGGTCTTGAATTTTCCTGTATTATTCATACTCACCCCTCTGACGAGCTTAAAGATTCGTCATATTTATTTTAGTAAAAGAAAAAAGCAGGAATGATGAAACTTGGGGAAAAACATCATTCCTATCTCGGCGGGAACCATATAAAATGCTCCCATAATTAAAAAAGTCCAAGTTTTGTCTTATAATGTATACTTTATAAGACGCATAAAAAAACAGTCAAAAATCAAGTTTTGATACATAAAACGGCCATAAAATGGATAAAATCATTTACAAATAATGGTAAAAAGCTTACAATAAGAGTGTGTCAAAAAGTATACTATTTAACACACTATTTCAAATTGTGATTTTTTTGCATATTGCAATGCCGGCTGTAAATAAGTAAGCATAATAAATGCACGAACAGAAAATTTCACATCCAAATAATAACGCCGCCCCTTGCACAAAATTCCGGCATGAAGCGTATATAAATAAATCCTGCGAATAAGACAGAAAAGTACACTGAGCTATAAGCAGGTTTTTTATTTCAAATTAGTAAAAACATCAATGATAATGGCTTATTGACCTTCAGCAGACAGACTCTACGAAAGCAAAAAGAGCCTAAGCAAACAAAATTGCTTAGGCTCATATTTAGCTTTAATGGGAAATCAGCTTTCTGGTATTACTTATCAGGGAACGCTTCCAGCTTTGCCTGTTCATAATAATGCTTAGAATGATTGAAGTCAATGAGATAAAGTAGTCCAAATATTATCGATACGAGGATGCAGATCAAAGATAAAATAGGAATGAAAATCACCAAATAGCCAAGGATGCCAAACATTGCTTTGACCTTCCATTTATACATCAGCTTATCGGCCGCTAAGTCGATATTCATTTTACTTTCCATATCTACGATCCCGCTGGTAATCATATAAGTGCAGTATAGACTGCCGACAACTAAGATTCCATTAATCAGGATGACCAGCACTTCGTTTGCTGAGACAATGATTCCTAATAAGTCTATCACATAAAAAATCAATGATAAAACAAACATAATCATCAATATTGGTCTGACTTTAGAAAAGCACTCACTTTCAGAAAGCAGCTCTTTTGTACCTGAAAGCATCAGCAGATAGCCAGCAAAATCAGGAATCAAACCTAAAGACATATTATTAATACTGATGGTAAAATTAAAGAATACAAATATCAAGCCCCAAAATATTTTTTTCATCTCATGCACCCTCACTTTATTTATCATTATAAACGATATACACGCAGCTGCAAGTTCATGTTTTGTACAGAAAGTTAACAAAGAATGAACGTTTCAAAACATTAATAAAATCACAACCTCATTCTATATGCTTTCAGCTGTTCACATACTTTATCAATGCCTATCGATGCAGTCTTACGACATACTTATAACCATTCGCTTTATAATAATTTTTTGAGTATTCAATCGGTATATTCCTGCTGTCATAAGTAATTCTTTCACGATAAAAAATAGGTTCATCCTTATCTAAAAACATATCCTTGCGGATTGCCGGTGTCGACATAATTGCCTCAATCGTCTCTGAAGCCGTCCCCAGCTTTACCCCGCAGCTTTCATAAAAATCATAAAGAGAAGTTGTCGCACCGAATTTTTCCGTATCGATCACAAACCCAAGCCGCTGGGTAATATAGGTCTCAAAAATACCGGATATGCGTCCATTCAGCAATTTCAGACGTTTTAAATAATAAACATCCTCATTCGGCTCGATTTGAAGGAAACCAGCCACTAGTACAGATGCCTGCTGAACCTCGCATTTCAAAATGATATTAGAAGGAACATCACCGCCGCGTTTCGCATCTTCTGAGAAACCGGTCAGTTCGTATAAGTCAGAGTATTTTTTCTTAGGCAGAACCACAGCACCCTTCCCCTTGATTTTCTTGATATAACCATCATGCTCCATATCCGTCAGCGCCCGGCGAACCGTTATGCGGCTGACTTTATAAATATCCTGTAATTCTGATTCTGAAGGCAAATAACTTCCAACTCCATATGTGGAATCCTCAATTTTTTTAATTAATTCTTCATAAATTACCATATACAATGGTATCGTTTTATTTTCCATGATATTCCCTTCACCTCTCTATTATTTTAAAGGATACGTTCCCTTAATTCAACCAATCATTCGCCTTTAATGCCGATATTTTAGCTATTTCAGCGAGTTTTCGATGAAGTGATCATAATTCATAAAGAAAAACGGGTAATTGAATACCCGTTATGCTTCTTCTGCCATTGCCTTGGCATCAATCACCTGCATGCTTTCCTTTACACTGCTCAGCGCATTGTCGAGGAACGCTTTAATATCATCACCATCAAAATATTCACGACTGGTCAAAATTTCCAGCAATAATGGCAGATTGGCACCGGTAAGCACATAACCGCCATGCTCCGCCGTATATTTTAATGATGCGTTAAAAGGCGTTGCCGCAAACATATCGACAAGGATGCAAAAAGGCATCTTCTGATCAATATAACACTGGGCGGCAGCAGCGATTTTCTCACTTAATTCATCAACATCATCACCATTCATGAAGCAGAAACTGTCAAAGCAGCTCTGTTCACCGGCAATCATTTCTACCGCATTTCGCAGTCCCTTCGCAAAATCAGAATGCGTACATAAAATTACTCCAATCATAAGTTATCCTCTCTGTGTTCTTCACGCCATTGCTGGGCCTTTTTACAGCCATCAAGAAATTGTCTGGCCCTTGCCGGATCAATTGGATTGCGCATATCGCCATTTTTGATCCAAGTTGCGACCGAAACACCATCATAATATTTCAGCAATTCAAATACATTTTCACCGGTCGCACCACCGCCTAAGAAAATTGGCACATCCGGCAATGTCTTGCGTGTTTCTTTGATTAATGCAAGACTTTCTTCACTGTCTTTGCCGCTCATGAATAAACCGTCCGCAAAAGCACTCTTGATCGTTGTTTTAGCAGCTTTTGGTTTTGGATCAGGACAAAGATAATTGGCATTGACCTCCTGAACATCGGCATAAACCGGTATTGATGAGCCGATGCGCTTTTTAAAGGTTAAAATATCCGCGCATTGACCAAACATAAAGCCGCTTAAATCAATACTTACGCCTGTATACAAATGCTCGACACGGACAAAATCAGCCTTAGTGGCTTCCGCAACCGCCAATGAAGCAATGCCGTCCCAATTAATCAGAATTCCCAAAACCTTATCCGGGAATTGCTCTTTCAGCTTGTTTCCTAAAACACTCATAAAAGCAATGGTTTCGGTGCGGGCATGCTGGGCAATCGGGCCGTCATGCATGTTTTGGAGAATAAAGCCATCAAAACCTAATTCCGCAATCATACTGGCTTCCGCTAAAACCGTATCAATGATGCTGTCAAATGACTGTCCATCATTCAAATAACTGCCTGGCATTGCCGGCGGCTGAATCATCACCAGAGCCAGCGGAAATTTTTTCTTATCTAGCATGACATTTCCTCCTTACAAATCATGGAAAACAGGTCACTGGTTTTTAGTATTCCCTTTTCGCATACATATGCTGTAATGCATTCTGGGCGTACACCGACAAGTTCAATTGACTCAAAGGCTACGCGCATCTTTAATGCTTCAGGCCACTCAGCCGCAAGTTCACTTTTCAAATCCTTGGTCAACACTTCTTTATAAATGCCGTAACGGGCGCGGATATCTCCCTTAATCAGCGGTGTTAACACATAGTAAGGCACATGTCTGAGCATACATAATTCAGCTAAAATATCAGAACCAATCGTATTAAATGCCGTACCGTCAGGATAGAATGTTTCCGCGCCGATAAAAACAGCATCCACCTTGTGCAGTACTGACAGCATGGAAGCGTCAGGAATAAAATGTACCGTATGACCAGCCTCAACGATTCCCTTAACAAAAGGATAACCGCCATTGATCACCCTGCTTTCAGGGATATAAACAACCAGTTTCTGATCCGCCGCGCAGACAGCTTTTTCTACTGTGCTTGAGTAATCAAAAATCATAATGCACGACATCTTTGCCATTAAGCGTTTCGTATACGTAAGCAGCTTCTTTAAATCTTCTTCAGCTTCATTGAAATAGGCATCCCTAGCCGCTTTTACCCGCATTTCATAAGTGCCGCTGCCAGTTTCAATCTTCGCTTCAATCTTCGCCAGCGCCAAAACGATCGCGTAGCTTGACTTGCCGCGGGTCTCCTTAAAGAAATCACCGATGGCCCTGATTTTTTCACTAGCTCCGGCTTCATCGTTCTGAGCAGCAATGTCCGCATACATTGCAGATATCATTTTAATGTGATTGCTGGCGCCCAATGAGCGGCCCTCTACAATATCATCAAAAGCCTTCAGACAGCTTTTGGGAAGCAGTTCTCTAACCTCATTCTTCTCCATATATTCCTCCTTGATTCATTATTAGAATAGGAGAGCGCCGCTCCCCTATTTCAGTTTTAATAATCGTGCAGCATTTTGATAAAATATTTTATCCATCGCAGCCGCAGACAGATTCAGCGAATTGAATTTCATGATTGATAAATTAGTAAAATTACTTGGATAATTCGATCCATATAAGAATTTATCAACCGGTAATTCTTTAAACATCTTATGCAATGCCGGTACCTCGGTTTCATATGAAGTTTCAAGCATCAGATTATCAGTGCCTTCTTCTTTGCATAAATCAACCGTTCCATACGTATAATCTGTGCCGCCCATATGCAGAATCACAAATTGTACCTTTGGATAACGATGAGTGTAATAAACCCATTGCTCAGGCATTGTATAAAATCCCTGTCCGCAGAACAGCTTAACGATCAGTCCCTTTGCTTCACAGATCTCTAAGATCGGCTCAATGTTATAAGCAAATTTCTCTGGCCGATAGCCATGTTCCAGCGAATTAAATTCAATCATTTTAATTTCATCAGCCGACGCGATTCGTCTGACTTCCTCAACGGCATCATCAAGCTTAGGATTAATCACTGCGCAGCCAATCAATTTATCTGGATATTGGCGAACCAGCTCAATAATTTTATCATTGGCCGCAGACATACTCGCGCCATAAAACGTAGACACAACTCTTTGATCAATCTTATTTTCTTCCATATCCTGAAGCAATCCAGTCACATCGTATTCTTTGGTGATCGGATCACGGTCAAGATGGGCATGAAAATCCAGCACCATATACCTACCTCCAATTTCTTTTTATAAAATACCAACGAATACACCAACGATACCAAGCATGATTGTAAGTACCATCAGCAGGATAATGTTAACCTTTTTCTTATCAATCAGCCAATACATCAATAATGTATAAAGCAGCGGAATCAGATTTGGCATTAAGCCATCTAATACTTCCTGAAGAGCGATTACAGTATCACCCTGTGTATAAGAGATATTTAAAGTTACATAAACTAACGCAGAAATAAAGCCGCCGCAGACAGTAAATGCCGCGATACCTGCATATTTAGTCAGACGGTCAAGCATACCGCCTTCCTGAAGATTTGCCACTAATGCTAAACCGCCTTCATAGCCTTTAAAAATACCGAAATAACGAACCCCCATACCAACGATCGTCATTACCGCAAAAAACAGAATCGAACCGATCGGACTGATATAATTGCTGGCAGCTACCATTGAACAGGCAAGACCCGCCATGATCGGACGCAATGTACCATGAATCAGTGAATCTCCGACACCGGCTAAAGGTCCCATCAATGCTACTTTGATCGCATTAATTGAATCGACATCGATATCGCCGACTTTAGCGTTTCGTTCTTCCATCGCACAGGAGATACCAATACAGAATGATGCCATACGGCCTTCAGTTAAAAACAGTTCACAGTGACGCTGATAAGCTTTCGCACGTTCTTCTTTATCGTCATAAACCTTATCAAGAACCGGAATCATGCCCTGTAAGAAGCCATCTGCTTCCTGACGAGTTGTACAGTTACCGCTCTCAATTGCCAATGCGTATTTGAATGTACGCCACAAATCTTTCTTTTCGACAACACAATAGGATCGATCGCCGTTTTCAGCTTCATAATCACTGGCTTCAAATTCTTCATCCTGACTCTTTTTCTTATCCGCATAGTAATTCAAGCCTACGCAGATGATCGCGATCAATGCGATACCAATCATATTGATGCCTAAATAAGAAGCAAACAGGAAACCAACTAAGAAATAAGGCCAAGAGCTTTTATCTTTAACAGAACCAAGCAGCAAGGCAACACCGACAGCACCAAGCAAACCGCCGCCGGCCGCGATACCGTCAATCAGCCATGGTGGAATAATATCAATGAATGCCTGAACATAACTGGCTCCGAAATAGACACCTACAAAGGTCGGTACACCAAAACAAATATATTCAATTACTGATGGAATAATCGATGTCCATAAAATTACTTTCTTTGGATTTGCTTCAGCCGCAGCCTTATCGACCTGACGCTGAGTAATCTCATAAATCGTAGAATTTCTTGTCTGACGGAAAATTTGACCGACAAATGAAATCGGCAGTGCCGTTGCGATACCGACTTCAACACTTCCTGTCGCACAAGCTAATGCGGTTGCCAAGCCGGCGCTGATTGTTTCATCAGGCGGAATCGCGGTACCTACGAAAATTACGGCTAAGAACATTAACTCAACCGCGCAGCCAACTTGTAAGCCCATAGTCAGATCACCGAATACCAAACCTACCAATGGCCCGATTACGATCGGACGATATAGGAATGTATGCAGGAATGCTTTATCTAAGAAACCAAGCCAAACGATAATAGACGTTAATAATGCTTCTATAAACATGGTATTTCCTCCCTCGTCTAAATTTCAATTATCCTAATTTTTTATTAATCAATTCGATAGGGTCTTTTGCCTTCTCCTCAGGAATTGCCTTGACCTCCAACTTTATCCCCTTGCTGTCAAGACTGCGGATCGCTTCAACATCACCCGGTTCGACATAAATATAATCAAGCAGCTTAGTTCTGCCAACTTCTGATTTAGAATTTGAGATATTCCCGATAATAATGCGGTCAATCTTTAATCCCATTTCTACTAAAGCATTGGCTTCTTTAGGATTTCTGACCAGCATCAATACATTGGTATTACTCTGATCGTCATTAACCCGTTTCACAGCATCTTCTTTGCTTAATATTTCAAGCTTAATGCCTGATGGTACAGCGAATTTCAGAATCATCTGCTGTGTTTTATCACCGGCAGCTTTATCATCAACAACCATGATCATTTTGGCTGCCGCGTCTTTGATCCATTTGGTAACAATCTGACCATGAATCAGACGATCATCAATTCTGAAGACATTAATGTTCATTTTCATTTCCTCCCTTTATGGTCCATAACTGTTCCGCGTTTTTATAGAATACATCCTCAAGCTCGGCATCTGTAAAGCCCATCTGATAAATTTTCTGAATTTCACATTCTACTGATTTATACGGCCAGTCTGTACCGAATACGATGCGTTTAGAACCAACACAATCTTTGACCTTCTTAAGCACATCTGCCTCATAAACGACAGATGTTTCAAGATAAATATTAGGAATATCACGAACCGCTTCAATGACGCTGTACGCAAACTCGCGGCAGCCCATATGGGTGAATACAAACCTTAGATTGGGATGCTTTTTCGCATAACGAATCCAGGCAAAGGGGGTACTTAAAGGGCTGGTACCGACATGCGTCTGAACATGAACGCCATATTGTTCGATGCGTGTGAGAACTTCCTCTAACTGCGGAGTATTATCTGCATAATAGCCATTCTTCCAGGAATGAAATTTAACTGCCTTATATTTTCTTTCACCGAGGCATAAATCAATTTCCTGCAGCGCGTCCGGCGCTTTTGGATTAATAAAAGCATAGGGATAAATCCGATCAGGGTATTGAAGATGTGCCTCATATACTAAATCGTTTTGAATTCGGTTTACCGTGCCGGATAAACTGCTGATGCCGATCTTGGCAATTCCATAATGATCCATATCCTTGATCAGATCATCAGCGGAATTAAGATCCCCTGAACTTGTTTTTCCCATATGTCCGTGAATATCATACATGATCATGGTTATAACACCTCCTGTCTCTTGTTATAACTATATACTAACTTGTTATATCTAGTTTGTCAAGATATACTATCAATTTCATAGATCATTTTATATATCCATTGTAAAAACCTCCTGAATCACTACTATATATGGATAAATTGAGCGATTTATACCCCATCAGCTATGAGATTTAAGCTTTTTATACTGAAATCATTCAAAAAAAGAACACCCAACCTTACTGCCGCCCTGTTATGACGCAGTTGCCAGGTGAATCATCCATCTTATTATGACATGTTATATTTTTATGCCTGATCAAAAGCGTTTTTCATAATTGCCGACAATTTCATTTCCCTCACTCAAGATGATAAAAGCGTTGGGGTCTAACGCTAAAACACATTGCTTCAGCATGCCGGCTTCATATTTTGAAAGGATGGTAATAAACACATCGGTCTCTTCATTCGTATACACGCCCATTCCCTGCCAGCTTGTAACACCGCGGCCCAGTTCAGTCAGTACCTTTTGCTTGACTTCTTGATGTTTAGTGATAACCATCGCTTTTACAATAATATTTTGTGTATGGATCTTATCCATTGCCAGCGCAAATACTACTGCGTAGATAATAGAATAGATTGCATTTGAAAAGGAAAATGCAAAAGCACAATATGTGTAGACAAGAGCATTAATTACGATTGAAAGCCTGCCAACCGTAAAGGTTTTTGAACGCATCGCAAAAAAGACACCGAGAATATCTGCACCTGCTCCGCTGCCGCCTGCCTTCAGACATAAGCCTGTCCCATAACCGCCGATCAAACCGGCAATGATCATGCTTGTCAGCGGATCTTTGAGAATCGCTGTTTCAGGAATTGGCACAATTGAAAAAGTAATTGTCTGAACGATGATTGAAAGCAGCGTCAATACAAAAAACTTTTTAGAAATACTTTTATATGCGATTAAAAATAAAGGTATATTCAACAAAAAATTAATGATACCGGCAATATCAAAATTAAATTCAAAATGAAAGAGTTCCGTCAGCAGTGTTCTGATAATCTGCGCGATTCCGATGATTCCGCCATTATATACATGCATGGGAACCACAAATAAATTAACTGCCATACCAAATAAAAAAGAACCAGCGATTACATATAAGAAATTAGACGTCCATTTACTCTGCATACCTTAACCTCCCGCAATGAGCAACAATACTGATATATTATAACATATATCATTAACTTATTATATCATGTAAGAGGGAGAATAAGAATATACAAATATCCAACGTCTGAAATCAGATTCTATACAAAACAATTGTAACTATTCTTTTTCACATATGCATTACCGCTTTTGCCGATAGGAAGGGCACAGTGCGTTATTTGTCAGAGTGCGGCTGTTTATCTCAGTATAACCGCAAATCACAATTTTCTATACCCTCATATATGGCGGGCAGCAGGTTACACTGTCATAGGTAATTCTGTCTTGTTGTTTTTGCGGCAGATGGAAAAGCAATAACTTTTGCATACTAAATTGCCTTAAAATTAAAAATAAAAATCTCAGCAATGCCGAGATTTTTTACTATTTCTTAAATGCTTTTTTAAACTTATCAAATGGTGATTCACTTGTCTTGCTGTTCTTTAATTTTTCATAGTATTCTTTTTCTTCACGAGACAGCTTAGTCGGAATCTCCACTTTTACTTCTACATACTGATCCCCTTGACCGCCGCGAGGGGCTTTAACACCCTTACCGCGCAGCCGGAATTGAGTACCATGCTGAGTACCGGCCGGAATCGTCAATTCAACATCACCGTAAACGGTCGGCACATCAACACTGCAGCCTAATGTCGCATCAACAGCGCTGATTGGCACTGAGATACGAATATCATTGCCGTCACGGACAAAATTAGGATGACGGTTTACATTAATTTCAATGTATAAATCACCGTTCGGCCCTCCGTTAGTACCCCGCTCGCCTTTATTGGCTACACGGATCTGCTGACCGGACTGAATCCCTGCCGGAATCTTAATTTCCAGCTTAACACGCTTATGCTCATAGCCGCGGCCATGGCATTTCGGACATTTATTTTTGATTTGCTTACCAGTACCGTTACATTCCGGACAGATGGAGTTGGTCATGAAAACCCCAAATGGAGTTCTTGACTGCTGCTGAATCTGACCGGTGCCGTTACATCTTGAGCATGACTGAATATCATCTTTGCTGCGCGCACCGCTGCCCAAACACTCACTGCACTGTTCATCCACTTCCAGCGTAATTTCTTCACTCTTGCCAAATACCGCGTCCATGAAATCAATCCGCATCTGCATGAAGCGGTCATTTCCTTTGCGCGGTCCTGTTGACTGACGGCGTGAAGATGTTCCGCCGCCGAAGAAAGACCCAAAAATATCACTGAAATCATCAAAACCAGCGCCTGAGAAGCCGCCGGCACCGCCGCCAAAAGCGCCGTCCATGCCCGCATGACCAAACTGATCATAATTTGCTTTCTTTTGAGGATCGCTTAACACCTCATAGGCTTCATTAATTTCCTTAAACTTTTCCTCAGCGCCTGCTTCTTTATTCACATCAGGATGATACTTCTTCGCCAGGGAACGGTATGCTTTTTTTATTTCAGCCTCACTTGCACCCTTGCTGAGTCCAAGCACCTCATAATAATCTCTTTTTTCCATAGAATCACCCTTGACCTTTATTCTCTTGTTAAACACGAAATTCTAGCGATGGCTAGAATTCGTGTTTCTATAAACTGCTTAGTTCTTTTCTTTAAAATCAGCGTCCACAACGTTATCATCGTTGTTATTTGCCGAACCAGCGTCAGCACCCTGCTGGGCCTGCTGCTGATACATTGCTTCACTGGCAGCCTGTGCAGCTTTTTCAAGTGCATCCAGCTTAGATTTTACAGACTCCATATCGTTTTCGTCAAGAGCTTTTTGCAGTTCATCACGAAGCTTCATTGTTTCTTCCTTCTGCTTAGCGTCGATCTTATCGCCGGCTTCAGCGATTGAAGTATCAATTTGGTTGATGAACGCTTCTGCCTTATTCTTTAATTCAGCATCTTCTTTACGCTTTTCATCTTCAGCCTTATGTTCTTCAGCTTCCTTGACCATACGTTCAATTTCTTCATCGCTTAAACCTGAAGAATTAGAAATCGTAATAGACTGTTTCTTGTTAGTACCTTTATCCAATGCAGATACGTGTACGATGCCGTTAACGTCAATATCGAAAGTAACTTCAATCTGAGGAATACCACGGCGTGCCGGTGCGATACCGTCTAACTTAAACATACCTAATGTCTTATTATCGTTAGCCATTGGTCTTTCACCCTGCAATACATGAATATCTACGGCCGGCTGATTATCAGCAGCTGTTGAGAAGATCTGTGATTTACTTGTAGGAATCGTTGTATTTCTAGGAATCAATACTGTCATTACATTACCCATCGTTTCGATACCCAATGACAATGGTGTAACGTCCAGCAATAATACGTCTTTAACATCACCGCTGATGACACCGCCCTGGATAGCGGCACCCATTGCTACTGCTTCGTCTGGGTTTACTGATTTATTTGGTTCTTTCCCTAATTCATTCTTAACAGCTTCCTGTACAGCCGGTATACGTGTAGAACCGCCAACTAATAATACCTGATGAATATCATTCTTTGTCAAACCGGCATCTCTTAATGCATTACGTACCGGGATGATTGTACGTTCAACTAACGACTTAGTCATTTCATCAAATTTAGCTCTGGTTAATGTTGCTTCAAAGTGCAGCGGACCATTAGCTCCGGCTGAGATAAACGGTAATGAAATCTGCGTTGTTACTGTACCGCTTAAATCCTTTTTCGCTTTTTCAGCAGCTTCTTTTAAACGCTGCATAGCCATTTTATCTGAACGCAGATCAATGCCATTTTCTTTCTTGAAAGAATCTACCATCCAATCAACAACAATGTTATCAAAATCATCGCCGCCCAGATGAGTATCACCTGAAGTTGATAATACTTCAAATGTACCGTCAGCTAATTCAAGGATCGATACATCGAATGTACCGCCGCCTAAGTCATAAACCAGAACCTTTTGTTCTTTATCTGTCTTATCGATACCATAAGCTAACGCGGCAGCTGTCGGTTCATTGATAATACGTTCAACTTCAAGACCGGCAATTTTACCGGCATCTTTAGTTGCCTGACGCTGAGCATCATTGAAATATGCAGGAACAGTAATAACAGCTTTAGTTACTGTTTCACCAAGATAACCTTCTGCATAAGATTTTAAATATTGAAGAACCATTGCAGAAATTTCCTGAGGAGTATATTCTTTGCCTTCTAACGTTACTTTTTCATTCGTACCCATTAAACGCTTAATTGAAGAAACCGTATCCTTATTAGTTACTACCTGACGTTTAGCAGCATCACCAACGATACGCTCACCGTTCTTATAAGCAACTACTGACGGAGTTGTTCTGTTTCCTTCCGGGTTTGTGATAACTTTGCAGTCGCCGCCATCCATAACAGCAACGCATGAATTTGTTGTACCTAAGTCAATACCGATAATTTTACTCATAATGTGTGTCCTCCTTATTCGCTTACCTTTACAAGCGCTGGTCTTAAAATACGATCTTTAATCATATAGCCTTTTTGTAATACTTCCAATACCATACCGCTTTCCACGCCTTCCCGGCTTTCCTGCATCAGTGCCTGATGGAAATTTGGATCAAACGGCTGATCACTCGCTTCGATTTCAGTGATACCTTCTTTTTTCAGAAGCTCGATCAATTGGTTGTAGATCATTTCAAAACCCTTTACATAAGTCTTGATATCTTCTGAATCACTCTTGACGATCAACGCTCGTTCAAGATTGTCAATGACAGGCAGAATCTCTTTACCAAAGCTCTGCATTTTATATTTATTAGCAGTATCAAACTCCTGCTGAAGCCGGCGCTTCGCATTTTCAGTATCTGCATACGCCTTGTAATAAGCATTCTTGGCTACGTCTAATTCCTTGCGTAAATCTTCATTTTCCGCTTTCAGCCGTTCAATTTCTTTTTTCTTGCCATGCCCGTGACCCTTGCCTTCATGTTCACATTCACAAGTTTCAGCTTCCTCATGGCATTCACATTCACAGGCTTCGGCTTCAACGTTTGGCTTAGTTTCCTCAGCCGCCGCTTCGCATGTCTGCTTTTCTTCTGTTTTTTTCTCGTCCATTTTATTCTCCTTATTCGTTGTTGAACATCTTTTCAATCTGCTGACTCATATATTCCATTAAAGCCACGACCTGATTATAAGGCATGCGAGTAGGTCCGACAACCATCAGCTGACCTTCCTCATCCTTATTGATCTTAAACCGGCTTGATATAACGGATACATCATCAATATTCATCAATTCCTTATTATCTGTCCCGATACGGATCGCCGTTTCTTCATTGCTGTATCCGATCTGACGCCACAGACTGCTGTTTTCCAGCATGGACATCAGCTGCTTGAGCTTTTCAATATCGGCAAATTCCGGCTGATACAGCATGTTTTTCTGTCCTGACAGATAAACCTGATCACTGGCAAACCGCACGAAGGCATTGACAAAGGCTTCAAATAATATTTCATGCCGCTTAACCTTGCCTGCCAGCAACGGTTCAATCTCTTTCATTTTTTCAACAACTTCATTTAATGCAACACCGCATAAATTCTCATTCAATATATTGCAGCATGTGGTAATATCACTCATCGAAATATTATCTTCAAATTGGAAGGTTTTATTTTCTGTATGGCCGTGATTGGTAATAAATATCGCCACCGCACTGCGTTCATTGATCGGAATCAGTGAGATATGCTGCAAGGTCTGATACCTTGATTCAGGTCCCAGAACCACACTTGTCAGATTTGTCATCTGTGAGAGAATATCACAGCTTTGTCTAACTACCTCATCGATGCTCATGTTGCGGGCATCAAAGACAGTCTGCAAGGCATTGACAACCTTCTGATCAAGCTGTTTTTCCATCAGATTATCGACATAATAACGATAACCCTTAGAAGAAGGTATACGTCCGCTTGAGGTATGTGTTTTTTCAAGCAATCCCATTTCTTCAAGTGCTGCCATTTCATTGCGCAGCGTTGCCGACGAACAATTGAAATCAAGCAGTGTCAGCAATGTTTTACTGCCGACCGGTTCTGCGGTGCGGATAAATTCATCAACGATGGTTTTAAATACATTCGTCTGTCTGAATGTTAGCTGATCCATATTCACCGCTCCTTTCTAGCACTCAACCCTTCTTACTGCTAACAGTATATACCGAATCTTTAGCACTGTCAACTACAAAGTGCTAAAATCAAATAAAAATGAATGTGAAATTATGTGTGTAACATAAAAAAGGAACAGACTATGCATCTGTTCGTTATGGTATGATAATTTCTCCGGAAATCACAGGGTTAGCTTCCACCCAATGCAGTTTTTCCATTTCTGCTTTAACAGAATCATAGGATTTATTAGCGATTAAAATTGTCTGATTTTTAGTCGGCGGCTGATACCACTTACCGCTGTCATGATCATAAATCAGTGAAGCAAACCAATTTTCACCCGTCGACGCATAGACATACTTTTGACCGCTTGGTGTTGTTGTCCCTGATTTATATGTATCCATATAAGGCTGTACATAATAGGTAGTATCACTGCCGTCAAGGAGGAGTGTCGGCCATTTTCCGCCATTGGCTTTCTTTAAGATAGCCCGTACTTGATCATTACTGTTTAACTGCCAATCAGAAATATTCTTGTCACTTCCGTAAGGATTAAATTGTTTGTATTTACTTGGGTTATTTATCAAATCATTCATTTGTTCAAAAATCTGAACCGGAATGGTCGAAGCAGTTTTAGAATGAATCATGCATTTTGTCCGATAGGCAGTTTTGCCTGAATCAGTTGTGTATGATTCAATTAAGTAGCTGCCGCCGTCAGGACATTTAGGCACGGCTGAGAAATATTCTTCATTCGTATTATTTAATACCTCATTCAGTAAATCATAATTCTCATCACTGCCAAGTCTGGTAAGCTTTGCCTGATAAGCACGGTTGATTGAGGTTAGATTACTATCACAAACAGCTTTCTTGGCATCTTGAGCATAACCGATGAAAGACGGCACTAAAAAAAGTGCCAAAATACCGAGAATGGCAATGACAACGATTAATTCTATTAATGTAAATCCATCTTTCTTACGCATACCTGTGCTCCATACTGTTTACGAATAATGTTATTATAGCATAAGCAAAAAAAGAAAAACAGCCGTGAAACTTGTTCTTGGCAAAAGAAAACTCCCGGATGGGAGTCTACTCTTTTACGAATGCTAGTTTCTTATTCAGCATCAGCGGGCGATAATAAGCAACTGTATCATTCATCGGCAGCACTTCTGGATGCAGATGGATACCCAGCACTTCACTAATATATACTCGGCGCTTCATGAATGTTTCATATAGGGCGGGGTATTCTTGTTTTAGCTGTTTACGCAATGCTTCATCCGCTAAAGCAATCCCGCTCTCACAGCTGGCACCGCCCATTCCCTCAACACTTGGAATGATATCAATCTGAAGCAACATTCCACTTTTTAAAACAGCTGCCGAACCTTCAAAGATGGGTGATGACAACCATTCCTCATCCGCGCACAAATGACCAGGATTCAAATGCCAGTGATATTTATCCTTAGGCAATACCTGTTCGATCTTTTGATACAAAGCATCTCCGCTCATACCAAGCCGAATGTTTTCAAGCCAAGCTGCAACCGCATAATAATAAGGCTTTGCAATCCCATCCAAATAGGGAACTGACAATTGTGTTTCATCATACAGCGCATAACCGCTGCGGCTGCTTAAACCACCCTTATAACCCACAGTCAAAGATATTTTGTCACCTAGTTTAACCTGATTATCAGTGGGATAGAGATTGGCCTTAACGAAACGTTCTCCGGCGGCAGCGATGGTAACAACACTGTTGCGCTGACCATAACGATTCAGGCATTGACCAAGATCCATTTCTGAAATTCCTACCTCCAGCATATTCATTGCCGCCAGCATGCCATCGCTCGCTAAAGCAGATCCAAATTCATAATGGGCAAGCTCATTAGCATTATTAATCGTTCGGATTCCTTCTGCACCGATAAATAAATCACATCGATTCGTTAGATTCTTTCTGCCAACTAAAAATTCAAGTGCCTGTACAATATAATAAGGAAGATCAAAAAGCTGTGTATTATCATTAAACTGACTAGTGAACATTTTCCAGCCGACAACGCCGAGCCGCATTCCTTTTTGAATTCCTGCTTCCTTAAAACAGTCAACCAGTGATCGTTCACCCCGCATTGGCTGATTAGGCAAAGAAAAGTACGGTACATGAACAGCCTTTGCCTTGATTCGGGAGATACCCGCCTTATTCAAATTTTCATTGCCAAGCAGTAAATACGCGGTGCCATTTTGATGCACGGCAAGCAGCGCTTCCTCAAACCGAGGAAGAAAACCAGTTAAATATTCAAAATTGGAACCATGTTCAAGATCACCATAAATAAGCATCACATCAAGCTTTTCTGATTGCATTTCAGCAAGCAGCTTGGCTTTTCTTTCCTGCATTGTTTCATCACTCAGCATCACTGGTTTTTCAGCTTTAGATAAAATAGGTTCAGGTATTTCCTTTAGTTTTACTGCATCAAATAGATTCATAACCGCACCTCTTTTTCTTTTTATTTATATTCATGAAGAATCGCATCCACCATCTCATCAGCTGCACCATAAGGAAAATAAGTATTATATGATTCAAAAACGATTCCATACTCATCCTTATTAACCGCATAATAGTGAAAGCCGTTACTATATGCACACAGATAAGTAGGCTTTTCATCCGCATAACGAAGTCTCGCGCCTAATACAGTATCAATTTCACAAGGAACACAGACTATCCTGAAAGCATTAAAGTCATAGATATAACTCAGCGTCTCATAACGGATATGATCCTTTTTCAGTTTATCTTTAACATCATAAAGATAGCATGTTTCTATTCGATGGTAACGATCACTATCCGGACTCAGTGTTTTCAATTCAGCTTCCAGTTTCTGCTTTTGATTAAGCAGATATACATTCTTTTGCGGCTCATAATCAATAGGATAAACAATTTCTTTCACATCAGCTTCATCTACCTCAACCATTCGCTGAGCACATGGTTTCATCAATTGGGCAGCAATTCCCTCACCATAACGGATACACTCCTGCCAGTCCACACCTTTTTTAAGCAAACGCGGTGAACTGTCGCCTGCTTCACCATTCAAAATCATTACCGGATATCCGTCATTTCCTTGTAAACATCTGCGCATAACACCAAAGAAATCTGCACTGATCAGCATATTCTGGGCACCAAGAATCGTAGGATGACAAGCCAAGTTCAGAATTTTAACAATAGGCTTATCAGCCGCACTGATTCGGATTTCATCACAATAGTGGTAATACTCTTCATTGGGCCGATTCCGATTATTATAATAACCCGTTACTGTATGCCGGTCCAAGCTAATGTTCACCTTCTCAAGCTTGCTTATTGCCTGACGCAAAGCCACTGTCATCTTATCTCTGATCAATTCCCAATATTTAAGATCCGGTTTCAAATCATAAGCCATACCATGAGAGACAACCGGTGAATTGTGCGTGTGTGAGCATGCAATGGAAATCTGTTCCTTACGCAAATGAAATTCACGCGTCAAAGCCTCACGGCAGAAGTCAGCAAATTCTCTTTCAACAATGCAAATATCAAGCTGTATAAAAACCAGCATTGTTTTAGCTTCAATACACAGCACATCCATCAACAGATCATCACGCTGTCCAAAGGCCGTTCTCAAGCCTTCACCGCTGGCAGCCTTCTGTTCGTCACTTTGATTGAAACAGAATCTAGCTTCATTATATCCTTCCATTTTACAAGGATAAAACGGATTAATTATTTCTCTTGCGTAACCTGCCCTCATCCTGTCACCTGCTTTCTTTTAGGCATTAATTGTATACATTATATCCTTGGCTTCTACTTTCCCCGCTGCCTGCGCTGTAATCTGACTGTCATTATGTGTCGCAGCCACGATAATTGTAGGATCATAGCCTTTTTCCTTCAGCAAGCCTAAATCAAAACTGCCGATTCGCTCACCGCATTTAACCCGCTGACCCGTCTTAATCTCAAGATTAAAGCCTTCTCCATTGAGATCTACAGTCTCTAAACCGATATGAACCAAGATTTCTTTACCATCGTCAGTTGTAAAGCCCAGTGCATGCTGAGTAGGAAAAATCATTGACACTACACCGTCAACCGGTGCATATAAGTCTCCATTAGAAGGCACGACCGCCATTCCCTTGCCAATTACACCGCTGGCAAATGTTTTATCATTTACTTCACTTAATTCGATCATTGTACCCTTAGCCGGTGCGCAAATTTCAGCCGGTGATGATTCTACTTTAATCACCAGTTTTTTCTCAGCCGCCAGTGCTTTTTCACTCTTAGCAGCCGTTTCATCAATTGGACGTATATATGTTAACACAAAGGCGATGATAAATGCTACCGCATAACTTAATGCTACTGCCGGCATCGTATCCTCAAAAATAGATAAGGTAATTACTGAAGGGGTAGATACTGTATACCCATGACCGCCTAATAAGGCACTGATAACGCCGCCGATACCGCTGGCAATAGAAACAGCCATAAACGGCCACTTAAAACGTACAAGCACACCGTAAAGGCCTGGTTCAGTGATGCCGAGTAAAGCACTGATTCCTGAGGATAAGGCTACCTGACGGTTACTCTTATTCTTTAATCTAAAGAAAGCACCGAATGCTGCACCTGATACAGCTAAAGCACTAATACCATAGATGGCAATCAGCGGATCATAACCATAAACTTCAATATTGGAGAGTATAATTGAAGTCAAACTTAAATGCATACCAGTGAAAACAATAAACTGACGGGTAAAGCCAACGACAAAGCCAGCAACGACCGGTGAGAAAGCAAACAGCCAATTGACTGCCATCGCGACATATGAGCTTAAATAATAACCGATGGGGCCGGTAATTCCCAAGCTGACAACGCCCATGATAATAAAGATACAAACCGGTGCAAACAGCATTCGCATAGTATCCGGAATCACTTTATTCACCCATTTGTAAACATATTTCAAAACCCATACGGATAAAATAATCGGAATCACCGATCCAGAATATTTAACATAAGTAATCGGCAGTCCAAGCACTGAAATTGATGACCCCGCATTATTGATAACCGTTGGATACATCAACATACCGGCAACAGCCATTGCCATCATCTGATCAGTACCGAATTTTTTAGCTGCTGAACTTGCTAATAAGAATGGCAGAAAATAAAACGGTACATCAGAGAGAATAGTCAACAATGTATGAAAGCCGGTTTCCGGAGTCAAGATACTCAGCATGACAAACAAACTGATCAGACCCTTTAATAAACCGCCGCCGAGAATACAAGGCAGGCATGGTGATAAACAACCCGCTAAAAAGTCTAAAATCATCGCAAATGAGAATTTCTTTTTCTCACCATAATCATCAGGAACTTCACCTTGAGCTTCTATTTTATAACGGCTGATTAATTCATTATACAGACGGCCAACCTTTTGACCGATAATTACCTGCAGCTGTCCTGCTTTCCACTGTGCTCCTAATACCCCTTCAATCTTTTCAATCGCTTCCACATCCGCTGCTGCTTCCTTTTTTAATGTAAAGCGCAATCGTGTTGAACAATGCATTACTGTATTAATATTATCAACACCGCCAACAAGCTGAATAATATCATCAATCATTTTTATTTCTTTTTCGCTGCTTTTCATCGCCGTTCTCCTTATTTTCCTAAATCCTGACCCTTTGATTTAATCAGTTTGCTGTACCAATAAAAGGAATCTTTTTTTATACGCCGCAAATCTAATACTTCTTGATCAGTTGTATTTACATAAACTAAACCATAACGCTTTGCCATACCATTGCCGGTACTTAATAAATCAGTAAATGACCATGGATTATATCCCCAAACCTCACAGCCATCCTCAATGGCTAAACCAATCTGTTCGATCTGATCACGCAGGAAATTGATGCGATACTCATCATGAACATGACCGTCTTCACTTAATACATCATGTGCGCCAATACCATTTTCTGTAATCATCATTGGCAGACGGTAATGATCCCACATATAACGCAGCATATAGCGCATCGCAATCGGATCAATTTCCCAATCCCAATCCGTTACCTCTACATAAGGATTGGCGCATAATTGATATTCGCCAGGAAACTTGGGATACACAAACTGTCCTTTAATTCCTTCCTTATTCAGCTGAAGTTCAAGATAGTTTTCATCAGGCGGACAATCCATCGCCGTATTGCTTCGATAGCAGTTCAATGCAAAAAAATCAATCTTAGCCTGCTGAATCAGCTCCATATCCCCCGGCCGAATATCCGGATCAACATCATGAAGCTGCCAATACTTTTTCACAAAACTGCTGTATTCGCGATGAACATATAAATCGTTCCAGATCTTCTCAGTCAATTCTTCAGCATTCATAGCCGCAATCTGATCAGCAGGCCTGCAGCTTTTTGGATAAATCGGCACATATCCGGGAACCGGCCCGATTTTCCCATCTGCAACCATCTCATGACAGGCAATAACAGCCTTAGCATGACACAGATTCATAATATGATTGATCTGCCACTTTTCTTTTTCCCAGTCAGTACATCCCTTATCGATACCTAACCATTTGCCATAAACTATCTGCATATTCTGTTCATTAATTGACAGCCAATATTTTACCCGATCACCAAATTCATTAAAACATACTCGAACATAATGATCAAATGCATCAATTGTGCGGCGGTCACGCCAGCCGCCTAATTCTTCATCAACCCACACCGGCATGTCATAATGATACAGCGTTACGATCGGTGTAATATGATGGCGTAATAATTCATTAATCAAGTCATTATAGAACTGAATACCCTTTTCATTTACAGTGCCATCACTGGCAGGTATAATTCTTGACCATGAGATTGAAAAACGATATGAGCTGAATCCGCATTCAGCCATCAGCGCAGCATCCTCTTTATAATGATGATAATGATCGGCTGTAATAGAATTATCTGTATATGGTTTTTTCTTCTTGCTGTTGCAATCAATAATTGCCGGTGTTCTGCCATCCTCAGCAACCCCCCCCTCAACCTGCCAGGCAGCCGATGAAGCTCCCCATAAGAAAGTGTCCGGAAACTTTGGCTTTTCTTTATAGTACATAGTGAATCTCCTTTATCGATATTTTCGTATATTCAAAACATAAATCCAATGATGCAGACATTCTAGCTAACTGAATGATTCATGCGCGCATCAGCATTTCTCTGCCTGATCCTTGTTATCCTTAGTCTAGCATCATTTTTTCTTAAAAGGGTGCCAGCTTTTGCTCCCTCCTATTCTAAATTGCATCAATCGGATACATAGGTCTTAAAATTTTCTGATACTTGATTTTCTCTGTACGTTGATTGGTAGCCCCATCGGTCAAAGACATAACAAAATAGTTAGCTGCCTGCTTCAGTTCAGGATATAAATAACCCTGTTTTACAACGATGACATCATAATCCATATCAATGCCTGCATAATCATATTGAGCTTTTTCCGCAAACGATACCGCTTTTTGCGCAATCACAATATCAATAGGACGATCCTTCAGACGAACGGTAACACAGCTGCCGATCGATGTCTGATCACCATAATGATGATGCAGTTCACCTTTAGCAAGGATTGTAGCATTTAGTGAAACCTTGGCTGATAATGCATCTTCATCAATACCTAAATCAAAGCTCACAGCACTGCCCAGCGCATGATCAGCAAGCTGATTAGCACAGCCTTCATCACTGATGCAAGCAAAGAGAATGCGTTTATCTGCATAATCTTCCAGAGCCATGAATTGACGAAGAATGAATGTATTACAACCGGGTCCGCCAGCTGTACAATTATCACCAGAATCAGTGATAAAGCATGGTTTTCCCTTTACTGCCATCACTTCTCTCACTGCCTCTTCCGGCTCCAGCGCCGTGCCTGTGAAATGAAACTCATGCCTTTTAGAAAAAGCAAAAGCTGCAATTTCATCTGCCTTTGTATTCGCATAAGCGGTATCTTTTTCGCTACTAGGCACTACAATTACACTGGCGCCGCATTTATCACTGTCATGACGTACATAACCGATATGATATGAGCAGCACATAATTCGCTCATCCTTTTCAATTTCATCAAGCATCTTATTAATCGAAACCATCGGTTCATCAGTGGAAACTGTCCGCTCGCCACCCAAAAGTACAGGTACTTTGCGATAAACCGGATGAATATTGCGGCGGCGATTCAACAAATCAATTAACAAAGAAGCCACGAAACGATGACATTCCCTACGGTCTGTATGCGGTGAATGTCTAAAGGTTCGTATAATCGTACAATTATCAGCCTGCTCCTGTGACAGATTGCCGTGCGGATCCATAACCATGGCAATGGGCATGTATGGACCTACAATTTTTCTAATTTCACGAATTATATAATGCTCACCGCTGCCGCCTGACAGTTCCTGCACATGACTGGCGCCATGCAGAAAAAAGAACATTCCATCCAGTTCATGCTGGTGTTCCTTTACAGCCTTAATAAATTGATTAGCAATATAGTCAAACGCTTCCTTAGCGACGATACCGCCGGCTCTGCCATCTGCATAAATAGCCGGTATTACTTCAATACCCTCAGCGGCAAATAAGTCATCGACATATAATGCCTTAGCTACCTCATCGCCTGTTTTCAGCATAAAACGAGTCAATTCACAATATTCCTTCACTCTGGCATTGGATTCCGCAACGAATCCGCCTATTAATACTTTCATGGTACAACTCTCCTTTTTCATACCTTTATGTTAACGGAACAGATAAAAAAATGGGGTTCAATTTCTGCACCATAAAAAAAGCATCTGCGTCCAGCAGATACTCTTAAGTCTTATTTTGTATTCTTTATGATCGTACCATAACGGCGCACATAGGTACTATATAGATTATCAAATACATATTCCATACCATACTTACTATAAACTGATTTCACGTTGGAATAATCATTAGCGCTTAAATGATAGACACGGTCATAGGGAGTCTCAAGCTCACTGATCCGCGCCGTAGTCATTAAAGCTTTATACGCCTGAATCTGAGTTATCACCGGCATTACTGCCCTGGCAAAATTACCGGTAGCCGATACTGTCATAACATAATCCTTCTCACCTAATGACAGCAGAAAATCTATATCCATATTAGTATCAGTCATAATTCGTACAAGCTTACCGCTTAAAATCAGCGGTCTTTGAAATTCCATCAGAAATAAAATACTCGAATAAGAAGAAAGGAATACAACATTCTCACTGTCATGAATCCGTTCTACGATACGATCCACCTCAGAAGTATCCATGCGTTGATTCAGTTCATTCACCATCTTAGCTAACTCGCCCGCCAGCCATTCACGGTAATTATCTCGATCTGTAAGTTTCATGAAATAATTATACTGATAATCGAATTCTCTGAATTCATCCTTAAGATCCTTAAAATTATCATAACCGATTTGCTGACAGAAACGGCGTACACTGCTTCTTGATACGTAACAGTCGGCCGCTACCTCATGGATATTCAGCTTGCTTAATTCGGTATAATGCTCAAGAAAATACTTGGCAAGTACATAATCCGGATCATCAGTCTTATTCTGATTAACTATTGAAAATAATGAATATACTAAATCCAAGCGATTAATCTGCATGTGTATCACCTGCTGTAATCATAGCATAAGTAAGAAGCTGCACACAATACAGCATTTTCACAATTATCCTTACGGCATGACAATCTGGCCAGTAATTACCATATCCTGTGGATTCGATACTTCGCTCCAATTATTTTTTTGCATCTCTTCTTTTACGTTTTCAAATGATTTATTTGCGACACTGATTGTTTTTTTACCCGTCCACCACTTACCGGTGTTTGAATCATAGATATAATTTGTATTCCAGTTACCATTTCCGTTCGGTGAAGCATAAATAAAGATATCATAGCTTGGATTCCTGCCGCTGCTGCCTGATGCAGAATCAAGATATGGCTGTACATATAAAGTTTGACCATTCACTTGTAAAGCCGGCCATGACCCGCCATTTATATATTGTAAATACTCCCGCAATTTATCATTATTATTCAGTACCTGTTTTTTAAAATAAGTCTTATCTTTATCGCCGCCGTTTTCCTGATATAATTTATAATACTTTTCAAACTCATCAGAATCGATATCCATATTTTTCACATTCTGGGTAAAATGTTTCATCTGATTCAATATCTGTGTCGGTATTTTGCCTAATGCATTTGAATGCTCTGTGCATACTACCTGAAAGCTCGTCTGATCGGCATTCTCATCCGTGGTAATAATATAGTAGATACCGCCTGATGGACATTTAGGCGCGGTGCTGAAATCATCATACTTATTGTTCATAACTTCATTAAGTAAATCTTCTGTTTCATCTTTTTCCTGCTTTGCCATCTGAAAATGATAAGCACGCTGAATCGATGTCATATTACTTTCACAGACAGACTGTTTCGCATCTTTCGCATATCCCATAAAGGAAGGAACAAGAAAAAGTGCCAAAATACCAAGAATGGCTATAACTACTATCAATTCTATAAGTGTAAATCCTTTCCTGTTTTTCATATTGGACTCCCCTAAAGCATACCTACCATTACAGGTGTTTAATATATTATACTACAAAATAATTTATTAGCGAATGGCAATTTCACGCAAGAATCTTGATTTACAAGAATCAATTGATTTCAGCGTCTGTAACTCAGATCAAGGAAGATGAAAAAAGTGTCATTGATTTGAAAAAACAGTCAAAATGCATTATACTAACGTAAAGATCATATACTCTAAATGATCGCAAATGAAAGAAGGGAATCTATGAAAAAATATATCTTATGGAAAAATGATGGCATGCTTGCTGCCGGTACAACGTTAAGAGTAGCTGAACAGCCCGAGAATTTTAATATGGCTCTCCATGCAGGAGGCGATAAAGAAAATATATTAAAAAACCGCAATAAATTCTGTGAAGATTTCAACATCGGTTTGAATCAGTGTGTATTTGCTCAGCAAACACATTCAGATCATCTAATTAAGGTATCCGCCGCTGACAGCGGTAAAGGCAGTGACAATTATGCGAATGCAATTCCTGATTGTGACGCACTTTATACGAAAGAAAAAGGAGTTATGCTTGGTGTCTTCCATGCTGACTGTGTTCCAGTGCTGATCTACGATCCTATTCAGGAGCTGGTTTGCGCAATCCATGCCGGCTGGCAAGGTACAGTTAAAGAAATCACCGGTAAAGCAATTAATTATCTGAAAGAGAATGAAGGTGTTGATCCATCTCAATTGCTGGTTTATATCGGACCGGCAATCTGTCAGGATAATTTTGAAGTTGGCGAAGAAGTTGTAGAATTAATCAATACTATGAGCTTTGATACTTCAGCCTTTGTGTATCAAAATACAGAGACTAAAAAAGCTTATGTTGATAATAAAGGTCTGAACCGTGAACAGTGCATTCTTGCCGGCGTACCTTATACGAATATTTCCGTTGATAAAAACTGTACTTATTCAAACCAAGGAAACTTCTTCTCCTATCGTCGGGATAAGAACTGCGGACGGCATATGAGCTTTATTATGATGAAAGAGGGTAAATAAATGAAAGAAATTAAACCTGTTGAGATTAAGGAAAATCTGATTGATTTAATCAAAAATCAGTGGATGCTGGTTACGGCCGGCAATGTGGAAGCCTGTAACACCATGACTGCCAGTTGGGGCTTTGCCGGATATATCTGGAATCGCCCGGTTGCTGTTACCGTTGTGCGCCCGCAGCGCTATACGTATCAGTTTATGGAAAAAGAAGACACTTTCTCACTCTGCTTTTTTGATGAAGAATACAGAGATGTGCTGAAGCTTTGCGGCAGTCAATCAGGACGTGACATTGATAAAATCAAAGCTAGCGGGCTGAGCGTTAATTATACTGAGGCCGCCCCTTACTTTGATGAAGCCAAACTTGTGCTGATTTGCCGGAAGATTGCCGTTTCAGATATTGATCCTTCCCAATTTATTGATGCTGACATTGATAAGAATTATCCAAACAAAGATTATCATCGCAGCTATACCGGAGAAATTCTCAAGGTTTTAGAAAAAGCTTAAATTTAATTGCCTGAATCAAAGGAAGTTTTAAAATCATTGAATTAATCAGTGAAATTAAAGCTTCCTTTTTAGTGTTTTACATTTACCAAATAAACAGCACAAGCGACGGATGATGATGACCGGTATAAAAAATGGTCCTGCTATGCCATCACTTGTATATCCGAGATTCACAGTATTATAAATGTTGATTATCGTTATTAACCTATGGCGATTACTGGTTTCTCTGCTTCCGGCAACTATTCAGCACAGCCTGCTATCATTATCAACAGCCAAAAAAACAACAGTATTCTTTTCACCATGTACACCGCCTCTTTATTATTGATATACGCATTGGGCAGAAATAATTATAGATTCATGGACTCTACATTCAACACTATCCTGCTGATATCATTTCAGCTTGCCTATTTAACGATCATAAACACCTTCCATAAAACTAAAAAAGACAAAATCCTTTTCGATCTTGTCTTCTTCATTTATTTTTTTAGTCCGCCATTTCCAACGCGATCTTCATCATATTAGTAAATGAAGTTTCACGTTCTTCAGCTGTTGTTACCTGATGCGTGATCAATGAATCAGAAATTGTCAGCAGACAAGCAGCATTCCTGCCTAAAACCTTCGCATTGTGGAACAGCGCGAAGCTTTCCATTTCTACACAAACACAGCCATGTTCATTGTAGAACTCTGCCGGACCCGCTACATTATCTTCATGATAGAAAACATCACTTGAATGAATTCTGGCTTTAATTACCGGAATATTTAATTCTTCGGCTGCTTTTTCAAGACGTGCATTCAGTTCTTCGCTTGGATATGCAATATCTGAATCATAGCCATTCTGTGCCTTCGCAAAATTTGATTCACTCCAGCTGCTCTCAACCAAAATCGTATCAAACAGATTCAGCTTATCAGTATAAGCACCTGCCGATCCAATACGAATAATATTTTCTACGTCATAGAATTTATACAGCTCATAGCTGTAAATACCGATTGAAGGCATTCCCATACCGCTGCCCATAACGGAAATCTTCCTTCCCTTATAAGTACCGGTATAACCAAACATGTTGCGCACGGTATTAAACTGCACGGCATCCTCTAAAAATGTTTCCGCGATATATTTTGCACGGAGCGGATCTCCTGGCATTAACACGGTTTTCGCAATACTTCCTACTTCTGCTCTATTATGTGGTGTTGACATAACAAATCCTCCTTCTATGCTATTTATTATAACATACAGCCGCTCCTTCTTTGCAATAATTTTTATTAAAGCTTGCCTATCGACCGCTTAAAAGCTACAATGAATAGGACGAGGTGAAACTATGAAAAGAGAAGAGGTACTTTCACAGTACAAATGGGATCTTTCATCACTTTTTCCTAATCAGGAAGCCTTTGATGAAAATATTCATCGCTGTGAGGAATTACTGACAGCCTTAAAACAGATGGAAGGCTCGATCTGTAAGGACTGTGAAAGCTTTATCGCTTATATGGAAACCAGTGAAGTATTCGGCTCCTGTATGGACAATGCGTATGTCTATGCGAAAATGTGCTGTGATGTGGAACCCGAAAAGGCTTTGAATCAGCAGAATCTTGCGAAAGCCGAGCTATTGTTAACTACTCAGCAAAGCGAACTGGCTTTTGTTGATCTGGAGCTGATCCGCCATAAAGAGATCGTGGATGAATATCTGAAACAGCCAGCCTGTAAGGATTTCCGTTATCCGATTTCCTGTGTATGGAAAACGATACCGCATCGGCTGGATGAAGCCGGTGAAAAAATGCTTGCTGATATGCAGGACATCTGTGACAATGCCCAGCGTACCTATCAGTCATGGCGGGTAACGTTTAAGGATGTCATGGTTGACGGCAAACCCCAGTTTCTTAATGGCGCGACACTGCGCGAATTTCTGCGCCACCCTGATGCACAAGTACGAAAAGATGCCTATATCAATTATTTCAGTGAATATAAGCGTTTAAGTGCACCGATGTCAAATCTATTGATCGGGCATGCGAAAGGTCAGGTCTTTAACGCACATACCAGACATTTTAATTCCGCGTTAGAAGCCAGTCTGTTTGAGGATGATGCTGATAAGAAGCTGTTTGATAAGGTATGCATGATGGCGAATGAAAAATACATCAATGGCTTCCATGCCTATAATGCCTTAAAAAAAGAATTGCTGGAACTCGATGAGCTGCATTATTATGACTTAAATGTACCGTTGGTTAAAAATACCGAGATTCACTATACCATTGAAGAATGCTTTGCTATATTGGATGAAGCGTTAAAACCTCTGGGCGATGATTATTTGAGTAAACTGCATCAGGCCAGAGACAGCCAATGGATCGATTTCATGACTCATGAAGGAAAACGGCCGGGCGCTTATTCATGGGGAACGTATACATCAAACGCTTATGTGATGATGAATTTTACCGGCGGTTATGATTCACTCAGTACGCTGGCTCATGAGCTGGGTCATTCAATGCATTCTACCTATTCAAATGAGAACAATCGCAGCATGTTAGCCGGATATCGGATCTTTGTCGCCGAGGTTGCATCCACAGTGAATGAGATTCTGCTGAACCGTTATCTGTTAAGCACCAGTGATGATGATGAATATAAAGCATATATTCTTTATAATCTCTTGGAACAGCTGGCTGGCACCTTATACCGTCAGCCGATGTTTGCTCAGTTTGAAGCGCAGCTTCATGAGATGATTGAAAAAGGTGAAGCCGTTTCGAATCAGACATGTATGGATCTGTTCCTTAGACTCAGCAAGGAAAACTATGGCCCTGAGGTACTTCTTGATGAAGCGGTTCATGGTGCCGGCTGTTACTATGTACCGCATTTCTATTACAATTTTTATGTTTATAAATATACGCTTGGGATGTCGGTGGCATTGTCATTCGCACAGAAGATTTTATCCGGCAATACGGCTGACTATCTGTCCTTCTTAAAGATGGGAGGCAGTGAGAGTCCGATTGATGAACTGATTCATTCTGGCGTTGACCCTAATAATGATCAGGTATACAATGATGCATTTACCTTCTTTGCACAGACATTGGAGGAATTTAAGGAGCTGATGAAAAAATGAATCGTTACGAAGAAATAAAGAAAATCGCTGACCGTTACTATAACGGAATCGAAAATGATGAAAATAGAGCTATCTGTTTTGAACACAGCCAGGCAGTTGCCGATTGTGCAAAAGAGATTGCCGAAAAAGAGAATTATAATCCGGAATTAGTTCAGATTGCCGGTTATCTGCATGATTGTGCTCAATATCTTGAACATGGTCATCATCATGCTTTCCGCTCAAGTGTCATGGCAAGAGATATGCTGGTATCTTCAGCTTTATTCTCAACAGAAGAGATTCATCGCATCATGAATTCGATTGCCCGTCATTCTGATAAAGACCGCGTGGACGGCATTTGTGATGAAATTTTAAAGAATGCCGATCTGTTAGCCAGAAAGCGATGCGGTGATCCGGTGAGTGATGCGGCGATGGAAAGAATTAAAAATTATTTATAAGAACAAGAAAATGATTTCATAAATTTATTCAGGAAATTATTTTATTATTAAGGACACCGGCTGTATTTTTTGTGCTGTTCCTTCCTGTATTGTTCCGCTCTTTTACCTGCCGGTATCGGAATCGCACCCGAGCATTGACATCCGGGAAATTTTTATCAGTTCAATGTTATCACGACATGATCTGTATGATGTATCCGCGAGAGACTACACAGAAGAAACAATTTCGAAAACACGCCAGTAATTGAGATATTTGCATCTAATGTATAAAAATGACCATGCTTGAGTATTAATCCTCTAACATGGTCATTTTCTGTATGTACCTGCTTGAAATTGTCACTTTGATTTTATTTGTTTTCGTAAATAAGTTTACTCCCTTTCAATAATGTCTTATTTCTGCTTATTCATCAATCTTTTTAGGGCATGTATAACGGTCTAAGCCTTCAGTATGCCTGCCATATTCAATCGCTTCAACCGGACAGCGGCAGATACAGGCCATGCAGTGGGTGCAGTCCTTTCCCCATTGTGGTATGCCGTTTACAAGCTGAATATTATTCAGCGGGCAAACATTTACACATTGGCCGCAGCTCACACAATCAGTCTTTGCGTAAAACTTATCCGCCTTAACCATTAAGGAATAAAATAATGGATTTATTACCTGACTGCACAGCTTACTTTTGAAGCTGATCGGCTGTAACGGAATGCCAGTTCCATTTTTAATCCACTCTGCAATCTTAGCCAGTTTTGCGTCGGCTGCTTCAATAATTTTAAATGCCTCCTGTTGATTCGGCGCTGAATAAAGCGCAATATAATTTTCCGGCATAATGACCTCTGCGCAGCCTTGAAATTGATAACCCAGATCAGCGCATAACCGTTTCAGATAGGCTTCAGCATTGCCGATTGCGCCGCCGCAGGTCAGCACAAAATATACTTTCTTGCTGCCATTTAATTTAGTTTTTCGCAAATATTCCTCAACGATGCGCGGAAGCCGCCAAGCATAGGTCGGTGCTGCGATAACCCATGGTTTTTGAGAGGTCAGCTCCCGTGTATCCTGAATGCGTATTTTGGTAAAGAGGTTCAAGAATTCATCCCCTGTCTTCGCAGCAATTTGCTGAGCCGCGTACTCGCTGTTGCCGGTTCCTGAGAAATATAAAATCATCGTTCATCATCCTTTCCTTGGGTATCACTGATATGCAAAACACCCTCAACAATCAGCTTCATCAACTCTAAAAGGCTCTGCCACTGCGTTTCATTGGCATTGATGTAATAAAAATTCATCGTTCCCTCTTTCCGCATATTAACAATACCGGCTTCTTTTAAAATCTGCAGATGATGTGAAACTGAGGGACGTGTTAAATGTGTCTTTTTCGCAATCTCATTGACGCGGATACCCTTCAGATCACTTTCCAATAGGACAAGCAAAATCAGCTGTCTTGTTTCATCACCGATCGCTGTCAACGCTTTCCGATTGTTTTTAAACCCTTCTGTGATCATCAGCAGCCGCGCCGCACAATCCTTTTTTTCCGCCATCATAACCCTCCTAGTAAATGTTTACTTTAAGCGATTCACGTCTTGGTGAACGCTGATATTTTACCTTTGGATAACCCAATACTAAAGTTACCGCTGCTTGGCTGCGTTTTAAGCCCAGCATTTTTCTTATTTTATGGGACATTTTTAAAGCCATGGTGAAATAACCGCTGAATAAAACACCTAACCCATTCGCTTCTGCCACAAATTCCATATTCTGTGCTGCGAGGTGCGCGTTGACCGCATCAGCAGCAGTGATAAGGATGACCTTAGGTGCCCTGAAAAAGAAAAAATCATCATTGATTTCATTATGTCTTGCCAAAGCGTTAAAACAATCAATCAACGGTTTTATTCTGCGCAGCAAGCGGACAGCAATCGCTTCTATTTCTTGTTTTTTCTGATCGAGTATGATAAAAGAAACATCCTGCGCATTCTTGCTGGTATGTGTCAATCTGCCCGCTTCAAGAATCTGATTCATGACATGTTCAGGAATCTCTTGATCTTTAAATTGACGGATCGTTCTTCGGAAACGGATGACTTCTAATACTTGATCAGGATCTAGGCGCTTGGGCGCTGTTTGACTGATCGGTTCATGCTCATAACCGCTGATCATGACGGCTGCCTTTGGACAGACAGACTCACAGTGCCCGCAGAAGATGCACTCAGCTGCAATTATCTGTGCTTTGCCCTCTGCCAGTTTTATATTGTGTGCCGGACAGTCATTGATGCAAAGTGAACAGCCGGCACAGTTTTGATTAATCGTTACCTTATGCTGATTCATCGTAGACCTTCTTTCGTTAACTTACATTAACCATTATATCATTTAGCACTGTTTCTGCAGCATCCGTAAAGAAAGTCATTACCATCAATTAACCAAAAGAAAAGCCTATCTTTATTAAATAGGCTTGCTTTACATCTTATTTCTTGATGCCGTCAAAGGCTGAGTTTTTAAGCAGTGATGATTCGATGGTCGAAACGATTTTCTTGGCATTGCGCTCTTTTCGGAAAGCCAGATTGATACAGCGGTCAAGCAGCTCCTGACGGCTCATATCCTTAAACAGATAGGCGGCTAATGATCCGGGAATCGTGTTGATTTCATTAAGATACAAAGCTTTGGCTTCATTATCATACAGGAAATCGATGCGCACTACACCGCTGCATTCACAGACCTTAAAAGCATTTCTGGCCGCTTCTTTGATCGCCTCACAGATATCTTCCTCAATACCGGCCGGCAGCCGGCGGCTGATGGATTCCATACCTTTGCTTGAACTGCCGCCATATTTATCTACATAGCTTAAGATTGTCTCACTCTTGAATACTTCCTCAATCAATGACAGCTTTATATCATCATGATCGCCAAGCAATCCAATATTAAATTCCCTGAAATCCGTAAACCGATGTTCAACAACCAGCTTGCTGTCAAAGGCAAAACATTCCAACGCGGTTGGCAGGAGCTGATCCTTATCATCACAGCAAAGAATGCCGATCGAACTGCCGCCGCTGACTGGCTTGATGATCCATGGGCCGCCGATTTGTTCTGCTTTTTCTATGAGTGTTTCAGGATGCAGGATACATTCACTGCGGGTAATCTCAAAGCCATTGACCAACGGCACCTGTACACTGTTTAATACTCTGCGCATCATCGCTTTATCCTGAACGATGGCACAGGATAGAACACCGGATTCACAATAAGGAACACCTAATGTTTCTAAGAAGCCCTGAAACTTACCATCTTCGCCGCTTGCGCCATGCATGATCGGGAAAACGACATCAAGGCGCTGTTTCACCCTGAATAAACGCCGATATTTAAGAAATACCTCCTGTCCCTCCCGCACCCAGTCAACAACCTCAAGCAGCTTAGGGATATCCTCCAGCTTTTGATATGTGGCAGCTTCCATCGCTTTCCTGCCGGTGTAAAATTGCTGATCTTTTCCATAATAGATGGGTATGATCTCATATTTATTATGATCAAATGATTTCATGGCCTGCAAAGCGGAAATTACTGATACCTCATGCTCCACAGACTTTCCGCCATATACGACACCAACCTGTATTTTCATCTTGCGCCTCCTCACACACTAGATTATGCAAAACACCCAGATTGGTTAATGAAGAAATGCATCAGGAATATCATTTTCAATTAGAATGGTATCATTTTCATGCATCATTGCCTTCACAACCTCAAGGGCACGGCGCATACTGTCCACATGCAGGATCTTTTCCTCTTCAATCCCAACGCGCAGACAGCCTCTTTCCATATCCGGCGCATTACGGCCAATCAGTACGATCAGGTCAATCCCCTTCATCTGCGTACCAAATTGTTCACAGTAGAACGCCGTCTGTGCCCCCAGATCAATGAAACCCGGTGTAATGAGAATATGTCTGCCCGGCATCATTGCAAGCACCTCAAGGGCTTCTTTGGCGCTGTCAGGATTAGAATTATACGCATTATCAATCAAACGGCCGCAGCCAAAGCTTTTTAACTCCAAACGATGTGGAATCGGCGGCATTGTTTTAAGAGCCAGCTTCATCAATTCAAGATCAACACCCAGCTCATCGGCCATTGCCAGCGCCCCAACACAGTTTAAAATATTATGCGTTCCTAACAGCTTGGTCTCAAAAGCTGTCCGCTGACTCTCATGAAGCAGTTCAAAGCGGCTGCCCGATGCATCACAAAAAATGTTAACTCCCTGATAATCTGCCGGCAGCTTCACCCCATAGCTTATTACCTTAATTGGATTGTTGATCTGTGCGTTGCGCAAATATTCATTATCCGTATTAATGAACACTGCCTTATTCGCATGCTCAGCCAGCTGCAGCTTTTCATGAAGAATATTCTCCAATGACTTAAAGGTAGCCAGATGCTGCAAACCAACCGCAGTCACAATTCCATAATCAGGCTGTACAAAACGGCAAAGATCCTCAATCTCATGCACATGATCCGCTCCCATCTCACAAAGAAATACCTCATCGGATAGCGTCAGCTTTTCCCGAATCGTGCGGGTGATGCCCATCTCATTATTATAAGAAAGCGGCGTTGCACAGCATGCATATTTCATGGACAGCAGCTGATTTAAAATATTTTTCACACTGGTTTTGCCATAACTGCCGGTAATGCCGATTTTGATACAGCTGCAGCCTGCCAGCTTCTCACTTGCCGCCTGCCGATACTGACGCCGAATCTTTTTCTCCAGCGGTACCGACAGCAAGGCAGTCACAATAAAAAACAGTGAATGAAGACCAAATAAAGGAATCATCAGCACATAGATCGTGATCTTGCTCAGCTGTGTGCAAAGCAGGACAAACAATGCGATTAATGCCGCATATAAAATAATCAGCCGTTTGATCCGCTGTGTATAAACTAAGGCCAATGGCTGTTTTTCTTCATTTTTACTGAATAGATATACATAGACACAAAGAAACAGCACAATCAACCCATCGGCTTCATTGACACTCATGATACTGAATATAAAAAACAGAAAAAGAAAACCGTTCTGCAGCAAGTCATGCCAAATTTTTTCACGCTTTAACGCATCGATATATCGGCCAAAATTATATCGATTCTGCTGATAACTCTGTGCGTCCCGCAAAAAATAACTGAAAGACAAATCAATCAGCAAGGCGGCGATCAGCAGCCTCATGAAAGGCACCACCCTTCAAGAAAAGCATTCACAATCGCGCAGAAGCGGCCGCTTTGATGGTAATAAGCAAAATGATCCTCCTGTTCCAGTACAATCAAACACGCTTCAGGTATCAAAGCCTCCATCTTCTTCCCCATCCATAACGGTGTCTGATCATCACACTCACCCCAGATCAGCAAAACCGGTACCTTAACCGTTTCAAGAACCGGCGTCAGATCCTCATTGACAACCTGCACCAGCACCTTGCGCTGAAACGCATCCGCATGCTGATAATCATAACTTCCTTTCGGCTTAGGCAGCGGCAGCCGGCGACTCAGCTTATGACAAGTCTGACGCCAGCGCTTCTGCCATGTCAGCGGCGGCTTAATACCGGCGGCTCCTGTTAAAACCATTGCACTGACTGAATATTTCAACGCATAACGAATCGCCAAGCGGGCACCAAAAGAATGCGCGATCAGAATTGGGTCCGTTAATTCATGATCAAGAACAAACTGATGGAACGCTTCCACATAATCATCAAAGGTATCATAATTTTCAATAGCTTCACTCTCACCAAAGCCAAAAAGATCCAGTGAGGCTACTCGATAATGCTCTTTAAGCTTCTGCTGAAGCGGATTCATCATGGTACAATTCTGACCCCAGCCATGCAGCAGAATTACATTTCTTCCAGATCCAGCGATCTGATAATGGATATTCATAAAAAAACCCCTCCTGATTCAGTCTATGAATCAGTAAGAGGTATTAAAACTATCAGGCTTTAAATTTATTGATTCTAAAAATTACACCTTTGGTCATATTTTCACCAGAAACATTATAACCATTTGCTGTCGTTACCTTATAAACAATAGATAAACCAATGCCAAATTGTCCGCCCTGCCCCTTTTCGAAAGGCTTAAATAAAGAAGCAATACGGCTCTCTGACATACACGGACCATCATTGGAAATACTAAGTTCATCATCATTCAGTTTAATTTTTACCTGTGACTGCGCATAACGCAGTGAATTCTCCAACAGATTCTCCACCGTAATACGCCATGGCTCTTTGGAACCATTAAAGTAAACTTCCTTCAGATCGGCCTTGATTTCAATATCCGGTTTTACTGCCTTCATCGCCAGCAGGACCTCCTCAATAACTTCCTTCATATTTGTACGTTTTTCACCGGTATTCTGTGATACAAGATATTCAACACGGTTTAGATAAAGCAAAGAATGCACCTTGCGCTCCAAGCGATTTGCATTATCAATAATGACATCTACACTCTTTTCAAGCGTATCATATGGATAAATACCATCTTTAATTGATTCACCATAAGATTTAATCGTAGCGATCGGCGTCTTAAGATCATGAGAAATATTATGAATCATTTCCTCCTTGGTCTTCTCCTGACGTTTCAGCTCCTGACGCATACTGACCAGCGCATCCGCCAGTTCACCAATTTCATCATTACGATTCACCTTCAGCTCAGCATCCTCACCCAGCTTAATCTTTTCAATGTAATTACGAATCTGATTCAACGGATGAATCAAATAACCCATCCAAATCATCAGTACAATAAAGAACACGCCTACCGCAATTACCGTAATATTGATTACACTGCTTAACAGCGTATCCCGATACATCGTTCGATATTCCTTGGTAACCAACGATACCACCGCAAAATTAGGACTGGCAATATTAATTGCATAATAACCGCCGTCATAAGTATAATGTCCGACCTCAACACCGTCCTCCATCTGCTTCAGCAGCTGCTTGCCGATGGTCAGCGTCAGCGAGCGGTTATTGTTTAATGTTTCAGAGGCTGAAGAATAATTTCCTTTATCAGTATAGAAGATATGAATCATCATCGTGTCCTTCTGCGTGTCTTCTAATTGAAGCGTAATGATCTTATCCTCATCAACCCCCATCTTATATAGATTGACGATAATCGATTGATTGCGGTCAATGATATTAAACATCTGATCACGGATAAAATCATCAACATTTCCGGTCAGAAAGATAAAGAAAAAGGAAGAGAAAAAAGCGATGAAAAAGAATATCAGAACAAACAGCTGCTGGGATAATGATAAATTCCTGACCCATGCATTCAGCTTTTTCATTATCCTAATCGATAGCCATAGCCATAAATCGTATGAATATTCAGCTTAGGCAGCTTCTTTCTAAGTCTACGCAGCGTATCATCGACAACGCGATCCGAGCCAAAATAATTATCCTCCCAAACCAGCTCCAGAATTTTCTCTCTGGAGAACGCTGTCCCTTTGTTGCGGATAAACATCATCAGCAAATCAAATTCTTTCGTTGTCAGATCGATTTCTTCATTATTATCAAATACCTTGCGCTGTTCCTCATCCAGTTCATAGCTGTCGATCTGAATACGGGTGTTCTCACTCTTATATGTACGCTTGATAATGTTGTTTACCCGCAGCACAAGCTCCTTCGGTGAGAATGGTTTCGTGATATAGTCATCACTGCCCTTTTCTAAACCAATGATGCGGTCAAACTCTTTATCGCGTGCGGACATGAAAATAACCGGAACATCACGGCCCTGCAGACGAATCTCTTCAATCAGATCGAAACCTGATTTATCATCCAGCATAATATCCAGAATCCACAAATGAACATCATCATCCACCGTATGAATGCTGGCCTGTTCATAAGTATAATAAGAACGCACTTCATAGCCTTCTTTTTCAAGATAGCGTTTTACCAGTTCGTTTAAGTCCTTTTCATCTTCAACTACACAGATTACTTTTTTCATAGATACCACCTCTTCTACCACTTATTGTATCAAAATTTGAGAAAATTAAAAGGACTTGTTTAAAGTCCCTTTGATTTAACAAAATTTACGATTTGATAAACGTACTCATCACATAATTCATGAGTCTTGGCTTCAGCCATGACACGGACTAACGGCTCAGTGCCGCTTGGCCGAACCAAAATCCTTCCTTCATCGCCAAGCTTTGCTTCCACAGCCGCAATTTCCGCAAGAATTTCCGGATCATGCAGAGCCTTTTCCTTATCCTTTACCGGCACATTGACTAAAAGCTGCGGATAAATAAACAGTTCCTCACCCAATGTCTTTAAACTTTGGCCGGTTTCCTTCATGATTTTCAGCAGCTGTAAGGCGGTAAATAAACCATCTCCGGTCGTTTCATAATCGTTAAAGATGATATGACCGCTTTGTTCGCCGCCAATCGTATAACCATTCGCTTCCATACTTTCATAAACATATTTATCACCAACAGCCGTTTGAACGCTGTGAATGCCACACTTCTCAAAAGCTTTATATAGACCGAGATTAGCCATGACTGTTGTCACCACAACATCATCCTTCAACAATCCTTTAGCCTTTAAAGCCTTGCCGACAATATAAAGCGTATAATCGCCATTAATCAGATTGCCATCTTCATCAACAGCAATCAAGCGATCCGCATCACCGTCAAAAGCAAAGCCGGCATCATAATGTCCTTTGCGCATCAGTTCCTGAAGCTCCTCAGGATGCGTTGAGCCGCAATGTGTATTGATATTGACACCATTGGGTTCACTGTGAATCACTTCAAGCTTCGCACCCAATTCACGCAGTGTTTCCACCGCTGTCGCTACCGCGCTGCCATTTGCCAGATCCAATGCGATATTCATGCCCGATAAATCACAGGCCGTTTCCCTTAACCATGAAATATACAGCTGCAGCGCATCATGATAATCGATGATGCGGCCGATTGCTTCATTAATCGCATAAGGCAGTTCATCTTCACCCGCAAAGGTTGCCTCAATGGCTTCCTCAACCGCCGGATCCATTTTTTTGCCGGCTGGTGAAAACAGCTTAATGCCATTATCATAATACGGATTATGAGAAGCTGAAACCATGATTCCGCAGCTGAAATGCTCCTTCTGAATCAGATAAGATACGCTTGGTGTCGGGCATACACCCAACAGATACACATCAGCGCCGCTTGCCGCAGCTCCAGCCGCTAAGCCCGATTCAAACATTGAACTGGACAAGCGGGTATCTTTGCCGATCAGTATGCGCGCATGGCCGCTTTGCCCATAATAGGCACCCAGATAACGGCCAATCTTAATTGCCTTATCCAGTGTCAGCGTATCATTAGCGCGTCCGCGTATGCCATCTGTACCAAAATATTTTCCCATAGTAGCTCCTGTCTTTTCAATTTTTATTTTGTGACATTGATCTTGATCGTCTGCTTATCTAAGGTATAAGCCGCCAGCTTGTTGCCACCGCTGACATGGAGAGGCAATTCAATCGTACCGGTCTGTGTTACATCCGCCAAATCGATATAAACTGAAATCGCACTGCCATCCTCAGTATCAAGAACTTCCTGAGCGCCGCTGACGGTAACATTCACTGTCTGCGGTTCATTTTCATCAAGTGTCAATTTGTAATTCTGAGTATTATTCTTCCATTGGATTGGGATATCCTCAATCACTTTCTCAACCTTATCCGCTAATTCAATAGTAATGCTGACTACCGATACACTCTTCTTACGCACACCGCTTGGCAGATTGATCGGCATTGAAAGGACCTGCGGTGATGAAGTAAAGCTGCTTACCGGTACCTGAATATCGATACCATTGATCTGATCAAGCACCTCTTGCGGTCCATAAATCGTCACAGCCTGATGATCCAAGCTATACCTTGAGATTGCCTTATTGTTTGGAACTTCACCGATCGGCACGATGCTGATCGGCACATCTTTTTCAGGACGGGTAACTTTAACTGTAGTTTTGATCTTATCCGGAACAATATCAACATCCATACGATTTCCCTGCTGATCATAAGCTACTAACGGTGCTTCAACAGTGAAATCACCTGTTACATTCGATACGTCAATTAAAGCTTTTACGATTGAAATAGAGCGGATCGTTGCGTCACTGGCACGTACCAGCACAGAATCCTTTTCAAATTCAGGCTCAGAGAGAGCATAAACAGAATCCATATCCTTTGTGTTGATAAAATCATAACCAATTTGGAATTCCTGAGACTGCTTCTTGCTGATTGTAATTACCGCACTTGATGGATTTACCACAGCGGTAATACGGCTGGAAATATTCGCAACCTTTAAATCAACCTGATGCGTTCCTTCACCTAAACCATTCAAATCAGCGACAACCTTCTGGGTTGCCTGACTGTCTGCCATTTGAATATCTGACAGATCACCCATCAGATAAACCGTTACAGATTCTGGTAAACCGGTTACCTCATAAACCGCTGAATTAACCTCGGCGGTTACCGGCTGATCCGTATAGGTGTTCGTATAAGCCGGCTGTCTGCTGATTGACAAAGAATCCGTGGAATTGGTAGCTACATAGAGGATGATTGCCAAAATCAAAGCAACTTCCTTAGCATAACGCTGATTAAACAGAATCTTATCAAACCAAGCGCTCACCCAACGGAAAGCTTTCGCGAAAGTATTTTCGATACTCGCATAGGAGCGGGCAATTTTCTGACTTTGCTGAGCAATCGTTTTAGCCAGCTCAACTTTATTTTCATTGATCTTCTTTTCTTCCTGCTCTTTTTTCTTCTTTGGTCTAGCCATGACTACTCACCTCCTTCAGTTTCTGAATCTGATTGATCATACACGATCTCTTCAGCAACTTCCTGAGTTTCTTCTAATTCTTCAGCAGCTTCCGCCGGCTTCTCAGTCACCTCAGCCTTGACTTCTTCCTCAGCCTTACGCTTGCCAAACTTCTTCACTGATTTCTTCATCAAATGCGCAGTAATTTTCGGGCCCTTATGCTCTTCAGCCTCTACACCGTCACTGAATTCAATTTCATCATCATAATCCTTTTTAATTTGATTATCCTTCTGAATCTCATTTTCTGTATGACAGATTACCATCATCAGATATTCACGTAATGAATCAATACTCATCACATGCAGCTTGCCGCCCTCGGCAATCGAAATCGTACCGGTTTCTTCAGAAACAACGATTGAAATAGAATCCGTGATTTCACTGATACCGATTGCCGCGCGATGACGGGCACCATATGAAGATGGAAAATCAAAAGTCGTAGGCGGAAAATAAGCACTGGCACAGGCAATCTTATCGCCCTGAATGATAACAGCGCCATCGTGCAGCGGTGTACCCGGAACAAAGATCGAACATAATAATTCACTGGTCACGATGGAATTCATCTTCGTACCTGTTTTGATATAATCTGATAATGAATGACTTTGTTCCAGCGAAATTAAAGCACCTGTCTGCGTAGCACTCAATTCACCGGCTGCCTTCACTAACTCATCAACCAGATTTTCACGTTCATTAACCGTTAAGGTTGAAATACGAGAAAAAACATTCGTCTTTCCCAGCTTTTCAAGCACATTGCGGATCTCTGGCTGGAACAGAATAATCAAAGCCAGCGGCCCCCATGCAATAAACATCGCTGCCAAGCTTTCAATTGTCGGCAGTTTAAAAATCTTAGCAAAAGCCTGTACGATAATAACAAAAATAATGCCCTTAAAAATCTGAATCGTTCTTGAATTATTACGAACGATCTTCAGTCCATAGTATATGACAACCCATACGCACATGATATCAATAATGGCACGTATTATCTGAGTAATATTTGTTGTGGTGATATAGTTGAACATGACAAAACTCCTTTCACTTTTTTAATTATAGCATAAATTTATTGCATCTGACTATTTTTTAAAGCTCATCCTCAACAACATCAGCAACTTCATCAATCACCTTAAAAGCCATTGACTGAAGTTCCTGCGGTGAGTCATGAAAGGTATAGCCTTTATAAGCCTGAAGCATGGAACAGTCATTAAACTGATCACCGACACAGATAACAGATACCGGCTCTAACTTACTGTCATTAAGCATTTTATTTATACCCGCAGCTTTGGAAATCCCCTTAGGCACAATATCCACACAATACAGATTAGGAAATGCTTCCACGTATGCACTAAATCGCTCATTAATGGCTTTCGCATATTCATGATTGATCTCATTATCTTCAACGGAGATCACAATCTGCGCGATTTTTCCCTCTGCTATTAAATCGGCCTCCCTGCGCATCACATCCTGATTGCCGTATTTCAGATCCTCAGCGGATGCTTTCAATACGGTGCGGCTGCGGCTGATACCATTGTTAAGGACATAGGATATACAATTCAGGGAACGAATGCAGTCAATAATTTCAAGCGCCGCATTGAAATCAATCGTTGTAATCGATAATACATTGCCACTGCCATCTGCTTGAACACCGCCGTTATTGGTGATCAGAAAATCAACAGACAGCTCATTTTTAATGATTTCCTTTTGAATACTCTCTAATGAACGGCCGGTAACGATTCCAAACAGATTTCCCTGCTTGTGCCAGTTGTTTAATGCTTCCTTATTTCTTTTTGAAACGGTATCACCTCTGCGTAATGTACCGTCATAATCTGCTGCCAGTAATTTCATCCTTAACTCCTTTGTTAGTTTATGAACCATCTATAAAATCATACACATGAACATTATATCGGCTTCATTAAAAATTGCAACCAAAATAAAAGCCACGGCTGTGGCTTAGTTAACTTCTGAATATTTTCTGCGTTCCGGGCTTAAGTTATCTACATAATAACGAAGTGTTAAAGCTGAACCACACATGTTCTTTGTCTTAGGAGCAGCCAGAATAATATCCCCCTCTAAGAGAGCTTCAAGCATTGCCTTGCAGCATGTATTCATATTTTTAACACCCGGTTCTACTTCTTCCATTAAATCTTTGGCATTGCATTCTATATACAGCCATTGTTTGTTATGAGCTTCTTCTTTTTTAGCCTGTAGTTTTTCAATATAATCAGCAATCGTGAATTTATCCATGATTTCTCCTCCAATCCATAAATAAATAGGATATACATATTGTAGCATATTTTCATTTCTTTACAATAAATGAAACTGCTTTCATTAAATAAATCGCTAATTTTTTCACTTTTTCTGCTTCATTTAAGTGATATAGACTGTGTTTTGTCGAATTTTGGCTGAAATCATCGGCTTTTTATAATCTTTATATTATCCGAATTTTGTAAAAAAAAGAAATGAATCTGATCATTTCTTTTTAATCTTGGAGGATAAAGCCATTTTTCTCTTCTCCTTAATCTCTCGGCCTTCCCAAACCTTAAGACAGTTACCATTTTTCTCTCTCTTTTTAGATATAACGTGATTCCAGTAAGCTCCTCCATAAGACTTTTCTCAACCACTACTATAGAATACGATGTGCCTAAATCTTTTTCGGGGGCAGAAATAAATTTTTTTATTTTTTTCTGATTATTTGATGAGCTTCTGATATTTTCAGCTGATTTATTGTATTTTGTCTCAATTCATCCTTTTTTAAAATAAGCAAGACCTTTGTCTGGCCTTGCTTTAGTTATTCGAATAAAAATACATTAATTACCGATATAACCTTTATAAGTAATGTCCGGATATCCGTTAGAATTTATATTATAAAAAATAACTGATTCATCATACGTTAAGCCCTCAACTTTATCTGGTGTAGGCCAACTGCGATTAAATTGGATCCCTATATTTACACGTGTAATTTTAGAATTTCTTATTTCTAATTCACCCTGATATTTTATTGTAGGAGCAGAGAAACCATCTGCTTCATAGGTTGTATAAAATTCACTATTATTAATACTTGTTCTCCCAGTTGCCTCATTAAAATTTCCACAAGAACTATAATTCCCATTAACTATAACATTTTCTATTGCAGCTGTTTTTACATTAGAAAATATACCATAAGCATTCATAACAGATGCTACTTCAACATTTATAATTGCATTTTCAACTCTTAATTCATTGCCCAAGGCATGTATTACGCCTGCGGTAGCTTTTGCATTACTGCTATATGTTCCCCCATTGATTTCAATCACACTGCCGGAAGATCCATAAACTGCCCATCCATTTTCAGAGCTGGAAATAACTTTAAAATCTTTATTTACATTCACCTTTAATATACTTCCATTACCAAATTTATTATCAGCATACAGACATCCTGTCACTTGCCCGGATCCGATTACTTTCAAGGTTTTGTATGGCGCAATTTTCAACGAACCTTTACCTTCGGCTATTGTTATGGTTTTACCATTTACATCAAGGGTTACATCCTCTGTGAATGCTGCATTTTCAGACAATGCGATATCATCAGTTAAAACGACCATATCTCCCTGAATATAATCATTAAGCATTTCTTCAAATGAATCTTCTGTATCAACTTCATACTTAATATTATTCAAATAATATTCAACTTGTCCTGTATCATTTTTACTATGAAGATTAGAGGCACCAAAGATCACTTCTATCTGATCTGAACCTTCAGCCGATATAGTCGGAAGATCATTCTGGCCATAAGGCTCTCTGAATTCAGACGTATTCACGATCTTAGCTTTGGTAACATCAAGACTGCTCTTGCTGCTTCCTTCAGTTATTCTTGTTACCTCAATACCGCTTGTTGTATTCCCCGAAACATCAACAATGCCTTCTAGCCGAACATTAGAACCATTAACTAATAAAGAAGTATCGGCTCCTGTTAATTTAATATTTTTCAAAACAACTTGGGTTGTAAAATCATTGAAAGCAATGACATACGATTTCTCACTATTTTTTGAAATATAAGTAATCACATTCCCCTGTCCGTTTATAGTAAAAGACTTAACATCCTCGGGGATCATATCTTGATTGATATTTATTTGTGTACTAGTGGTAAAATTCTTTCCTATCAATAATTCTCCGCCATCTGTTAAATCATTCAAAGCAGCGACTAATTCTGTTTCATTATTTACACCTTTTTCGATAACCGGCGGCTCATAGCTGCCGCCTGATCCGCCGCCAGCTGATGGTTTATTTGCATCAGGTGCATTCTCAACCCCTTTACCCTTTTCGACATTTTTAATCACTGTATCCCCGGCAGCTTCTACGCCGTCAACATTGGCTTCTATCTTGTTAACAGTACCATTGCCTTCAATTTTAACTGGTGCATCTGCCGTTAAAGTCCCTATGGTGCTGCCTTTTGCTACTTCTACTTTAGTATCTTTCGCTGTTTCAACAACGACTACATTCTTCACATTGGCATTTACCTTGATCTGTGTGTCAGCCTTAATTTCTAAGTTAGATACCGGTGCTTGAATCTCTACTTCGGCATAAGTATTGGTTGTTACTGTCTGTGCGGGTATCACAATAGTAGTCTTAGCCTGAACTGTTGACTGTACCTCAATTGCTGATACCTTCCCTTGATAATCTCTATCAGGAATAATCTTTCCAACTTCTTCCAATACAATATTTTTAAGTTCCGTTTCACCGCATAAAACAACTTCTGTATTTCTTGTCTGATTGCTGATAGTGTCAATTGTCGAATCCTTCAGAACAACTTTGCCAGCTGTTTCATTATCCCCTAATACAACTAACTTTCCTTTAATGACAACTTGGCTTAATTCAATTTCTTTTGCGGCAGTCACATCCACATACAGGTTTCCTTCAATCACTTCACCTTCCAATGCTTTCGGATCTGTCACTACGATTGATTTTGATTCAGCTAAAGGAACGGCCTTGCCATCTCTGGTTAATTCATAGCCATCTTTAACAAAGTCTTTCGCCATAACGCCGGTACCTTTAAGATAATAGCGGGCGCCGTTGTCTTCAACCCAAGCATCAACCTGCATGACACCGGATTCACCCATGAAATACCAATGCTCATTGGAAGCGATCCAGCCTGTACGCATTGCTCCGTTATCATCGAAAGCATACCAGCAGTCATTATCTTTGATCCAACCCTTGGCGTTACTGCCATCTTCCTTAACATAAGACCATGTGCCGTTGTTGTTGACCCATTGAGCCTCAGCCGCTCTGATCGGCATTGCCGCTGAATAAAGCATTGCAGCTATGACTAAAGCCGTCATCGCTGACTTTGTTTTGTTTGATTTCATTTTAATTACCTACCCAGTTTTTTGTATATGTCTTATAAGGTATACCTTTTAAGACACTCTCACAAATGCAAAAAACAGACTTGAAATTACATAAAACGGAATTTTATCTTTACGATTGCTATAAAATTGCCTATAATGAAAGAGAAATACAGTGTCTTAAAAGGTATACCTTTTAAGACATTTTACTGATTATGGTTTAGAAGAACTCCTAAACCATTTTTATCTTAAGAATAGCATTAACAGACAAAATAATTCAGAATTAATGCAGCATAAAGAAATATGACATTACAATGATATTGAAGCAGATATGTTTTTTATTGTTAACACGCATTGCTTGTGGCAACGGGAAGTTTCGCCTACAATAGAGTTAACAAGAAAAGAAAGGCGGTACCCCTGATGCTAAATGAAAACATTAAAACAATCAGAAAATCAAAAGGACTTTCACAGCAAGAACTTGCTATCAAACTCAATGTGGTTCGTCAAACCATTTCTAAATGGGAGCAAGGATTATCAGTTCCCGATTCAGATATGCTGATTAATATATCTGAAGCACTTGATACACCGGTCAGCATTTTGCTTGGCGAAACCGTGATTGAGCCAGAACTTGATGACTTAAAAGCTATATCCGAAAAGCTTACGATCATTAACTGCCAGCTTGCGCAAAAGAAAGCTGCAAACCGAAAGATTTTTTATTGGTTATTTATTCTGCTATGCGTTGGCATTATTCTCGTTTTTGCCCTCTTGATAAAGCTAGACAGTCCATATTTAGCCTGGAATTATAACGATCCTGAAACAGCTGTATTAGGTGTTGCATTTCATGCATTTGAATGGCTATTTGTCAGATCAGCACCATTGATCCTCATAGGTGGAATCATCGGCGCGCTTTCAACTAGAAAGAAGGCATAAAAAATAGATTTATATATAAAAAAGACAGATATTGAAACTAATTTTCAACAGCTGTCTTTTAAATTATTTTTTTACTGCGTCCGTATCTGATCCTGTCGCGCTGTCAGTGAGTGCTGACTCAGCTTTCAGCTTACTGTTGTCAGCCGGACTTGCATCATTAACACTCGCATCTGATTTTGTTGTATCACTCTTAGATGCGTCACTTGGTGTTGCATCACTTGGTGAAGCATCTGATGATGTGGCATCAGAAGGTGTCGCATCAAGATCTTTATTGATCTCATCCCAGGCATTCGTTGCCTCGTCTTTTTTCTGATTCTGGTAATCGTTCAGCTGATCATTAAAATTAACATCGTCCGAAGTTGCCGCCGGTGTTGAACGACGATACATCATGACAGTCATAATCGTAGAATCCTTCTCCTCCAGCAGCTCCTCTTCACTCTTCACAGGCGCCGGCACTTCCTTAGCCTCGATTACTTTATTCAGATCCTTAACCGCCATATTCGCAGCCGTCTCCTGAGTCAGCGACGGATCAGCTTTCACCGCCTGCTTGATCAGTCTCAGCTTACCGGCCGATACACCCTTGTTCTGCGCTTCTAACCGCAGCATTTCATTTGTCTCTTCCCCAAGCACGACACCTAAAATGTGATTCTCTACAAAAAATTCATTAACCTTCAGATACAACCTTTCCTGCAGATTCAACGCCTTCAGCTCATTGTCATTCACAACGGTAATCATGACGGCATTATCATCCTTATTCTTATCAATGTACCCCATCTTTGTTACTTCATCAATAAAATTCTTCGTGGCCTCTTCAATCTTCTGACCTTTATAATCAAGCCCCGCCAGTACCAGCTCACCATCCTTATTCGTTGCTGATACAGAAATTACTTCATCATACATATTGACAGTAAACTCAACGCCCGGATTCACATCCACAGCGACATATGAAACCGGAGTACGCTGGTTTGCTAAGAAATTAAATCCAAAAACACTGCCAAACATGATAAACAGCATACATAACGTAGCTGCAATCTTTAATTTTGAATCATCACCATACTGTATTTCATTGCCGACTTCCATGGATGGAGTGGCATTAATTTCATCAAATTGACCTTTTGTACTCATTACGATCGCCTTTTGATCATGAATTTCCATAATAATCCCTTTTTTGATCATTTTTCCACTCCTTTCTATTTTTTAAACGGCAAATATTCTTTTAATGTCTCTAAATCCGAATCCGCAAGAATGATCCCCGCTATTATATATTTACGATAGCTCTCGATCTTTTTTCGTGGTATTAAAAAATTTTTTTCAATTTCTTTTAAAGGCAGTGAATGATCATTCATAATTTTTTCCACTAATTCAGGACGTTCTAAAATCTTCTGAATCGCATTATTTACATAATGCCGAGTAATTAAATGTTTGGGTGAGCTTTTAACTAAGTCTTGAAAGGTAATACAAAAAGCCTGAAGCTTTTCATTCAGTTCATTGATTTCCGCTATGCGGATCGACTGTTCATAGCTGTCAGCATAACGCTGAATCGCATCTTCCTTTAATTCGTCGATTTCATCTTCCTCTTCATTATATAAACCAAACGACTTCTTGTTTTCGCGGTATAATGATGATTTAAAATAATCAAGCAGTCTGGCTTTAATTACCATTTTCGCATACAGTAAAAAATTACCTTTACCGTTAAAACGATCAATTGCCTCATTAAATGCCATTAAAGCGATAGAAAGTTCTTCGTCAACGCCATAAGTGACATAGCGATGTGCACATTCGGAAGTAAATGAAGCAATAAATGGCTTGTATTGAGAAATGAAGTCATTTCGCATAGTTTCATTCTGTTTGATTTCTTCAATGTCAAAGTTCACTTCAACGGCGGCATTCTGCAAACGAATCAACTCCTAACATATTTACATTACACTTTTTTATTTTTTTGTAAAGTCAGTGACTGTACCACTGACTAAGCTTATCCACAGCCATGTCACGATCCGCTTCACTGATTTCAATGATTTCACAATCATCACGCTCATTCAGCAGAGCTGACATTTTGCTCTCTTTTTTCTGTAAGACACCTAATACTCGATGATTGCTCTCTAACAGCCGTTTAATGGCAGCCTGAAAGTCAGGTGCGTTATCTTCCAGCTTACCTAATTCATCGATGATCACCAATTCAGCATCAGCGGCAATTGCGGCTTGTATTATTTTAACGCCAATTGTATCAAAAATACCCTCAACGCAGATATTACGGCGAACACCGGCACGAACGCTGATAATTACATCATTTTCTTCTTCATCCAATTCCTCAAAGCTATGCAGCGCATATCCGCGAACCCGCTCATTGATCATTACCGGCTGAGTCTGATAGCCGCTGAAATCTGGCTGTGCGATGCTTAGAAATTTTTTTATTGCACTGGATTTACCTGCTTTTTTCTCCCCGGTTAAAAATAAATGTTTACTCATACTCATCCCCGGCATTCAATTTGATTGAATGCACATTTTCCTTTACAAAAGAAGCCAGCAGCTGCTTGAGTTCAGCTTCTTGGCTGTGACTTAGTTCAACCTTTTCACCATTTATCGTTAGCTGCATCGGCAGATTGATTGCCGCCAGCGTGCGTTTCTTCAGTTCTGTTTCTTTGGCCAGCTTATGACAGCCGCACTGACATGGGCCGGCAGAAGCTGTAACGGCTCCCTGTACCAGTTTGACCTGAGTCTCTTGCTCACAGAGCTGACGTACCGCCTCCTGACTCAGCGTACACAATTCCCGCTTCGCTTTGCCCTGAATGATGGCACTTCCTAAAGCAACGCAAGCAGTCCCGCAGGCACTGCAGATTTCTGAATCAACATTGGGCAGCCGATCGTAGACTTTTTCTTCAATTAAATCGACTAATTCCGACAGCTGACTTAACGCGCTGAAAGCGGGCAGATCGCAGACTTTGTCATATTGATCAGCAATGCGGCCGCTGATCGCGAATGTAAAGTCATTCATCCGCTCTTCAACCTCTTTCGGCTGATGCGCACAGACAATTCTTGGCACCGGTGCTTCATAGTCACCTTCCAAAATTACATAATCACTGTGATTCATATTCAGCAATTTATTATTATCGGCCGCTTCCGGAATGATCAATGCCGTTTCAGTCTTTCCCTTAGCAATGACTGAGCTAGCACCGGCAGCCTTATGACGGGCGGTATTACTTTTTGGATCATCGATGGAAAAGGTCGGACAAAAAATAGTTTTAATCGTTGATACTGTTTTGCCGCGGCGGTTTAATTCACGGATAATCTGTTCGATGGTCGTTGTTTTCCCGCTGGCGCGTATTCCGACGATACTAAATACTTTCATAGTCCTTTCCTCCTTATTTCAATTGACACAAGATGCTTCAGCCAGCGGCTGCTGCTATGATCTTTTAATGGAATGATCTGATAATCACCCGCTGTTTCACAAATCAAAACATGATTGGGCAGCAAGACCTCCCGGCCGCTTAATAGCAGCTGCATGCCATCCTCGCCCACACATAAGATTTGATCATCTTCATGCAGATCACCAATATATTTGTATAATTCACAGCCATAGACCTCAATCTGACGCTCTGCCTTTCCCTGCGCACGTTTTAATAGGCTGTACTGTTGTTTTTCCGGCAGTTTAAACTCACTCATTTTCATTCACCCTCAGACCTATTGGCACAAGCATATCCGCCTCACAGAAGCTGCCATGCTCCCCCTTATTCTCATTAGCATGCTGGCCATGATCACTGATCAGCCAGATCATCCCCTTTACATCACTCAATAATTGTGAAAGCCGGCCATCAAGCCAGATCAGCTTATCAATGGCCTGTCTGCTCTGCGGGGAATAGTGATGACAGACATCGTCATATCCATGGATATGTACAAAAATAAAATCATGATCAAGATTTGTCTGCATGCATGATAAGACTGCCTGATCACTGTCATTTTCATCTCTGGGATTCAGGAGTGCTGATTGTTGAGTATGCAGAATTGTCCTTTCACCCTCGATATAAACGCAGCGTCCCGGATATTCATCAAAGATGGTGGAAAGCTTCAAGCTGCGCGCGGCATGACTTTTAATTTGATGCACTGAAGCGTCAACACCGCTTAGCATGCTCGCTAATGCCGTATTGGTAATCGGCGGCCAGCTGCTTAAAGCGCAGGTTGTATTAAATGAAGAAAAATAAGGACATTGTGACAGTGATTCTTTAAGCTGATGCCAGCCCAGACCATCAATATATAATACTAGCTGCTTCTTTTCAGAATAAGACAGCCACATACCTTTTAACTCATCTAATCGCAGCAGCTTTTGGCCGATTTCACCAATTATCTCTTTTTCCTTGATCTGATCACTGATCTCACCGTCATGATAAATGATCCACCCTGACTTTTCCATGCCATCACCCTTTGCTGACATATTATAACACAGACCCGCACGCAATCAAATAAAAAAGCCGATCTGTATAACCCAGATCAGCACTGATTATGCGGTAAAGACCTCCAGCTTTTCAATGGCCTGACGTAGATTTGCTTCAGTGACTTTGATTGCCGCTACATTCACATCCGGCACCTGTGAGGCTCTTTTTAATACACCGTCAAGATCTGCCATTGTGCAGTCAAGGTCTGCCAGCCGCGTCGGCAGTTTAACCGCCCGATAGAATGGCAGCAGCTTTTGCAATTCATCAAGCTTATCATCCAGCATCAATTGAACTAATAAACCATAAGAAACAATTTCACCATGCAGATGCTTTTCTTCAACCTTTTTCAATGTAGTAAAGCCATAGCACATCGCATGGGCTACCACACTGTTATAATCATTAATTACATAATTGGAGACAAGGCCGGTTGATACAATGATGGCCAGTACGGTTTCCTCTAAGGCCTTAGAATTACGATTCGCCTGACAGTCAGCAAGCGCCGCCGCTCCATAACGGACTACTGGATCGCCGCACAATACAGATAATGTTACCCCCACATTATCAGCGTGATCCAATTCACGGCCGCGGGAGCTGAATTCTGGTTCGTAGCCCTTAGCTAACGTATCCCCAATGCCTGCCCAAAGATATACATCAGGTGCTTCCGCAATCACTTGTGTATTAATAAATGTATGATGCGCAGGCCGTTCACGGTGATAGAGGTTTTTAAACACTCCGTTAGGTTCATACATCGCACAAACAGAAGTCACCGCCGCGCACGTTCCCGCAATGGTTGGAAAATTAAACAGCTTCTTATTCATTTGATCACTTAAAACCTTGCATGTATCCAATGCCTTTCCGCCGCCGAAAGCAAAAATCATATCCGCCGCCTGAACCGCTTCGTTCTGTTTCAGCATTTCCACATTTTCATAAGCGGCTTCACCGCCATACCATAAAGTTCCCAGGATCTCTATTGTACTGTCCTTTAAAGCTTCCTTCAATAAACCACAGGCTTTGGCTAATGCCCGATGGCCGCCGATGCAGACCGCTTTATTGCCATATTCCCTGCAGATTTCAGCCGCATTTTGATAAACATCCGCGCCGATACTATAACTTGGTAAAAATACATTTGACATACTGATTCCTCTCTTTCTTAAGCCTTTGCTGCTTCGGCTTCTAATTCAGGCATAGCCTTTATCGGTTCCTGATTCTCAAGCGGCATTGAGGCATATATATTTGCCAATACCGATCCGGAAATCTGATGAGCGACGGTGGCTACCGCAGCCGGCAAAGCACATAACGGATTGGCAAACTGTCCGGCCAAGCCTACCGCAAGGCCTGAATTCTGCAACCCTACCTCAATTGAGATGGCTCTTTTCTTAGCTGCCTCTAAGCCAAGCAGACGGGCAAACAGCCAGCCGACGCCAAAGCCCAGCCAGTTATGCAGGCAAACAGCCGCAATCACCATTAAGCCAGAAGTCATCAAGCGCTGAGCATTCGGAGCCACACACATCCCGACAATCGTCACAATGCTTAAGACACTGACCATAACCAAACCCTTATCAAACTGTTTAACGGCATCACCAGCTAATCGATGCACCAGTACACCCGCCGCAATCGGTACTAATACGACCTGAACAATACTCAGCAGCATTGACAGCATATTTACCTCGACCCATTGACCCGCTAAAACATAAGTAAGCAAAGGCGTAAGCAGGGGCGCAAGCAAGGTTGATACCATCGTCATGCCGACGGATAACGGCACATCCCCCTTGGCTAAATAGGTCATCACATTACTTGCCGTACCACCGGGACAAGTTCCCAAAAGCACTAAGCCAACCGCTAACCCGCCGTCAAGGTTTAATCCCTTTGCCAGCATGAAGGCTCCCAGGGGCATAATCGTAAATTGAGCCAGACAGCCGATCAACACATCCTTTGGCCTTGAAAAAACAATTTTAAAATCATTCAGCTCTAACGTCATGCCCATACCAAACATAATAACCCCTAATAAAACATTAGTCAGTGACTGCCCTGCTACCTTTATTTGAGCAACTGCCGTGAAGAAGGAAGGCTGGATCAGTGAAAAAGCCGCGACAGCCAATACGATCCATGCCATGTACTTCCCTAAAAAATCACTTAAACGGTTTACGAATTTCATTTTCATTTCCTCCTGTAATAACAAAAAAAGGCTTTATCTCAAAGAGACAAAACCTTTGGTTCTGCGGTACCACTCCAATTACTGTCAAAGACAGTCACTCTTCTGACATCTCCGGAAAAATCCTTTTAATGCAGAACACCGTAACGAGTGTTAATCGTTCTAACTTACTTGAACCCTTTCAGCAGACTGTTCATGGGTGATTTTCCTAAACCCGACGCTCTCTGTTTTTCACCGGTCAACAGCTCTCTGTGCAGCATCCTTGCTTAGTACTCTTCCCAATCATCACATTTGTTATGGTCTCTATTATACAGGAATGAAAAAGATTGTCAACAGCTTTATTGAATATTTTCAGAAAGCGTTTTATATTATTTTCTTATATTTTCATAAACTTTACAAGAATACCTCTTGCAGTTTAGCCAATATTCACTATAATAATATTTAGCTGCCGTCTTAGCTCAGGGGTAGAGCAACTCCATGGTAAGGAGTAGGTCGGAGGTTCAATTCCTCTAGACGGCACCATTGAATATACTCATCAGCCAAACGGCTGATTTTTTTTGCCGAATAATTAAAAAAACGGGAATTACCCCGTTTAATCTCTGATTTCTACTTTAAAACGCGCACCGGCATCACCCATAAACAGGATGTAACAGCCTGCTCCTAATGAGAAAGATTCCGGCTTGCTGTTCACTGAATTAAGCACAGCCGTGCCTGTACTGTCATAAACTACATAGCCTGCATTTTCAGGTACTGTAATAGAAATGTTTTTGCCTTCATATTCCGGTCCGGCATAGTAATATTGATTATAACCCTTATCATTGATGCGAACGCTGAAGCTGTCGCGGTGAACTTCCTTGATCGCATCTTCACTGATAAACAGATTATCATTTAACTTCATATATTCAACCCCATCTTCTTTATAGAAAGAGATGATGCCGACATCACGGCTGCCGCTCATTGGAATTTCAATTTCAGGAACCGCTGTATTCGCATCGATTACCCGATAACAAGATAGGTAATTGCCCTTTAACGCAACACTGGTTACCGGCAGAACTGTTGCGACTGTCTGCGATGTATATTTATTTAAGATACTCAGATAGCCTTTATTTTCACGTGCTGCCCATGCCTTTGCGACTGAGTCGCTCAATTCAGAAAATTCAACTTTTTGAGCAAAATAGGAATGCTCGTGAACACGTCCGATGCCCGGCAATTCCGAAGCTCCATTAACATTCAAATAGGTATTACCGTTTTGTTCCATGAAATACATTGCTAAATTACCGGTAGGATCAACAAACTGTCCGTCACCGACATAAATCATCGCAGCTGCCTGCTCGCTGCCTTCAAGGTAAGCATTCTTATAAGTAAGCAAGCCATCATCGCTTAAATCAACACGATAAATACCGCCAAAGTTAGCGTAATAACCTTCATATTTCTTCAAATCGCCATCTAGTGCTTTCTGAACCGGCTGACTCGGCATCGGTAATGTTTCCGCACCTTTAATGATACCTTTTTCATATAGACGATCCATTAACAGCTGAGCAGCTAATATTTGATCATACAAACTGCTGCCGCCGGATGAAGTTACCGCCGCTGCCATATTGTATTCAGGCAGAACGATCAATGAGCTGTGCATTAAAAGGGTATCGCCGCCTTTAACACCCGCCTGGATGCCATAGCTGGCGAATGGATCAAGATTTACGGAATCCCAGCCAAGACCAAAATTAATAATATTCGGCTCATCTGCCAGCCACTGACCGCGCAGATATTCTTTCTGGAAGGTAGCCTTCTTGCTTTCCGCTGACAGCAATGAATTATTCTTCATATAAATCTGCGCAAATTTACAAAGCTCTTCAGCCGTAGAATAAATACCGCCGGTACCGATGATATTCGCGTTATCAACACCGTTGGTCTGCATTGGCGTAGTTGGATAATAAGTCTTCGCAACTAATGAACGGTCAAAATCATCTAAAGGTGTCTTAGTATGTGTCAAGCCTAAAGGCTCCGTAATATTTTTGCGGATATACTCGGTAAATGATACACCGCTGACCTTTTCAATGACGATCTCCGCCAACGTAAAGGAATCATTGCTGTAAACTGAATAAGCACCTGGATCAGCCTTTAATTCCTGTTCGCGCAAATCCTTTAAAAAGCTGTCATGCGCCTGAGTATCATTATCATCAAACAAAAAACCATTCAGATATGTGCTGCCCATTAAACCTGATGAATGATTCAGCAGCATTCTGACCGTAATCTTACGGTAGCGGCTGTCCTTCATTCTGAATTCCGGCACATAATCTTTGACAGGTTTATCAAGATCAATCTTGCCTTCATCCACTAATTTCATGATTGAAGCGGTCACAAACATTTTGCTTGTTGAACCAATCGTATACATGTTATCCTTTGTCAATAATCGATTTTCGGATTTACTGTATACACCTGATGTTCCGCTGGTGATAATTTCACCATTATCTATCAGCGCATACTGTAAACTCGTCACACCGTAATTTTGAATCAGCGTATCGGCCATTGTCTGAACGGTGTCTGAAGCAGCCTGCACATTCATACTGAACAATGAACTGAACGCTAAAACTCCGGCTAATAAAAAAGAGAGCGTTTTTTTCATATTTTCCCTAATTCCTTTCTTTGTGACTATCATAGCACTATCCTCATTTTCTCACAATCTTTATGTCCAATTTGTCACATTTACAGAGTGATAACGTAAAGTTCTTCTATGCTGATCTGTCAATAAAAAGGTTTGATTTACAGTGTAAGTCAAACCTTCTGATTACTGATAGATACATTATTATTTTTATAATGACAGTTCTGATGCCGCCTCCGCATCTAAAATTAAAATAAAGTTAGGATGCAGCTGAAAGATGGAAGAGGGGCATTCAGCTGTGATTTCACCCCATAAAGCACGTTTTACGATTTCCGCTTTTGCCTTGCCGTTAACGATCATGACAATCTGCTTGCTACGCATGATAGTCCGCGGGCCCATTGTTACATAAGCATCAGGCATTTTATTTTCATCATCACCGGATAAGAATTTAATGCGATTGTATAGGGTTGGATTCAAATCACAGGCAACAGCATGCGTATCATCATCAAAGGTGCATGTATGCGGCAGATTGCCGCAGAAATGACCGTCTTTGCCAAGTCCTAAAACAACATAATCGAGATAGCCGACAGCCGCCAAGGCTGCTTCACATTCAGTATAATTTTTTTCATTCAGAATATGTATCTGCTTTTCATCAATATTGGCAGGTGTAAAGAATAAAGAACGTAATGCCTGCATCGTTAACCCCTCATTCTCGCCAACCTGAGGGATTTCATCGAAGTTGTAATACTGAACATGGCTGAAAGCTGGATTATCACAAACCAAAGGTACCAGAGATTCATACATCTCTTTAGGTGTTGAACCGCCTGTGATCGCAATGTGGGCATTGGGCTGCATCATCGCCTGAAGCGTATAAGCGCAGGCGGCCTTGCCTACTTCCGCTTTATTCCGGCATAGTATCACCTTCATAGCTATGCCTCATTTCCCTGGGCAATAAAATTCTTAAACCAAGTAAAGCTGTCCTTCTTATAGCGTTTAAATGTACCCTTGCCTTCATCATCAGCGTCTACATAGATAACGCCGTAACGCTTGCTCATTTCCACTGATCCGCATGATACTAAATCGATAATTCCCCACATCGTATAGCCAAAGACATCCACACCATCTTCAATAGCATCTTTAATCGCCGCCGTGTGAGTGCGTAAATATTCAATACGATATGGATCATGCACGCTGCCGTCAGCTTCTAAGACATCTACCGCACCCAGACCATTTTCAGCAATAAACAATGGTTTCTGATAACGGTCATACAGCTGATTTAAAGTAATCCGCAAACCAATTGGATCCATCTGCCAGCCCCACTCGCTGGATTGAAGATACGGATTCTTATTGGCGATAACCAAATTGCCGCCTGTCTTTTCCCAGTTTTCATCAGCCGTTGATACTTGTGTAAAATAATATGAGAAAGCTACAAAATCAACCGGATATTCAGCAAGCAGTTCTAAATCCCCCTCTGCCATCTGTAGCTTTACATTCTTCCTTTTAAAATAACGATTCATATAAGCCGGATATTTACCTCTGGCCATAACATCAGTATAGAACCAGTTAGTATATTGTTCATCATGCAGCTGTTCCAGATTATCTTCTGGCTTGCAGGTTGCCGGATAATGACAGAAACGGGCAATCATGCAGCCTATCTTAGAACCCGGCATCATTTCATGAGCCAGCTTCACCGTTAACGCATTCGCAACGAATTGATGATGCAGTGCTTGGAAAACATCATTATCAAGGTTCTCATGTTCTTCTTCAATCAGTGCCACCCCATTATAAGGATTGAACCGGCCGGCATTAATTTCATTAAACGGCAGCCAATAATCAACATCATCCCTGAAATTCTCAAATAATGTTTTCGCATATTTCAAATAGAAATCGATCATCTTTCGATTACTCCATGCGCCATATTCCTTTACCAAATGCACCGGAACCGCATAATGAAGCATTGTCACAAAGACCTTGATGCCATACTTATGGCATTCATCAAAGATATTCTTATAATACTGCAGTCCCTCTTTATTAGGTTCATCCTCATCACCTAATGGGAAAATACGCGCCCAGCTGATCGACAAACGATAGATATTCATTCCCAATTCCGCAAATAATGCGATATCTTCCTTATAATGATGATATTCATCACTGCCAAAACGGAACGGATATGCATTTACATCCTCACTGGCACAGCCCTGATTAAATTTCTCCGTTGTCATTTTTTTATATTTCCAGTCATTCTTCTGTTCTCTTGTCAGATGAAAATTACCTGGCCGGCAGTCTTGAGTATCTAACCCCTTGCCGCCTTCATTATATCCGCCCTCTACCTGTGAGGCAGCTGTCGCACCGCCCCATAAAAAACTTTTTGGAAATCCATTTTCACTCATTGTAAATTCTCCTTTCTAATTAAAACAGATTCTTTTTTTCAGCTTCAACAGCTCGTTCATCTTTTTTAATATCTTCATCAAAGCCCAAAATATAAGTCAATACAGCTGTTAAAACAAAGCCGATAGCACTGCCGGCAAGAACGATCGGAATCGTGCCAGTATAGACCGGTAATGAAATTAACGCCGGCATCGCAAAGCTTAATGCCTTCGCACCCATCGCAGCCACAAACGCGCCGGAGACACCGCCGCCGATGCATAAAGCTGCCAACGGTCGTTTAAAGCGGAAAGCTACACCATATAAAGCCGGTTCGGTAATACCGATTGCTGCGGAAATAAAGGATGAGAAATTAGCTGCCTTGTTTGATTCCTTCTTTGCCTTTAAGAAAGCGCCGAAGCACATACCTGCAGCCGATACGGTTGCGACACAATGCACCGGTCCCAGCATATCATAACCCAAGGTTTCAATGTTGTTGATCATGATTGGTGACATCGTCATATGCGTACCGGTAAATACCATCAGCGGACGTGTGAAGCCATCAACGAAGCCGCCGACCATTGGTGCGATGTCAAAGAGCCATTTAAAGAAGTTACCAATATAAATGCCAATGTTATAACCCAGCGGACCAAACAGCATTAAGCTCAGCGGTGTCATGACTAATAAAACTACAACCGGAACTAACACAACTCTTAAAAAGCTTGGTGATACTTTAGAAATCCAGCGGTAAACATAGCTCATAACCCATACAGACAGCATAATAGGAATTACACTTGATGAATATTTTACTAAATAAAAACTGATGCCAAATGCACTTACCTGCGTACCGGCATTATTAATAATCGTAGGATACATATAAATACCGGCTAGGATCAATGCCATAATCTCATTAGTTTTAAAACGTTTCGCACTCGTATAAGCTAACAGGAACGGCAGGAAGTAGAAAGTCGCATCACTCGCTGCGTTCAGCATCAGATACAGACCCGTTGATGTATCCAGCAAGCTGTAGGTAGTCAGCAGGGTTAAAATACCCTTTAAAATACCTGCGCCGGCAAAAGCGGTAACAACCGGTGCAAAGCAGCCGCTGATTACTTCAAAAATCGCGCCGGGACGGAATTTCTTTTTCCCCGGATTGTCAGCATCAAGATTTTCATTTAACGCTTCCATCTTTTCAATCCCTGCCAAAGTGCATAATTCCGCATAAACATCAGGAACCGTTTGACCAATAATAATCTGGAACTGTCCGTTTTGCGCCATCGTTCCTAATACACCTTCCGTATTTTCAATTTGCTGTTTCTGAATCAGACTTTCATCCTTCAAAGTAAAACGAAGTCTTGTCATACAATGAACTAAGCTTGTGATGTTGGCTTTACCGCCAATCCCCTGCAGAATTTCCTCTGCCATTTTTTTATTTTTCATGGTTTCATCCTTTCTTACCATATATGCAATCAGACTGCGGACGTCACACAGTCCTGTTTTTGCCAAAATAAAACCCCAGCAGAGTACCGCTCTGATCCTGCCTATTCAGGCTAATCATACGCTTTACAGCTCTGCTGAGGTAATGCCCTATTGGTTACAATCCTCACGCGCGCACAATCGATTGATGTGCAGCATTAAATATAAAACTTCTTCATCACTGGGATGCCAGCTTAAGGTATCTTCAAAATATTTCTGAATATCCAGCGCACAGGCATAACTCATCGGATATTCCTCTTTCATACTCTGAAACAGGCGGCTATTCTCACTGGTTATGCTTGAATTGCTTTCCTTCCTTTTAAATAAATACTGCATATGCGATACAAAGCGGGAGTAATTAAAACTATCACGCCGGATCGGCATATCGTAACATGCTTCAATGATTTTTGTCACCTTATTGATGACTTTGTCACTGTCATAGTCTAAAACGGTATTTACTGGCTGTTCCTCAGCATTAATTAAATGCAGGGCAATGCTGTATGCCTCTGTTTCAGCCAGATAAACATGAAGCCGCCTGCGGATTTCTTTAAGTGCAAATTTCCCTACTGCCACCTCTTTTTCATAGAGATGGGATAATTCATAATAAAGCGGCAGCTTAATTTCAATTCCCTTGCGGATTCTCTCAATCGCAAAATTAATATGATCAGCCAGTGTGAATACCACATTCGGATTCAGATTGCTTTCAATGCAATTACGGGCATAATCAATAATAACTGCGCAAACCTCAAAGATTGATTCATCGATTTCCTGAACAAGTCCGAAATAATTCGGATCAACACCATAATAAGTTCGGGTAATCAGTGATAAATCAAGTAATTCATATGGCATAGCCGGAAATCCGATACCTTTGCCAAATGCAATCAGCTCATGTTCATTGTTATCCAAACATACGGCAACATTGTTATTGATTTTTTTAATAACCTTCATGAGTCTGACTCCTTTCACAGCACTATTTCTGACAGGTGATAACCGCCGTTTCGCCTATCCTTACTTTATCGTTAATATGCTGAGTTGTCAACGTAAAATCATTACCATTTGTAATAATCATCGGGGTTGTCAGATCGACGTTTTCAGCTTCTAAATACGGCCGGTCAAGCTGAATGACAGGTGTACCTTTTTTCACCCGCTGATTCTGTGTTGCCAAAGCTTTCAGACCTTTGCCATTCAAATTCACGGTATCCAAGCCGATATGTACCAGAATTTCAGCACCGTTATCCGCCTGCATGCCAAAGGCGTGATTGGTATTCGCAATCATGATGATCTCACCATCACAGGGTGCGCAGACCACATCCTCAATGAATCTGAATGCGACGCCGTCTCCCATCATCCTTGATGAGAATACTTGATCTGCCACATCATCTAAGCTGATACATTCACCGTTTACCGGCGCATAACATTGGTTATCGATCACTTTTTTCTTAAACAGATTAAACATTTATTCACCTCCTGATACACAATAAAAAACTCTTCAATGCAGATACATAAAACAAACAGCTTCCTGTTTATCCTAAGGTAATGCCTCGAAGAGTAACAATCCTTTTTACATTTTCTATTCTAGTATGCGCTTTCAAAAAAGTCAACCCTAAAATTTATTTTTTATTTACTTTTACACCGATATTACAGCGGCTTAACACATCCTGTTTGAATCATCAGAAACATTTTATTTAATTCACTTCGTATTTTGTCTTTGTTCTCCGGCTGTAAGATCAGCTTGATTGCTGAAGCTTTAGTCAGATTGAATAGCAAAGACTGAAGCAGCAATATTTCATCATCTTGATTATATACCAATGAATCTCGGTTAAAAGTATCAATAAACATATTGGGATCAAAATCAGGTACATATGCCTCATTAGGTACTTTTTTTAATTCATCATTATTTGCCGTCATACTGACAAATAAATTATGAAAAAACTGATAGCGATCATCTTTCAGGCATTCCGCCGATAAGCAGTCATAGAGATCGGCAAACATCACAAAGATGTCGCCATGATTGTTATTTAATGAATTCATTGCACATGCATGCAAAGATACCAAGAAATCCTGAAGGATGAATGCCAGCAAATCACTCTTATCTTTAAAGTACTGATAAAAACTTCCTCTGGATATGCCGGCATCCTTAACGATCTGATTAATTGATACTTCATTATAAGATACTCGTGAAAATTCCTTCACTGCCGAGTTCAGCAATTTATTTTTCTTATCCTCAGGCAGATTATAAAACGTAGATGTAGGCAATTCATTTCCCCCTATTCGTATCGCAGAGCCTCGATTGGATTCAGTTTTGCAGCCTTATTTGCAGGATAATATCCGAAGAATACACCGATTGCCATTGAGAAGCTGACAGCGATAAAGATAATACTGATAGACGGCTTAGCCGGGAAGCCAAGCGCACTTGCCCCAAAACTGCCTAATACTACACCTAAGATGATACCGAATACACCGCCTACCAAACAGGTAATCACTGATTCTATGATAAATTGAGCACGAATCGCACTGTTCGGAGCACCTAATGCTTTACGTGTACCGATTTCCCTTGTACGTTCCGTTACTGAAACAAGCATGATATTCATAACCCCTATACCGCCTACCAGCAAGGATATACCTGCGATAATAGCGATTGCAATGGACATTGTTGACATCATGGAATCTATCTGCGTCAGCATGCTTTCCATACTGATGACCTGAATCGTAATATATGGGTTCTTTTCGTAATACCGATTGAAAAATTCCATCGTATTCATGAAAAATTGATTCGAATCAACATCTGCCTTCGGCGTCACAGTAATCTGGTAGAACCCATTGGAACCATTGATCCGCTGTGCCGTAGTAACCGGTATATAAGCATCTGTACTCATATCCTTTTCCGAAGCCATTGAATACATCATAGCATTTTGCTTATATTCATAAACACCGACGATCGTGTAGGTTTTGATTTCATTTGAACGGTGAATCTGAACTTCCTTGCCGATCGGGTCGATATCTGCACCAAACATATTGTTTACAAATTTATCTGAAACAACGATGAGATTCTTCATTGAATTAATATCCCGCTGATTTAAGAATCGGCCTTTGATCAGCGTAATTGAATTCGCATCCGCATAATCTGCACTGACACCCATTAAACTGACATTTGCATACAGGCGTCCGTCCTGCGCTTTCCCGCTGCCTAATGATTCGGTCATTGATACACCCAATAAATCATCGGCATAGCGTTCTTTAAAAGCTGAAATCATATCAAAACTAATTACATCACTATCCGTAATCTCGTAATTGTTGGGTGCCACTACATTGCCTGATTCATCATAACGGTATGACAAACCAACCATAATATTTTTAGCACCCAGATCAGACATCGATGAAGTAATCGATGAACGCATTGAATCACCGACCGTTACGATTGCGATAACTGAAGATATACCGATAATAATACCGAGCATCGTCAGCAAGGCACGCATTTTATTTGCTTTTAAACCACTGAGAGCCAGTGTAATACTTTCCATTAAATCCATACGTCGCCCTCTTTTCTCTGATCACTGACAATACGGCCGTCACGGATCGTTAAGATACGTTCGGTCTCGGCAGCCAGCTCTGGATTATGAGTAATCAAAACGATGGTTTTTCCTTGTTCTTTATGCAGCTGATGAAAGAGATTCATAACCAGATGTCCTGTATAAGTATCCAAAGCACCCGTCGGTTCATCGGCAAGAATGATGGCCGGATCATTCGCCATAGAACGGGCGATCGCAACACGCTGTTTCTGCCCGCCGGATAATTCATTCGGCATATGTCCCATGCGGTCTTCCATTTCTACCAGCTTAAGCAGATCCTTAGCTCTAGCCGTTCTTTCTTTATGTGAAACGCCTGCATACATCATCGGCATTTCTACATTTTTGAGCGCACTGGTACGCGGAATTAAATTAAAAGTCTGGAATACAAACCCAATCTTCTGATTTCTGAATTTAGATAGCTTATTATCATCAACATCGTCCATCGAAACACCATCAAGAATATATTCACCGCTTGTCTGACGATCAAGTGCACCGATGATATTCATCAGCGTACTTTTACCTGACCCCGATGGCCCGACAATTGACACAAACTCACCTTCATGGACGGTAAGCGAAATCCCATGGAGCACTTCAAGTTCATTTTCCGTCCCCTGATAGAAGGTCTTAACGATATCCTTCATCTCAAATATTACTTTTTTCTCCATGGTCTACCCCAGCAGGACTGCAGCCCCGTCACTTACCATTTGCGGTGAAGTGATGACAATATCTCCTTCTTTGATTTCGTCGCTGATTACTTCAAGCAGGAAGTCAGTTTCCATACCGATCGTAACAATTACTTTCTTAGCCGTATATTTATCCCCGTTCTGTTGAGCAATGTAGATATAAGATGTACCATCTACATCTGTAAGTACGGCATCATAAGGCACAGCCAAAGCCCCTTGTTTTTCTTCAACGATAATATTCACTTTCGCATTCATACCGATACGCAGATCTGTTTTAGCATCCGTTACATCAATTTCACTCTCGAACTCAACCGTACTTGAGCCGGATTTTGTAGTCCCGTCAGCCGCCTTTTTCGCAGCCGGTGCGATAAAGCTTACTTTACCGTTATATTTCTCATTAGGAATGGCATCCGCAGAAATAATTGCTTTCATCCCATTCTGTACACTCATCAGATCATATTCCTTGATTGATGTATTGATCTTCAATGAATCAGCATTTTCAATCACAAATAAGACACCGCTCGCCTTATCACCGACTTCTACATTAACCGCTGTCACCGTACCGGAAATCGGTGCAGTGATTTCAGCTTCACTTAATTGCTTCTTCAGCTTCTGAAGTTCGATCGCACGTGACGGATCACTGGCCGTTAATTGTGTTTTAGTGAGTGAATCCTCATAAGTCTTTAACTGCTGCTGAGCATTGCGCTTCGCAATTGTCAGATTTTTTTCAGCATTGTCATAAGCAGTCTGAGCCTTTTCAACACTATCCAGATATTTTTCTAACTGTTTATCGGCTGCCTTGACAGCATCAGCTAAAGCATCCTTAGCGTCTTTATAAGCATCATAGGCTGTATCTTTACTTGAATCTAATGATTTTAACTGTGCTTTAAGTGAAGATTTCTGTTCCTCAAGGCTAGACACTGCAGTACATGCTGCTGCATTTGTAACTGGGTCAGCAGCACAAGCGCTCTCATAACCGCTGATTTGATTTTCAATTCGGTCAATGGCATCTTCGATACTTGAATTATCCGTATCATCCGCATTACGCCATGTTTTTCTCGCAGTATCCACAGCCTTCTGTGCCTTCTTAATGGTTTCATTCTCACCCTGATCCATATCTTCCAAGGCATCATTATACGCTTCCTTGGCATCATTCAGCGTTGTCAGTGCGTTATCCACATTCACCTGAGCATTGTTGATTGAGCTGTTCATATTATTTTCAAGATCAGCCTTAAAATCCTCATATTCCTGCTGAGTTGAATTTAATGTCAGACCGGTTGACTGATCATTGATATTAAGAGAAGCCTCAGCCTTCTGCAGATCAAGGAGCAGATCCTCTACATCCACACTGCCTAAAACCTGACCGGCTTCTACCTTATCACCGGCCTTTACATTGATTGATTCCATTTCATAAGCTGCTAATGAAGAAGTTACCTTCATTGAATCAGCACTTTCTACAAGTCCCGTCACTTCCACCGTCTTTGAAAGATCCTGCTTAGCCAATACTGTCGTCTGTACGATCAGATCACTATTTCCGGATCCCTTAAAAGGATTAAAAAAGAAAGCAACAAGCACTACTGCCACAACAGCAATTACTATCAATTTCTTATGTTTTTTCCATATTTCTTTCATTTCAGATTCTCCTCGGCATCCAATATGACACCCTGTCATACATTATAGTTAGCTTCCATGATTTAGTCAATGTGAATTCCTCATTATAACAAAACTGTTAGAAAATATTAGGTTAATTTAATGTTTTCTTAAGAAAATATTTAGAAATGCAGAACATTCAAATCAGCAGCCAGAATATTCTATGTCAGAGTGCTAATAATTATGAAATATATTCCCATATGAAACCGTTCTAAAAGTAAAAGTCAGCATCCAAGAGGAATACTGACGATCATAAATTATTCATATACTGCTGCCTTACGTTTTAATTCATCAGTTTAAGAACCCCATTAATGAAAATACCTGGTGTAGTCCTAGCGATGACTGATCCGACACCTGCACCAATAAACCCTTTGAAGAGTACAAAAGTCCGTTAGTAAAGTTTTTATGACTGCATTAGACGGATAATATTAAAGGACAATGATCGATGAAATCAATGAGCGTATGTCATCAACAGCGTTTAATGCTTTTGCGATACCGCATGCTATGAAAATGAATGCGGAAAAGACGGGAATATGTTTATTGCTTCTGATGAACCAATTCTTTGAAATAAGAAAAATGTTCAATTAGTAATGGTGCTCTGTTTTAATAAAAATGAACGATTGTATTTAATAAAATTTATGAACCGATCACAATGATTCTCAGTGAAACGGAAAATGCGAGAAAAGTAATTCAGTGCAATGATTATGATGAATTTATATCCATGACGGTATCATTGCTTAAAGTGTAAAAAAACATTGAATCAGACGGCATATAAGCTGTGCTCTATTCAATGTTTTTAAATTACTTTAGTTATTAGACCTCAAAACCTTATGACGCAGATAAAAATAGATACCGCCTTCAATCAGCAGCAAAATTATTACAAATATCGTTGAGACGAGAATACTCGTATACCACGGGCTTGAATTTAGTTCATAAAGCCCCGGATGACTCTGATAATCAACCCAGACAAACAATGCTCTGCCAATATAGACACCGATTGTAGAAATCATAAGGATTTTCATAAAACTCAGCAGTTTATTAGTCATACTATAGCATCTCTTTATTGATCAGACATGCGGCATCATTATGCAGCCACAAAAATGATGCCGGCAGTGTTGTTGATACTTTCTTACTCATTAGCCGTTGCAATATTTCAGCCTTGCCGCTGCCGCTGATCAGCATCAATATTTTCTTTGCATTTAATAATTCACTTAAACCAAGCGTAATTCCCTGCTCCACCTTTTTGCCCTTCAGCATGCTATGATGCTTAGACAGTTCATCAAGCTGAATCACATGGGCATCAGGAAGCAATTCATCGGCCGGTTCATTTAAACCAAGATGGCCATTTCTGCCAAGGCCTAGAATACAACAATCGATCGGATGCTTGTCAATTAAATCATGAATCCGTTTTGCCTCACATTCATAATCCGCCGCGTCATTATTGAATGAAATCAGCTGTTCCTCTTTAATCATTAAGGGTTCAAGTACATAATGACGAATAAACCATTCACAGGCAGAATCATCCTTGGCGTTAAGACCGCACCATTCATCGAGCTTGGTAAACGTCAAATGACTGACATCAAGCTGATTCACATGAATCATTTCAACTAATAATTCATACATTCTGCGCGGTGATTCACCTGTAGCTAAGCAGATATTTGCATAAGGATTATTGCTGATTTCATTAAAAAGAATTGCGGCTCCTCTTTTGCTCATAGCTTCATAATTATCTAATTGTTCAATCTTCATAAACTGCCTCTCTTTCTTCATTCATTATACTACATGCGTTAGAGAAATCAACAGAACACTCCCTTATTCAAAACACCATCGGAAACAGTCTATAAAGCATGGATGCAGTCATTGATTATATTTAATCAGACTTTAGGCATTGTGACATTTTATGATGGACAGATCCATGCATGGAATGAAAGAGAATTAACGATTTTAACAATTATAGCCGATGTATTGGCCCTTATATTTATTATGGTTCAGATAAATCGTCATCTGTTTAAATATTGTGTTTAGATGCCTGAAAATACAATTTCCTATATAAAAAATACGGAACTGATCACCCATCAGTATCCGCATTTTTAATAATCTAATTCTAAATATTTCTTCAACCGCTTATACAGACTTGCCATCGGCAGTCCTACCACGTTATAAAAATCACCATTGATTTTCTTTACAAACGTCAATCCCTTACCCTGTATCGCATAAGCACCGGCCTTATCATGAGGTTCCTTAGACTTGGCATAGCGTTTGATTTCCTCGTCTTCAAGATCATAGAATGTAACATCTGTTACTTCATGAAAGCATTCCTTGACATCCTTGGCTACTAAAGCCACACCGGTAATTACTTGATGCGTTTTACCAGACAGCTTTCTCAGCATCCGTTCAGCATCTTCATTATCCTTCGGTTTGCCGAAAACTTCCCCGTCACAAACAACGATCGTATCCGCTCCGATAATAAATTCTTCCGGATATCTATGAAAAACGGCATCCGCTTTTTCAAAAGCCAGCTTTTCAACCGCCTTCTCTATACTAAGTTCAGGATCCAAGGTTTCTTTTAATAAACAGCTAGCAGTCGTAAATGGAATTTCACTAAGAACCATCAGTTCTCTTCTTCTCGGTGATTCACTTGCTAATAAAACTCTTCTCATAGTTCCTCGCTCCTTCATTAGAAAATTTTAACACTACTTTATCAACATTGCAATGAAGCTGATTATATTTTTTTGTCAACATCTTCCTTTGCCTTTTTCCGCAGGAAGATAAAACCAATAAGTAAAAGAAGATAAACAGCCAAAAAGGTTAAAGTGATACGGAAAACCATACCGGCAAAAAATGTTTCAGGAAACATGTTAATCATAATTGAATTAGCCGGATTCAGCTGCCATAAATCATTCGTAAAGAATAATTCATGGAAACCGATCCAAAAGCCTGTAAAATCCATCAGTGCATACCCAGCCAGCATCCCGACAACGATCAGCAGACAGATTGATATTTGGATAAAGCTGCCAGGCAGCTGGCGCTTCAGCATATTCACGCCATTTTCATCCTTGCGGCTGCGGTAAATCAGATAAGCAAAAGCTAATACACCTATCATTGTTGCCAAATTTCTGGCGGTTAATACATTCTGATAAAGAATTCTCACATCCACCATATGCAGCGTTTCACGCTCTGTAAATATTTCACGCTGCATGCCAAACACTTCGCCAGTCACTAAGATATCATCTCTTTGACCATGCAGATAATCCAGCAGTGTTTCGGTTGCCGCGAATAAGTCCTCATCGCTCATACCCAAACTATCCGCCGTATTCAGCTTTGTGTACTGCTCACGATAGTAGTTTTTATTAAATGCGTGGAAATCAATACTGGTTACTAATAATACAAAGATCAAAGCCAGCGAGAAAATTCCGGCGGCTGTCTTAACCCTTTTTTTCATATACTGCCTCCTGCCGTGAGATTAATCTTTTCATAATTAATCATCATGCCTATTATTATACAATGAAAAATCATGCTTCAATGTCGAAATTTATTTCTTTTTTAATTATTTTCTTATCATATGGTGAGGAATGTTTAAATTTATGACAAAAGACTGACACATTTTGTCTGTTTTTATCATTAGTTGTTGACAACAGCATGGACTATATCCTATAATAACTAGGCACATCAATGACTCGTTAGCTCAGATGGTAGAGCATTTGACTTTTAATCAAAGGGTCTGGAGTTCGAATCTCCAACGAGTCACCATGATTCACACAAACAGCCAAGCGCTGTTTTTTTATATAAAAAAAGCACACCCTTTGCTTATGAATCAGGTGTACTTCATACTTTACAGCTTTTAATCTATTTGGCTAACGATTTTTCGATATCGGCGATTTCAGCTTCTAACTGCTGAATAAATTCTTCCTTATCAGCAATATCTTCATTCATCTCATCAATGGCTCTTTGACCCAGGAGACCCACCATTTCTTCCTGCATCCGTTTCAGCTGCCATTTCTGCTTCTGCAGCAGATCCTGCTTACGATTTCGGGCATCCTGCATCCGCTGACACCATTCCTGATGCTTCCGTTCATTCAGCTGTTTCAAGCCGTTGAAGTAATCATCCATAATTGAGCGGAATTCATCCCAAATCTGATCTTCCCGATCCTTACCGCATGAACCAATTGCTTTCCATTCATTGCTTAAGCCCTTCATTTGTTCAGTCAGCTCTTTAGTATATGTTTTTTCAGCAGCAATGGCAGCTGCCTTTTCAACCAACGCCTTTTTATCAAGATACTTTTGATCCTGTTCCTTATGCAGCTGATCATAATAAACACTGCGGCAATCATAGAATTTCTGACGCTGCTCATTAAATGCATCCCATAAACGATCTTCATGTTCCCGGCCCGCACTGCCTGCGGCTTTCCATTGATCCATTAAATTCTTAAACTTCTCACTTGTCTGCTGCCATTGGGTTGAATCAGCCAGTTCCTTTGCCTGTTCAATCAATGACTGTTTGATCTGCAGCGCATTCGCAAAGTTTGATTGAAGATTCTCCCAATAGGTGTGTTTGCGGTCAAAGAAAGTCTGACGAGCTGCGTTAAATGCTTCCCACAGTGCATCATCTTCTTTGCCGGCTGTTCCAATCGCCTTCCACTGACGCATCAAATCAGCCATGGCATCAGTCGCTTGATTCCACTCATTTGACACGGAAACCTTTTTAGCCTGTTCAATCAATGCTTTTTTAAGCTCCTGATTGTTTTGGAAACCTTCACGGCGCTTGCTGTAAAGCTTATCAACAACATTGTCAAATTTTTCAACTAACTGATCTTCATAAACTGAATCCCAATATGAAATTTGTTTCCATTTCCTTCTTAGATCAGCAATCGCACGGGCAATCACATCCCATTCAGCATCCCCGTCAATCTGTTCAGCTTCCGCAATCAAAGCTTCTCTTTGCTGAATATCCTCATCATAATCACTTACTTCATACATTTCATCATTATTGTTATTCATCGTATTCCTCCAATAGTTCTTTAGAATCATCCAGTCCTATTAATCATTGTAACGCAAGTTATGGAAAATTTCATTCATTAAATGAGAAAAAAACACTTTTTAAAGCAATTCTGCTTTTTATACACTCCCTGAATCTTCATCAGCTTTTATATAAGAGAAGCGACAAAGGTCTATATGGAAGACCTCTGCCGCTCTTTTAACATCATATTTTGCTTTTAAGCTGAGAATTCAATGCCTATTTACGAGTTAAACCTTCAAATGCATAAGTAGCAGTAACTGCTAATTCAGCATTATCTGTTGTATAAGGACGGAATTCAGAACCTTCAAATTGTCCCATACCGCCTACATTGTAGATTTTGCTCATATCATAACCTTTAGCTGCCAGCAGGTTCATCAATTGTGTAACACGGCCGCCGCTTTGGCACATTAAGAAGACAGTCTTATCAGTTGGAATCATTGCATGCAGCAGATCATCTGATTCTTCATAAACATCGATGGGTTCAGTTACTGAGCCGCCGTATAATTGCGGCAGTGTAGCGTCTGTATTGGCATCAGCATTGAAGATAACTGCGAAATAAGGAATTACTTCAAAGTTCTTTAAATGCTTTTTAGCATAGTCGTTATAATCACGAAGATCGATATAGACAACATCGTCTCTGCCCAGATAATCAATCAGGTTATCAACATTGATTGAAGAACAAGCAGCTGCATATGAATCAGCAGTACAAGCTACTTCTGCTTCGTCCTTACTTGGCTTATACATCTTTGTTGTATCACGAGGTTCAGGCAGTGCAGTTGGTGCCGGTGCATCAGTAGCCATTACATAACCGTTTTCTAGTGGATTTTTCACCCATCCTTCAGCTTCTAATTCAGCATCCGTTTTTTGTGCAGGTGCTGTTGAACATCCCATTAATAATAAAGCAGATAATGCTAATACACTAAATTTTTTCATAATCGTTTAGATCTCCCTCTATTTAGTTAAAATATTCGTCAGTTGCGTGATATTGGAATAATGCATTCAGCATGCGGATAATGTTGTTAGTTGAAACAGAAGAACCTGTGAATGTATCTAATGTTAGAGCTTCACGTCCTTCACCGGCTGAATAATCAGCTGGATCAATATCATCCTGTACGCTTAATGTGCTGATATAATCATAAGTCTTGCCTTTGAAGAAAGGAATGTATTCTTCTTTAAAGGTTTCATAAGTTACACCGGCAGGTGTCGGATTGCTGTCACCCCAGAAGCCGCCCAGATAATGTCCGGCAGAATCCTGATCAAATGACAGGAAGCGTACTTCAGAATCCTTAATATCCTTGCTGTCAGGCAGTGTCAGTTCTACATAGGCAGTCTGCCAGTAGTTTACATCTGCAGAACGGCATGTGCATGACAGATATGTGATCTGATACTTAATATAGTTACGAGCCACATATTTGAAGTTTACAAATGCGTAGAAATTCGTTTCATTACGCGGTCCGTCAACATGGTTAATCGGTACTACCGCTACCACGTTGCCGACTGATCCTTCACCTAAATCGGCGCTTTCATTCAAAAATTTGTTTACTTCTTCAAGTGTCATGTTTTCAAATGAACAGGTTCCGCCCTCAGTCACCGGATCATTTGTGCCAGTATTACCGTCATTCGCCGGCGGTGTTGTACTTGTACAGCCTGTAACTGTACCGGCAAGAAGAAGTAAAGCAACCAAACTTTTTGCTAACTTTTTCATATTTCCTCCTTTATGATATTTTTATTATAGCCCATTCACAAATTGAACTCAAGCGGTTACAGAATTTTCGTGAAATTGTTAACTTTTACATTTTGCTTCCTTTTTTTACTTAAATTTTCATATTTCCTAACAGGCTTTCATGTTGTACAATTATATCATGAAGAAAATGATACTTATACTGTTCCTTTTTATCACCGGCTGCGGCAAAGAAAAAAATCCGGTTCAGCTTGAGCCAGTCAGCGCTTCTGTGCCGGTGCTTTATGATCAGGAAAAGACAATGCTGCTGCCGATGAACACAAGTGTACTCTTAACCATGTATGATCCGCAGCTGCTTGATGAGGCAATGCCTGACTTTGAAGCCTTAATTCACCGGCTGCATCGCTTATTTGATCCTGATCATGGCTTTGCCTCAATCAATAACCTTTACGTTATCAATCAGCATTATGGCAGCGAGGAGAAGCTGCTGCTTGACCCGCAGCTCTTTGATGCCCTTAAGGATGCCATCGCACTCTCCGTTTTGAGTGAAGGCAGCTTTAACCCAACCATTGGCGCCCTTTCTGATTTATATCAGAATAAATATTCATCGCTGCCGGTTCATGCTGAAGATCCGGCTGATAATGAAATTGATGCTGCCCTTGCCTGTGTTGTACCCTATGATCAATTAGATGCAATCATTCAGCTTGATGAAACAGACCACAGCGTGATATTTAATACTTATCCGCCCTGTGAACAGAAGGTTAAGCTCAACCTGGGCGCTTTCGCGAAGGGCATCGCCGCGCAAAAAGCCTATGAAGCCTTAAAGATTTTGAATGCTCCTTTTATGGCCGCCTGCTCAGAAAGCTCCCAGTTTCTCTATGCACCAACAGAGGTAAACAAGACATGGACATGGGGAATCCGTGAACCAAATGCTAAGACATTGCTGGCTGCCTATGAACAATCTGATATTGCCGCCTTGTCTACCTCCGGGGATGATCAGCAGTATTATTATTGTGAGAAGCATCAGATCAACCACCACCATATTCTTGATCCGACATTAGGCAGGTCAAAAAATATGATCCGTTCAGTATCCGTATTCAGCGATAATCGGGCCGACATCCTTGATGCTCTGACAACGATTCTATTTAATATCGAGGATGCGAAACAGCGGGTTGCCTTAATCAGCCAAATAGAAACCATTTATGAAATTAAAATCGGCTATACCGTCGTGACCGGCAGTCAAGAAGACGGTTATCAGCTGACGATGAATCAGACAGCCAGAGATGCCATGGCTTATCAAGGCGATGCTGTCAATGAAATTATAGTGGAGGACTAATATGAAAAAATTACTTTGTATCTTAAGCTTATCCCTGCTTTGCGGCTGCAGTGCGGCCCCGCAGCCAGCCGGTTCCCCTGATGCTGACAATCAACATATTGAAGAGGTGGGCAATGCGGAAATCACTGAACTGCCAAAGAAAGCAAAACCAGAAAGTACGCTGATCAGCGATTCTGAATTAAACGCGCTGAATATCGATGACTATCTTTTTATCAAAGACGTTATGTATGTCGATCTGCGTGATCCTCAGCAGCTGCTGAGTGAGGGTACGATTGCCGGCTTCACAAATATTCCGTTTTATGGTTTAATCGTTGATCTGACAGACAATGAAAATGTCTTATTTACAATGACTAAGCCCCGTGATGAAAATGGTAAAATACTGGCTCAGCTCGGTGATGTAAACAGCTTTGTTGCTAATTATAAAGAATCCGAAGCAAATCTGAATTATCTATTTCCTAAAGACAAACAGATCGTCTTCATGTCAACAGCAGGTGTAGAAGCCACTTATATGATGAATCTTTTGATTCAGCTTGGTTATGATCCAGCCAATCTGTACAACGCCGGCTGTTTCTCTAACGGCATCGGTGATCAAGTCGCCTACCGCAATAACGAACAGGCACATTATTATACGCCGGGTCATGAAGCCTATACGGTCACTGTCAGCTATGATTGGGGAGAATTAACACCGATAGAATAAATGATGTTTTCAGGAATAACTAAAAAGGGATTGCCTTCTATACTGCTGATAAGCGTATATCAAACGATCCCTTTTTATGTTTAAATTCTGACACCTAATTCATCGATTTGTGTTTTAAACATTCTTTTGCTATATAAGCCTTAACTGCTTCAAGATTTTCTTGATTCAGTTCACGTAAACTCAGAATGAATTCGATTTCTCTATCTGTCAGATCTAATTCTTTATTGTGTTCACGCACTAATTCCATTAATTTTTCCTGATTTTTACTCTTTTGATCTGCCATACTCAGTCCTCCCAATTATTGGCTGAGTATATTATATCACAAATTTTTGATTATTTTAACAAATATCTCATTATTTGATATTTATTTTTTCAATCAGCTCTCCAACCGTGTTTTTCACATCAAAAATCTTCATTGAGAGATTCATCGCTTTAGTATGTAGCTCTTTTTTAAAACGCTCGATCAACTCATCAAATTCTATAACCTTGAAGCGCTCATAAGAGAGATCATTGAAAATCTGAGTATATTTATCGATGCGCCGGATAAAGAGCGGGTAAATCTGCGGCATCGTATGATTCGTACGCAGATAGCTCAGACAATCATTAATAAATGCCGCACGTTTTTCCTTTGACTGCTTCATAAATACATTGTTGATGGCAGCCTCCATCAGCTTCGGCATCCGGCTTTTTTGTTTTGCGGAAACAAAGCCGTGCTGATCCAGCTTATAAGCATAAACCTGATGGGCATGACAAAGCTGCTGAAGATTGCGGTCATCATAGCATGAAGCGATAATTTCCGGTTCCTTCAGATGCATGAAAAAGGCAGATACAACGTCATTTTCATTTTCAATCAAATGCAGCTTAGCCAAATAATCCGAATCATCAGCACGCTGTTTATAAGCTGACAGCATATCGGGATTGATTCCCGGCGCGTTGAACGCATAAACGCCTTCAATTTGTTCAAGCTGCTGCTTTGAACAAAGCAGTGACAGACTCAAGGCAAGATTGCCGCCCTTGGAGTGACCGAGTAAATAAACACGTTTGCCATGAAAATCATCCATCTGGAAACGTTTTAATGCCAATAGCTGCTGGGCTGTGACCGAGAGAAAAATATCCAGATTATCCTCCCAATCCTCCCAACCGCAGCGATGGTATTCCTCATCGAGCATTTCACTGCCGCGGAAACAGAGATACACATGATCCGCATCTTCGATTTTCTGCATCACTAAACCGCTTTGTCCGTTGTCATTAAAAACATCTGTAATCATCAGTGATTGATAACGTTCAAAATCAAACTGCTGAAGAAATTCAAGCGTCTTCAGTGTATAAAGATCCGTTCGCTGCTGATCCATATATTTAGGACAGACCAATAATTCATGCGCAAAGTCACTCACTGACAAGGGTTCATTAAAGTCCAGTACATCAAAATAACTCAATGAAGAAAGTATTAGAGCGTCTATACCATTAAATTCGAACATCGTACTCCTCCCCTTCTGCTTCCTTATTGTACAGTATCATATGCAGATGCTCCATTGTGCGTTCACATGTACTTAGGTCTGCAAGCTCAATCGTAATCATCAGGGTTTCCTTTTCACAGATCAGCTGGGCCTGAATCAAAATCGTATGCTGTTCATCATTTAATTGAACACGCATGCCGCGGCAGCAGATCGCTTCATCTTCCCATTCAAACACATCATCAGCATCACTGCGGCTGACAAAGCTTTCCGCAAATTCTTTTAATTTATGATCGGCAGTATAACCGGTAATGCGCATTGTTGAAAGCCATTCCTGATTATGATCACAGCGGGTCAGGATCATCGTGTTATGATCAAAACTGCAGGTACATCGGCCATCCTCAAGAATCAGCCAGCTGCCATAAGGATACAGCACTTCCTCTAAACGATAGCCTACCTCTTCAAGCCCCATATCCGCTGCTGTTTTAATTTTCTCAGGCCGGGCAAGCAGCGCACAGAGATGGTGGTACTGCTTCATCGGCAGCGGCAGCTCTTGATCCAACGCGTGGGCCTTTTCAATGGCCTCGCAGATATGTTCAGCAACCGACATCTTAGCTTCACTGCCGCTCTCAAAGGTACAGTCATTCCACATACTGTTTAATGCACTGTTGCGGTAAAAGAAGGCATTTTTCTCTAAATCATTCCAAATAAAGAAAGCCTTTGCGGCATCATCCAATTTCCGGTGGGTAAATTCACGGACATTCAGATAGCCCATCGGCGTTATAACGCAGCCGCTTTTGGCTAACGGCAGATAACTCTTATTATCCCACGCATAGGTTGCTTCCTCTTGTTCATCCATCTGTTTCATATTTGTCAATAAAAGATGCAGATAGCTATAAAAATAATGATCACGCAGACGTTCAAAATCATGATCCTCAAGATATTCACATTCATCATCAATCAGCAGAGGCGTGGCACAGCTATTGACTAATTGATCAAAGAATTCGCAGACATAAGCGTGATAACCGGCACCGGCTACACTTGTTGTTGTTTTTAATACGACATAATCCATACGGTATTCAATCTCAATGATTCCCTCAGGGCAGACGATGATTTCACCATGCTCCTGATCTTGATCTAAAAAGAGATGTTCACGCTCACATAAGGTCTTAATGCTTTCCATCACCTTTAATTTATCTTCAGGACTTCTTAAAATCCCTTCACAGCTTACAGTAATTGCCATTTTATCAGCTCCTTTAAACTTCTCTACTATTTTATATTATCAATGAATAAAATACTAGTGGTGATCCCATGAACAAATTTTTTCACATATTCCTGCTGCTGGTAAGTATTTTGATTCTGGCAAATGGTTCAGCTATTGTCAATGCCTCAACACTAGCCCTGACAATTTGGTTTGAGAAGCTGCTGCCCAGCATGCTTGTCGGTATGGTTTTCATTCGATTTATTGTATCTATCGGCATATTGCCATGGCTGATGCGTCCTCTGCAATCCTTTACCAAATCGCTCTTAGGATTAGATGCCGGGGCTTTTTCGCTTGCCGTTGTTTCCGTTCTGCTGGGCTTTCCGGCCTCGGCAATGATGATCGATGAGGCAATCGGCAAGCAGGAGCTGTCACTTGATCAGGGACAGCGGCTGATTCTTTGCTGCTGCTGTGCATCTTCATCTTTTATTATCGTTACAGTCGGTACCGTACTCTATCAATCAATCACGATCGGTGTAAAGCTTTGGCTGGTGCAGGTGCTCAGTGTCTTGACCTTATTGCTGTTTACCCGCAGAAAGCATTGTGAATTTATCGAAAGTGAAACTTCACCTCATCTATTCAGCTGCTTTGCGAAAGCGCTGGTTAATTCAATCAATACAATGCTGATCATTGCCGGTTATCTGATGATCACCCTTTCACTCTGTGCCCTGATCACCCCCTATCTGCCCGCACCCTTTGCCGCTCTGCTGAATCATATCGCAGAATTTTCCAGCGGCTGTGTCCTGCTTGCTCAAAGCAGTTATCCACTCTTTCAGAAGCTTTTATATACCGGTATGTTATTGAGCTTCGGCGGCTTATGTGTCCATCTTCAGATCCTAGGCAGCTGTGAACATGCACATTTAAGCATCTTCCGCTTTTTATTAATGCGTCTGATTCAATGCCTTTTAGCTGTTATTTTTAGTTTAATTCTCATATGAAAGGTTATTCATTTCATAATTCATCATGCTTACACATTGTATAATTTCATTTGATACGATATGATTTTCTTGACCTTCCTGTGCAGAGGAACGTTTAAAATAAATCTGAAGGAGGAAACCATGTATAAAATAAGTCAGTTTTCTATAATATCCGGGTTAACCGTGAAAGCGTTACGTTATTATGATGAAACAGATATTCTAAAGCCCTCATTTAGAAATGAAGAAAATCAATATCGATATTATAATGACAGTGATTTAAAAAAAGCACTGCTTATTAAGAAACTGCGGACTTTAGATTTTTCCATTATGGAAATTAAAGAAATCATCGAACTGGCTGAAAATGAAGCTGACTTAGCCTATATCTTACAAGAAAAAATAAACATGATAGAAAGAAATATTTCAAAAGAAAAAGAACTTATTCAGAAAATCAGTTTGAACACATCCACTTTTGATACTGCACACAAGATCAACGATTATATAATTGAGAAGATAGAAATTCAAAAAATGTTAGTTGCTTCGATTAGATTTACCGGAAAATACAGTGATCTTGATAAATATGTTCCATTACTATATAAGACCGTAAAAAATAATAAAAACGGCAGACATTTTAACTGCTACTATGACGAGGAATGCGTTGAAAATGCAGATATTGAACTTTGCATCCCTATAAAAAAGCATATTGCAGATACAAAGTTAGGATGCAAGATATTACCTCGGATAAAAGCCTTACATACTGTACATTATGGCGGATATGATACTTTAACCCTTGCATATAGAGCTATGTTTAAATATGCTAATGCACATAATCTTGATATCTTGACACCAATCAGAGAAATTTATATCAAAAGCCCGGGGATGATTTTTAAAGGAAATACTGATAATTATATAACTGAAATTCTCTTTCCTTATGAAATAGACGGAAAGGAACACATATGAAAAAGGTAATTGAAACATTTATCACACAAGGCGGCAAACATTGTATCACCAACTCATTAAAACAAATATTTTCGTATTATAATTATCCAATGTCAGAAGAAATGATTTTTGGATTAGCATCAGGTTTATCCTTCTTATATATTAATCAGGCTCATTCGCCTATGGTGAGCGGAAGAACTAAAGTATTTGAATTTGAACAAAAACTGGCGCAGCGTTTAAATTTAACTATAAACTGCAGAGCTTCAAAAGACTATACCAAGGTATTTAACATGACAAAAAGAATGATCGATACATTTGATCCCGTCTTAATCTATGCGGATATGCCTTATTTAAGTTATCTTGGTATGAACCCTGACAGTCATTTCGGGGGACATGCAGCGGTATTATTTGGATATGATGATTCAATTAAAAAGTTTTGGTTAAGTGACCGAGATAACCATGATTATCCAATTAAAGTTCCTAACGGGGCAATCAAACAAGATTATCATCTAGTTGATTATGATGAAATTGAAAAAGCCCGCAGTAGTTCACACAGACCTTTTCCAGCCGGCAATAAGTATTTAACATTTGATTTTAATGGCTATAAAGCAGTTGATGAAACAGTTTTACAGTCAGCAATAAAAGAAACATGTGAATCTATGCTTAACCCGCCGGCACAGCTTTTAGGCATCAACGGTATTAAAAAATTTTCTAAAGAAATACTTAAATGGAAACAGTTCAGTGAAGATAAGCTGAAAACAGCTGGTATAACCAATTATTTTCAAATTAATCAAGACGGCGGCACCGGCGGAGGAATCTTCCGTAGGATGTACGGGGAGTTTTTAATTGAAGCTGCTGTTATAATAAAGAATGTAAGTATCTGCACTTTAGGAAATAGATTTATTGAGATTGCAGAACAATGGGATGCTGTATCAGAAGATATGTGGCAGCTTGCTCAGAGTGCAGATACCGCTTTGTTGGAAAAAATGTCTGTTGCTATCTCTGAAATCTATGAAGCTGAAAAAATTTCATATCTTGCATTACTGGAAGCTATTCAATAAGTTTGCATTTCATAATCATTAACTGATATGTATATTCGCCAATAAGTTAAGTGTGTCGAAAGCTTTTGAACATGCATATTTAAGTAACTGCCGCTTTTTATCAATGCATTTGATTTAACGCCTTTTAACTGTTCTCTTTAGTTTAATTCTCGTGTGAATAATGTCAAATTTGCATTCGCTTCAGCTAATTTGTGGTATAATAATACCACTGAGGTGATGAATCTGCTTAAAACGATGTTCCCATTCTGGGCTGCAATTCTGGCTAATGTATTGGCCCAAATACTGAAACCTTTTTTTCATTATTTACGAACACGGGATTTTAATCCCCATTATACGATCGCCTGCGGCGGCTTTCCAAGCAGTCACACATCAACGGTAACCGCCTTAGTCTGTGCCGTTGGAATTGTTGAGGGCATTCATTCCACCTTGTTTGCTGTCACCATGATTTTCGCCCTGATTGTTATTTATGATGCAGTCAATGTCCGATATTATGCCGGTAAAAATATTCAGCTGACAAAGCAGCTGATTGCGGATCTTGAAGAAACATTTAAACTGAAGCTTGATGATCCGATCTATTTTGAAAAAATGAAACAGGTGCTGGGCCATCGTTATGTCGAAGCACTTGGCGGTCTGCTGTTAGGGATCGCGGTTGCCCTTGTTACGGCAATGCTGAATGGCTTTTTGTAGGAGATGAGAGAAGCATGAAAACTAAAGAAGAAGAAATCATTGACGTTTTAGAAAAAATCCGTCCATATATCCAGCGTGACGGCGGCGACCTCGAATTTGTAGAGTTTAAAGAGGGAATTGTTTATGTAAGAATGCTGGGTGCCTGCAGTGACTGTCTCGCTTTGGATGACACGATCAAGATGGGTGTAGAAGCCTTGCTGCTTGAAGAAGTAAGCGGTGTAACCGAAGTAAGAATTGTAGAAAATCAGCTTTAACAGCGCACTGCGCTGTTTTTATTTTCAATAAAACGACGCTGCCGGTTAAAAAACATGCTGTTTCTACCTGTCGGATATGCTAAAATATCCTTATAAAAATGAAAGGGGCTATTTATGGATACAGTATTTTCAATACTCGCAGTGTTATTAGGAATATTTTGTCTGTATACAGGGATCAAGGGGCTTATTAAACTGGCTAATGCCAAGAATTATATCAGCTGTGAGGCGACCGTCATTGACATTGATGTAACAACCAGTGTCAGCAAGGGACGCCGATATACACATTATTCACCAATCGTCACTTATCAAGCTCAAAACGAACCTTATGAAGAAAAATATGATCAAAGCAGCTCAACCTGCAAATATCAGGTGGGCGATACGATTGATATTGCCTATAATCCAGCCAAACCTGCTGATTTCATTATTGACGGTGACCGCTCAATTATATGGAATTCGTTATTGATGTTAGCGATGGGCTGTTTAATGTTCTTTGTGGTAATCAAAATCTGGATGTAGTGCTGATGAACCTTTTAATAAGGTTCTTTTTTGTTTATTTATAATAAAAACAGTCATAGTGACTGTTTATTGTTGTGTGAGCGCCGGCAAAAACTGCGGGACATTGCCGTTGATCAGCTGGATAATTACCGGTATTTCTTCCTGCATGATAATTTCATCCTGACTGATGCCGGCAAAGACATCGGCTTTCACATTGACTCGGATCATTATCTTAAGTAATGTATTATTGATGCCATATGCTTCGTTCATGATTTCATAAACACCGTTTACCCGATTGATTACCTTCACTCGAATCTTAATTTTAGGTCCCATATCGGACAGTCCGACCATCTCGGTGAAATAACCCAGCGGTACCTCATCGACGACGCCATTATCAAAATAAACCTGATTAGTGATCGGATCAACTTCTCCCTTTTGTGCCAGGAGCAGGCTTTCATTAATACTCTCTACCGCTTTGTAAAGCAGCTGATTCAGTTTCATGCTGTCATAATTGACACTGATGATCTCTCCCTCATCATTGGTTTTAACACGAATCAAGTCATCAGGATTAAAATCAAGCACCGAGATACAGTTATGAATCAGTTTATTTAGGGAAGACTGAACCTCCTGCTTCGCCACCGCGATCATCACCGGTTCTAATAAACGATTGCATTCATAAAACGTATAAGACAGCAGCAATACCACAAAGAGAGAAACCGCTAAGAGCTTATATTTCCATTTGATGCATTTTTTTGATTGCTTCACGGCCGCTCATCCCTGTCTTAATGCCCAGACTCTCCGCTTTTTTATTCACTGACAGCACACAGCTGTCCAAAAGATGATTAAAGCTTCTGTCTTCCTTCATGATGCAGACACAGGCCCGGCTGCCCTCCAGATAACTGCGGCTGAAGATCTGACCGCATAAAAAGCCATGCGTATTGCTGATAATATAGACCGGATTGGCAGGCAGATCGATTTCAATGCCAATTACATGAAGATCATCAATCTGATAACGTTTGAGATTAACCATACATCCCCTCCTGGTTCAGTCTATGAGCGAGGGTGAAAAAAAGAACCGGTAACCGGTTCTAAATTCAATTATTTCACACGCTGATAAAGATGCTGCTCAGTAATGATCATATCCGCATCAATATCATGGACTTCATGCGTAAATTCAGCTTTTTGACACTCATAAGCCAAGCCCATTTTCATACAGCTGTCCTGTTTCAGGTATTTATCATAATATCCCTTGCCCTGCCCTATCCGCTGACAGGCTTCATTAAAGCCAACTAAGGGCATGATCATACAGGTTATCGCACCGGGCGGACACGGCTGACTACCGATGGGTTCAAGCAAGCCATAAGTACCGGGCTTTAAATCATTTAAACAACGGATCGGATAGAAGTCCATCGTATCCCCATGAACACGCGGACAGTAAACCGTCTTACCCTCACTTAAACACCAAGCGATTAAATCTATGGTTGCGACCTCATTGCCAACCCCGACATAGATTCCCAGCGCGTCCGCATCTGCCAGCAGCGGTTTCGTTTTCTCAGCGATACATGCTGAGGCGGATGAAACAAAAGCTGAAGACAGCGAATTCCGCATTGCCTTCAGCTTTTTTCTGGCTTCCTGTTTATCCAACGGAATTACTCATATCCAGCTTCAGCAGCTGATTTAATTCGACCGCATATTCCATCGGCAGCTCACGGGTAAATGGTTCTAAAAAGCCCATAACGATCATTTCTGTTGCCTGTGACTCAGTTAAGCCGCGGCTCATCAAATAAAACAGCTGTTCTTCACTGATCTTTGACACGGTCGCTTCATGTTCAATCTGAGAAGTCGCATTCTTACTCACGTTGGTTGGCACTGTATCACTGGTTGACAGCTTATCCAGAATCAAGGTATCACATTCAACCTTGCTCTTGGCATTCAGCGCTTTCTCACCATGGCTTACAATACCGCGGTAATTCACCTTACCGCCGTTTCTTGATACAGATTTAGAAATAATATTGCTTGAGGTATTGGGCGCCAAATGGATCATTTTTGCACCGGCATCCTGCAGCTGATTCGCACCAGCTACCGCAATCGAAACAGTCATGCCGCGGGCACCTTCCTCAGCCAATACACAAGCCGGATATTTCATATTCAGGCATGAACCGATATTGCCGTCAATCCATTCCATTGACGCATTTTCGTAACAGATTGCCCGTTTAGTTACCAAATTGATAATATTATCTGACCAGTTTTGGACTGTCGAATAACGGCATCGCGCATTTTTATGTACGAAGATTTCAACAACGGCCGCATGCAGGGAATCCTTAGAATAATTCGGTGCAGTACAGCCCTCTACATAATGCACATCCGCCCCCTCATCAACAATGATCAGCGTTCGTTCAAACTGTCCCATCCGCTCGGAATTGATACGGAAATAAGACTGAAGCGGTTTTTCAAGCTTTACACCCTTAGGAACATAGATAAAGCTGCCGCCCGACCATACACAGCTGTTTAAGGCCGCGAATTTATTATCCGCATAGCTGATCAGCTTACCGAAATATTTCTTTAATAATTCAGGCTGTTCACGCAAAGCGGTATCTGTGTCATAAAACAGAACACCTTTTTCTTCAACTTCGGCCAGCATGTTATGATAAACAACCTCAGATTCATACTGCGTTGATACACCCGCCAAAAATTTCTGTTCAGCCTCTGGTATACCGAGAAGATCAAAGGTGTTTTTAATCGTTTCCGGTACTTCATCCCAAGAACTTTCTTGTTTTTCACTGGCTTTAATGTAATAAGTATAATCATCAAAATCAATACCGCTAAGATCTGGTCCCCATGATGGCAGCGGCATTTTCACAAACTGATCATACGCCTTTAAACGATAATCAAGCATCCATTCAGGTTCACTCTTTTTCCTTGAAATGGCTTCAACTACCTCACGCGAAAGTCCCTTACCGGTATTATAGACACTTACATCCTCATCATGAAAGCCATACTTGTAATCCTCAACCTGAGGAATATTTTCTTCACTCATCACTTAGCCTCGCTTTCATGGATCATTTCTTCAATTGCTTTCCAGCCGATAGTCGCACATTTAATGCGGTTCGCCTGTTTGCCGACCGTATGCAAAGCCACTGCTTCCTGAAGCAGTTCTTCATCATACGCCTTTTGATCAATCATATTGTGATAATTCTCAATGATCACTTTTGCTTCTTCAATTGTCTTGCCGCTCAAAAGCTCGCTCATCATTGATGTAGAAGCTGTGGCAATCGTACACGCGACACCGTCAAAACGGATATCTTCAATGACTCCGTCATTGATTTTAGATTCCACAACAATGTCGTCGATGCATGAATCAGAAGCCATGTGGCGCTTCATATAAGCCGGATCATTGGTCAGCTTATGATTGCGCGGATATTCATAATGGTCCATCAGAATCTGTCTGAGCACCATTGGATCATTCATATAGTCAGACATAAACACCCTTCTTTCTAAAAGAAAACATTCAGACAGTTTTCAATGGTCGCACTCTTGCATACTTCAATAAAACGATCCACTTCTTCAATCGTATTATAAAAATAAAAGCTGGCACGAATCGTAGCACCGGTACCTAAACGATGCAGCAAAAGCTTGGCACAATGCTGGCCTGCCCGTACAGCAATACCTTGTGTATTAAAATAAGTTGCGGAATCCTGAGCAAAGATATCCTTGACATTAAAGGTAATAATACCGCCGTCCGCATGCTTATTATAAAGAATAATATTATCCAGCTTACTTAAATTTTCAATCGCATATCCATGAAGCATTTTCTCATAAGCATGAATTTTTTCCATACCGATCGAACTTAGATAATCGATGGCCGCATTTAATCCGAGCACAGCTTCAATTGCCGGGGTTCCTGATTCAAATTTATACGGCGCATCTTTTAATAAAATATTACCGCATAAATCAAAACGGGCATTGTTGCCGCCGCCCAGCATAAACGGATCAGTCATCTGAAGCAGGTCAAATTTACCATACAGCACACCGATACCGGTTGGGCCGCACATCTTATGTCCTGAGAATGCGAGGAAATCACAATCGATCTCTCTGACATTCACCGGCATATGCGGAATACTTTGAGCGGCATCCATGATAACGATGGCGCCGTGTTCATGAGCAATCTTGCAAATTTCCTTCATCGGCACTTCAAAACCAAGCACATTGGTAACCTGGGCAATCGCAACTACCTTAACACCCTCATGCATTGCCTTCTTGAAGTTTTCAATTGTCAAGCGGCCCTCTTCATCTAATTCGATATATTCAATCACGGATTTTGTCTCTTCAGCACATTTCATCCATGGCAGAATATTACTGGCATGTTCAGCTTCACAGCTTAAAATCACATCGCCTTCCTTCATGTACTTGCGTCCCCAGCCATAGGCGACAAGGTTCAGCGAAGCACTGGCGCCGGAAGTAAATACGATTTCACGCGCATCAGCATTAATGAATTTCGCAACGGCTTTGCGGCAGTTTTCATATTCCGTATCGACCTGATAACTCAGTTCATAATCACCGCGGTGACAGTTTACACTAAGATCTGTATAATAATGCGTTACCGCATCGATGACACACTGCGGCTTAAAGGTAGTAGCGGCATTATCGATATATATCAGATCATGTCCCTGCATCTTCTTGCCGTTAAGCATTGGAAAATCTCTTCTTATCGCTTCTACATTAAGCATTCTAATCCCGCCTTTGCATTAATTTTTTCTGTTAATTCATCATGAATGCGCTCATTATCCAACCCATCGGCAATCGGCAGCAGATAACCGATCATAATCAGTCCCATCGCCTGTGTGCGGCTAAGCCCGCGGGTCTGCAGATAATACAGCTGATTTTCATCCGGCTGACCAATCGTATTCGCATGCGATGCCTGAACATCATTCTCATCGATCAATAGCTGCGGAGTGACAGAGGATACTTGATGATCCGACAAGGTAAGCACCCGGCTGGTTTGATGACTTTCACTGCCATACGCACCTTTTTCAATCTTGCCGACAGCCACCATATGATAATCACCATGCTCCCTGACAACAGCATAATTTTCGATCATGCCGCTAGTATGGGGCGCCTGATGTACACAATTAAAGTCAAAATTTTTCTTCGTGCCGGTCATTACCGCACTTTTCAGCAGCGCGCTGGCGCCTTCACCAATTAATTTCACATTCAGTGCCGCATCGGCAGCACCATCACTCATTTCACCCTCGATAAACTCAAATCGGGCATCACGCCCAACATTGGCGCGCACTTGCAGATCAAAGCTTTCACATTCATTCCATATTAAAAGCTTCAGCTGACCGCCTTCAAGCACGTCAATAACTAAATCAGCGCTTGATGAACCTTCAGCCTTCAGATAAAGGGAGGCTTCGGCATGCTTCTCAACCACCAGATGAATCGCTTCGTCACCCATCACCATCAGGTCAAGATGCTCACTGCCGACGCGCAGCGGTTCTTTATCCATACTCATACTATGCACCCTTTTTAACTTGTGCTGCACAAGCACCTAATGAAATTTTGCCGGTCTTCACTGTTTCACTCTCTTCACTGACTTTAACACCATATTCTTTTTCGATCCAATCATAACCCTCGGTATCGATTTTCTCTACTAATTCAGGTCCGCCGCTGACCACGATGCGGCCATCAACCAAAACATGAGCATGCGTTGGCTTCAACAGATTATAAAAACGGGCATAATGGGATACTACCATCATTCCCATCGCTGATTCTTCACGCACATCATTAATCGCATCAGCAACGATCTTTAATGCATCGACATCAAGACCGCTGTCAATCTCATCAAGCATCGCAAAGCTTGGCTTCAGCATTTTCATCTGTACGATTTCATTACGCTTCTTTTCACCGCCGGAAAAGCCTTCATTTAAGAAACGGTGAGCAAGATCCGGTTTCATCTGCAGATCCTTGATCGTACCCTCCATTTCACGGATAAAGCTAAACAGCGGAATCGGTTTTTCGCGGCGTGCATTCATTGCTGCACGCAGGAAATCGGAATTCGTAACACCGGCAACTTCCTGCGGGTACTGCATTCCTAAAAACAATCCTGCCCGGCTGCGTTCATCAACACTCATGCTTAAGACATCCTGTCCTTCAAAAGTGATGATGCCGCCCGTCACAGTAAATTTAGGATTGCCCATCACCGCTGCCAGCAATGTGGACTTCCCATTGCCATTAGGACCCATCAGCGCATGAATCTCATTTTTATCTATATTTAGGCTTACGCCTTTTAAAATTTCCTTGCCGTCGATTTCAACGGTTAAATCTTTAATTTCTAGTTGTGACATAACATTCTTCCTTTCTGTATTATGTTACCATTTTTTAAGCCTGCAAACAATTTTAACGATTATTTTTTTACTGTTTATCCTTATATATTATAACGCGCCCCCTGAATCACAAACCATGTACTATTATAACGGACTAGTTGCGTTATTTCTATCACAAACTGATAATTTATTTAACTTTCGTGTTTATTAATTGAAGAATAAGTGAAGAATTATGGTAAATTATCTGAACAGACCTGATTAAATTGCTTTTTAAACGCATTTATTCTATAATAAAGCAGATAGTCAATTAGGAGGTTATTATGATTGATAAATTAAAGGAAAACTGGTTTGTTGTCCTTGTAGCCGTGTTATTGTTCGGTGCCTGCGGGTATTTCGTCTATGACATGAATAAGGATAAACTGCCAGGGAAAAAGGCCGACGGTAAAGACGTTGTTGCCGAACTGGCTGGCACAAATATTTTCGCCGATGATTTATATGACGATTTATACGGAGCCGTTGATTCTGAATCTTCATTAGGAACTTCAATGCTCTACATGTATTTTGAAAGAGCGGTTGCTGATGAAGCGGTACCGATGACATCTGAGCTTAAATCACAGATTTCAGCTCAAGTATCCGGGGTAAGACAGAATTATCAGGCTTATTACGGCGATCAGTGGGAAACATACCTGCTGCAGGGCTTACAGGCTTCGGGCTATACAAGTATTGATGATCTTGAAGCATACTTCACTCATTACTTAAAGCTTCAGACATTAAAGCATGAAAATTATGATGCTAACCTTGATTCATTATTCTCTAAGATTCATGAAGAAAAGAAATCAAGAACCGTATCACATATCTTAGTTAAAATGACAGATCCGGATAATCCGACTGAAGAAGAACAGAAAAAGATGGATGATATCGATGCAGCTTTAGCGGCCGGCACTGATTTTGCTGAAGTTGCTAAGCAATTCTCTGATGACTCTACGGCTTCTGCCGGTGGTGCATTGGGTTATGTTGACAGTGATACTTCATTTGTTACAGCCTTTAAGGAAGCTGCATTAAGCCAGGAAAAAGGTACTGTTGGTGACTGGGTTCAGACTGAATATGGAAGACATAAAATTTTAGTAACAGAAACTGATAAAGCTGCGTTAGAAGCTGATGAATCAATTCGTGAATCACTCTATACAGCCATTGATTCTTATTACCCGGAAATGGGTGCAAAGATCGTTTGGGATAAAGCACAGGAATTGAATGTTACTTTCTCTGATCCAAAAATTGAAGAAGCTTTAAAAGCTTATATGAACATTACGGAATAGGAGGCCAGACATGAAAAAATTACTATGCGTATGTGCGGCTGCCCTGCTGTTTACAGTCAGCGGATGCAGTGACGCAACAACAAGTGTGACTGATGGATCAACGGCTTTAATTACCGTCGGCAATACTAAAATCACCAAAGAAAATGTATATACAGGCCTGAAAACACAGGGGGCTGTTAATTCGATCATCAATATGGTGACACAGATCATCTGCGATAATGAAATTCCTTTAACGGATGAAATCAAAGCTGAAGCTCAGTCAACGATGGACAGCTTCAAAGGTTATGTCGGTGAAGAAAACTGGGATGCTTTCATTAAAGGCAACGGTTATGCTTCAGAAGAAGATTACTTTAATCAGCGTGTGGTATTAGCTGCCCGTGCAGGTCATATCACTGAGAAATATCTTGAAGAAGATTGGTCAAATGTAATTTCTGTTTATAAGCCAAGACAAGTACAAATCTTCACTACTGATGATGAAGAAACAGCGAATAAAGCATTAGAAGCCATCAAGGGCGGTAAAGAAGTTGCTGAGGTAGTGGAAGAAATGGGCGGTATTACTGAGAATTACAACGGTTCTACGCAGACGCTTTCATCAGAAAGTGGCTTGCCTACCAATGTATGGGGCAATATCACCAAGGTTACGGAAAACAACACCGTGCTTGATGAAGTCCAGTACAGTCTTGATTTGACTACTTATTATGTAGTGAAGGTAATCGCAACAAATCCTGAAGATTTCAAGGAAACAGCGATTAAGGGTCTGGCTTCAAGCACGACACTTCAAAATGAGGGCTTTGCTTATTATCTTAAGAAGTACAATTTCAATATTTATGATATTGATATCTACAATGCATTTAAAACTCAAGCACCTCAGTATTTAGTTCAATAAACTTAAGCAGATAAGGCATCCTTATCTGCTTTTTATATGCTTGAATAATAAAGTTTTATCAACCCTTGACTTTCCCATTGCTTCCCGCTAAACTAATAACAGTTTGAAGGGGGTTCTACGATGAAAAAAAGAGAAAAATTCTCTTCACGTTTTGGTTTTATTCTAATCAGTGCCGGCTGTGCGATCGGCCTTGGCAATGTATGGCGTTTTCCTTACATAACCGGTAAATACGGCGGTGCGGCCTTTGTGCTGCTTTATTTGTTTTTCCTGCTGATTCTCGGTCTGCCGATCATGGTTATGGAATTCGCGGTTGGCCGCGCTTCACAGAAAAGTGTCGCGGGCAGCTTTGAGGTCTTAGAACCTAAGGGCAGCAAATGGCATCTGTATAAATATTTTGCGCTCAGCGGCAATTATCTGCTGATGATGTTTTATACGACGATTGCCGGCTGGATGCTGATTTATTTTTTTAAAACATTAGCCGGAAGTTTTGCGGGTCTGAATATTGAACAGGTAGCCGCAGTCTATGATGCCACCACCGCCGATCCATGGCTCAGCGCGGCAGCGATGCTGTTTGTAGTTGCCTTAGGGATGTTTATTGTATCCCGCGGTCTGCAAAACGGCGTTGAAAAAGTCAGCAAGTTCATGATGAGCGCCTTGCTGCTGATTATGGTGCTATTGGCAATTCGTTCATTAACCCTGCCAAATGCGATGGCTGGTTTAGCTTTCTATCTGAAACCGGATTTTGGCAGGCTGTTTGAATACAATCTATCGGAAGTGATTTTCGCGGCAATGGGACAGGCTTTTTTCACATTAAGTCTGGGTATCGGCGCGCTGGCTATCTTTGGCAGCTACATTGATAAAGAACGTTCATTGCTTGGTGAAAGCATCAGCATTACTTTGCTGGATACTTTTGTTGCCTTAGTCTCCGGACTGATCATCTTCCCTGCCTGCTTTGCCTTCGGTGTGAATCCAGACAGCGGTTTTGGTTTGATTTTTGTCACCCTTCCGAATATTTTCAACAATATGCCGCTGGGACAGTTGTGGGGCGCATTGTTTTTCATCTTCCTATTCTTTGCCGCTTTGACTACAATCATTGCCGTCTTTGAAAATATTGTCTCCTGTTTTACTGATTTATTTAATTGGTCACGCAAAAAATCCGTGCTGATCAATATGATTGGCATCATGATTTTATCAATGCCATGTCTTTTAGGATTCAGTGTATGGAGTCATGTTCAGCCGCTTTTCGGAGGCAGCATTATGGGACTTGAAGATTTTCTGATTTCAAATAATCTGCTGCCGCTGGGCTCCTTGTTATACTTGATGTTTTGTGTCAGCCGTTATGGCTGGGGCTGGCAGAATTTCCTCACGGAAGCCAATACCGGCAAAGGTTTGAAATTCCCTGCTGTTTTTCATTTTTATTTGAAATGGATCCTGCCATTGATCGTTTTATTTATATTCATTCAGGGCTATCTCCCATATTTTAAATAAACCAGAATTTTCTGGTTTTTATTTTGGTTTATCTCAGCAAGCCAATCATACCGAGCACTGGCAGATGCAGCGGATAAAATGCATCCATACTAAGCTGCATTGTTTTGGATATGCTGCCTTTTTGACCCTTATAAAATAGGTATCAAAAGGCCAAGGCAATTGTCAAAGAGATTCAGCCCCATCAATAAGGATATCTTGCAACTGGTATAAATATCAGCACCTGCAGCTTCCGCTTTTGAACCTTGGGGAAATAAAACGCAAAGAGAATACTGTATTTCCCTTCCATATACAGTCCGGTTAAGCGACAGCCAGTTTCATAATGGCGCCAATGATTCATGAACGGATAAAATATGAGCTAAGTGATCATAAAACATACATAGACATGCGATAATTTTAATGGTTTCTTATTCATAAAATCCCTCTGCATATTAAAAATACCATTGAAATCTTTCAACGTTACCTTTAATTCTCTTATGATTCTCTGACATTATTTAAACCATGATCGTCTCATTTTCAATCATCAAAGTATGGGTAAAGAGATAGAAAGTGCATAACAACAGCAGATCATGAAGTGTTTCACATTCCACCTGGATGTTGCCATAGGCATCCATTTTTTTAATACAGCCGATTTGATGCTGCTGATCATTGATCTGCCAGCTTGTATCACTATTCAGATGCAGACTGTAATGCCGATTCTGCCGCTGATCCTCAACATTTAGATCATGAAAGCAACGCTCATAAAGCTTCACCTCAGACTTACCTTTGGCTTCACCCTTTAAGACATGCTCCTTGCTTTCTTGCTCATCGACGGTAAGTAATAAAGCGGAATTGCTGCCGGCCCGCTCAAAGGAGCTGACATACGTTTTCTGCTGTTCGATAAGCAGGATATTCTGGTTAGAATTCATCACATGAGAGCTTATCTGACAGACCTCTTTGCCGCTTTCATCATAAACGTGTTTCCCCAAGAATGAATTTTTAATTATAAGCTTCATTTCCTGATCCCCTTTCCTGTTATAAAAACATATAAGCCAGACAGCCAATAAGTCCTGCGCCGCTCATGACCCAAACCGGATCGGCCTTAAATTTATGCAGAATGAACAATGAAGCGGCAAACAGCGCCACCGAGATCCAGTCAATAGAGGCGAATGAGATTGCATTGCTGTTCCAAAATGCCAAAATGATAATCGATAAGCCCGCGGAAGCGATCATTGCCACAACAGCTGGCCGCAAGCCTGTCAAAACACCCTGCATCACACTCAAGTTACGGTATTTATAATAGATATAAGCCAAGGTAAGAACGATGATGATCGAGGGTGTCACACAGCCGATCGTCGCAACAATGGCTCCCGGCAGACCAGCGATGCGTGTTCCAACGAAGGTAGCGCTGTTAATGGCAATCGGTCCCGGTGTCATCTGTGAGATCGTCACGACATCACCAAATTCAATCATTGATAACCAGCCGTTGATTTCTACAACCTGATGCTGGATGATCGGCATTGCCGCATAGCCGCCGCCGATACTGAACAAACCGATTTGAAAGAAACTCCAAAATAATTTAAGCAGCATCATGCTGAACACCTCCCTTTGACCGTTTGCCAAGCAGCACATTCAGCGCACCGATCACACCGCAGATCAGAATAATCAAAATCACATTTACATTCAGGATTGCCGCCGCGATAAATGCCGCAATCAGAATGATGACCGGCTGCAGCCGATGCTCTTTCAATATGTCTGATGTCATCGTTAATACGACATCTGTAATCACCGCCGCAACACCTGCCTGCATGCCTCTTAACACATACCCAACAATCAGTGAATCTCTGAATGCAGTATAGAATAATGAAATGACTGACAGAATGATCAGCGGCGGCAGCACCGTACCCAGCACAGTGATCAAAGCACCCCTGAAGCCATCAAGACGATAGCCGATCAGAATCGAAGCATTAACGGCGATCGCACCTGGTGATGACTGCGCAATCGCTGTCAGATCCAGCATTTCCTGCTCATCAATCCAACTCAGCTCCTCCACAAATTTCTTACGCATTAACGGTATGATGACAAACCCTCCGCCAAAGGTAAACGCGCTTAGGCTGAAGGTTGAACTAAATAACTTCCAATAAAACTTTTTATCCTTTTCCATCTCTTATCCCTCCTGCCTTTATTCTATGACTTGCCATTTTATAAGTAAAATAATATAATGTTATAATTAGTATATGGTTTTTATTATGGAGGTGTTTATGACACTCAGACATCTTAGAATTTTTGTAGCGGTTGTGGATCAAGGAAGCGCGACAGCCGCCGCCAATGTGCTTTATCTCGCTCAGCCGGCAGTCAGTTTGGCTATCCGTGAATTAGAAGAATATTATGGCATCAAGCTCTTTGACCGCATCGGCAATCGTCTTCATCTCACTGAAGCCGGCAAGATTTTCTATTCCTATGCGGCCCATATTATCACAACCTTTGAAGAAATGGAAAACGGCCTGCGCAACTGGGATGAAATCGGCAGACTGCGGATCGGCTCAAGCATTACGATCGGCAACAAAATGCTGCCCGAGCTGATTCATGACTTTTCATTTGTCTATCCTAAAATAGATGTCAAGGTACTGATTGATAGCTCCGATGTCATTGAAGAAAAGCTGCTGCGCAGTGAACTTGATTTTGCGCTGATTGAAGGTGTGACACACTCAATGGATCTGATTACCCACAGCTTTGCCGATGATGAATTAGCGGTTGTCTGTTCCAGCCTACACCCCTTCGCATCAAAAAAAGTCATCACCGGCGATGACTTCGTCAAAGAGAAAATCTTATTAAGAGAGAGAGGCAGCGGTACCCGTGAATTATTTGACAGTGTGATGGAAATTCACGGATACGCGTGCATCCCGGCCTGGGAAAGCACAAGCACCCGTGCCCTGCTCAGCGCTGTGGTTGAAAATCTTGGCATTGCGGTAGTACCTAAACGACTGATTGAGATCGAACGCACCAGTCAGCTGATTGAATGTATCAGCATTGAAAATATTGAATTTAAACGAAGCTTTAATATTGTCTATCATAAAAATAAATATTTATCTAAAAGTATTAAGGAATTCATGAAATTATGCGACAATATTGAGTAATAAAAGAATCATAATAAAAACGCCTTTACGGCGTTTCTTTACTATATTATTTTAGATTATTTTGCACATCAAATTTACATCATTTTTTTATTAAAAGAATTAAAGCGCCCAGTAACAGGCGCTTATTTGAATATTGGCGGAGACGGTGGGATTCGAACCCACGGACGGGGAAACCGTCAAACGATTTCGAGTCGTTCTCGTTATAACCACTTCGATACGTCTCCAAGATGAATCCTGAATTATTTCAGGATTTTCACAAGCTCATCAAGATCCTGCTTTTCAGATTCATTGAATTGAATCACAACAGCATCATTTTCACTATAACGCGGGATGATGTGAAAATGCAGATGGTTCACCGTCTGACCGGCAGCCTCATGTGTATTATTCAGCACATTGACACCCTGAGCATTTAATCTTTCACTGATCCGCACTGCCAGCATTTTTACCACCTGTATCAGATGCGCTAAGGTTTCATCATCACATTCAAGCAGATTATCATAATGCTTTTTAGGAACTACCAGCGTATGTCCCTTTGTCACCTGGCTCAAATCAAGGAAAGCCATGACCTGATCATCTTCATAGATACATGAAGAAGGAATTTCTTTATTTACAATACTGCAGAAGATGCACATAACGATATCCTCCCTAAAATTTGACTCTTATAGTTTATCACTTTTTTAGTTTTTTGAACAGTATTAAACGAACCTGAGTAAGTAATTTTGACTTGTTATTTGCGATAAATTTTTTTAATTTTCTATGAGCAAATTACTATTCAGTCAATCAAAAATACGTTATACTAAACCCGTAAATAGAAAGAGGTAAGAAATTATGGCTAAATTCGTATGTCAAGTATGTGGTTATGTTTATGAAGGAGATGCGGCTCCAGAGTTCTGTCCATTATGCAAGGCGCCTGCTTCTAAGTTCACAAAGCAGGAAGAAGGCGAAATGGCTTGGGCTGATCAGCATGTTGTAGGTGTTGCCCAGGGAGTTTCTGAAGATATCCTGAAAGATCTCAGAATGAACTTTGAAGGTGAATGCTCTGAAGTAGGTATGTATCTTGCAATGGCTCGTGTCGCTCATCGTGAAGGTTATCCTGAAATTGGTATGTATTATGAAAAAGCGGCTTGGGAAGAAGCTGAACATGCTGCAAAGTTTGCTGAATTATTAGGTGAAGTTGTTACCGATTCAACAAAGAAAAACCTTGAGCTGCGTGTGGCTGCTGAAAATGGCGCATGTGCCGGTAAAAAAGATCTGGCTACACGTGCTAAACAGGCAAATCTTGATGCAATTCATGATACTGTTCATGAAATGGCTAAAGATGAAGCTAGACATGGCTGCGCATTTGCCGGCTTATTGAAACGTTACTTCGGTGAATAATTAATTATTATAATAGGACTTATGAAAACAGATACAGATGTATCTGTTTTTATTTTGCGTCTGGTTGGATAAATTCGGTGATAATTGCAGCACTTTGAGCCTGCTGTTCTTCAGCGCTGATGCTCGCTTCACCATCGCCTGCCTGAATTCCGTAACAGCCAAACTGCGCGTGATTGCCGCCCTCTATGACAGTGATAGTGCCGCTTGTCAGCTGATTGCGGTTCAGCACACCATCTTCACTGCCGTAAATCACTAAGGCTTGCGCGTCGGGAAGATCGCCGTAAACATACGCACCTAACAAAATTACCCCTTCGATTTTATCCATATGCTTAGCCGCATAAGCGCTTGCCATCGCACCGCCCAAGGAATGACCGGCCATATACCAATGCTTGATCTGTGACAGCTCAGCCAAGACATCATCAGCCGCGTTTGGATTCAAAAACGCCAGATGCAGCGGCATTTTAATTAAGACACAGGTGATCCCCGCCTGCTGAAGCCTGCTTAAAAGCGGAAGATAAGCAGTTTCCTCTACCTTAGCACCCGGATAAAAGATAAGACCTGCCGCCGAATCCGCCGCTAACACCGTATACTCATCATAAACCTCAATATGATCCGCCATACTGAAAACAGATACCACCTGCTCCTGCGCATGATAATAATCTTTCGTGTAGAAATAAAAAGCACTGCTCAAAAGCACCGGCAAAGCAAGAACTGTACCGGCTGCCCGTTTAACCCATCGTATCATTCTATCTACCTTCCTTTATGCACTATTATTGCATGATTTGCCAATTCATTCAAAAGGTATTTGATTATGTGCTTAAATGCCTCCCGGATAACCGGAAGGCAAATTTTACAGATCGGCGAGTTTTTCGGCTAGCAGCTCCGACATTTTAGCGCCAACCATTAAAAGTCCCGCTTTCTTTGTATGCAGGATGAGCTGAAGATGAGCGTCTGCGTTTAATGGATAATAGGTACGGCGGCTAAACATCATCGGTGTATTCGCGCTAAGCTGCTGCACCGACATTGAATTCAGCAGCAAACTGCCATCTGCATAGACTGATACCCTGCACTCCATATCCTCGCCAGCCGCTAAGCAAAGCGTATAATCAAGCGCATAAATTCCTGCTTCTTTGATGATCAGCGTTCCCGGCATCAAGCTGAAGCCGCTTTTCGGATCATAAACACCGGATTCAAAACCAATGCTGTGATGTGAGGGTGACTGCCCGTCAAAGTATAGTGCCTGTTCTTCATTCTCTTCAGCAAACTGAAGCAAATAAGCAGGATGATTAAACATACCTCCATATACCGTTATAGGAAATCCCCGGCAATTGTGTATTTTCATTTATAGTCCACCTTTCCGAAACATTTTGTTTCTGCGCTATTTTATGCACACAGCATCAACCCAAGGCATGACAACAACCCGATTCTAAACCTTAATGGTTGATAAGTGTTATAATAAAGGCATTGAAAGGATAAATCTTATGCTTTATCACTTAACCAATCAACTGCATGAAATTGATGCAAATTAAATTGAACCGAATACCCAATTGATTGCCTGTTTTACCCATCAGCAGGCATTAAATGTCAAACTGTTGATTGATCTTTCTACACTCATTGCCCAGCCGCTTTCAGTATTCCGGATTCCGCGTTCCATAAAAAGAAGCAGTTTCTTTTAGGCATCTGGAATGAAATTATGAAAGTCCTGACGGTGATTACCGCCATCTTTATGCCGTTAACCTTAATTGCTGGCTGGTATGGCATGAATTTCATAAACATGCCAAAGCTTACTTGGCAGTATGGATATCCGATGATTATTTTATGCAGCATCCTGATCATTCTTTTCTGTATCCGGCTGTTTAAGAACAAGCGATTCTTATAAGATGCTGCTTACAAACGCTGATTTAACATTCAGCGCTTTTTTCATATTCAGGCAAAAAAAATCCGGCTTTTAACCGGATTCGCTGTTTATAGGGTGTCTGTCCCATGGGGAGGGACAGACTTCATGTTCTAAACCCCTAAAGAACATGAATGGGTGGGGAATGAGCTATTAAGCTCAGTTACTATTATAGCATCATCCTTCTAAATTGGCTAGTATAATTTAACTGATATTTAATTTTTTTATTAATTTTACCTAATAGTGATAATGGCCGCTAAAATCACAAACAGCACCCTGCAATCCTATAAATCATCAACCAAAGCGCCCGATTTCGCATATGCCGTTGATTTAGCTTCAAAGAAATCGGTTTTAATCATATTCGCATTAGCATATTGAGATACCCATGCCATAGAAGCCGGTTCACTGTCATAGCCGTCATAAAGCTTGCCAAAGCCCAGCCCCAGGCTGCGCAGATTCCCCAGATAATATATATATTCCTCAATCATTTTCAAAGACAGACCTTCAATCTTATCACCAAGCACATAAGCACCCCAGCGAATTTCTTCCTCAACCCCCTGAACCAGCATTGCCTTATAAATCGCTGTATATTCATCGGTAAACAGCTGCGGTTCTTCTTTTTTCAGTTCCAGCAGAATCGAACGAAACAGCCATAAGTGAGTGTTTTCATCACGGTTGATATATCGAATCTCTTGAGCTGATCCCGGCATCTTGCCATTTCGGCCAAGATTATAGAAAAACATAAAGCCTGAGTAGAAATAAATGCCTTCCAGAATATAATTGGCAATCAGTGTTTTCACTAACTGGAAGCTGGTCTTTTTCTCCTGAAATTCATTATACAAATCACCGATAAAATGATTGCGGGCTAAAAGAATCGGATCATCCTTCCATTGATACAAAATTGAATCACGTTCAGCCGGTGAACAGATAGTATCCAGCATATAGCTATAGCTTTGCGAATGCACCGCTTCCTGAAAGGCCTGAATCGTCAGGCAGAGATTTACCTCACTGGCTGTAATATATTCAGAAACACAAGGCAGATTGGCAGTCTGAATACTGTCAAGGAAGATCAAAAAGGAAAGAATCTTATCATAAGCCGTTCGTTCCTCATTGCTTAAACGATGATAATCCTTCACATCCTGACTTAAATTAATTTCTTCAGGTATCCAGAAATTATTCATCGCTTGGCGGTACCAGTCTGATACCCATTGATATTTCATATTATTAAAATCATTCAGATTGGTCGTATTGCCGTTAATCATCCGTTTCTTTAAAACATCAGTATCACCGAATTCATTAAACAACGCTTTCTTATTTACAGTTTCCATCATGTCCTCCTATGCCGCGCATACTTCGCATTCTTCTACTTCAAGTGATTTAGAACGAATATAATATACGCTCTTTACACCATTTTCCCATGCTTTAATATATAAATTCAGCACCTGTCTAAATGTATAATCATTTGTGATATACAGATTTAAAGACTGACTCTGATCAATATGACGCTGACGAACACCGGCGGCTCTGACCACCCATTCCTGATTGATCGTATGAGCGCTTTGATAAATCCACCATGTATTCATATTCAGATCCGGTGCTACCCGGGCAATGATACTGCCTTTCTTTTCTTCAAGAAAGAAACGATTCATAATCGGATCGACAGCCGCGCTTGTTCCAGCAATAATAGAAGTCGAGCTCGTTGGTGCAATTGCCAGCAAATAACCATTGCGCAGCCCTGATTGATGAACACGCGCGCTTAACCGCTGCCACTTCTCATCCCGATAACCACGGTCTGTGAAATAGTTCCCATTATCCCATTCAGAACCGCTGAAATAAGCATAACGGCCTTTTTCTGCCGCTAACTCACAGCTGGCTTCAATCGCGTAATAGTTGATTTGTTCATAAACCTGATCCATAAACTGCAGATGTTCTTCACTTTCCCAGCGAATGCCTTCCTTTGCCAGCAGATGATGATAACCGCTGGTTCCTAAACCAATTGAACGGTAACGCTGATTGGTAACCTTGGCATATGGAATCGGATAGAAATTCAGATCGATGACATTATCCAATGCACGGACAATGATACGGATAATCTTGCGCAGTTCCGCCTGATCATGAACATTAATATTGCCCAGCACCAATGATGCCAGATTGCACACGACAAAATCGCCCGGCTTGGTCTTTGTCACAATTACCGTCTCGCCGTCAATTTCTTCAATTGCTTTTGACACACTCTCGATCGCGCTCATGTTCTGTGCGATTTCGCTGCAAAGATTTGATGAATAAATCATTCCCGCATGCTTATTCGGATTCATGCGATTGACATGATCACGGTTAAAGGCAAACGGCGTGCCGGTTTCAATCGCCGACTTAAGAATCAAACGCACCAGATCTTTCAATAGGATTGCCTGTTTGCTGATGCGTTCATCATGGATACAGTCAAAATAACGTTTTTCCCATTCCTCACCATAAAAGTCTTCAAGCGCATAACCCTTGATCATTAAGATTTCATGCGGACACATTAAATACCATTGCTGATTCAGATTCTCACGGGCCATTTTCCAAAACAGATCCGGATAGCAGACAGCCGGAAAGACATCATGAGCCTTTTTGCGGTCATCGCCGTTGTTTGTACGCAGCTGCAGAAAATCAAGGATATCCTTGTGCCATACATCAAGATAAACCGCCACAGAGCCTTGACGCACACCGAGCTGATCTACTGCCACCGCGGTATCATTAGCCAGCTTGATCCATCGTGCCACACCGCCGGCTACGCCTTTAAAACCGCGGATATCAGAGCCGACCGCGCGAACCTTGCCAAAATACAAGCCCATGCCGCCGCCAAATTTAGAAATCTGCGCGAAATTGTCAATGCTGCGATAGATTCCTTCTAAAGAATCCGGTACGGTATCGATGAAACAGCTTGACAGCTGAAAATACGGTTTGCGAGAATTGGACATCGTCGGTGTTGCCATCGTTACTTTCAAAGTGCTTAATACCTCGTACAGTTCAATAACCTTATGCAGACGGTCTTCCGTCTCTTTCATATTCAAATGCATTGCGATTCCCATAAACATTTCCTGCGGCTTTTCTAAAACCTGATGATCCTTATCCGCAATTAAATAACGCTTAATCACCAGATCAAGGCCGCTGTAAGTAAACAGCTTTGTATGTTCTTCCTTTAAAGCCGCCGCTAATTCATCAACTTCCTGCTTGCTGTATGCTTCAAGAATATAACGGCCGTATAATTCCTGCTCTGTTAAATAGACCAGCTTATCATAAAAGCTGTGAATATTCAGGGCAGCCATTCTTTCCTCAATCATATGATTATTCTGAAAATTCAGTAACCGGCCGGCAATAAATTCCCACTGCGGAGCTTCAGCGCTGACACACTCAACCGCTGATCGAATCAAGCTCTTAAGACGCTGATCCATATCCATCTCCGGCTTATAGAAAGTCTGATATTTTGCCAGCATCAGATCAAGCGCCAATGCCTTGCCATAATCCTTGTGAATTCCCTTTAATACCGGCCGCAGACCGGCCAGCGGCAAAGAGGCAGCAAGCTCATCGACGATACGGCGGTTTTTAGCCTGCTGATCCCGATAAAGAATAAAGCTTTTCGCCTGCTTATAAAAGCCATGCTTCATCATGCTTACTTCAACAAGATCCTGAATCTGTTCTACTTTAATATCATCAGGATTTTCAACAAGCTGCTGTTCAATTTCCTGAAGCATCACCTTCAGCTGTTCAGCTTCTATACAGCTTTGTGTGTTTTCAAATGCCAGTTTAATTACCCGGGCAATTTTATTTGATTCATATGTTTCTTTAGTTCCGTCACGTTTTGTTATTTGCATCTCTATATCCTTTTCCTTACCTGCATTAGCATAACAAAAAAAAGCAAAGATTTCATTTACTTTGCTTTTAATAACTTCTTCACAATTAGCATGTTTCAAGATAACAATTATATGCAAATAAATCACGCTGATAAATCAGCTTTTGAATCGACTTTTTATCAGGTGCCGACAGTTCTTTCAGCACTTCCTCTTTACTTAAGAAAACCAAGCCGCGAATCAATTGCTTTTCTTCCTCAGTATAAGTACAGGGGCAGCTTTGCTGAATCAGCCTGACCGCATAGAAGTGAGAAATCGTAATACGCTGAAGCAGATGGTAAGTATCCTCAATCACACATAATGGACGTAAAATTTCCCCTTCCCAGCCACTCTCCTCCAGCAGTTCGCGCTGAATTGCCTGCGCGTGACTTTCGCCAGCCTCAATGCCGCCGCCCAGTGTTTCAAGATGGCGCAGACAACCAAAAATATCATTCCTTTTAATTTCCAGAAATGCATAGCGGCCTTGATATACCGCAATCATCCGCACGGTTTCCCGCACATGGGTGATATCACTCTTCGCAAAAACATCGTCAGTAAATCGCTTGCTGATCATCATGCGCCTCCTAATCAAAAAAACAAATAGTGTAAATCTGCTTACCGATATTAAGTGTCCAAGCTTCCTTGTGAACCTATTTAAACTAATTAAAAAGGTAAGTATTATTGATTCTTATATATTGTATAATTGCAGATTTGAAACTTCAATCGATAATTGAAAATAAAATGAATGCAGTGATGATGCTGGATAAACATCGGTATATTCATTTTCCTTTTATCCTCTTTTCTCACTTATTTATAAATAAAAGTTTCTCATATATAGTATGTTTGTTGAGTAAATGTTTAAAGTTACAATTTGAGCCCATTAAACAATTCGGAATCATAAATGACATAATGAAAAAAGACACTTTTTCAAGTGCCTTCAATGATGCATACGATCATCTTAACTTTGGGGGAGAACTAACTTACAAGTATGGGTGGGGGAAGAAAAGTAAGTTAGGTTAAGATGAAAGAGGCATTACTGCCTGTATAAATATTACTTTTTTTCGTTAGGAATGTCAACTGTTATTAAAAAGATTTTTAAACATGAGAAATGTTCTTCGACGATACCCAAGCTGTTAATCAGATGTTCATTAAGAATTTTATTTCTGCACATTTACTTATTTTGGAAAACCCTTCCATTTTAATGATGAAAACGCTATCCAAGAAGACAGTGCAAGCAGCTTAACGGCTATGGTTTTTTCGATTAAGTAAAGCCTTTCCATCGGTGCACCGGCACCTTTTTTTGATTTGCGCATAGGCTAATGCAGGTGATCCTATGCATTTAAAAATTGCCCTTCCCGTTCGGCTCAATGAAGCTGAATCACGGTATCAAATTTCAGCACCGTTAATTCATGCACTGCTGGCCCTCCATGTTACACCGGTACTGATTTATCCGCAGGCTGATATCAAAGACCAGCTTTCAGGATGCGATGGAGTGCTGATCAGCGGCGGTGATGATGTTGATCCATTGCTTTTTAACGATAAACCACACCCTAATACATTAATTGAAAAAGCCAGCATCGAACAGCTGGATATTGACTGCATTCATTATTGTGAAAAACATCATCTTCCCTTGTTTGGATTATGCCGCGGCATTCAGATCCTGGCTGTGGTGTATCATGCGGCGTTATATCAAGATATTGATCAACATATGAAAACCAGCCATCCTCTGATCATTGCCCCTCATTCATTTTTAAGCGGCATGCCGGTGCATTCGGTCAATTCCTATCATCATCAAGCACTTGCGCAATGCCCTGAAGGTTTTATGATCAGTGCGATCGCAAAGGATGGGACGATCGAAGCAATTGAGAAGGCGGATATGTTTGCCGTCCAATGGCATCCGGAACTGATGAGTGACGATCCGCTCTTACGTTTTTTTACGGATTACGTACTTGCTAAGAAAATAAACAAGAATTAAAATAGAGAGCAGCGTTGAATATTTCTCGATTGCGATAAATTCACTCGCTTTGCTTAGTGTCGCCGCAACCAGCAATGAGCGCATAAAGCGGCAGCTGCCGTCAAGCAATAAAAAGAGCCAGCGGTTCATTCGGCATAAACCGGCCAGATAAGCCAGTACGAAGTCAGGAAAAGGTGTCAGTGACCCAAGGATGACGGCCATCGCACCATATTTCTGCATCGTTGCCTCCCCCTCGGACAATGTTTCTTCATTAACCAGCTTCAAGGCGAACTTACGGCCGTAGCTGACACTTAACTCATAGCCAATGTAGCCGCCTAAAAAGGTACCGATGCCGCTGACTGCCGCGTAGTAAAAGCTTTTAGTCGGGGCTGCCAGACATAGCGGCACAAAGACGGCTTCAATTGAAGGTAAAGGTAAAAATGCCTTTAAACAGGCGTAAATTAAAAGAAACAGGTCTGCATTCATGAGATCACCTGTTCCATTATATGTTTTTATTCGTTCATCAATTCATAAAGTGAATGGATCTTATGTGTCGGTACGATTTGAAAGCGTTCGATGTCTGCGAATGTATGCACACCCGTAGTCACAAAGATTGTGTCAACCTGACAATTGACACCGAGCAGGATGTCGGTTTCCAAATTATCACCGATACAAATTGCATCTTCTTTTTTAATATTAAAATACTCAAGTGCTTCATTTAAAATTGGCGGATATGGCTTGCCGATCTTAGGTGAAAGCTGTTCACTTGCATACTCAAACATGGCTACGATTGAACCGTTGCCGAGCTTATAGCCTTTGCCGTGCGGCAGCTTGCGGTCATTGTTGGTGCCGACCAGCTTCGCACCGTCTACTAAATAACTCAGTGCCTTAGAATATGCCTCATAATCAGCATGAGCATCAAGGCCCACAAAAACAAAATCCACATCCTCTTCCACAAGTTTAAACCCGGCATCCAATAAGGCTTCTCTTAAACCCGCCTGGCCGATCATATACGCGTTGCGCTTAGTGCTGAATTTTTGCATCGTTCGTGCCGCTGCCATGCTTGAGGTGAAAAACTGATCTTCACGAATGCCTTTGAATCCCAGTTTTTCCATATGCTGCACATTCTCTGAACGGGTACGGGTAGCATTGTTAGTCAGAAAGTAAAAGGGCTGTTGTTTGGCAATACACCAGGCAATAAATTCCCTGGCCCCATCAATATTTTCATTTCCCCGATACATTGTGCCATCAAGATCAATCAGATAACTTTTCATTCAATTACTCCTTTTTTTCCCTATCAGTGTATCACGTTTACGCAAAAATTGGGACAAAGAAAAAGCATTTCAATTTAAAGTATGTTAGAATAAAGGTCAAGTGAAGGTGATGTTATGAAAAATTTAGAAACTGCAAATCGCTGTTTGAATTGTAAGAACGCGCGCTGTGTCAGCGCCTGCCCGATTCATACGCCGATTCCGGAGGTAATTCTCGATTATAAAGAAGGACGTTATGAACAAGCTGGCAAACGATTGTTTGACAACAACCCGCTTTCAGCGATCTGTTCCATTGTCTGTCCGCATGAAAAACAATGCCGAGGTAATTGTATCCGCGGCATCAAAGGGGAACCAGTTGATTTCCCGGCCATTGAAAATGAAATTTCCATGCATTATTTAAAGCATGTTCATTTTACTGAAAAACGCATTCACAATCAGCGGGTAGGCATTATCGGCGGCGGTCCGGCAGGGATAACGATTGCCCTGCAGCTGGCTCAGAAAGGTTATCCTGTCACTATTTTTGATGCCCATCCGCGCATTGGCGGTGTTCTCCGCTATGGTATTCCTGATTTCAGGCTGCCGCGGACAATTCTTGATTTACTGGAAGAAAAACTGCTTGAATTGGGGGTAAAAATCAGGCCGAATACCCTGATTGGTCCGGTGCTGACCATTGACCGGCTTTTGGAAGATGGCTATGATGCCTTATTTATCGGTACGGGTGTATGGAATCCGCGAACCCTAAATATCCCTGGTGAGAGCCTAGGCAATGTGCATTATGCTATTGATTACTTAAAAGATCCGGAAGTCTATCAGCTCGGCAAGAAAGCAGCAGTCATCGGAGCCGGTGATGTGGCGATGGACGCGGCACGTACTGCCAGCCGTCATGGCTGTGATGTGACGATTCTCTATCGCAAAGGCAAGGAGAATATCTCAGCCACAGAAGCTGAACTGCAGGGAGCCATTGACGATGGCGTCAAATTTGTCTTCTACAAGATACCTAAGGCATGCAGTGAGGAAGGCATGATCGTTGCTGACTGTGAGGTTGTCATGGATGCGGATGGCCGTCCGCAGAGTGTTGAAAAAGCTGACAGCGATCATCTATTTGCCTGTGACTCAATCATTATCGCGGTATCACAGCTGCCCAAAAACAATATTGTCCGCAATACAACCGGCTTAGAAACCGGTAAAAATGGCTTGCTGATTGCCGACGAAGACGGGAAAACGACAAGAGTCGGCGTCTTTGCTTCGGGTGATGTAGTTACCGGTGCTAAAACCGTAGTAAAGGCCGTTAAATATGCTCAGCATGTTGCCGGTGAAATCGAAGCCTATCTGCAGGCTAAAGCAAAATAAGAAAAAGGCGTTAGAATTCCTTTCGGAACATTCTTAACGCCTTTTATTCTGCCTGTGTATCGCTGATTATCGAACTGCCGTTTTGCATCGAAATAGGACTGCCATGGATATCGGTACTGCAGCCATTGAAGGTGAGTGATTCCGGATATTCAAGAGACCCCTTGCCGCCGACATCAATTGCCCCGGCATGATCGGGATACTGATTGTTTATAATCTGTGTCAGCTCACTGATTTTAAGCTTGCCATCGACCATAATCGCTGCCGCTTCACTCGCTGAAGAACCGCCGTCGATGCAGATTTGATTTAAAGTCAGAGACCCGCTGCTGCGGATATCGATCAGTGCTCCTGTATAAGCAGGATATGATGCTGAACCCATATAACGTTTCAGCGTAATCAGCTGATCAGCGTCCCAGACTTGTTCATCCTTGATCGTAATACCATTGATGATCCAGATCGTACCCGCTTCATGATTCAGCAATTCCTTGGCCCGCTCAAAGCTTTGAACTGCACTAAGCGGTGATTGACCGTCATTTGCATCGCTGCCCTTGCCATTCAAATATACTTCATTCACTGTTTCACTTTCAATATAATTGCTGCTCACCGTTCGTATTATCAGCGGCAGCGGAGCTTCCGTTTCAAATTGCTCAGAAAGAATCGGCGTAAAAGTATAAGTCACACCCGCTTCTGTCTCAGCCTCTAAACCTGGTTCTACATTCCATTGGCTTATTTTCAGGTTAATGCTTTTCTCATTGCCGATCCGGTTTCCCTCTTTATCAAGCACATAACCGCTTGCTTGAATCGTATCCGGCAGCGCCAGTTCATCAATCTTACTGCCCTGAGCAACTATCAGCCGATCCTCCGCAACCGCTTCAAAATGAGTAATCAGCATCGGCCGGCTCATACTTTTAACATAACGGAAAATGGGATAAATCGTGCACAATGCCAGCAATGCCATAACCACCAGTGCATTTCTGAAATGATGCTTAGGCCGCGGCACCTGTTTCTTATTCAGATAATCTTCAACTTCCAGAATTTCTATTTTTTCTTTCCGCAGATTTGAAAATGCTACAAGTATCAATCTGAAGGGCAGACTTAAATAATATAAAATTGAGTCAAGCAGATAGATGACCGCCAGCGGCAGAAGCATAACATATCTTAATGAAGGATGCTTACGGCCGAAATCGACAATCTTATACAATAGCTTTTCAAGCATGCTTCCACCTCCCAAAATCACTTATATAGTATAACAGAATCTAGCCGTGATGAAAATTCATTCTCCCCAGAAAAAGCTTAAGCCGGCTGATTCATCTTACGTTTACGCATTTTTATGATCATCCATGTAGGAATAATTGCGATACATGCAAAGATCCAGCAAGTGATGTTAAAATCAAAACGTTCTACAAGCCACGTACCGATTACCGGTGTTAAAAAACCGCTGATACCGAAATAGATCGCAAAGCCCACAATCTGCGCTGAAGCTGCCAGCTGCTTAGGTGTTACTTCCTGAATCAGCAGCTTGCTGGTTAATACGATAATCGGATGAGTAAACAGCTGCAAAGCCGCCACAATCAGCACCCATAGCGGTGTCGCGCAAAAACCATAGGCCACAAATTTAACGCCTGTCATCAATGCCGCAACCAATAATAAACGTGATGGCTCAAATTTCTTAAATAATTTAGCGGAAAATAAATAAATCGGGATCTCCATCAGCGACTGAACTGCAAATTTCACAGATACCGCGATTCGATCACCGCCCAATGCAATCAACTTATCCACGACCACAAATTGATCCGCAAAACCGGTAATCATCAATAGGAATAAAATCATCAATAGGCGCTGATAAGATTTATTCATCAACAATTTTTTCATACTGGCTAATGAAATCGAGCCTTTTTGCGCCGCTTCCTTTTCCTTGATAAAAAAACCGCACAGCAGTGAAATGGCAGAAGCGCTCAGACAGAGAATACATAAACCAATGCTGTTAAATTGTTTATATATAAAGCCTGCTGCCAAGGAACCGCTTACCAGGCCTGCTGCCGAGAAGCAGTGATATTTACCAAAGGTTTTGGGTTTAAGCTGAAAAACCCATGTTTCATTGATACTCATAACCTCCTTGACAATTCCAAACATTAAAATCACACAGATTGCCTTGATCCACAGATCACTGGTCAATATAAATGAAGCAAAAACAGCCGCCATAAATAAGAGCGTTGTAATGATGAACATCGGTTTCATCTTACCGGTTTTATCACTGATCCAGCCGATAACAGCCGCAAAAAGCAAAGAAGCCAGCGCGCTGAAACCCAACACCCAGCCCTTTTGTGACGGTGAATAGCCGCTTTCATTTAAAAAAGGAATCAGCTGTGAATTTACTGCTGATATTGATATAAAGGTAGCGAAATTAAAGACTGCAAATCGTATATTTTTCATATGCATCACCGGTTGTAGTATGCCCCATGACACAAGAAAAAAACCGCAAAAGCGGTTAGAAACTAAACTGTGTCAGGATTCCCAGATGATCAGAAACCCGCTCTTCCTTAAATAAATGACAATATTGCTGAATATTTAAAGGGGAGCGTGCAAGCATATAGTCAAGACGCAGGCTTTTTCTACCCTTATGCCATGTATCACCCTCTGCTTTATTAAAGGAATATGAATCTACATAACCATAATGCATCATTTCCATATAATCAATGGATGCACTGTCAATATTAAAATCACCCGTGATAATTGAAGGAATGTGGTGACGGCTTGCCCGTTCATGTATTTTTTCAAACTGCGTCAGGAATTGATTTTTACGATCAAAACCCAAATGTGCGTTATAAATCATAATGGGATGATTTCCGACATTGATCAGCACTTCCATTACCTTGCGGGTATTGGGCGTCAGCATTGAATGCTGAGCTGATACATAAAAGCTTTCACAGCTGAGAATCGGATAACGGCTTAAGACAGCCAAGCCTTCCACAAAGCCAAAATAACCAAAATGAACCTTTTCATAATGCAGTTCATACTGACTGTTGCCTTGGGTATTTAATGCCTGCTGAATCAAATAAGCCGCATTATCTTTTTTTATGTTACGATCAACGATAGGTGTGAAATAACGCTGTGCACACTCACTGAAGCAAATAATATCAATGTCATTTTCAAGAATTGAATCAGCGATGATCTGTAATTTTTTTACCGGCTCTTTTTCCTGATAACCGTGCAGGTTCAATGATAATACGCGCATATTCCACCCTCCTTTATTTATATAGGTAATAGAGAGAGATAAGTGTCGTGGGATTGAATGAAAAGGGAAATATGATTCCGACTGGCAGTGACGGCTGCTTCTTATCTCTTTCTGATTCTTATTTTAATATCCTTTTGTGAAAATTAAATGAAGAAAGTGTGAAAATTTTGAAAATTTTATTATACTTAATGCTTTGTCACCTTTCTTTCAGTAAGTATAATCATCTTTTTTTAAACTTTACTTGTCAAAAAATTAAAGAATTACTGAATATTATAAAACCTGAATAAAAGAAAAATATGGCTTTCACCATATTTAGTAAGGCATTGCTTTTCTGATTACTGCAGGGTCATTGCATTTTGTCAGAGCGGTTTCGTAATCGATGATTCCCGCGCGGACAAGGTTCACTAAATCATTGTCCAAAAGAATCATGCCCTCTTTCAGATTGGTCTGCATGATTGTAGGAATCTGGAACGTCTTGGATTCACGAATCAAGTTGGCAATCGCGTCATTGACAATCATGATTTCAAAGGCGGCAACTCGGCCGTCCTTATCCTGACGCGGCAGCAATTGCTGAGAAATTACCGCCCGCAGACAGTTTGCCAGCTGTGTGCGGATCTGTCCCTGCTGATGCGCTGGGAATACGTCAACCATACGGTCAATCGTCTGCGTAGCACCGCGGGTATGCAAAGTAGCAAAAACCAAATGACCGGTTTCCGCCGCGGATACAGCTAAGGAAATCGTATCATAATCACGCAGCTCACCGATTAGAATTACATCGGGATCTTCACGCAGCGCCGATTTCAGCGCCGCTAAATAGTTGTCAGAATCACGGCCGATCTCACGCTGATTGACCATACAGTTCTTATGCTCATGGACATATTCTATCGGATCTTCCATGGTTAGAATATGACAGTGTTTCAGCTGATTGATTTCATCGATCATAGATGCCAAGGTCGTTGATTTACCGCTGCCGGTTGGTCCGGTTACCAGCACCAAACCTCTTGGCAGGGCACATAGCTTATGCAATACCGGCGGCAGTGCTAATTCCTGCATTGTCGGTATATGATCATTTAAAAGGCGAATCGCTAAAGCGGTATGTCCCTTCTGACGATAAATATTCAGACGGTAGCGGGTTTGATCAGCCCCGGTAAACGATGTATCAATATCTCTGCCGGTATTAAAATATTCGGTCTCATCAGGCCGCATCAATTCAACCGCCAATGTGTTAAGCAGCATATCGTCACATAGTTCACTGTTTAAAGCTGTCAGCTCCCCGCTGATACGAATCATCGGCGGCAAACCATAAGTAAAATGCAGATCGCTCGCTTTGCGTTCACGGGCCATCTCTAAATAATGTTCAATCATGTCAGTCTCCTATTCTGTCGAATATATCAGCTTGATAACTTCATCGAAATTGGTAATACCTTCTCTTAATAAACGAATTCCCTCTGAACGAAGTGTTGTCATGCCATTTTTAACCGCCATCTGATAAATCAGTTCCTGCGGATCTCCGCTGCTGATCATCTTATACATTGTTTTATCGATCAATACAACCTCGTGAATCGCTGTACGCCCATGGTATCCGGTATGGCCGCAGTAATCACAGCCGTCCGCTTCCTTTACAACATCCAGTTCCGGACAATTCAGCAGAGATTTTTCATGTTCTGTCAAATGCCTTTCATGGGAACAGCGCGGACATATTTTACGTACCAGACGCTGAGCGATAACACAACGCAATGCAGCGGCTAATAAATAAGCCGGCACTCCCATATCCAGCAAACGCGGAATGGCAGCCACCGCATCATTGGTATGCAGCGTCGATAATACAAGGTGACCGGTAATGGCGGAACGAATGGCGATTGAAGCCGTTTCTTCATCACGGATCTCACCAATCAAAATAACATCCGGGTCCTGACGCAGAATCGAACGCAGACCACTCGCGAAAGTCAGGCCGATACCGGCGTTTACCTGCATCTGATTGATATTGGTAAATTTCTTTTCTACCGGATCTTCAATGGTAACAATATTTAATTCCGGCGATTGAATCTGCTGAAGAATTGAATACGAAGTTGTTGTCTTACCGCTGCCGGTAGGGCCTGTCATCAATATGATACCATTTGTATTATAAAGTGAACGTTCGATTAAACTCAGATTATGCGGTGTAAAACCAAGCTGTTTCAAATCATAATTGACATTCTTATCAGAACCTAACAAACGCAGTACAACCTTTTCTCCGTAAATGGTCGGCAGCATACTGACACGCACATCGACTTTACCGCCAGGCAGATCAAGCGCAATGCCGCCATCCTGCGGTACCCGCTTCTCAGCAATATTCAAACCGGCCAAAATCTTAATACGGGTAACGATTAATTCATGAATATTATTTTTAAGCATCGTATGTTCAAACAGTGAACCATCGACACGGAAACGAACGCGGGTCATCTGCGGCAGCGGCTCAATATGAATATCACTGGCATTCATCTGAATCGCTTCACGAATCATGGAGTTGACCAGCTGAACAACCGGTGAAGCATCAATGCGGTCGTTTACCTGTTCAAAATCCTCCAGTGAAACAGTGCTGCCTGTGTAATCTTCATATTCATTGCTGATATTCTCAAGCACTTGCTTTGTGTTGGCTTTCGCATACAGCTTATCAATAGTTTCCAATACATCCTGCTTCGGTGAAACAATAACCTCGATGTCCAGCCCGCTGGCCATACCGAGATCATCCAAGCCCAAGAAATTCAACGGGTCATTGGTTGCCGCATACAGCACCCCTTCTTTGATATAAAGCGGTGCGATGCTGTGTTTTCTAACTAGCTGTTCCGGCACGATCTTTGCGATTTCAACATCAACCTGAGCGGCAATATTCGGCTCATAATTCAAATTCAGACGTTTAGCCAAAGCATTCAGCATCTGATATTCACTGCACAACCCATGACTGGTAAGCACTTCACCTAGTCTTTTACCTTCTTTTTTCTGTATTTCAAGTGCTTTTTGCAGCTGTTCCTCAGTAATGACCTGATTTTCTACAAGCACCTCACCTAAACGAACATTTTTTCTCATAAATGCACCCCCTAGTTTCCTTTATCCAACAATTAGTGTATCATATTTCTGAGGTGAATGTATGATACCCTTTTTATTTTATTTATATATCTTTATTTTTGGCTGCGTAATAGGTTCATTTTTAAATGTGGTCATCTATCGAGTACCTAATAAACTCAGCGTCAGCAAAGGCTATTCCTTTTGTCCTGCCTGCCATCATCGGCTATTTCCAAAAGATCTTGTGCCAGTGTTCTCATGGCTCTTTCTGCGCGGTAAATGCGCCTACTGCGGTGCGCCGATTTCAGCGCGGTATCCATTGGTAGAACTGCTTGGCGGTTTCGCCTTTCTGCTGAGCTTCAACCGGTATGGCATCAGTTTGAATTTCATCGTTCACGCACTTCTTTTATGTGTCATGATCGTCATTTCCTTTATTGATATTGATACGATGGAAATCCCAGATGGTTCACATTTTTTCATTCTGGCATTGGCATTATGCAGCTATCTGATCAATCAGCCTGAACTTTCATCAATCCTTTTAGGCGGCATCGTTATCGCCCTGCCATTGTTTTTGATTGCCTGGTTAACCCATGGCGGCATCGGCGGCGGTGATATCAAACTGATGGCTGCTTCCGGTCTGTTTCTTGGTTTTGCCAACACCCTGCTTGCCGGAATCATCGGCATCATCTTCGGCGGTTTTTATGCAGCCTGTCTGATGCTGATTAAGAAACGCGAAGGTAAATCTTATATGGCACTGGGCCCCTTCTTGGCAATCGGCATCACGATTGCCTCACTCTATGGTACCCAAATCATTCAGGCATACCTAAAGCTATTCTTCTGATGGCTTATAATTAAGGCATGGATATGAAACTGTATCATTCAATCCTGAATAATTCATCATTTTCAGCGAGTCAGAGAGTGTATATACGATCTCACCCGCTTTTTTTATAACCATTTGTTTATCGATGCCCGATGTAAATCTTGAAAACGACAATTCAAATTCCGCATCAGAAGCATAAAACTGATCTTGATAATCGGATGCCTGAATACAGACATAGCCGTCCAGACATTCATCACTCAGCGTAAATTCACTGAGGTAACGGACCTGCTCATTAATACTGCTGCTGATGTTATTCAATGTATTCTGATAATCAACATCAGTGTTGATCGCATAATAGTGTCTAAGTACCGGCACGAACATATTGCCGATGGCGCCAAGAATGATAATCAGAATCGCGATGCTCACAATTAATTCAATTAAGGTAAAACCGCCTCTTATATCCTGCTTCTTCATCATTCCCAGACCTCAGACCTTAATTCATAATAAAGCAAACCAGTCTTTCTATCCTCATAGCCATCTACCTTCTTTGACACAGATTCACCGTTAACTGAAAAAGTGATTGACATTATATTATTAAGCGGATAAAGCGATGTAAAATCTTTATGAGCAAATAACTCTGAGGAATCATGAATACTGCGGCGGTCAGCGATGGTCTGCTGGTTAAGCCGCAGCATTGCAAGATAACCGGTAGACATAAACAAACCGATGACAGTCAGCAGGGCGACAGCGGTTAATATTTCAACTAGCGTAAATCCCTTTTTCATTATTTTCCACCTTCTTCATAACCGTTCAGATAAAATGTTATCGTTTCTGAAACATCGTCGGAGCCATTTGATTCAGATATTAAGCCTGCGCTTTCCAGTACCTTCTGATCGGGCCGGACATATTCCATAACAAATCTTAGATTACGCTTGCCGGAGCCGTCCGCATTGTTCAGTGTAATTTTATCCGCAATCAAGCTGCCTTCGATCCGGCGGTGAATATCATTTTGTCTGGATTCAATTTTATCCAAATGAACCGTTCCGTTCGGAAAATATAAGAATGCTTCAATCTTATTATAACTGCCTAAAGTAGATTCAACACTTACATCTAAGGCGTCATTTGATATTAAGTATATATCTGATGGCTCATTGCCGGTACGTGAAGATGTCAGCAGCACACTTGCATCAATTGTGAAAGAATTAGAGCCACCAACCGGGTAGACGTAGATAAATAAGCGATACTGGCCGCCGCCATCAAAATTGATCGTCTGAGTGCCAACCGCCGAAGCATTTTCCAGCACCAATCCCTCATCGTAAATTGGCATATAAAGGATAATATCTGCATCCTTAGCTTTGATATTGATTCGGCTTGAAGTATTGCCTTGCCAAATACAGCTTTCACTGATCGTCGTTGTCGGCGTGCTGAATGAACATTCTTTTGCATCAGCCGGTACTGCCAAACCCTCCCATTCAGGCAGATTAATTGGCTGCTCTGCGCCATTGTCCGCAAATGCAAAATAATCAGGGGCAGTGCTTTCCTCATTATCGGGTGCTTCTGAGTCTTCTCCCTCTGATTCATCCTCTGAATTCTCCGGTTTGACAGCCTCATTTTTAATTACATTAAACACAACGCGGTTATTTTGATTATCGACTCTTCCCTGCTGATATCCGGCACTGTTATAAAGCTCATCCAAATCGATTTCCTCACTGCTGTCAATTGCAGCATACCACAAATGATCAAAAATAACTGACTGGGCATCTGTTTTGTCATAGTTAATGATCTGATTGCCATAGAGTGCATAATCTGACAAGTCAAAGCTGTTCAGCGTCCGCAGATATGTATAATCAGAAATGATGCTGCGGGTTTCTCCGTTCACCGTAGCCGTAACCTTTATCTTGATTGACCGGGAAGTCGAATTGCTGCCGGTTGTCCTGCGGTCAGCTGTTGCAACGATTTTCACCTGATCCGATGTATCCGAAAAATCCAGCTGTGACTTAATTTCAGTCTCACGCCCTGTGGGTATTTCCCCCAGTGCCATTTTAAATTCATTTTCAGTAGCCGGGGACTCCAGAACTTGATTCAGCATCTCCGTATATGACTGCGCCAGCAGCATTGCCTGTGATTGCTCATGCTCTAATTTATTACGGCTGACCTGTGAACTGTATATCATCGCCAGACCGCCAAAAAGGATCAGCATTAATGCCAGAACCGCAATGGCTGTAATGAGTGCCATTCCCCGTTTATCCTTTCGCATGCTGACCACTTCCTTTCTTTATTGAATAGCCGACATATCTGCCTGCATGAAATACAATACGATATCCGCTTTCGTTTCGGTGCTGTTTTCAACAACTACACTGGCAATAACCATACTCTTACTATAATTATTTACCGCGTCAATGAACCGATAAAGATTATCAATATTGCCAAGCAGAGTAATCGTTGCCTGTTTCACAATACCGGGCAATGCTGCATCGGTATTTTCAGATTTTTCTTCATTAAAATCCTCAATCAGCAGCATCGACAGTGCCGTATCAGTCTGATATGCCAAATTCATTAACTCATCATCTACTTCAACATTAGCTAACAGCGGATATACTGATTTTGCCTTTTCGGCTGCCTGTTTTTTTAAAGTTTCAATCAGCGGTTTAGATGAATCGGCTTGTTCAATCACCATATTCATCTCCTGAAGCTGGCTCTCACCGCTCAAAATAGCTAATTTATGAGTCTGAATCAAATTCATCATCGGTGAAAGAAAAATGAAAAAACCAACAGCTATAACTACCATTATGATCAATATCTGAATCAACAAGGTTTCTGATTTTGATAATTTCATTATTCGCCACTTCCTTTCAGAATCGCCGTCATCACAAACTCATAACCACCCTCACGAGCCTCAAAGCCGGTATAACTTACCGTATAAAATAAACCGGAATTGTCAAGCAGCCGTGCATAAGCCGCGCAGTCGGTATTATTTACCGCAATGCCGTTAAGTTCCAAGACCTGATTCGCATAGGCTGCACTTGCGATTTGAATGTTACCGGACTTATTCCAAGTCAGCAAGGCACTCACAGCAGGTGTCAGTTTAACAGTCAAATCCTTCATATCCTGAATGGATGTCAATGTCTGATCCAATGAATTGACAGAAGAAAACTCATTGATAATCTGATTTGCTTCTTGAAGCGGTATTTCACGCTGAGTGATCTGGGCAGTGATTTCATTCAGCTTACTCTGCAGATAATAATCATAAGCAAAGGCTGCCCCACAGGCTAATCCCATTAACAGTAATGAAACAGCAGCTGTCATAAGCAAACGGTTTTTAGACTTATTTTTAATCTTTTCACGGCTTTTTGATTTCTTTCCATAGGCAGGTAAAAAACCAATCGTATGCGTATCAAACAGCGCACATGCGCCAGCTAGCACCTGATAATAATCGGAGATCGTCCGCATCATGATCGGCTTATCTAATAATGTAATCGGGCGGCCTGAATCCTGATCAATCTTTTTGAAAGTCTCCAGATTTGGATTATTGCCAAATATCTGAATCTCTTCAATTGGCTGATAGCGATTGCGGGTAAACTGAAATTGATCCATTTTCGCTATATTATCAAACAAGGACTGTGTAAAAGCCTCTTCATCACGATATTCAATAATATCCTTTAAGGTACGCAATAAAATGAAATTACCTTTTTCAAATAAAAAGCTGCGTACATGATCCGTATTATATTCTACAAATAATACCGTCTTATTCTTTTCAACCGTACAGAGATATCGCAGAAGGTTTGCTGTACTGGTCTGAATGCTGCTGCAGCGCAGACGGCATGCCTTCATCATTTGTTTATAGCCAGCCAGCGTCTTCTCCTGAATCGCCGAAGCAAACACCCGCTGTTCTTCAATGCCATTTTCATTTGTATTGCCCAGCTTAGTATAAGTAACTACATAATCATTGCTAAGATTCAGCGACATGATCATCTCATTAGCAACCATCGTCTGCGTCTCATCTTCATTTCCCATTGGTACGCTTAATTCACGCAAAATCAATTGACGGTTATTAAGCAGTATCTTAACATTCTTACGCGGATACTTATGCTTTTTAACTTCATCTCTGACAATTGCCTCTAACTTAGTCAAATCATAGACATCATCATTATAAATCTCTTTTTCATTAAGATCGATTACCGAACTCTTTTTAAGCTCCAGATCATGCGGATTATCAGAAAATTGATAGAACCGTATATACTGTCCTTCAAATAATATAACCAGTATCATTATTCATCCTCCCATTTAAGCATTAGCTGACATTATCCAGCATGCCATACATCGGCAGCATTATTGCCACAATGATAAAGCATACCACAACACCCATGACAATGATCAGCATTGGCTCAATCATTGAAACCATTTTCTCAGTAGCCGTATTCGCTTCTTCATCATAAAAATCTGCCGCTTTATTCAATATTTCATCAAGCCGTCCACTTTCTTCACCAATAAAAAGCATCGACATCAGCATCGATTCAAATATATCCTCAGCCCCTATCGCTGTTGACATATACTCACCGTTGCTGACACGAGTAATAATTCGTTTGAAGCAATCCGTGATCCATGTATTATCAAGGATATCTGAACAGATTTCAAGTATTTCAATTACATTGACACCGCTCGCGTAAAGCGTCGCAAACGTATTTGCAAAGCGGGAGGATAGAATTGTTTTATTCAATTTACCAAAAATCGGCATAACCAGTTTCAAATGATCAAGTTTAAAACGAACTGCCGGTATCCGTTTAAACCATATCCAAAATAAATAAACGGCTGCTGCCGCAACAATCAGAAGATACCACTTACTCATGATAAAATCACTGATCCAAATCATAATCTGCGTAGGCAGCGGCAGCGCCTGACCTTCATACAGCTGAAAGAAAGAAGGCAGAATAAACGTTATAACTGCAATTACGACAACGATACACACACCGCATAAAATTTTAGGATAAAGCATCGCGTTCTTAATTTTATTTGACAGCTTATTTTCCTTCTCATAATGATCGGCCATGCGTTCTAATGTGAGATCCAATGAACCGCTGATTTCACCGCTTCGTATCATTCGAATCAGCAATTTAGGAAATGTGTTCCCCTCAGCATCCATAGCATAGGATAATTCACGTCCCTGCTGCAAACGTTCATACAGACGGCGATAACACTCCTTCATCCGCTGGTTTTCACTTTTTTCATACAATATGTCAACTGCCCGCACCACTGAAACACCCGCTGAAAGCATGACCGACATCTGTCTTGAAAACAGTACAAGATCCTTGCCTTTCATTTTAAAATTGCTGTGATTTTCAAAATCATCAATAATTTTATAACTGATGCAGTATAGCTGCATATCTTTAAGTTTTATAAGGAAATCATTCGTGTCAGAAGCTTCTATTTCACCCTTGACCAGACTGCCATCCCTCTGTTTTGCATTATAAATATATTTCAGCACTCAGTATGACCTCCGTTTTCTATCATTATAACATATTTGTGGTAGTATGTGATAAAACTAATGCTGTACACAATCAAGAAATTATACAAAAAGATTACACAAAATCAGAAGCTATGGCATGCTTGAACAACTTCTGCTATACTAAATAAGAAAAGAGGGAGAATTTATATGAATTGGGTTAATTCTAGTATTTTTTATCATATTTATCCATTGGGCTTCTGCGGAGCGCCAATGACAAATGATAATGGTGAAACCATTGATCGTATTTTAAAAGTAAAGGAATGGATTCCGCATTTTTCAGAGCTGGGAATCAATGCTTTATATCTGGGGCCGGTTTTCGAATCCAGTGAGCATGGCTATGATACGAAGGATTATTTTAAAATTGACCGCCGTTTAGGCAGCAATGAAGCGTTTAAAGAAGTTTGTGATGCATGTCATGAGGCAGGTATCCGCATCGTGCTTGACGGTGTCTTTAATCATGTTGGCCGTGAATTCTGGGCATTCCAGGATGTACAGAAACATAAATGGGATTCCCCTTATTGTGATTGGTTCATGAACCTGAATTTCAATGGCCGCTCACCGATGAATGATGATTTCTGGTATGAGGGTTGGAATGGACATTATAATTTGGTTAAACTCAACCTGAGAAATCCTGAAGTTGGTAATATGATCCTTGAAGCAATCTTTTCTTGGATGGATCAATTTCATATCGATGGTTTACGGCTGGATGCGGCTGATGTCATGGATAAGGATTTCTTTAAGCGGCTGCGTCACGAATGCAAGCAAAAAAATCCGGATTTCTGGCTGATGGGTGAAGTCATCCATGGTGATTATAAAAATTGGATCAATGAACAGATGCTGGATTCTACCACAAATTATGAATGTTATAAGGGAATCTATTCATCCCATAACGATGAGAATTATTTTGAAATCGGTTATTCATTAAACCGACAATTTGGCAACGGCGGTATCTACAAGGATCTCTGTCTGTATAATTTTGTGGATAATCATGATGTAAACCGATTAGGCAGCACACTGCGCCAGCTTGAGCATCTGAATAATTGTTATACTTTACTCTTTACGATGCCGGGTATTCCATCTATTTATTACGGCAGTGAAGTGGGCATGAGCGGTATTAAGGCAAATGGCAGTGATGCCGGATTAAGACCCTGCTTAAGTTTAGAGGATGTGCAAAGCAATGTATTAAGTGAACATATCGCCCGTCTGGCTCGCATCCACAAATCTCAGCCGGCACTGCATGAATTAAATTATGAACAGGTATGTGTCCGCAACAAGCAGCTTGTCTATAAGCGTTCTGCCGCTGATCAGATTATTTTTACTGCCTTAAATCTGGATAAGGAAGCCTATGATATTTCCATACCATATGGGGGACCGTTAACGGACTTACTGACAGATACGGTGTATGAAGCGGTAAATGGCAATGTGGAGATAGCGATGCCGCCTTACAGTTCATTGATTCTCTGTGATAAACCGGCTGATGTTGAGGGCAATCAGCCTGCAAAGCATGCGGAAAAAGTAAAAGAAGCACCGAAATGGAAGCTGTTGGAAACAATTAAGGGCATGGAAGATCAGCAGCAATATTATGTTTATGAGAATGAGAAGCATGAGAAAAGGGTCAGTCTGAAAAAGCTATAAAAAGCAGATACAGTAAAAGAACCTCTCTTGGATTTATGAGTCTGAGGGAGGTTTTTAATTGATAAGGTCTTTCGTTTGCCTTGCCATATTCTATGATTTTCATAATCGTTCGCCAAATTATATAAACCCTTCCTAATACGACCCTCTTTCCTGAATTACCACTATCATTCAAGGCTTGCTATGTCCCTCTTTTTTCATCAGTTAACGCCGATGCATTGACAAAATGATATTAAAAAGTAAATACTTATTAAAATGGTTATTGACACTCTCGCAGCGTAAGGGTTTAGGCTTAAGTAAAAGGAGGAATCGTATGAAAACAATAAAAGAAATTGCGGAAATAAGCGGTGTCAGCGTTCGCACACTCCGTTATTATGATGAAATCGGCTTATTGAAGCCCTCTCAGTTCAGCGAAGCTGGTTATCGGCTGTATGATGAAAAAGCATTAGAAAAATTAATGACAATCATGTTCTATAAGGAATTGAATATGCCGTTAGAAGCCATCAAGTTAATCATTGATGATTCGGAATATGATTGGCAGCATGCCTTACAGATGCAAAAGAAACTGCTTGAACAAAAGCTTAGGCGATTAACCGGGATTATTCAACTACTTGACGATACACTGAAGGGTGTAAAGCCGCTGAATTTTGAAGCATTTACAAAAGCCGAGGCCAAAAGCATCGTTGAACACTCATTGACACTTCAAAGTACCGCTTCTTTAGAAGCAATTCTAGCAAAATTTGGTTCCGTTGATGCTTATCAGGAATGGTTTGAAAACTATCTGATTGATGAAAAGACCAGTTCCCATTTCATTAAAATGTATGGCAGCAAAGATAAGGCAATCCAAGCAAGGCTAAAAGCAGATGGCTCTTTAGAAGGACAAGATCAAATTGACGGCATATACAAGCAGTTCGCAGAAGCAATGGTGAGTGACAATCATGAACAATCTAACCATGCCGTAGAAGCATTAGGCGAATGCTATAAAACAATGTTTAAACTTGATAATGCACGATATCTCCTATTAAAACTCGCAGCAGCTTATCAAGCATATCAAGATGATGAAGTCAGCAAAGCTGTTGACAAACAATATGGCAATGGAATAACCAGCTACATCAGCAAATGTATCAGAGAATATTATGGAATAGACATAAATTGATAAAGCAAAAAAATTTATGTCATTTTGTTATTCGGTTTCCTATTTAAAGGCCAAGCATGTATAAACAAGTTTTATTTTATCCAAAGGTTTTGTTCAATGACTTAACTTTCAGCTAAAAATGCAAGCAGCTTTTACTTTTTAGTGCTATGATTAAGTTATAAAAAACAAATAGTTTTGACACTATCTGTATTGAAACGGAGAAACCTCAAATGAATGAAACAGTCATGAATTTAATTAACCGAAAAAGTTGTAAAAGTTATCAGGATAAGCATGTCAGCAAGGAATTATTAGATGAAATTGTTGCTGCCGGACTTAATGCTCCTTCAGGAATGAATAAACAGACTCCGCGTTTTGTTGTTGTATCGGATGATGTCGTTGTTAAACAGTTATCGGATATGAACGCGGCGGCAGCGGGTATGCCTTTTGATCCTTTCTATGGTGCCAAAGATGTCATTATCGTTTTGGTTAAGAAGGAAGGAACTTACCTCTATGATGGCAGTCTTGCCATGGGCAATCTGATGAATGCCGCCTGGTCAATGGGTATCGGCAGCCGCTGGATTCACCGTGCCAAGGAAGTATTTGAAAGTGATGAAGGAAAGAAGCTTTTAAAAGCATGGGGACTTGAGGATGAGGTCGAAGGAATTGGCTTCTGTATTCTGGGTTATGCGAAGGAAGAAAAAGAAAAAACGGAAATACAGGCAGGCAGAGTCTTCCATATTTAGCTATAAGCGGTTCACAGCCGCTTTTTTAATGAAAAAAATGAAGCAAAGCGCTTCACTTTCATTATCCATTCAGTTTCTCCATAACCTCATCAAGTAAAGGAATAGCGTCAACAGCGCCATGCTTTGTGCAAGTCAGCGCACCGACACAATTGGCGAAACGTACCATGTCCTGCCATTCCTCAGCGCTGAATACGCGTTTATCGGCATGCAGGATGCGTGACAGCAAAGCACCGGCAAAGGCATCACCAGCCCCGGTAGAGTCAACCTGTTCAATCGCTTGACTTGCCACAATTAGCTGAGAATTACCGCTGCTTAGATAGGTACCCTTGGCTCCCAGCGTTACCGCCACCGTTTTGGCACCCAATGCATGAATCATTTGCACAGCTGTTTCAAGATCTGTTTTACCAGTAATGATCAAGGCTTCCTCATCACTCATTTTCACAAAGTCAGCACTCGCTATAAAGGTGCGGCAGTCTTGGATAAACTGCGGAAGCTGACGCTTGCTGATAAGTGAATCACGATAATTAGGGTCAAAGGAAATGAACATCTGACGCTGTTTCGCAAGAGCAAGCAGGGCATAATATGTCTTTTTCAATTCCCCGCCCAGCAATGCCGTCGCGCTGCCAAAGTGCAGGATGTCCTCTTGATGAAGCTTTGAAACATCAATAGCATTAAAGCTGTACTCACCGTCACAGCCGCGCAGGAAATTAAAATTGCGCTCACCCCGCTCATCAATACCGACTAACGCAATCGTAGTAGTGCCGCCAAATGTACATAAAGAAGTATCCACCTTCAGCTGATCCAACATTTCATTTAAAAATTGACCAAAATAATCTGTGCCGATCTGACCCATAAAAGCCGCTTCCTCGCCCATGCGGGTAATTGCCGCCGCTACATTTGCGGGTGCGCCGCCAGCCTTTTTCTCAAACTGTACGCCATTCTTTAAGCCTTTATGATCAACACCGACCATGTCAATCAATAATTCACCGACACAATAGACTTTACTCATAAATAATTCCTTTCAGCTGCCAAATTTCACAGGCAGGTATATCAAATGGTTGATCCGAACTGATTTTGAATGCCTTCAATTCATGAAGCGGATAAAAAAGCGATGACATCACAGCCTCACCATCATTGATAAAAATTTCCAATACACTTGTATCCAAATACATTTGAAGCTGGGCATCACCGCCGTGCCTGCGTAACAGCCGTCCTTATCGATAAGCTGATCAGGCTTTAAGACTAAGCGGGGCTTTGTGTAATGCATAAGGTCTCTTGTTTTTACTAGGCCTCATTGTTTATTTTTATGTTCACAGCCTGTTGGATTCCATTGATACATACATTTGCCTGCCCTTGATTAATCAGCTTCAATTAAGTTATGCTTGATAAATGCCTGCCGCATCCGCGCCATAGCATCTTTTAAGATTTGCGTTGGTACCGCCAGATTGATCCGTTCAAATCCCTCGCCGGCTTTGCCAAACAGATAGCCCTCATCCAAGAAGAGGTCTGCTTCCTCACGCATTAAATGCTCTAATTCATCCTTATTCAAACCATAGGCCCTAAAATCAACCCAAAGCAGATACGTTCCCTGCAGTTCATGGACAACAGCTTTCGGGAAATATTGCTTTATATATTCATTCATGAATCGCACATTTTCACTCAGTACCTCAATCAATGCCGAAAGCCATGCCTCTCCCTCACGATAAGCCGCTACACAGGAAGCCAGCGCAAAAGGATTGATATGAATAAAACCGGCATCCTTTAAATACTGTTCACGCAGCGCTTGATTTGGAATAATAATATTCGCATTGCTCATGCCTGCGAGATTAAATGTCTTGCTTGGTGATGTGCAGACGATACAGTTCTCTTCAAATGCCTTGTCTATGGTTGGAAACATGGTATGCGAGAAACCAGGCATGATCAAATCATTGTGAATCTCATCCGCAACGATCAATACCCCATATTTTAAAGCCAGTTCGCCAATCTGCTTCAGCTCTTCATAAGTGAATACCTTGCCTATTGGATTATGCGGCGTGCATAAGATCAGCATCGTATTCATCGGATCTGCAAGCTTCTGCTTCAGATCTTCAAAATCGATTTCATAATGGTCATCACATAAAATCAGCGGATTTTCTACCGCATGTGTACCATTGCATGCTGCGGCACTATAAAACGGATAATAAACCGGCGTCATGATCACAACGCCCTCCCCTGGCTTCGTAAAGGCTTTTACCGCTTGATTCAGCGCTTTCACCACACCCTGTGAAATAACGATCCATTCAGGATCGATCGTCCATTGATGCCGATGCTTCATCCAATAGACCACCGCATCCAAATATCCATCTGTCACATTTTGATAGCCATACGGTGTCATTTCATCCGCGCAGCGATGCATTGCCTCTACAATTTCCGGCGCATTCACAAACTCCATATCCGCTACCGATAAAGGTACGATATCCTCACGAACAGGCATTCCGTCAGCCTTTTTCATCCCCGTCCACTTGCCGGCACCGTTAAGCCGGCGATTCTTTACAGTTGTAAAATCATACATATGCTTTCCTCCTATAATAACCGGCGTTCATAATTACCGGTAACCTGCATTCCCTCTGATAAAATAATAAACGCTTTAGGGTCAAGTCCCAATACGAGATCATGAAGATGATTCACTTCATATTTAGAAATAACGGTCATCAGAATATCTGTTTCGGTATCCGTATAAGCACCCTTGCCTTCCCAGCATGTCACACCGCGCGTCATTTCATGAAGAATCGCTTTCTTCACCGCTTTATTACGGGTAAAAATCATGGCACTCATTACAATATTCTGTGTATGCACCTTATCGACCACCATACCGAAAATGACTGCATAGATAATTGAATAGATAGCTGTTGATAATTCAAACTTCAAGGCACAGATAATATAAATCAGCGCATTGACACCGATTGACAGTTTGCCGACACTGAACTTCGGTGATTTCATCGCCATATAAACACCCAGAATATCAGTACCGCCGCCGCTGCCGCCATGCTGAAGCGTTAAACCAATCCCAAAGCCGCCAATCAAACCGCCGATAATTACTGAAGTCAAAACATCAGGAACAACCGGCATAATGGGTATCAATGTAAAGGCGATCGTCTGCGTCACCACTGAAGTCAGGGTAAGCAGGAAAAAATGCTTGGATAAACTCTTATATGCCATCAAGAATAACGGCAGATTTAATAATGAGTTAATGATACCGGCAATATCAAATTTAATATCCAGATGCAGTGTCTCCACCAGCATCGTACGAATCAGCTGGGCAATACCTACAACCCCGCCGTTAAACAGATTCAGCGGCACAATAAACATATTTACCGCAAAGGCAAACAGCACTGAACCCACGACTACATAAACAAATGAAGTGAGCAATTTTTTATCTTTCATACTATGAACTCCTTAAACAACACTATTATACATTTTTCCAAAACCCTTTCATAGATTGAAACGGATGAAAAACAAAAAAACTAAACTGTATGTCTATATCAGCGCTATTCGACGTAAGCGTTTACAACGCATATACTCCGTGCTATAATGAATTTATAAAAAGAGCGTTGCTCAGAAAGGGATTAGATTATGAAAGCAAATAAGTTTGGACTTGTTTTAACAGCAGCGGCATTATGCATATCAGCAGTAGGTGTTATGAATATTCAGGCAGCAGATGAAGACAAGAATCCCGTAACTGTTGTCGCCTATAATCAAGCTGAAACAGCTCACTATGATGTGGTAAAACGTGATGCCAAAGCTACGGTCAATGGTAAACTGGATGAAAAGGTTTGGGAAAGCGTACCATCGATCTCAGGCTCATTCCACTATCCATGGGAAGCCGTTGAAGCTCCTTATACTGAATTCAAAGCTTATCATGATGGGGTTAATTTTTATTTCAGTTTTGTCGTTAAAGATACACAGGTATTGGCAGAAGCAACATGGAAGGGTGAAAGCACTGTTGATAATGAAGACCGTGTTGAATTATTCTTCGCTAATGGTCCGGTAGATAAACCAAACAACGGCATGCAGCCATATTATGCGATCGAAGTAGATCCAAAGGGCCGTGTTCATGACTATTCAACTGTTTATTACCGCAATATGGACAGTGAATGGAATATGGAGGGCTTACAGACAGCCGCTAAGATTGTTGATGACGGTTATGTGGTAGAAGGTCTGATTCCATTAAAGACATTAAATGATCTGAAGCTAATCAATGAAAACAATGTTATGAGAACAGGTATCTATCGTGCTGAATTCAGCAAACCTAAAGGTGCTAAAGATATTACAATGCAGTGGATTTCATGGGTTGATCCAAAGACAGCCGAACCTGATTATCATGTAGACAGCTCATTTGGTGAACTGCGTTTCTTACAATAATTGAAAAGAGTGCCGGCGGCACTCTTTTTTAGTTTATCCTTTTGATTCCCTTATCTTTTTAACCTTTTGATTCATCAAATGCCGGCCCAAATGAATATAGGCAAAGGTTTTAATCCCATTCAGCGATTGACCATGTGCTTCAAGCAGCTCATCCGGACTGTCATAAACGCCGAAATCCTCGACAATCCCCAAGCTTTGAATATAAGTATGATTGCGGTTCCATTCAATAATCGGGTGTTTGAAATCAGCGACTGCCGCTCCATAGCCGCAAAAAGCACCCTCACAGGTCACAAATTTATTCTGAAGCTGACGGAAATAGCCATCATCAAGAATAAAAGCTTCAAGCTCATACCATCGGTTTTCAAAATAAACCTCAACCCAGCTGTGGAAGATACGCTTAGGTGCCAATTTATAAATCAGGCCTGTCATCACTCCCCGCTGTAATTGCTTATCGATCATAAAGCCATGACTGCGGCAGGGTATGCCCGCTAAGCGCAGCAAGGCCATGAATAAAGTCCCCTTCGTGTTGCATTGACCATAGCCATCGGCCAACACCGCCGATGCACTAAGCTCATCACTGACATTATAACCAAATAATATCTCATTGCGCACAAAATCATAGATTGCCTTGATTCTGTCAAATTCCTCAAGCCTGCGCCATCCTCGCTGTTCCGCCAATTGCTGAAGTGAAGCTGCCGAATAATCAAGCAGCTTAGTTTCTTTTAAATAATGATTCATCTTCATCCCTGCCCTTTTCATTTTATTTCCATATCATTTTAAGAATCAAAACAAAAACCGACAGCCATATACAAACAATCGGTAACGCATAATACCACTTTTTAGGTTTGCCGTCTTCCCATAAATGCTCTGCCGCTTGGCGATGCTTTGCGTAAATATCCTCAGGGATACATTTCAATGTCAGCATAATCAGAAACGGCAATAAAATCACATCGTCCAGATAACCCAGCACCGGAATAAAATCGGGAATGAGATCAATGGGAGACAGCGCATACCCCACGGTGATCACAGCTAAGATTTTCGCAGGCAAGGGCGTATCCGGATCCCTCATTACCAAAAATATCGTCGGAATATCAACCTTAAGCTTTTTAGCCCGCTCCTTTAATGTCATCATAAGCACCTGCCGATCAATAAGTCAATTATACCATATTCTATCTTCAAGAAAAAAGAGCGCCCAGAGGGCACCCTTCTTGACTTCTACTGCTTTTGAAAATCATGCAGATGCTGATTCAATGCCTTTGTCTCAATCTTTTGCGCGACATGAACACCAAACCACATGGCAAATAAACCACCCTCCAAAATCACGATCAGCAGGCATTTGCCCCAAAGCGGAACATCCGCAAACCACTGAAACAGCACCGCCGCACCGATAAACAGCAGATTGCACATAATCACCCAAAGAACAGTGCGCCTTTGCAGTTCACTTTCATCATAATGATCAGGAAACAGCGCACTTTCGATAATCGCGATGACGGCTGATGTCAGCGTCATTTCCACAAGCATCAGTATCGATATTGAGTCATGGCCCAATAATACTTCAATAACTCCTCTGAAGAAGATCAAAGCCATTGTATAAATAGCCATGTGCTGCTTCATATTTAATCCCCAGCGATAAAAATGTGTAAATTCTTTCATTTCTCTCATCCTTTCTATAAACCGATCCGCTCTCTCAAAAGCGGGGCATAATGTCTGGAAACAATTAATTTCTCTTGATTCTTAAGAATTATTTCAATTCTTCCGGCCAGTGCACTTTTCAGTGAATGAATCGCATAGAGATTCACAACCACGGATTTACTGATGCGCAAAAAGCCAAGACTTTCATAACGGCCTTCAATTTCCGCTAGATTCAGCGCTGTCTGATAGACATCTTTTGAGGTATATAAAAACGTTTTATCTTCCAATGCCTCCGCGTAATACACATCCTTAAATTCAAGCATCGTTATTTCTTCCTTGCTCTTCCAGCCGCTGAGCTTCTGTGTCTGAAGATTGAGAAAAGCAATAATCCGCATGATTTCACTGTCTACTTCCCGGCAGCGAAGCAATATTTCATTTTCCTCATAATTCCCATGTTCTATTTTGATTTTCATACTCTCACTCCTATCAGCTGACACCCCTATCATAGCGAAACAATGTTTCCTTGGCAAATGAATACCGCCAAGATGACATATCATTGAGCTAAGATGCACGCTTTACATTTAAAGCGGTTCATACTAAAATACATCTATAAGTTAGAAAGAGTAATTATGAGGAAGAGTGAATGAAAAATTGTGCAGACGCGAAACGCATCGTGATTAAAATAGGGACTTCAACGTTGGCTCATCAAACTGGCCGGCTGAATATTCAGCGAATGGAACGATTAGTGAAGGTCATTGCTGATTTAAAGAATGCCGGCAAAGAGATTGTCTTGGTCAGCAGCGGGGCGATCGGCATCGGTGCCGGTAAGCTGGGACTTCCCGAAAAACCGCAGGATCTCAGCGGTAAGCAGGCATGCGCGGCAGTAGGTCAATGTGAATTAATGTATATCTATGATAAGTATTTTGCGGAATACAATCATACCGTAGCCCAAGTGCTGTTAACGCTTGATGTATTGAATCGTGATTATGTAATCAATACGTTTACCCGCCTGCTGGCAATGAATGTATTGCCCATCGTAAACGAAAACGATACGGTAGCTGTTGATGAAATTGTCGTAGGTGATAATGATACACTTTCCGCCATGGTCTGTGAATTGATCCATGGTGATCTGCTGGTGATCTTAAGTGATATTGATGGTGTTTATGATGATGATCCGCATAAAAATCCTGATGCGGCGCTGATTCATGAGATACCGGAAGTTAATGATCAAGTTGAAGCATTAGCTAAAGGAACGGGCTCTAAATTAGGCACTGGCGGTATGGCAACCAAAATACATGCCGCTAAGCTTGGCATTCAGGCCGGATTCTCAACGGTTATCATGTCTGGACAGCAGCCGGAGCAGCTTTATGAATTATTTGCAGGCAAACAGGTAGGAACGAGGATCGGATCATGAGTGATTTACTGCAGATGGGCAGACTTGCTAAAAAAGCCGGCAGGCAGCTGGCCCAAACAACCAATGAACAGCGCACCAATGTGCTGGCAGATATCAGACGTCGGCTGCTATCCCATACTGAACCCTTGATTGAAGCGAATCGGCAGGATATTCAGGCAGCCAGAGAGAAAGGCTTACCAGCAAGTACGATTGATCGTTTAATGATTGATGATGAACGTATACAGGCTATGCGTGAAGGTATCAGTGAGGTAATCAATCAGCCTGATCCCCTGCATCAATTAATTTCAGAAGAAACCAGACCAAGCGGTTTGACCATCAAAGCCGTAACGGTACCGCTGGGTGTCATCGGCATGATTTATGAAAGCCGCCCTAATGTGACCATTGACGCAGCAGCCTTAGCGATTAAAAGCGGCAATGCGATGATTCTGCGCGGCGGCAAGGAAGCTCTCTGTACAAATAAAGCCTTAGTTCAGGTAATTCAGGAAGCACTTGTTACTCAGCAGCTGGACACTCACTGCGTACAATTGATTGAAAGCACTGACCGTTCACTGGTTGATGAAATGCTGACCATGAATGAAATCTTCGATGTCATCATTCCCCGCGGCGGTAAATCACTGATTGAACGTGTCGTTAACAATGCCAGAGTGCCGGTCATTCAAACCGGTACCGGCAACAATACACTTTATGTTGATCAAAGCGCTGATTTAGATAAGGCACTGCCGCTTGTTGAAAATGCGAAATGCCAGCGGATTTCCGTCTGCAACTGCATTGAAAATCTATTAGTACACAGGGCGGTTGCCGCAGACTTTCTGCCGCGGCTCGTCCAACAGCTCAAGGCATATCCAATGACCTATTATGGCGATGAGACCGTCTGTTCGCTCATTGATGCTCTGCCGGCTGACGATTCGCTTTATGCCTGTGAATTTCTTGATTACAAGCTGGCTGTCAAGGTAGTTGACAGCATGGCGGAAGTCTTAGCTTTCATTGACACTTATGGTACTCATCACAGTGAATGTATATTGGCACAATCGCCTGAAGTAATCACCCAGTTTTTAAATGGCGTCGATGCCGCGGCTGTTTATGTCAATGCTTCAACCCGTTTTTCTGATGGCTTTGAATATGGCATGGGCTGTGAAATCGGCATCTCCACCCAAAAGCTGCATGCCCGCGGCCCTATGGGATTAAAAGCTCTAACTACCCTTCAATATCAGGCAGCTGCCGATTATCTGATACGTTCATGATGTATTAAATATCCTATATTATAAAAAAGGCTGTGACTTTCAAAGATTTCTTTGTAGCCGCAGCCTTTCATATTAACAAATTGTATACCCATTCTTGCCGGATCGTTTTACCTCATACATCGCCTTATCCGCCTTAACATACAATGTTTCAAAATTATCGCCGTCTTTAAAGGCATAGGCAACACCGATACTGACTGAGATGCGGATATCCCGATAACTGAATTCACAGATTTGTGACGCTCTCTCCCGAATCTTGAATTCACTGACATCCTTCATAAAAATCACAAATTCATCACCGCCGATCCGCCCTAAAATATCACTGGATCGAAATAGACGCCGAATCTGCTCGGTAAAGCCAATCAGCACCTCATCGCCGAAAAAATGCCCAAGCTCATCGTTAAGCGCTTTAAAATTATCGATATCCAAAAGCATCAGCGCGTGAATATGCTGACGGTCAGCACTCATCAGCCATTCATCAATCAGCCGCTTAGTAATAACCTTATTATAAAAACCCGTCATCGGATCAAGACTCGCCCGCTCTTTCAAGCGTTCCTGTTCCTGACGCTCGGTATCAATATTCATTAACATCCCTATAATAATGGAACCGTTTTTCAGAAGATGAACCTGATACCAATGCATTTCTTTACCGCTGATCAGCCGGAGACATGCGTGCACCATCTCACCATTTCTGATCCGTTGATTGATCATCACTAACTTTTTTTCATCTTCCTTGTGAACGACATATGAATTCATATTGATCCGCTGATTAATGCCGGCAAGTGTTTTGGTTTCACAGTCATATTCAAAAAAAATCCACTGACAGTTAGAAGCCAGTAAATGAAAATGATCCAGTCTGCTTTTGATCGCATAAAGACGTTGATTTTGAATTATGAAATAAATAAACACAACCATTAATATAGTAAATAAAATAATAATCAGCAGGTAAACACGTCCATTCATAATAACTCCTTTCAATCCCCATACTAACATTATATAGAACCGTTTTGCGAACCATGTCGAATATGAAAATATGAGAATTACATTGACTTCGGCTATCAAATCTGTAAGTTTTGGAAATCCGCTAAATAACTACTATAAAATATGATAAAATAAAATCATTAAGGGGGAGCTTAATATGAAAACTCTTGAATTAACGATATCGATCTCTGATAATGGCGTCAATGCAAGCCGCAGGTGTCTGATACCTGCGCAATATACTTATGAAGAACTGCATAGAATCATTCAGCTGCTGTTCGGCCTTGATAATGTTGAATACTATACCTTTAAACTGGATAATAATATGTACATCCATGAAATCAGTTCCGGTACCCACAGTAAACCGGCCTCTGCCAAGCTCCTTCGCCTTAAGCTTAACGATACTTTTCATTACTATTATGATATTCTGGAAGCCTTTGATTTCAGAATCAAAGTCAGCGCGGTTATTGACCGTAAGAGTAATGCAGCAACGGTGTTATCGTATCGCGGAAAAAACCTTTATGAAGGGATTCTGCACGGCAATTTTAAAGAAGAACGCACATTATTCAATCAAGGCTGGTGCAACATTGTTTTAAGTGCCTTTCGTGACAATCGCATTGAAACAGAATGCCGCGTGCGCATCAATAACGCGTTTAAGACATTGACTGCGATTAAGAATTGGCAGGACAGTTTGTTTAATGTGATCTATGAAGTCCAAACTCCGCAGAACCGCACCTTTTATTTCGCCAGCATCTGTGAAGATGAAGTGATCATTGATGCTTATGCCAACGAAGACAAGCTGATTCAGTTTGTGAATATGAATATGAACGCGATGGATTACAGTGCCGTCCGCTATCATGATACCCTGACCCTGAGCGTCAAACGCTTGGATTATCGTGAGGACCGCTCTATCTATGATTTTTCCAGCAATACTTACGGCGGCATGCTGACTCGATGCAACGTTTTTAATCCGCATCAGATTTTAAAAATTGAAGAACTGATTCATTTCACCGATGCCTTTACAAAAATGGTCAGTGTCATCAGCGAACTGGCACACAATGCTGTCAAATTGGAAAAATCACAGATCTGCATTGATCTTAAAGGCAGCTATACAATACATCCGTTATCTTTGACTGCCCATCCATTCGGTCTTGATTTGGATTTTGATCCGCTGAGTTTGAATGCGGAAAAATTGTATGACACGATTGAAATCGATGTCGTAAGCGTGTATGATGAAGAGGCACGGAGTGAGAATGATTTCTATCCGGTACTCCTGCTGATTGCTGATGAAGAAAATATTGAAGAAATGCGGTTAGAAAACTGTTCATTAAAAACCATTGCTTACAACATTGTCGATATGCTGCTGAATCGGATGATCTGGCATGGGCCTTATCAAACAATCAAAGTCCGCGACAGCAATATGAGTAGTATCCTTGAGCCCTTTGCGGAATTGGGGACAAGGATCATTGTAGAAGATCACTTAGAATGGCTTGATGCCCATGTGATATCCACTTACTTTGACGAGGTATTCGATGATGATTCTCTGAGCCGTGAAATGATTCTCGCACAGATGAAACAGGCGGGTCTTGATGAAGATATGATTAGCTTCTATGAGCAGATGAGTGATGAAGAATTTGATGATTTAAACAATCACATCGATAAATTGATCGATGTCCTTGAAGATGAATCAGAAGAACCAGCGATTGATTATAAAAAATTAAGCTGAGGAGGTTCTATGAAAAAAAATGAATTTCAGCAGTTTGGACGATTTAAAATGGTGAAGCGTAAAATTTCCTCCTCGGAGCCGCTGGCCATTACTGAAAGTTATGTCGAAAAGGTTAAAGCCGGTGACAGCTGTGTAATCAGCAGCTGTGAGATTGAACGCCTGAAGGCAATCGGACCCTGTACCATTGAGAATTCAATGATTCATGACTGTCTCAGTTTTAGTGAATGTATTATGAAGGAAAAGGTACGCGCCTTAACGATTACCGCTATGGGTTTGGCAAGCTTTGATCATACCACCTGTAAGGTTTTCCGCAATGCTTCAAGTAAAGACGGTACCTCTTTAGGCAGCCGCAAGATCAGCGGCAGTATCGCGGCGGTAACTTATGAGAATTATACAAGCAGTGTTTTGGATTATGAGTTTAATTATATCAATATCTTAAATAAGTATTTTTTAGAATGCACGGAAGCAATTGAATGCGGTCATTTCATCAGCTTTGCCCCTTTTTACATTCCGGCCATTCAGGCTGAGGTAATGTATATCAGGCCTTATTTTAATACTTTTGTGACAGAATTAAAAGCGGATAAGCTGATTATTGCCAACAAGCTGAAGGATCGCTCAATCTTTGATGATATCATTTCCATTGCGGATTACCGCGATTTGGTTAATAAACAATTTGAAACAAGTCATATGCATGTGGATCGGATCGAAGCTAAAACGTTGATCTTAGAGAATTGCGATGCCAAAATCGTGATTGCTGATCATGCGATTATTAAGGATGATTGTGTCATCGATGAGCTTTATGCGAAAAGCTATGAAATATCAAAGAATGCCCAGGTAAATAAACTGGCGGGAGGTAGTTATGCAGCTGAAAATCAATGAAAAATTTCCTGTGGAATTCAGTGAGGCAGGAACTTATATCAGTTTTGAAGAGAATACGTTTTATGCCGTGATGGCTGATGAATTCTGGTCAGATACTGAATTAAAACTATTTAAGAATAAAAAAATGCTGATTCAAATTGTTAATAAAAGTGATCAGCTGATTTTCCTGCTGAGTGTTGACGGTGTGATTGAAACCAGTGATTTCTATTTTAATATTCATGATGAGGAAGCCTTTGTGAAGGCAGACTGCTACAACTTCTGTTTCGTTCTGCTTGATAAAAACAGTGTGATCAACGGCATGAAGACATGCACCCTGAATAAAGCAACCTCAGCGATCATCTCACAGATCCTCGATCAACAGCAAAGCAGTGAGTATGATGAGGAAGTGAATCTTAAAAAGCTGGCGGCTTTACAGAAGCAGTTTGAACCTTTTGAACTGCAGCCGTTTGCTTTATGTGAAGAAAGTCATTAACAGCGTCATCGGCGCTGTTTTTATCCTTATGGAATGTGGTATAATATGCCGGTAAAAGGAGATACAGAATGAACAGAGAATTAAATTTAGCGGCGGTAACCGTTAGTGATAAAGCAAAGAAAAGTATCCAAAGCAATCACCCCTGGGTATTTGAACAGGAGGTTTTAAATGTTAAAGGCAATTATGAAAACGGTGATCTGGTTGATGTCTTTTCATTAAAGAATAAATATTTAGGCAGCGGATTTATCAGCGAAAAATCAAAGATCAGAATCCGCATCATTTCACGCAATGCGAATGATCGATTTGATGACGCCTTTTATGAACGGCGGCTGCGGCATGCCTGGGAATATCGTAAGACAGTCATGCAGTCAGATATTACAAACTGCCGGATCATATTTGGTGAAGCGGATTTCTTTCCGGGACTGACCGTGGATCGTTTTAATAATCTTTTAGTCACGCAGACTTTGTCGCTGGGCATTGAGAAAATTAAGCACAAGCTGTTTTCGATGCTAATCAGAATCTTACGTGAAGACGGACAGAACATCGATGGTTTGTATGAACGCAATGATGTGGCTATTCGTGAGCTTGAGGGTTTAGATCAGAATAAGGGCTGGTTCCTTTGCGATGAATTGCCGGCAGCGCCAAAAACAGCGTTTACCCAGATCTGTGAAAATGGCATCACCTATGATGTTGATGTGGAAAACGGTCAAAAAACCGGCTTCTTCCTCGACCAAAAATATAACCGTTTAGCTATTTCCAAGCTGACTCAGGGCAAGCATGTGCTGGATTGCTTTACGCATACCGGCAGCTTTGGTTTGAATGCGGCAAAGGGCGGCGCAGCGCGTGTCGTATCTGTAGATATCTCTGAATCAGCCATTGCAATGGCTGAAAAGAATGCCAAGGCAAATCAGCTGAATGTAGAATACCGCTGCTGTGATGTCTTTGATTTACTTGATGAATTAATCAAGAGCCGCAGCAAAGAGTTTGACTTCATTATTCTTGACCCGCCGGCCTTTACTAAAAGCCGTGAAACGGTGCGCAATGCGACGAAGGGTTATAAGGAAATCAATACCAAAGCGATGAAACTGCTGCCGCGCGGCGGTTATCTGGCCACTTGTTCCTGTTCTCATTTTATGAATGAGGGATTATTTAAACAAATGCTGCATGATGCGGCTGAGGATGCGGCAGTTCAGCTGCGGCAGATCGCCGTTTACCATCAAGCATGGGATCACCCGATTTTATGGAATGTGCCGGAGACAAATTACCTGAAATTCTTTATTTTTCAAGTCGTTTAAAAACTCATTGACAACGTTTACAACTGCTAGTATTATGGAATATGCCAAGTAGGGGCAATGAGAGGCAAATATGTTTAATCTATTCAAAAAAAATAAGGCTGTTTATCATTTAGCAGCGCCCATCGACGGGCATACGATGAGCTTGGAAGAAGTCAAGGACCCGGTGTTTGCTCAGAAAATGATGGGTGACGGTATCGCTGTCAGATCGAGCGGCGATGTAGTCGTAGCACCGGCAGATGGTGAGATCTGCCTGTTTCCTAAAACCAAACATGCGATTGGTTTAAAACTGGATAATGGCGTTGAGGTATTGATACATATCGGACTTGATTCCGTGGATTTAAAGGGTGAAGGATTTACACAATTGGCACAGGTTGGCGATCATGTGAAAATGGGAACTCCGCTTTTAAAAATTGACCGTGCATATGCGGAAAGCAAAGGTGTTTCCTTGGATACGCCAATGATTATTGTAAATTATACAGACTATGAGATTCTTGCTTATCATCATGACATGGATGTGAAAGCAGGCGAAACGGTAGTTGTAGAATACCGATAAAACCGCAGACGCGGTTTTTATTTTGCCGCAGAAAAAGGTACAGCAGCTGCTGTACCTTCATTTTAAGCATTCATTATGAATGAAACATTACTCCATCGCACTGCTGACCATGATGCCATTAGGCAAACAAACGATAGGAATCAGCGATTCAGAATCAATCCACCCCATTTGTTCACATAAATGATTTGGACATTCGACATTGATAACCCTAAACTTGTGATCCTTGACCTCAAGTGTCATTTTGCCGTAATCGCCTTCAAAATCATAGGTTGCATCTTTCGCGATATCAAAAGTCAGGATAACTTCCTCACCATGCTGGACTACACCCAGTTCTTTCGGCTTGCTCGTCAATTTCACAACCAGCATAATCACACCGATCAGCGCTGCAACAGCTACAATAATACCTACAAACTTCAAATCTTTTTTACTCATAGTTACTCCGATCCTTTACAATACTTATCCATCCAGTTTGTGATTTCCTCTAAACGGCGGATGCGGTTCAGCGGTTTGCCGCCGCGGCTCAGCTCATGATTTTCACCATGGAACACAACCAGACGGGTCGGCACGCCATGCTGCATCAAAGCCGAAGCCATTTGATAGCCTTCGGAAATCGGACAGCGATAATCCTCATCAGAATGGATGAACAGGGTTGGCGTTTTAGCCTTATCTGCATACTTTAACGGTGAATGCCACCATAATTTCTCCATATCTTTCCATACATCGCCCGCACACTGATCCTTTGAAAAATGCGGTCCGATATCACTGGTGCCATTAAAGCCAACCCAGTTAGCAATAGAACGCTGCGAAGCCACAGCCGCAAAACGGTCAGTATGACCAATGATCCAGTTGCTCATGAAGCCGCCGTAGCTGCCGCCGGTTTCACCAAGCCGAGATGGATCGATGGCAGGATATTTCTCAAGAACGACATCGGTAAATTTCATCAAGTCATCATAATCAATCGTACCGTATTTACCGCGGATATCAGCAAACGCATTACCGCGTCCGTCACCGCCGCGCGGATTCATGAAGAACACAAAGTACCCCTCAGAAGCCCAAACCTGCATTTCGTGATAGAACACTTCACCGTATACTGTTTTAGGTCCGCCATGAATATCCAAAATAGCCGGATATTTCTTATTCGGATCATAATCATATGGTTTTAAAACCCAGCCGTCTAAATCAACCCCATCGTTTTCAAACGTTATCTTTTCATAATCAGCGACATATTTACCCTTCAGAGCATTTTCATTTAAAGCACTCAGCCGAATGCCCGCATCCTTAAGCATATACACTTCCTGAAGCTTGCCCTGAAGCATTGCAGCCGCGGCGATGCCATCCTTATACTCAGCGATGCAGTCCAAGGAGCCCTCTTGTGTAAATACCGGTTCAATAGTGCCTTCATGATCTAAGGAATAAAGATGTGAAGCATTGCGGCGTGTTGTTACAAAATAGAATTTGCCATTTTTTACTAATGACATCTTACCGCCGCCATAACGGCAGTCACTGCCCACACTGCTGCCTATTGCATCTTCATTATGCGCCAGCAATTCAAGATTTCCCTCTTTCAGCAAATAAAATTCAGGATTCTCATTTAACCCATAACGATCATTGCCAGCCGCTAAAACTAAGATTTCATCATCAAAGAAGCAAACCTGCGCAATATCATGACGGCCTTCCGGATATAATTCTTCCATGGTTTGATCATTTAAGTCTACGCAATAAATACCCGCCTTCAAATCAGGCTGTACAAGATATGTAACTGCTGAGAAAAGCACTTTATTTTTTTGCGGATGCAAATTGATGCCACCCACATCCATATGCAGCGGTGTCAGCCATTTCACCGACTGATCAGACACACTGTATAGCATCAGACGGGAACGTGTCTTATTGATAAAGCCAGCTCCATTAAAATAGAACGGCAGCTCATCCACAACCTCAACTGCCTGATCTGCTTTTTTCTGTTTCAGCAGCTTTTGTTTATCCTCATCATTCAACTCCGCCATTGTTGAGTAATTCAAATTATAATTCACACACATTAAATAGCGATCCGCATCTAACTTTTCATAAGCAGTAACCGTATAAGGCACTTCAAACGCCTTAACCGCTTCACCGCCATGCATCGATATGCGGTAGAATACGCTCAGTTCTTCACCATCGGCAGCCTTCTTTTTATCCGCTTCATCACGCATTGCCTTAAATAAGAGATGATCATTATCCTCCCAGATAAAACCCGCTTCATGATTGCCGCTGGTTAACTGTCTGACTTCTTGATCAAGAACATATATATTTTGGTCATACCCATTTGTATCCGCATTAGCAGCAGAAACGACAAACGCCAGGCGTTCTTTATCATCAGATGCCTTTAAATTTGAAATATAAGCATAATTCAGAAAATCTTTTAATTGCAATTTTTCCATAATTTTACCTCTTTTTCACTTTTCATATTATAACCCATTCTAACTCTATTTCCAAGCTTCCGGCAAAAAAACGCAAAATGAAGCAAAAATAGTATAACATTCTTGTAACTTAGATGGTAAAACAAGTGTTAGAATGGTAAAATAATGAATAGAAGCGAAGGTGAAGCAAATGATAAAGAAAACTACGACCAGGGTTAAGAAAAGTGCCATGCCGATCTATCTGGGCGGTCTGGTTTGGATCATCCTTGCCTGTTTTTTTAAGATGACCCAGCTTTCCGATTATCTGATCTGTATTGCAGCCGCTTTATTAACTTATATGATTTCAGAAAAGGTTAAATTCAAACCGGAAGTGATTACTGAAACCACCATGGTACCTGAATCTGAACAGGAGGCTGCCAATCTTAAGCTGCAAAGTGAACGATCGGACATTCTTGCCCAGCTGCGTGAATGTGATGAAATGATTGCCGATGAAAATGTAAGTGCGCAGATTCGCCGCATTGAAAAAGCGGTGAGCAATATTTATGACTATCTGAATGAACATCCGATGGCGGTAAATAAAGTGCGTAAATTATTCAGCTATTATCTGCCGACGCTGATCAAGCTGTTTCATTCCTATGACAAGCTTGAGGATATCGAGATGCAGGGCGAGCAGGTTAAGAATACGATCGCGCAAATCAAACGATCCGCCGAAATCGGCGCGGAAGCAATTGAAAAGCAAGCTGACCTGCTTTACAGCGATGAAGCCATGGATATCAGCAGTGATGTTCAAGTGCTTGAAACTTTGATGAAGCAGCAGGGACTGCTTGATGAAAAAATTTGATAAGGAGAACGAACATGGAAGAAAAGAAGAGCGTATTACCTACCTTGACATTAGATCCGAGTGAAGATCTGAAGGCGGAAGAAGTAAGTGAACCAGTAAAGGAAATAAAACCGGTACAGCTTGATGAAGACACACTGAGTGAAGAAGAGCGTCAGCTGGTGAATGATTTTGCGGAGAAGATCGATTTGACTAATTCAAATGTGATCCTCCAATACGGAGCTGCCGCTCAGACTAAGATTTCAACATTTTCTCAGTCAGCGCTGGATAAAGTAAAAACAAAGGATCTGGGTGAAGTCGGTGAATCACTAACCAGTCTGGTTACTGAATTAAAGGGTTTTGAGATTGATAATGAAGAGAATAACGGTTTCTTTGGTTTCTTTAAGAAACAGTCAAATAAGATTACTCAGCTAAAAGCTCAATATGATAAGGCTGACGCCAATGTTGAAAAGATTATTGCCGTACTTGAAAAGCATCAGATTCAACTGATGAAGGATGTTGCGATGCTGGATCAGATGTATGAGCTGAATCTTCAGAATTTTAAAGAATTATCCCTTTATATTCTGGCCGGCAAGAAAAAGCTCGCGCAGGCACAAAATGAAGAGCTGCCTAAGCTGGTTGCGCAGGCGGAAAAGAGCGGTCTGCCTGAGGACGCACAGCGGGCTAATGATTATGCGGCATTCTGTACGCGTTTTGAAAAGAAGCTGCATGATCTTGAATTGACAAGAATGATTTCGATTCAAATGGCACCGCAGATCCGTTTGGTACAGAATAATGATACGATGATGGCCGAAAAGATTCAATCTTCATTAGTAAACACGATTCCGCTTTGGAAGAGTCAGATGGTTCTGGCATTGGGTGTTGAAAATTCACGTCAGGCAATGGAAGCCCAGCGGGCGGTTACCGATATGACGAATGACTTGCTGCGTAAGAATGCGGAAACGTTAAAGGTTGGCACAATTGCGACAGCGAAGGAAAGCGAGCGCGGTATTGTTGATATCGAAACCTTGCAGAATACGAATAAGAAACTGATTGAAACACTCGATGAAGTAATGAAAATCCAGGCTGAGGGACGCACTAAACGCCGTGAAGCAGAAGCTGAGCTGGGCCGCATCGAGGGTGAATTGAAGCAGAAGCTTACTGAAATCAATTTATAGGAGTGATAAAAAATGGAACAATTGAAAAAACGCAGTACAGCCCTTTTGATTGTTCTGGTACTGGTCCTGGGTGTCAGCGGGTTTAAAAGCCGGATCACTTTCACGTCTTATAGCAAGACAGTGGAATCAATGTTTTATGAAGGGGTGGACGGTGCCAGTATAGCTGCTGATCTGGAAAGTAAAATTTCCACAGCAAAAAATCTGATCTTTATTGCTGAAAAATATCAGAAAAATGGATTTGATGAAATCACAGCGCTGAATCATGCGATTGAAAGCTTAACGGATGCAGATTCGATCAAGGCTAAAGAGAGTGCCAACGCAAAGCTGGATGAAGCTTTCTTTGCCCTTTCGGATAAGCTGACAGCGATGGCGCTGAGTGAGCGTGATGAAAATTATCGAATTAGTTTAACCTATGATTTTAGAGGACTCAACGATATGATTGATAAGAGTCCCTACCATGATACAGTTGAAGAATATTTGAAACAAACGACGGGCTTTCCCGCTTCGATCCTCTATCGAATAAGCGGCGTTGAGTTAAGCCGTTTCTCAGGAGGCAGCCAATGAAAAAAAATCGCATAGCTTTATTATTTGCCTTTGTGCTGATGCTGCTTTCACCATTAGCCGTCCATGCCTATACGATTCCTGAGCCAAGCGATGATCTGTATGTCAGTGATTATGCGGATGTGATTGATCGTGAGGTTGAGGAAGAAATCATCAATGCCAATCTTGAGCTTGAAGAAAAAAACGGCGTTCAGATCGCAGTTGTAACCGTTGATTTCCTAGACGGTGCCGCTATTGAAGATTATGCCTATGATCTCTTTAATCAATGGGGGATCGGTTCCGCGGAAAGCAACAACGGTGTCTTATTGCTGCTGGCTATCGGTGAGGATAATTATTATTGTCTCGCGGGTGATGGTTTAAGCAATCTCTTATCTGCCGGCAGAATTAAATTGCTGCTCAATGAATATCTTGAACCTGATTTTGCAAGCGGTGATTACTCGGCAGGTGTCAGTAAAACCTTTGATGCTATCTATGATCTGGTAAAGGACAGCAGCGGCACACCGATCATTCAGGAGCCGATTTATAATGATAACAGTCATTATAACAGCAATTCCGGTTCTAGTACCAGTTCGCATCGGTCAAGCAGTGTAGGTATCTTCTCCTTGCTGTTAGGTATCTTTGTATTAATTGTTGTATTTAGTATGGTGCTTAGCTTTATCAGCGCCTTTACCCGTCCGCGCGGTTATGTGCGCAGACGTCCTTACTGGGGCGGCTTCTTCGGCCCTCATGTAATCATCCACCATGACCATCATGACCGCGGGCCGCGCCCGCCGAGAGGCGGCGGCTTCGGCGGTGGTTCTTCTGGCAGAAGCTTCGGCGGCGGCAGATCGTCAGGCGGTTCCCGCTCCTTTGGCGGCGGCAGATCTTCCGGAGGTGGCAGATCCTTCGGCGGCGGTTCTTCAAGAGGCGGCGGAGCTGGCAGACATTGATCAAACCCTTTGATTCGCAAAGGGTTTTTTTATGCAAAAAGGAAAGCAAAAATGCTTTCCTAGTCAATTATTTCATGCTTTTTTATCATTTCGTATATGCAAGACAACTGCTCCAAATTTGTTTCATGATGATACTTTATTGAAGCACTTTTGTCTTTTTCAAAAATTATATCAGTCATATCAAGTCCATTAATGGCAGCAATAGTCAGCACATAATGGATCACAGCCGCTGATTCATTCCCCAATTGCGCCCAGATTTTCCTCTCCCTCCGATTTTCTGCCGGCCCTTTTATTTAAGACTTCCGCAGCTTCACCAATTTCCTCGACCAATTTCATAAACAAGCTTTGATCGATTCCGCCATCTTTATAATGCTCAAACAAATATGACTGTAATTCTTTAATTGTAATGTTCACAGCTAATTCCTCCGTCTGATTTAGTTGACATCATTTTACCATTGGCAATTAAATTATACAATCACCCGCTACCCTAATATCAAAAAGAGCAGCTAGCCCACTTCTCCCTTTAGCACCTGCCATAGAAATGCTGATACACCTTGATGATTATTATCCTCAATGATGTAGCGGGCCTTCGCTTTGATAACTGATGACGCATTACCCATTGCCGCACTGTTCGCAAAACACTCAAACATTGACAAATCATTATGATTATCACCAATTACCACCACATCTTCAAAATCAATATTTAAACGCTCAGCCAATGCCATCAGTGCCTTTCCTTTTGATGCCTGAGTATGGGTAATCGTGCATAAATTATCTTCCGCAATTAAACAATGTGTATTGTTTAAAGTATTGATAAAGGAAGCAACAAGCGCAAGCAGCTGTGGATCTGTTTCAATGATTACTATCTTAAACAGCTCCATTTTGTATAAACTTATGGGATCGTTTAATTCTTTAACTTCAACCTTGCCATTCATGCGATTCAGAAAGTATTGATTAACAGCATCAGCATAACGTGTATATAAGCAGTCATTACTATAATAAACACTGCGTATATGGTATTTCTCCAAAATCTCGATGATCGGCAGCAAATCGTTCAAAGCGATGGCATGCTTCACAATAAAACGTTCACCGTCATAGATTTCCGCACCGCCATTGGTAATAATCGGCACCCGCAGATTCAGCGCCTTCACAAAGGGCATGACGATCTCCATATTTCTGCCGGTCGCCAAAGTAAATTCAATGCCTTGCTCCCGCAGCAAGGGCAATACCTCGCTCATACCCGCATCGATTTTTTTATTATCATCAAGTAATGTGCCATCACAATCAGAAGCGATCAGACGAATACTCATAGAAGCCCCCTTTCCTTTTTAAAAGGATATCGGCTTGCCCCGATATCCTTCTTGTTTTACAAATTATTCAATGCCTGCGGCAGTTAATAATTCTTTTGCTTCCTTATCTGAAAGCACATTCTTCATACCGCAGATTTTAACGCCTTTTTTAGCAGCGTCATCAAACATGCTGACAAAATTCAGCGGACAGAACACAACATCATACTGAGTTGCTGCGCTCTTCCCTTCTGATAATGAGCAGTGATGGATTGTCTGAACTTGAATTCCCAAATCCTTTGTTGCTTTTTCAACACGCATTTTCATCATTAAGCTTGTTCCTGCACCGTTTGCACAGGCAACCAAAATTTTAACCATTTAAGCAATACCTCCTATTTAACCTAATTATATCACTAAATTTATTTTTTAGCGTTTACTTTTTCCAGATAAGCATCATAATCTTCAGTAATCAGGAAGTAAGTATCCGGATGTGCGCGATATTGCAGCTGAGGGATAGCAATCAGAATGATAATTACAACAGCAACACCAGCATAGCTCAGGAACTTCATTAATACTGTGAAGATTGGCCATACAACTGCCCAGTCAAACATACCGAGGTAACCGCCGTATGCAGCCAGTCCTACCCAGCTTGCGATGATAGCGGAACCAAATACCTGACATAAACCAGCGATGAATGGCATCAGCATAGCAGCCTTAACGCCGCCTTTGTTATTAGCAAATACAGCAATTGTCGCATTATCGAAGAATACCGGAACGAAACCAGCGATTACTAACGTTGGTGATTTCAGTAAAATCAAAGCGATAATGGCTAAGAATTGACCGGCAGCACCGAATAAGAAACCAACGGTTACAGCATTTGGTGAACCGAAACCATAAGTTGCCGCGCAGTCGATACCCGGAACAGCACCTGGCAGGAAGCTGTTTGAAATACCTTGGAATGAGTTTGTCAGCTCGGTAACGAAGGTACGAACACCTAATTGCAGGATTGCCAGATAAACAGCAAAGTTCAATGAAGTTGTCATAATATAGAAGAAGAAATTCTGTGATTCTGCGATGAATCCAGCTTCAACCATATAAGGCTTACCTAATACTAATAAGATAGCACCAAAGAATAAAGTCATCAATACGGCTGTCGCAACCATATTTTCATTAAAGATAGATAAGAAACCCGGGAATTTAATATCTTCAAGTTTTTTTGAATTCTTACCGCCGAACATTTTCTCAGATAATTTAGAGAATAATGCTAATCCAAACATTTGCTGGTGAGCCACGCAAAAGCCGCCGCCCTCAGTCAGATCTTGGGTAATTTCAACCGTTAAGTTAGATGCAACTGCCCAATATAAACCAAGTAATACACCCATCAAAATCAGCATTGGCGTGCTGCCTAAGCTCGGGAAGCAGAACAGGATCAGCCAGAAAGCTGTTGATGCCTGCTGCATCTGAACATGTCCAGTAGTAAATACGGCACGCATTTTTGTATACTTCTTTAAACGAACAAGAATCAGGTTGAAAATAAATGCGATCAACAGCAGGATCATTACGTCAGAGAATGTTCTGCCGATATTTTCCATTGCCGCTTGTACAGCATTCTGACCGAAATAAGGGTCGATAACCATCGCATCAAGATTAAAGCGATCTTTTAAACCAACCAGGATCGGACGGAAGTTGTTAACCAAGCCGCCGGAACCGACAGACAAAATCATATAACCAACGGTTGCCTTGATAAACCCGGCAAATGCTTCATAAATCGGTTTTCTCAGTAAGAGGTAACCAATCAATACGATCAGCCCGATGAAGTAGGCTGGCTGAGTGAGAATGTTGCTCGCAAAAAACGACCAAATGTTTAATAAAAAATCCATAAATTCATCCCTTTCTTTTTTGTTATATCCTTAGAACTTACGTTCTTTATAACTATTGTTGATAATACTTCTTATCGATTGCCAGAAGATCTTCCTTGCTCTTGGCTTCCAGCAGTTCTTCAACTAATTCCTCATTCATTAACATTTCACTTAACCGCATCATGTTTTCCAAATGCTTCTCATGATCCGCACTCGCTAATACGAAGAACAGCCGTGCGTCCTTCTCCGGATCCTCTGGATCAAAATGTACCGCCTCTTCCACCTTCATGAAGCAGATT
>BAHV02000017.1:0-103308 GCA_000508965.1 Clostridiales bacterium VE202-08
CCGTAAAAGCTTATAATTCAGGGGTTATTTGCTGATTAATAATTATCTTATGATAAATCATTCTTTAAAATAATCTTTCTTTATCACTTTGAATCTTTATTTAATAAATTATAAACGATTCTGGTTCTGTATCAGAGTATCATCCTTCAAAGCTTTATATATTATAAAAAAAAGAGATAGCGATTATCTCTTAAGCTTCTTTACGGCATGCACCGCAGATCTCATAATTCTGACATGTTTCATTGCACGTCTTCGATACAAGGTTGCGCAGTTCACTAGGCACAAAGGATGTGATTTCATCATCATCATAGCCTACAACTAAATTCTTTTCATTTAAGATGATCGGTCTTTTTAATATAGAAGGATTCTCACGGATAAACTTAACTAATTCATTCAGTGATAAATCATCTAAATCAACATTCATTTCCTGAAAAACCTTTGATCGGGTCGAAATGATATCTTCCGTACCATTTTCTGTTCTTTTTAATAAGTATTTAATTTCATCCTCTTTCAACAATGTTGTGAAGATGTTCTTTTCCACAAACGGTAAATTATTATCTTTTAACCATTGTTTAGCCTTACGACAAGAAGCACAGCCCGGAGATGTATATAATAGTATCATAATGCAGCCTCCATTCTCTTGATATCTATTTAATATTATAGACTAATTCTGCTGTCACTGCAAACTATTCTCAAACAGATATACAATTTGCGGAATCGATTTCTTCATATTTCTTCCTTGTGTTTTTAATCAAACTGGTGTACGATAATACCGATAAGCAATGATAAAGTGAAGTAGATTAATGATCGCCTTCAAAGAGAGTTGACGGCCGGTGTGAGTCAGCAGTGGTTATTAATTGAATTGGGACTTTTGAGCTGATGCAGGCATGAGTCTGTAACCGGTGAGCACCGTTATATGCAAGCGGCTATATTATTATAGCAAGCTGGGTGGTACCGCGTACTTTACGTCCCTGCATCGGGGCGTTTTTTTTATTTAACAAGAAAGGAAATTATTATGAAAACTATGTTAAGCGGCATAAAGCCGACCGGAAAGCTGACACTGGGAAATTATATCGGTGCGATCCGTCAATTTGCCAAGTATCAGGATGAATATGAAATGTATATCTTTATCGCCAATCTGCATGCGATTACGATTCAGGTCGATCCTAAAGAATTAAAGAAAAATACCCGTGATTTGGTTGCGTTATATCTGGCATGCGGCCTTGATCCCGAAAAGACAACTGTCTTTTTACAGTCTGATGTGCATGAGCATGCCGAGCTTGGCTGGATTTTAACATGTCATTCTTATATGGGTGAGCTTCAGCGCATGACACAGTATAAGGATAAAACAGCAAAAGGTGAAACGAATATCACCGCTGGTTTATTTACTTATCCCTCTTTAATGGCAGCCGATATTCTTTTATATGATGCTGATTATGTACCGGTAGGCATTGATCAGAAGCAGCACGTTGAATTAGCCCGCAATATCGCCGAGCGTTTCAATAATCGTTATGGCGATACATTCACCGTGCCTGAACCGCTTGTGGAAGAAGTCGGAGCCAAGGTTATGTCACTGACTGAACCGACCAAGAAGATGTCAAAATCAGGTGATGATGAAAAATGTGTCATTTATCTCTTAGACGATCCAAAGACGGCCAGAAAGAAAATCATGTCAGCCGTTACCGATTCAATCGGCATCATTCAATACGATGTTGAAAATCAGCCGGGCATTGCGAATCTGTTAACCATTCACTCAACCCTGACCGGCGAATCGATTGACAGTCTTGTTGAACGGTTTAAAGGCAAGGGCTACGGCGATCTGAAGAAAGAAATCGGTGACAATATCGAGAAATTCCTGACTGATCTGCAAGAACGCTACAATGAGATTATAAATAGTGGTATTTGTGAACAGGTATTGGAAGAAGGCCGCCTGAAAGCGGGCAAGCTGGCGCATAAAAAATTAATGAAAGTTAAAAAACGTGTCGGCTTCCAAATTTTCAATCATTAATAAAGGCAAAACAAGTGAGACCCCCACTTGTTTTCTTTTTATAGTTTAGCCATTTCAAACATCAACACATGGGCCCAGCTGGCAGCCTTCAAGCTTGTGCTTTCATCGATTTCCGCTCCATCATGAGCATCAAAAAGCATATCTTCTATCCGTACCCGGCCTTCAAGAACCACCAGATAAACTTGCCGCAGCGGCATTACCTTTAATTCTATTTCTGCCGCATCGCTTAATTCACAGGCATAAATATTCATATCCTGATGAAGATAAAGCGGTGCTTTGCCAGTATTGGAAGCTAAAAGCAGCCAACGGTTATATCGCTCATGCCACGGCAGTTCCGCCAGTTGATAATCTGGTGTCAGATCCAATTCATTAGGATAAATCCAGATCTGTATCATTCTCAGCAGTGAATCCTGCATATTGCGTTCACTGTGTGTGATCCCTGTACCAGCGCTCATCCTCTGCATCATTCCGCGTTTTAATGTCTGTTCTCGATCATTGTCACAATGTGTACCTTCACCTTGGACAATATAGGTCAAGATTTCCATATTCTTATGACTGTGTGATTCAAACCCGCTGAGCGGTTGAATTGTATCATCATTCACCACTCTCAGCATGCCATAGTGCATTTTATCTGCATCATAATAGTCACCGAAGGAAAAATGGTAATAAGCATTCAGCCAGCTGTTATGAAATCTTCCCATTAACTGATGATCTATTTTTTTAATCATTAGTTGCCGCCAGGTCCATCTTGACGGGGACGTTCATCCGGATAATATTTCAGATTATTATTCGTCCACTGATTATTGCCGGCATCCTTTTCAGCTGGTTCTGATGTTTTTTTCTTTTTATCTTCCATAAGCCACCTCCGCCCTTAGTGTGTGCGCGGCCTGCATGGCTATGCAAAGGCAGTTTAAAACAAAAATAATTGCAGGATAGTCATAGCGGTCACATATAACAGAAAAAGAGTATTCATCATCGAAATGACAAACACTCTTATAAAATTATTACTGATGATTCATTTCCGCAAATTCACGGATTTTCCATGCATTACCAATCTTCTCAAAACCATTTTCTTTTATTACAACCAAGGTAGGTACCTGCATTATGCCGTACTGTCTTGCCAATGCTTCCTGCTCCTCGGCATCTACTTTTTCAAAACTCAGCCTTGATTGATCCAATGACTGGTAGGCAGCCTTACAGTTAGGACATGTCTTTGTCGTAAACAGCAGCAGCTTGCCTTCAACTTTCTCACATGGAGTCTGAACATCATTCAATGCCTGTTTACCCTTTAACACCGAATGACCGATATCATAAACCTTACGTTCGCTGAATTCCTGTGTTTTTCCCTCATTCCAGTTCTGCACCGGACGATAATATCCAGTAATACGGCTATAAACCTCCGTCTTTTCACCACAATGCGGGCATTCATAAACCTCACCGCTGATATAGCCGTGATTGCGGCAAATTGAATAAGTTGGTGAAATAGTATAATAAGGCAGTTTATAATTCTCTGAAATCTTGCGCACTAAGGCCGCAGCAGCTTTCCAATCCGGCAGCTTTTCACCTAAGAACGCATGGAAAACGGTGCCTGATGTATAAAGTGTCTGCAGTTCGTCCTGAATATCCAGTGCTTCAAAAATATCCTCTGTATAACCGACCGGCAGATGTGAGCTGTTGGTATAATAAGGCTTCGCATCATTTTCAGTAGCCGTGATAATATCCGGATATAATTCTTTATCATGCTTCGCTAAACGATACGTTGTCGATTCCGCCGGTGTTGCCTCAAGGTTGTATAAATCGCCGTATTCTTCCTGATAAATAACCAGGCGCTCACGCATGTGATTTAAAACTTCCTGAGCAAATTTCTGCGTCTTTGAATGTGTTAAATCCGCACGCAGCCAATTTGCATTTAAGCCCACCTCATTCATGCCGATCAAACCGATTGTCGAGAAATGGTTCTCAAAACTGCCCAAATAACGCTTTGTATATGGATATAAGCCTTCATTCAGCAATTTAGTAATGATTGTACGCTTAACGCTCAGTGAGCGGGCGGCAATATCCATTAAATGATCTAAGCGTTTATAGAAATCATTTTCATCCTTTGCCAAATAAGCGATACGCGGCATATTGATGGTTACTACTCCGACTGAACCGGTACTTTCGCCGCTGCCGAAGAAACCGCCTGATTTACGGCGCAGTTCTCTTAAATCAAGACGCAGACGGCAGCACATACTGCGCACATCACTAGGTTCCATATCACTGTTTACATAATTGGAGAAATAAGGAGTCCCGTATTTTGATGTCATTTCAAATAACAGCTTGTTGTTTTCTGTCTCTGACCAGTCAAAATCACGAGTGATTGAATAAGTTGGAATCGGGTATTGGAATCCGCGGCCATTGGCGTCACCCTCAATCATGATTTCAATGAATGCCTTATTAATCATATCCATTTCTTTCTGACAGTCTTTATATTTAAAATCCATTTCCTTGCCGCCGATCAGGGCTTGCTGTTCAGCAAGATCCTTTGGCACTGTCCAATCCAAGGTAATATTTGAGAATGGTGCCTGAGTTCCCCAGCGGCTTGGTGTATTTACACCATAAACAAACGATTCAATACATTTTTTTACATTCTCATAACTCAAATCATCAACCTTTACATACGGTGCTAAATAAGTATCAAAGGATGAGAAGGCCTGTGCGCCTGCCCATTCATTCTGCATTATGCCTAAAAAGTTAACCATCTGATTGCATAAGGATGCCAGATGTCTTGCCGGTTTTGATGTAATTTTACCGGTAACCCCACCCAGTCCTTCGCAGATCAATTGACGCAGTGACCAACCTGCGCAGTAGCCTGTCAGCATCGATAAGTCATGGAGATGCATCTCTCCGCTGCGATGTGCATTGGCAATCTCCTCATCATAAATTTCTGAAAGCCAGTAGTTAGCGGTAATCGCGCCGGAATTGCTTAAGATCAAACCGCCGACAGAATAAGTTACTGTTGAATTTTCCTTAACCCGCCAGTCTGAAACCTTCACATAGCTGTCTACCAGTTCCTTATAGTCAAGAATCGTCGATTTCATGTTGCGGATTTTCTGACGCTGTTTACGATAAAGAATATAAGCTTTCGCTACATCGGCATAACCTGCCTGAATCAAAACAGCCTCAACGCTGTCCTGAATCGCTTCTACCTGAATCTTATCATCAATGATCTTACTTTCAAAATCGGCCGCTACATGCAGTGCCAGCATTTCGATGACACTTGGATGATACTGTTTTTTCTGTGCGTCAAACGCCTTTGTGATGGCAGCGCAAATCTTTTTTAAATCAAACTCCGCAATACTGCCGTCCCTCTTAATTACCTGATACATAGTTATTTCCCTTTCCTTTCCGCCTTTATAACCCACGCACCTGCGTGTTAGGTACAAATTTTCTGGCTGCTTCACACAGCTTTTGCATTTCATCAGCCTCATAGCCGTGCAGCCCCTTTTGAATGACTCGTTCACTGTCTACAAAGGCTTGCAGATAATACGCTTTAGCGCCCTTCAGCCATTCAGCAGCGGCGCTGATTTCTTTTTCACTGTGAAAATCCCTGACAACCGTGGTTCTAAATTCATAATCAAGATCACCGTGAAGCAAAAAGTCAACACTTTCCTCAATCGGTGATAAATCAAAGCTTTCAAGACCAATCGTCTTGGCGTAATGAGCTTTGTCATTTTTTATATCCATCGCGACATAGTCAATTAAACCTGCTGCTGCATATTTTTTTAAAAGCTTAGGATAGCTCCCATTAGTGTCTACTTTAACCTTATATCCCAATGCCTTTAGTTTATATAAGAAAGGCTCCAATTCTTCATGCAAGAACGGCTCCCCGCCGCTGATACAGATACCGTCTAATGTTTTCTGCCGTTGTTTCAGAAAGCTTTCCAAATCATCACCATTGATTTCAGAAAGATCTTCCGGCAGAAAAACCAGATCCGCATTCTGACAGAAAGGACAGCGGAAGTTACAGCCGCCGGTAAACAGTGTTGATGCCAGCTGACCGGGGTAATCCAATAAGGTAAGCTTCTGCATGCCGAAGATTTTCAGCTGATTGCATGGCTGAGTAACTGCCGACGCATTGGCAATCAGCTTCGCCTGTACACACTCCGCCAGCTGCAGCTCTTCGTCACTTAAGCCTTGTGTGATTTTCTCCCACCATTCCTGGCGAACAAGATAGATCTCCGGAATGATTTTCTTCGTCTTATCACACGTATATAGATGTTTAATGCGCTTATCTTTTTCATTTGCCGCGGTTGTGATATAGCCTTCCGCCTCTAAGCGCTGAATACCCTTTGTTACCGTTCCTTTATCAAAACCGCCCATCAGCGACAGATCCGACATCGTAATGCCTTCATGTTCATAAATCAGAATCAAAAACTGAAGCTGACCGGCACCGATCTGATATAAATCTAAATTTTTATCATAATATTTCTGAGTATACCGATATAAAATCGAGGTATTCATCAACAGACTATTGCGTTTTTCCATACAGCCTCCAAATTGGTTGGATATTCAACTAGATTTATAATAGCACCAACTTATTGAACTTTCAACCAATGGAATTAATGATATGAAATGAAAAAAACCGGCTTTTTCTTTCAATTTTTCATACACAAAAAAAGCTGGAGTCACAGCGTTGAACGCAATACATCAGCTTACCGATTATTGCCGCAGCTTTCGGCATCATAGTAATTCATAGCCGCCTCTAAATCATTAAGCTGGCCGCATTCCCGGATAATTTGCAGATGAATCGTATAAAATAAATGAGCTTTTTGAACCGCAAATTGATTCCGTCTCCCTTTTTTTTCAAAACCGCCGCATTTATACACAGCTTATAGATTTCATATTCAGGCTGGCTTTTATTGCTGATAAAGCGGGCAAGCGTCTGCCGAAAATTCTTACGGATCATCACATAGATTGTCTACAGTGTTTCATATTGGACACCGCTGGCGTAAGCTGTCAAAAGCATTAAATTATAATAAATTATTGGTACTAATGCCAGACGTATATCATCATAATTTATGAAAAGCAATTGCTTTAGCGGTATACAAGGTGAAGAAAAAACCTTCTCATTGATATGAAAAGGTTCAATCAGTCGATTCATGAATTATTTTCAGTGCCGCTTCCTTAAACAAATCTCCGCGCTGTTCATAATTATTAAATTGATCATAGCTCGAACAAGCCGGTGAAAGCAGGATCACATCCCCCGGCACACTCATCCGCCATGCCTCATTCAGCGCTTCAAACATCGTTTCACATTGCTTTGAACGGGTAAATATTTCCGCAATTTTAGCTTTGGTTTCACCAAATGCCAGACAGCACTTGATTCTATCATCATAAGCGCGCATTTCTTCAAAAGGGATCCCCTTATCATGACCGCCGGCCAATAACAGGATATTTTTCGGAAATGAGGCAATACCGATTGCGGCCGCCTGAGTATTGGTAGCCTTGGAATCATTATAGAAGCTGACGCCATTTTTTTCACCGACATATTCAATGCGGTGTTCGATGCCCTTAAATGAAGTCAATGCCAGTTCAACAGCCTTAAGGCTCACACCCAATTTGACTGCCATCGCACCGGCAATCATCGCATTGCTGACATTATGCATACCGACAACCTTCAAATCATCAAGCTTAAACAGACGCTTGTCAAACAGCCAGACACTGCCATCTCTGATACAAAGCGGAGTATCCGTCCGAAGCAATGAGAAGTCAATGATCTTACACTTGAGATCATGTGCATACTGCATAACGATCGGATCATCCACATTACGCAAAAACCAGTCATCACCGCGCTGATTCATGGCGATTCTAAACTTTGACGCATAATATTCTTCAACACTGTTCATATAATCAAGATGATCCGGCGCCAGGTTACAGACAACGGCTGCCTCAGGATGAAAGCTTTCCACCCCTAACAGCTGAAAATTAGATAATTCAAGCGCGATATCTTTTTCTTCATCGCCATATTTTAATGCCAGCTCGCTAAGCGGTGTGCCAATATTGCCGGCTGCTTCACAACGGCCATTCGCCTTTAAGCATTCATAAAGCATGGTCGTAATCGTCGTCTTGCCGTTGGTACCGGTCACGGCGCCATAATGGAACTTCGGTGCATACCAGCTGGCAATTTCAATTTCTGTATAGATTTTAACTTGATGCTCGACAAAATAGCGGATAATCGGCACTGAATATTTTATACCGGGATTTTTTACGATAAACGCATAATCATCATTGAAGAGAAAATCCGGATGCCCTTCATCCACCACTCGGATGCCTAATGCTTCAAGCTCCTCCTTATCAGGAATACTCTGCATATCCGTTAAAGTGACCGTATAACCCTTTTGATTCAATAACCGTGCGGCTGCATTGCCGCTTTTCGCATTGCCGATAACCAGACATGTTGCCATTTACATTACCCCCAAAAAATAACCTAAGACTGCAAAACCTAAGGAAATCATCCAAAACATCAATACGACTTGCGTTTCCTTAAAACCGCTTAATTCAAAATGATGATGCAGCGGCGCCATTTTAAATACCCGCTTACCGGTAGCCTTAAAGCTGGTTACCTGAATGACTACCGACATCAATTCCATGACAAAGATGCCGCCGATGATAACCAGCAGCAATTCCTGCTTCAATACCATCGCCGCGGCGGCTAAAAGACCGCCCAGCGCCAACGATCCAGTATCGCCCATGAAGATTTTGGCAGGATGCAGATTAAATTTAAGATAACCAAGCAAAGATGCAATCACCGCCAGCAGGAATAAGGCTAAATCGCTTTTTCCCTGATGAATAGAAAGCAGAACAAAGGGTGAAAGGGCAATAATCACACAGCCTGCCGATAAACCATCAAGACCATCAGTCAGATTTACCGCATTGCTTTCAGCAGTAAACATGATAAAAATCAGCAAGAAATACAGCCAGCCCAATTCAATTTCCATATTCAGAACCGGTACATTAATTGTTGTCGGCGCGATCCTTTGATAGAGATAGAAGAACAGTACCGCCAACACACTCTGCATCAGAAATTTCATCTTCGGTGACAAGCCGCGGTTATTTTTTTGAACCACGATGATAAAATCATCAATAAAGCCAATCATCGCATAACCGACATAAGCCAGCACGACAATCTGCATTTCCGGATTCATGAAAGCCGGCGCATCCAAAATCAGCAGCACCAGAATCGGCACCAGAATAAAAACAATGCCGCCCATCGTGGGCGTACCGTTTTTGGCTTTATGGGAAGCTGGTCCCTCTTCACGCTCGCTCTGTCCGAATTTAACTTTATGTAAAATCGGAATCAGGATCGGCATCACAGCCAGCGTGATGCACAACCCCAGACCGACAGCTAATAAATATTGATTCATAGAGGTTCCTCCTCGGTAAGTTTTAGTATAAACGCCTTATCATTATAAGGAATTTTATCCTCTTTGACAATCAAAAATTGTTCATTTCCCTTACCGGCGATTATTATTATATCACTTTTCATACTGATTGACAGTGCGAATGCGATAGCCTTTTGCCGATCAATCAAAACGCTCACATTATCCAGCACATTGACCGACATCTGTTTGATGATTTCAGCCGGATCTTCACCGCGTGAGTTATCCTCTGTGAAAATCGCCCGATAGCTCAGCGTTGAAGCAATCGTACCCATCTGATGCCGCTTATCCTGATCTCGTTCCCCACCGCAGCCCAGCACCGTGATGATTCTGCCGATACAAACCTGATTGGCAAATTCCAACAAGCGGCGCAGAGCATCTGGCGTATGAGCATAATCAATCCAAATTGTATGATTCTTCAGCTTCAAGACCTCCATGCGGCCCGCCGGTGCTTCGATGCGTGATACAACCTCGCACAGTTCATGGGAATGAATGCCCAAGCTTTTAAACAGAGCGATACAGGCAGCCAGATTATAAACATTATTCATGCTTAACAAGCGAGTCTCAAAATGCAGCTGACCGATATCAAAGCCGGAACCGCTGCTTCTAAGCTCAACATTGCTGATCTGCACATGCGATGGTTTAAGTCCATAAGTGATAATTCCCTTGGTACGCAGATGCAGCATTTCCATCAATTCATCACGATCCTGGTTTAAAAGAATCCGCCCATTCTCCTTCAAATAGAGGCGGGCCTTAAACTTGGTGTACTGATAATGGGTAAAGGTTAAATGATAATCGAGATGATCTTGTGTGATATTCGTATAAATCAGCCGGTCAAAACGGATAAAGCCCAATCTTCCCTCATCGATTGCATGTGAGGAAACCTCCATCATTACCGTGTGGATTCCCCTTCGTATCGCTTCCAAAAAGACGCGCAGACATACCATCATGCCCGGTGTCGTATTTTGCGTCGCATAACAATAACCGTCAAGCTGAATGCCATTGGTACCGATGACCACATTGCGCTGTCCGAATTCGGTAAACATCTGCGACAAAAAGGAACAGACGCTCGTCTTGCCGTTGGTGCCTGTCACACCGATAATCGTCAGCTTATCACTGGGTGTATCATAATAATCGTTAATCAGTGTCACAAGCGCCGCTTGAGGATCAGATACTTCGTAACAGCCCGCATGCGGATGCGATGTGATGACAATGCCGCCCTTCGCCTTTACCTCATCAATAAAATCATCGCCATTATGCGCCATACCTTGAAGACTGACAAACAGCCAGTCCCGCTTCACTTCTCTTGAATCACAGGTTATTCCCTGAATAATTGTTGAATCGTCACAGGATATCCCTATTAAAGCCAATAACTGCCGGCACTCTTTAGCCAAGGGTAATCATCACCTTTCCGCCCTCAAGCAATACCTCACCAGCCTTTGGCAGCTGGTCGATCACAACCTCCCCCTCATTCACAAATTCAAAGGTTAAGCCTTCCATCTTACATTCACTCTTTTGCTTGCCGATCAGATCCGGGACAATGATTTCAATCGGATCAAGCCAAGTCGTTTTCTTCGGCAGCTGCTCCTCCACCTTTTCTACATTCAGGTACGGCAGAATATCCTCATAGCACTTTCTGACTACCGGTGCGACAACGGTTCCGCCGTACTGCACATCATTTTGCGGTGAATCAGCCGCTACATAAATCACGATCTGCGGATCATCCATCGGCGCTGCTGATAAAAAGGACAGAATATATTCATTGCTTAAGTAAACGCCATCCACGGCCTTCTGGGCGGTTCCCGTCTTACCGCCGATCTTATAGCCTTTAATATATGAATTTTTGCCGCCACCGTTGGCAACTACACTTTCCAGCGCCACATGCATCAGATCACTGGTTTCTTTGGAGATGATCTGTCCCTGAGGGGTTGGTTCAAATTCTTGTACGATATCCTTGCTGATGGGATCTACCAGCTGCTTCACAATCATCGGTTTATACAGCGTACCGCCGTTCACCACCGCACTGAAAGCTCTCACCAGCTGGATTGGCGTTACTGATAACCCCTGACCGAAAGCTACTGTTGCCTGTTCCACCGGTCCCATTGCTTCTTTTTTAAACATAATTCCCGTACTCTCGCCCGGTAATTCAATGCCCGTCTTGCTGCCAAAGCCAAAATCAGTCACATACTGATAAAGACGATCTAAGCCAAGCCGCCGGCCTATTTCCACAAAGCCCGGATTACTTGAATTCTCCAGCACCTGCAAGAACGTCTGCAGGCCATGACCGCCAGCCCGCCATGATTTAATTCTGGCGCCCTCAACCATTTCATAACCGCGGTCATAATACGTATCGGTATACATATTGAAGCATTTTTCCTCAAGGGCTGAGGCAAAAATGATTGATTTAAACGTTGACCCCGGCTCAAAGCTCATCCAGATCGGCAGATTTCGGTTAATGATTTCAGAGGTGGATTCCTGATAATGATTGGGATCAAAATCCGGTTTGGATACCATTGCCAAAACTTCCCCGGTTTTAGGATTCATCGCCAAGGCTAAAGCGCTTTTTGGCTTATACCGTTCCATCAGATTATTCATTTCTCTTTCAATAATATCCTGAATCGTCGAATCAATCGTCAGTACCATATCCATGCCCTGTCCTTGATTGATCACTTCTTCATTGATTGACAGCTGATTTCCCTTCGCATCAAAGGGCAGCTTCAAATCACCGTTTTTAGCACTCAGATATTCATCATATTCAAGTTCAAGACCCGCCAAGCCCTGATTGTCAATACCGGTAAAACCCAACACCTGTGCCAGATAATTGCCGTTGGGATAATAACGCTTGGAATCCTGAACAAGCACGACGCCTTTAATATTCGCATCCTGAATGGCCAGCGCCTGCTCATCGCTGATATTTCTCCCCTCCGGCTGCAGCTTCTGCGTTGAAACATGGTTCGTCAGCTTTTTATAAAGCGCCTCACGGTCGGTATTTAATATCTGACTCAGCACATCAGCCGCGTGTTCAGGCTCCTCGATCATCGCCGGTACGACAATAATTGAAGTCGACGGTACATCAACCGCCAATTCACGGCCATCACTTGAATAAATAGTTCCCCGATTGCCGGCCAGCTTAAAATCACGCTGCCACAGATCCTTGGCCTTATCGACAATTGAGCCTTGATTGATGATCTGTTCATAACCAAGTTTGCTCAAAATACAGCCAAACAAAACCAAAGCGCCGATAAAAATCGCATTAATTCTTTTCTTATTGCGGACATGAAGCATGAACTCACCTCAAAACATCTTATTCCAACACATAAAAAAATAGCACCGAAGTGCTAGTCTAATGTAACTTTAATTTCTGTATCAGAAAAAATGCTCGTACCGGCATCAAGATTCTGCCAGACAACAACCCCCTGACCCGTCATCTCAATCGACATGCCGCTTAATTCTTTAAAGATCTGCACATCCTTGTATGCCCAGCCAGTCATATCCGGCATCGTATAATTGATACCATCCGTCTTCACAAAGGCATGCTGCTTGGTGCCGATCGTTGTTCCCATTTTCGGATATTGTGAAACAACCTGATTGCCGTCACCGATGATGATGCGATCGACATCCATCTCATCCAGCTTCCAATTGGCATACTGAAGCGTATGATTCACTAAAGTCGGCATCGTATACTCCTGATAAGTGCTGCCATAGCTGTTATCATAGGCAACCGCCTTTAATGGCTGCGCGTTGTTGATTGATGCCGCATCCAGCGCGGTCATGAACGCGTTTTTAAAATAATCAGCTGAATAATAAAGATAGTTGCTGCTCTCAAACGCATAATACATCATGATTTTCGGATCATCCGCCGGTGATGCCGCCATGATGCTCGATGTATAAACCGTATCTCCGTAGCTGCCATCCTTCGCAATCTCACCGGTACCGGTTTTAGCAACCATCGATACACCGTCAATCTTATACTTATGCGCCGTACCCTTTTCAGGATCTTCAACAATCTGTTCCATCAGCTTCAAAATCTTCTCGGTGGTTTCCTTTTTCAGCACCGGTACCGGCTGACCCTGTTCATCAGTATAAACATATTGGGTTTTGCCATTTTCAATAATTTCATTAGTATTCGGATTTACGATCTTATCAATATAATAAGGACGCACCATGATTCCATCATTAAAAATTGCCGTATAAGCCTGCATCAGCTGCAGTGTTGTAACCGCAGAACCCTGTCCGAAACCGGCAGCCACTCGGTCAAGCGGCGTTTTATCATTCTTGATACCGAATTCCTCACTCTGTGACAAGCCTTCGATGCCGGTCTGTTTAAAGAAGCCGAATTTATCCAGATAGTCCCAGAACACATCGGTTGACAGATAATCAGTCAGCAGCGTCGCGATACATGTATTTGATGAACGAATCAAACCGTCATCAAAACTGATCGTACCCCAGCCAGCACGCTCAGCGTCATTGATATTGCCGTTTTCTTCACAAGGACCGCTAGTCCGATATAAACCGCCGTTTTCATCATAAGCGATACAGAAACGGCCGGTAAATACCGTATCATCGCCTTTATAGACTCCGGCATCCATCGCCGCCGCATAGGCAAACGGCTTCATAACCGAGCCCGGTTCAAAAACATACATACTCGGCAGATCCACATAGCTTTCAATATTACGCTTATTCAAATCAAAGGTCGGATAACCGGCCCAAGCTAAAATCTTTCCGGTTTCAACCTCCATGATAACACCCCAGGCACGCTCGGCACCGTTGGCTTCCATCGTACTCTGCAGCGCTGCTTCCAAAGCGCTTTGCACATCCTTATCTAAAGTCAAATAGACATCATTGCCGTTAACCGCCGCTTTTTCCGTCTTTTCCGTACCTGGCAGCTTATAGCCAAGCGCGTCTTTCTGATAAGTAACCAAGCCGTCGCTGCCCTTCAGCACTGCATCCTGAAAAGCCTCGATACCGATCTGACCGACGATGCGCTGCTGCTCCTCATCATAATTCGCAAAGCCTAAAAGATTTGACGCAAACTTACCCGGTGAATAAAAACGAGTTGTCGTCTTATCAAATTCAATTCCCGGCAAGCCCGGATATTTCTTATTTGGATCTGGTGTATATTCAATCGCTTCAATCGCTTCTTTTTGTTCGATTGTCAGCCCCTTGCCCTTTTCACCAAGCAATGTCTCATAGACACCCTGATCCTGAAGATTCAGATAGTTCATGATTTCTTCTTCACTCATGCCTAAAATAGGAGCCAGGGCCGCAGCCGTAAACTCCTTGTTGTCAACATAAGCATAAGCACCTGTACGATCTTTAGAAAGTACAGCTTTTATTGTATATGTATCTTGATCCTGAGCGATGATACTGCCATTGCGGTCACGAATATATCCGCGTCTAGCCGGCAAAATCTCCTGCCGTTCCTGACTGCCTTCCTTGCTCGCCAAAATGTTGGTGCCCGAACGCATATGAACACCGCCGATCGTTACCACAAAAACATTGATGACGATCACTAATGACAATACAGCAATGACAGTAAATATTCCAGCGATTCTAAGATTTGATCTCTTCATTCTACCAGCTCACTCTTCTATTTGTCTCCATTACTGATATACACGATATTTTTTTGATCGAGTTTCAGATTTCCCCCGTTTTCATTACTGATAGTCATCAGATATTCTCTTTCCGTAAACTGTGCTACCTCAAGCTTTAACGTCTCTAATCGCTTATTAGCATCTTCAATTTCAATCTGCTGGGCAGTCAGCTTATAGTTTAAAGCTACATTATGCGAATGCAAAAAAGTCGCAGAACAAATATAGACAATAAATGATAAGCTGAAAATCACATTCACAAACGTCCCAAATTTAAATCTTCTCTTCCTTTTCACAATTTTAGCCATAAACTATTTCACCCTTTCTATCACTCTGAGTTTGGCCGAATGAGATCGGTTATTTTCTTTTAACTCTGCTTCCCCTGCCAGAATCGGTTTTTTAGTAACTAGCCGATAAGGCGCATCTTCCAGCTGGCCAGGCAAAAGCGGTATGCGTTTATCAATCTTAGGCTGACTGCTCATCCGTACAAAGGTTTCCTTCACGATGCGATCCTCCAAAGAATGAAAACTGATCACCGCAACACGGCCGCCGGTCTTAAGCATTGCCAGCGCATCCTCAAGCACCGTTTCCAGCTCAGATAATTCATCATTAACCTCGATGCGGATGGCCTGAAAAATCTTCTTGGCCGGATGTCCCTTGCTGTTAAGCACCTTAGACGGATACGCCGACTTGATGATATCCACCAATTCAAACGTCGTTTCAATTGGTTTTACGCTGCGGGCCTGTTCAATTTTACGGGCTACCTGCTTGGCGAAGCTATCTTCACCATATCGGTAAAAAATACGCATAAGTTCATTAAATTCATATGTATTCACTACTTCATAAGCACTGAGCGACTGACTTTGATCCATACGCATATCCAGCGGCGCATCATAGCGGTAGCTGAAACCGCGGCTGGCTTCATCAAACTGCGGTGAAGAAACACCTAAATCAAGAAGCAGACCGTCAATTTCATCAACGCCCCGATTTTGAAGCTCGCACTTCAAATTTTTAAAGCCGGCATGAATAATCGTAAAATTACTGCTAACTGCCGCCAACCTGCCTTCTGATTCCAAAATTGCCTGCTGATCTTTATCAAAGCAATAAAGATGACCTTTTGGAATCCTTTTTAAGATTTCACTGCTGTGACCGGCTCTTCCCAATGTACCGTCCACATAAATACCATTTGGTTTGATAACTAAAGAATCAATGCATTCCTGCAAAAGCACGCTTGTATGTTTCATCATATAATAAAATCCGTGATACTCTCGGCAATGCTTTCAAATTCATCATCCGCACTGTCAGAATATGCTTCCCATCTTTCTTTTGACCAAATCTCAACCTTATCAGCGACGCCGACAATCACGCATTCCTTAACGATCGCGGCTTCTTTGATCAGTATTGAGGGAATCAGGATTCTTCCCTGATTATCCAACTCCACTTCACTGGCCTTGGAAGTCAGTGTACGAACATACATCCGCACTTCTTTTTTAGTCGTAGGCAAAGCGAGGAGCTGAGCATAGATCTTATCCCAGGCTTCCTTTGTATAAAGTGAGAGACAGCCGTCAAGACCGCGCGTAACGATCATGGCAGAACCCAATTCATTTCTGAATTTAGCAGGAACGATCAGACGCCCCTTCGCATCAATATTGTGCGCGAATTCACCCATGAACATCACAATCACCCACTTTCTTCCACTTTTACCTACTTCTTACCACCATTATAGACTAAATCATGTTTTTTGTATAGATGAAATCCATCGAGAATTGATTTTTTTATAAGTTAAAATATGTCAAAGTCCAGTTCCTCAAACAGCTTGGCCGCCCTTTAAAACAAATTCACCCTTTTTAAAACAATTTCAGTTATTATTTGCATATTTTCGCTAAACACGTCAGCAGCAGAAAAAAAGAACTGATCAGTTTCACTGTCAGTTCTGGCATTATTTTTAATATTAGATAGTTTATAAACCAAGCCTTTTCAGCATAATTTCCTTTGCCTTGTGTTCAAGCATGTCATTCAGCGGTTCCAGTGTGCATTCACCATGCCGCTTAGCCAATGCCTTGCGCAGAATAAAGTCGGCGATTTCAGGATTTTTAGGCAGCAAAGGGCCATGCATATAAGTCCCCAACACTTGTCCGTTATAAAAGCCCTCAAAGGCACTTTGATATGTATTGCCATGGCCTTTCAGCACTTTCGCGAAGGGTTGATTCACTCCCTTTGTCTGACCGCCGTGATTTTCAAAACCGACCGCGATGATCCGCTCACTGTCCAGAGCTGCTTCCACCGCGATATTACCGATGCAGCGATCATTTCGCGAAGCGGCTTCCGTATAATAATCAAAGAATTTCAAGCCTTCGATTTTCTGACCGTCGCCGTCTAAATAATATTGACCAAACAGCTGATAGCCGCCGCAGATCAGCAGGATAAATGAACCCTGATCCATCGCTTCCTGAATCGCACTGCGCCGCTTAAGCAGATCATTTACCAAAAGTCCCTGCTCACGATCCGCACCGCCGCCGATAAACAGTAAATCATAATCTGCCAATGTCTTTTCTTCATTCAGCGTACACGTGTCGACAACACATTCAATGCCGCGTTTTTCACAGCGGGTTTTCAGCACCTGAATATTCCCTTTATCCCCATACAGATCCATCAGATCATGATACATCCAGCAGATTTTCAGCTTCATGAAACCTTCCTCCTTAAGATTGAACGGCATTGCTGCAGCGCCGTATAGGTTGAAATAACCATATGCGTCCCCGGACATTCACAAAGCTTATCAATCGCCTGTGACAGATTCTCTTCCACCTGAAGACCGACATTATAGCCCTCATATTTCAACCGCAGCGCCATATCATAGGCACGGGTACCGGAACAGATAATGCATTCACTCAATGGATCAATCAGCAAATCAAAATGCGCGTCCCAGATCCACGATACATCTCTGCCATCCTGATCATTGTCATTGAGCACGATCAGCACAGAGCGCTTCTGTTCATCATGGGCAATCATCTTCATGACCTCATTGGCGCCGGTGGGATTTTTAATCAGATTCAAAACACATTGCACACCGTTGATCATAAATGTTTCATTGCGCCCATCATTCATCTCAAACTCAGCAAATACCTTCGCCGCATATTCCCAGCTGATGTTCATAGCCTTTAAAAGCGTCAGTACCGCCGCACAGTTATAAACCGCGTAAATCGCGTTTTGAAACATCGGCAGCCTCTGAGCGTTCACCGTCATCGTTTGCGTGTTGAAATCGATACTTTCCACACAGACCGCCGCCTCATGCTTGCCGAAACCATCCTGCGAACAGCTGAACTGACCGATATGCGAATATTGATAATAGTCATAATGCAGCTCGGCACCGCAGCGCGGACAGAATTTGCCCTCACTCGCTTCATGGCTGTCAGAAAGAGATACAGCACATTGCTTCACATCAAAATAAAGCACTTCCGCCTGTTTGGCACGATCCGCCAACCGCACGACATTGGGATCATTGCCATTCAAAATCAGCTTACCGTGATAATCGGGCAGTACCGATTCAATCTTACGGACGATCGTTTCCATCTCACCAGCCCGATCCAGCTGGTCACGGAAGAAATTATTAACCACAAAGGCACTCACGTGCAGCTGATCAAACACCCTTGGTATCGTCAATTCATCAACTTCAAGCACGATTGCATCCGCCTTGACGCGATAATGCAGATCACTGTTTGCGCAAAGCAGGGTGGCAATTCCTTCACGAAGATTATCTCCGCGGCGATTGCCGATCACCTTCATTCCCGATGCCAGTAAACTTTCAACAATCAGATTGCTTGTCGTTGTCTTGCCATTGGTTCCGGTTACCAAAATCACATGCTTCGGCATTTTAAATCGGCTCAGCAGCTGTGGGTCCATCTTTAATCCGATATTCCCAGGCAGCGATCCGCCCCGGCCCAGCTTTACTAACAGCCAGCGGATACTTTTAACTATCATTAAATGCAGCATAACCAACACTCCTCACATTCTTTCTATTAGTATAGCATGCTTAAACAAACCATGCATACATATCAGAAAACAAAATAAAAACCCACGAAAACTCATGGGCCTCTATTAGCGTTTTAAACTAAGCAACTTTTACTCCGTTGTAAAAACCACATTCTCCGCATACTCTGTGTTGTCTCTTTAAAGCTCCACATTGAGGGCATTTAACTAATGCCGGTGCAGTCAGTTTGTAGTGTGTTCTACGTTTTGCAGTTCTAGTTTTTGAATTACGTCTTTGTTGAACAGCCATGTCGGTACCTCCCTACTTATTTTTCGATCTTAAAATCTCTTAATTTTGCTAACCGAGGATCAATTGCCTTTTCTTTTGAAGCAATTAAATCTTCCTCCCTGACGACTTCCCACCCTTTTCCTTTCGGATAATCAGTGAGCCCCTCTTTCACGACCTTATATGGAATTTCCATCATAATCAGCTGAAAGAGAACTGGGTACAACTCTACGATATCACCTTTAGCTTCATGCATCTCATCTTCTTCACTTACCTTATGAAAGGCATAGACTTCCGTTGAATTTACATGAAACGGATACTCCACATCTTCCAGTGTAATCGAACACGGAAGAACCATACAGCCGTCGATATCAAGGTTGGCAATTGCCAGGTCACTTGTCGAATCGTAATGGATGTTTCCGGATACCGTAACATTCTGTAATTTTCTTAAATGATGGATGCGAGCTATTGCTTCTTCCTCAAATGCGATTGATTCATCAAATTCAATTGTGCAATCTCTGGCCTGCAGCAATTCACTTTTGGTCCACTTCAAAAAAATCACCTCGTCGCTTAACGTACTTATTATAAGGAATTTGTACTCCAAAGTCAACTATATTAGTATAACTTATTCAATCCTGTGATGCAAGCAGAATCCATTTGCAGCCGACATAATTCATAGGTAATCAAACCCATGTATGTACTTTGCATAGGGAATGATTTAAAAATAGCGTCTGACTTTTTTCATATAATCAAGATACTTGCCGCCAAAGTGCTGTATGCACCAGTTTTCTTCCGCAAGGATGATCCGATGCGCGGCCATCTGAAAAAGCAGAACCACAGCCAGCAGCAGCCATGAATGAAGCAGTATCGCGCAGCCGATAAAGAAGATAAAATAAGCCGCATACATCGGATTGCGTGAAAACCGATAGACACCGCTGCAATTAAACCCTGTATTATCACATGATGCAAAGCTGATGATTGATGCCGTTAAAACCAGCAGGCCGAAAAGGTAAATCAGCAAGCCCATATAATAGATATAAGGAGGCAAACGCTTTATTGGCAGCACGAGAATAAGAACAAAAATCACGATATTGGCGGCCTGATAAAGCCAATAAAAACTCTTTTCCTGTTTAGGCATCGGTGCAAAATGAGCGGCCCGCCCCAGCGCTTGCTGATCCAGCCTTGATAAAAGCAGGAAACGAATCAAGAAAAACGGCAGCAGTAATAAAAAACCCATCTCATCACACCTCTCTGTTCAAGACTAACATAAAAGCCGACCTTGTCAAGCATTAAAGCAGGCTTTAAAACAACCAGCAAATTAGTTATTCAATCGGACGAGCAGCAATAAAAAGCATCTCGTTCAATTCCTCTTCCGGAAAGAAGTCATACATCGTGAAATTGTAAAAGAAACGTTCCGCCGGATAAATGACATAACCATCCTGGTTGTGATCAGTAGTATCATATGGATCAGCCATGATCAAAACATCGTCCTGCTCAGTTTCTGTTCCCATCGTATCATAACCGATAATTACCTGCCAGTGACCACCCCAATCATTCCATGCCACCATTACCGGAACACCATCTTTTAAATAATTTTGAATAGTTGATAAAGCAAATTCTTCCGCAAGCCCCTCACCATAATCAAAGGTCGTCTCTAATTCAAAGCCGCCGACTGCATCAAAAATCTCCATCGCCTGACGCAGTGTGGTCGCTTCCGGAGTCAAACCATTGGAGCGCAGCTGAGCCAAAGAATATTCATCATAATCACCCAGTTTATCATAATAAGCCAGAACCATCATTGCACTGGCAACGCCGCAGCTCCATTCCGAGCTTTGCTGGATCGTCTTAAAATGCGGAAGAATCGTCAAAGTATCGGTTGATTCCATATTGTAAAAATCAAGCTGTGTAAAATACGGAGAAGCCTTATGATCTCCCAAACGCTCAACGGCGTCCGCACCGTCCTCTAAAGAAATATCCTGCCCATAGGCAAGCTTCATCTCATCTGTAAAATTACTCTGTGGCTCGGCTTCATCAGCCTTTACACAGGCAGTTAGTGTCATCAAACAACATAAAATAGCAATCAGTTTTTTCATTTTAACATTTCCCTTTCTGAAAAATTTAAAAACAGGTTGTACTTGCTGACAAACATCAACTTTCTTTATTTATTATTCCCAAGGATTTTATTTATGATAAGCTGGCAATCTGCATAAAACACAGGTGTCCCTGACAAGTACCTCAAATATAATCGCTGAAATCATCACCCCGCTTTTCACATGCTTTTTATTATACATAGAACAAGGCTGATTTCAAGCCGAAAGTTTAATAAATTATAATTTTTTGTTTAGTATTATTAAACAAAAACATTTATTCAGAAGCAATTCATCATCAATGCGATTCGCTTTAAAACAATAAAAAACTCTCACCCGCGGCAAGAGTTTACAATTACTAAACAAATAGTTTATTCATAAACAATTTCGTAGACCTCACCGCTTTGTTCAAGCAGTGCCTGAATCACAGTTTTAGCCTTATCCATCGCTTCCGCCAGCAAACCATTCGCAATGGCTTCACTTTCTACCTTCGCTTTCTGATCTTTGGAGAAATTAGTATAATCGGTAATTTTTATCTGATTAAAGATATTTCTCGTTTCATCAAACACCTCAATGCTGTCTTCATCAATTTCATGTGAAATAATTTTAGCCTCTGGCAGATGCACAGTAATCTTATTGTCATCAACCTGTATTTCAGCTTCTGAAAGATCAACCCCAGCAAGAAGCACGCCGTCATAGGAAATAATAAATGACTTTGTCATAAAAGGTACTGTCCAGCCATAGAAATCGGTGGCTTGTTCAAATTTACCCATATTTGTATATTTATAGCGAAGCGTTGCCAAATCACTGACATTCTGCAATTTAGTAGTCAGCAGATCAGAAGTGATGAGCGGTGCCTTAGCACTTGGTGAGAAAAAGCGGCCGCCGGCAAAAGCAATCAATGCGACCAAAGCTAAGATTGCAATGCCTTTTAAAACATCTTTAACCTTTTTAATATTTTTCATACACAAGCCCCCTTTGTGAATCCATTATATCTGATTCACAAAATATTTCGAGGATTATGACAAAATTGTAGGAATTTATTTCTGAATTGCCTGTTCAATAAATGCAAGCATATCGCTGCACACTTCATTTTTACTTAAATCGTTCAAGATTTCATGACGCACATTCGGATATATTTTATTCGAGATATTCTCATAACCAACCTGACACATAAAATTAACGCTTGCTTTGAACTGTTCCATATTCACCGCGCAGGGATCATCGCTGCCGATAATAAAAAGAATCGGCACATAGCGGTTCTTCATCTGCCAGTAATTCTTAGAATATGTCTTTTCCATCAAATTTAATACATTCATAAACCCATTCAGCGTAAATGTGAAACCGCACTTCTCACTTGCATCATACGCTCTCACAACCTCCGGGTCAGAACAAATCCATGCATTTTCTGACTTTTCCTGACTGAAGCGCTTGTTATAAGCACCAAAGGACAGTTTATTGATAAAAGCGGAACGGTAACGTTCACCCTTGAGCCTGATCATCAGCTGAATAAACAGCTTCTCAGCCGGCAGGGTTGTCCGTTTGCTTGGCGATCCACAGACAATTAAACCATTGATTTTATCATCATATCTTTTCATATAGGCACGAACGATCAGACTGCCCATCGAATGACCAAACAGAACAAGCGGCAGGCCAGGATAGCGTGCTTTAAGCATATCGGTAATCAAAGCGGCATCATCCACAACGGCATCACCGCTGCAATCATTAAAATAGCCATAATCTTCTTTAGAAGCTGCACTGTCGCCATGACCGCGATGATCATGCATAACACAGACAAAACCATGATCCGCAAAATATTCCATGGTTTCAAGATACCGTTCTTTATGCTCCGCCATACCGTGAACCATCTGAATGATTCCTTTGATTTCACCTTCCGGCTCTACGCTAAGCAATGCCAGCTGAGTTTGATCATAAGCCGATGCGATTGTTTCATTTTTTATTTTTGACATACTTCCACCTCTTATCCAGTATAGCACACTTGCTTCACTCTGACACGGCTTTGAATTTTTTTCGCATATGGAAACCTGACCATTTCTATGCTATCATTATTGCGAGAGGGATTATTTAATGAAAATAACAGGAATCATTGCTGAATATAATCCGTTTCATAACGGTCATATTCATCATATAAATAAAACTAAAGAAATTACCGGCTGTGATCTTTTAATTTGTACCATGTCCGGTCATTTTGTGCAACGCGGCGAACCGGCAATCACCGCCAAGTGGGAGCGTGCTAAAACAGCAATTGAAAATGGCGTTGATTTAGTTCTTGAGCTGCCCTTTGTCTATGCAGCGCAAAGTGCCGCTTATTTTGCGAAAGGTGCGGTCGACGTATTAAAATTAGCAGGTGTTGACAGCATCTGCTTTGGCAGCGAATCAAACAATCTTGAAATATTGGAACAATTAGCTGAGCTTGATGTCAATCTGAGCGATGCCATGAAAGGCGGTCTTTCACCTGTACAAGCCTATGAGATCTTATATGGCTCACTCAATGCCAATGATATTTTAGCTTTAAACTATATACGCGCCCTGCAAGGCAGCGGTATCCGGCCTTATTCCATACAGCGGACCAATCATTATCATGAATTGGATACCAGCAAGCCGATTGCTTCCGCGACAGCCATTCGCTATGCTATAAAAAATCAGCTTGATATCAAGCATGCAACATGTATGGAAATTACCGATCCGGTTTTTCTTGAAGACTATTACCGATATTTTCAAACGGTTTTATTAACCATGGACTCATCAGCACTGCCGTCATATTTCATGATGGATGAGGGTATTGAAAATCTATTTATCAAACATGCCAGACTGCCTGAATTTGAAGATTTTATCAGCGCCGTCACATCGAGACGCTATACGCGTTCAAAAATTCAGCGCACAATGCTGCATCTGATGATGCAGACGAAGAAAGCGGACATTGACAATTTACCGCCGCTGAATTATCTGCGGGTACTGGCATGCAATGAAAAAGGACGCGCGCATTTAAAAGCAATAAAAGAACAAGGCATACTGATTGCTTCTAAATTCACACAGATACCGGAAGCATACCGCACCATTGAATACAAAAGCAGCGTGCTCTATGGTTATCCATACAGTGATGAAAATCGCCGGCAGATCCTTGAACGTGAATTGAAAGCACCGGTGATTCTTTAATGATTTACTTAGTTCTGTTAATGCTTGTGCTGATGCCAATCTTTATATATTTTCCTAAACCTAAGCAAAACATGGATCATGCCGATTGCATCCTTGTATTGGGTTGTCCGACGCATGAAGACGGAAGTCTTTGTCAAACCCAAATCAGACGCTGTAAGAAAGCGATTGATTTATGGTCTAAACAGAAAGCTCCTATTATCATGATCAGCGGCGGTAAGGCGCATAATAATACGTGTGAAGCCGAGGCAATGGCTGAATACATTCATCAAAGTGAGCCGCAGATACCGATATTGATGGAAACCCATGCCATGAATACATATGATAATTTTACGTATTCCAAGCAGCTTTGTGACCAGCATCAGTTACAGTCCATCATTGTAGTAACCAGCACTTCACATTGCCGGCGGTCTGCCTACTTTGCCCGCAAGTTCTTTGATGAATTTGCTATGGTTGGTGATGATGAACCCTTCTCATTGAAGAAGCGGACAAGGGAATTTTTTGCAAAGTACAATACTCTGTACTGTGAGATCAAAATTAGAATAAAGAAAAATCGTGGAAGTCAGCATTAAGCTAAGCTTTCACGATTTTATTTAATTAGAATCTCTAAAGTTATTCATCATTAGAAGTATTATCAGGACTATCTGTAATTAAAGTGCCATTTATCTTTAATTTTTCTACGTTTCCATTAGCACCTAATTCAATGAATCCTAAAAGCTGTTCACTGTTATCAGCAATAAAATTTACAAGTCCTGCATCATTTGTAAACGTTAATGTACCATTAAATTTTGTAACACCATAGCCTATTGTATTCATTTCTATATTTTCTAAATCAATATCACTGGAAATATTTATGGTCTTACCAGTTAAATCATTATTCTTATCATTGACTAAATAAGAAAGTCCTGAAAGCTCTTCGGGTGTATTTATAGTAAATTCAGATTCATCAGCATGATACCAGGAAGCATCTGCATAATAATACCATGAATCTTCTATCTGCACTTCTCTTCCATCCATAATAACTGAGTTATTGCAATCAGTGTTAGCATTCACATTTAACCAAGAACGGTCTTCATTTATAAATGTTGTATTTTTAAATGTTACACTATTTTTATTAGCGCCATATTGGAATGATAAAACACTTTGTGATTCTGAATCAGGCAGAATATTGGCTTCTATTACACTATCAATAAATGTCATATTGTTTTCCTTGCCTAAATTACCAGGTTCAAAATTTTTATAAAATTCTAAATCATTAACACCATCGTAGGCGCCGCCATCAATAACGATTGTCGAGAACGCATTTGATGGCCCACTGTGTGAATTAGTACCCACTAAATAACTACGCTCAATATTGAAATCCGTATTATTCGCATAAGTATTTATCGCTGCCCAGCCTTCAATTTGTGAATCGATTATATCAACCTTCGAATCAGAAACAAAACTAGCGATATTTAACGCATAATAAGAGGCAACTATAGAAGTGTGATCAAGGATCAAATTCAAACTATCTACATTATAAACGCTTATTCCTCTTTGCATTTGCAGATTATCTTTAGGTTTTAAAGTAATATCATACAAGCCGACAGTCCCATTATCTAATCCAGTAAAATTATCATCACCCATACTAATCACACGGTTACCACTTCCTTTTTCACTCGATATAATGGCATGATCATTGCCGAATATATTAACCGAAGCAGTAATTTGTACTCTGGTCTCAACTTCAATATCATTACCTAAAACAATGTTTCCTCCATTTGTTACTGCTGATTTTAATGTTGCTTCATCAGCCGCCAAACTTCCAAACTGCGCTGTTAAAACAAGATTTTCTTTCACCGGTTTTGTTATATCATATCGGGCACCCTCTTTAAACCATGCCGCAAATACCATCCCGTCAGGAGCCACAGCAACAGGCGCCGTTACAAATTTACCTTGTTCTACAGTTTTAGTTTCAATATTATTTCCTTCCATGTCTTTAAACGTAACAGTATAATAAGTGATCGATGGTTCACTGCCGCCGCCACTTGATGATCCGCCAGCTGATGGTTTGTTAACCTCCGGTGCTTTCTCTACATCTTTACCTGTTTCTACATCCTTGATTACTGTATCCTCACCTGCTTCTACACCGTCAACATTGGCTTCAACTTTATTGACAGTACCGGTACCTTCGATCTTCACTGGCGCATCAGCTGTCAATGTTCCTACGGTACTGCCTTTGGCTATTTCTACCTTCGTATCTTTCGCTGTTTCAGTAACTGTCACATTCTTAACATCGGCATTCACTTTGATTTGGGTATCTGTCTTTACCTCAAGGCTTTCCACCGGTGCCTGAATGTCAACTCCCGCATATGTCCGTGTACTTACTTCCTGTGCCGGTATCTCTATGACGATTTCTCCTTTGGTTGTTGACTGTACTTCGATCTTCTCTACTTCCCCTTTGAAGTTCTTATCCGGTGTTACCGCTGAGGTTTCTTCCAATACGATTGCCTTCACTTCTGTTTCGCCGCTTAATACAACTTCCGCATTTCTTGTCTGCGTGCTGATCAATTCGATCTTTGAATCAGTGATCGTTAACTTACCGGCTGTCTGATTGTCACCGATGACAACTAATTTACCCTTTACGGTTACACCTTTCAGCTCTAACGCTTTAGCCGTCGTTACATCGACATACAGGTTCCCTTCAATGACTTCACCTTCCAATGCTTCCGGATCTGTCACTACGACTGATTTTGATTCAGCTAAAGGAATGGCTTTACCATCTTCAGTCAATTCATAACCGTCTTTGACATAATCCTTGGCCATAACACCGGTACCTTTAATATAATAAAGGGCGCCGTTCTCTTCTACCCAAGCATCTGACTGCATGACTCCGGATTCGCCCATGAAATACCAATGTTCATTGGAAGCGATCCAGCCGGTACGCATTGCTCCGTTATCATCGAAAGCATACCAGCAGTCATTATCCTTGATCCAACCCTTGGCGTTACTGCCATCTTCCTTAACATAAGACCATGTGCCGTTGTTGTTGACCCATTGAGCCTCAGCCGCTCTGATCGGCATTGCTGCTGAACAGAGCATTGCAGCTACGACTAAAGCCGTCATCGCTGACCTTGTTTTGTTTGATTCCACTTTACTTACCTCCCCAGGTTTTTTGAATATGTCTTAAAAGGTATACTTTCTAAGACACTTTCAACAGAACATAAAACAGCCATGAAATAACAAAAAACGGTCTATTTACCTTTACGAATATTATAAAATCGCATATAATGAAAGTGGAATACAGTGTCTCATAAAGTATACATTTAGCAACACACATCACTTTTGAGATATTAAATACAACAAAAAAATCGTGATATCTATCAGAATTAAAACTGATATTATCACGATTTTCTATTTAGTGTAGGTTAAACAATACTATATGCCTATGGTTTGATATAAGCATATCCTTCAGCCTGCCGCTTCGCTAATTCAACAACACCTGCGCTTACGGCCTCCACAAAAGGATACAACTCCTCAGCTTTAAGCTGATTCGCTTTCAGCGCGTTGCCACAAGCGGTAAACAGAATGCCTTCCTTTGCCAAGGCTGTCATATTCTCTTCTAATTCATCAGCCTGTGCATACTGTTTAACAGCAGCACTGTTAGCAAGCACCTCAATTTTATACGCTTCACCCTGCTGTTTATATACCGCAAGCATATTTGATACATTAGTTAAGGTCAGCGGCCACTTAGCCATCTCATCAACATGATAAATCACCTTCATTGTCTCGCCTTCTTTCTATCCATGATTATAGCATCAAAGCGGCACAACAGATAATGATTTACCCGTCAATCATCAAGCCGATAAATATAGCGTGAAGTACAATATCCCTTCACAATTTCCGCTTCATCGACAAGCTGAAAACCATGCTTCTCATAGAAATGCTTAAGTTCGGGCTTATTCGTACGGCAGTCCAGTCTGCATGCATCTTTCTTCAGCCGCCGGCCTTCTGCTTTAAAAAAATCCATAATTATCTGTGAAGCCATTGATTTAGCCGCCTTACGCATCACACATAGCTTATGGATATATAGGCTTTGCCCTGGTTTTATTTCCGGCCAGTAGATTGAATCCACATCGCATAACAAGAAGGTTGCGATAACCATTCCCTTTTCTTCCACCACATAAAATTGATCAATAGTATGTGTCTGACTTAAGGTATGCCAAGCCACATCTTCCTCGCTCCATGCCCGTTTATTCATTGAAGTAAGCCATCGCACAGCATCCAGCAATACCGCTTCGATTGCTTCAATATCCTGTTCACATGCTTTTCTGATTTGCATAAGAAAAAACACTCCGCAGAGTGTCAGTCGATATTTTCAACGTTGTGCCAAACATTCTGCACGTCGTCAACATCATCAAGCAAAGTTAGCAGGCGCTGGAATAATTCCTTATCATCACCCTCTAATGTACAATATTCATTAGGGATCATTGTCAGCTCTAATACATCAAATTTCACATCAGGAATTAATGCCTCAATCGCTTCTTTAGCCTTATATAAATCTGATGGCTCTACATTAATATTCATGTATTCACCTTCAACTTCAAGTTCCAACACATTTACGTCAGCCATAATCAGCGCATCCAGCATTGCTTCTTCATCAGTATAAGCAATTACTAAGTTACCTACATGCTGATAATTGAAAGATACACTGCCGGCAACCCCGATTTTAGCCTTAGCCTTATTAAAGCATGCTCTTAAAGACGCAATTGTACGATTCTGATTATCGGTTAAGCATTCAATGATAACCGTAGATGCTCCGGCTCCGAAGCCTTCATAAGTTGAGCTGGTATAAGAATCAGTCGAACCGCCTTTAGCTTTGTCGATGGCTCTCTTAATTACATCAGCCGGTACATTGTTTGCCTTAGCACGTTCAATTACCTTTTTCAATCCCTGATTCATTGAAGGATCAGGCTCACCTGACTTCGCAGCCATATAGATTTCTTTACTGAATCTTGAGAATAACTTTGCATTGGCAGCTGACGTTTTGGCCATTGCTGCCGCTCTTACTTCAAAATGTCTACCCATTTTAATCACCTTCCAGATTTTTATTGAATTTCCGCATTTCATTATAGCAAATATTTACCATGACTACAAATAAAAATCAACATAAACTGATGAAATCACCTATAAAACAATTAAAACTAAGTCTTTGCCGCTATAATGAAGCCTTGATTGCTTCTAAAACATCCTGACTTTTATCATTGGTAATCAAAACCCAGACATCGCCCACCTTTTCAATGACACTGTTTTGGATCTTTTCAGCTTCCTTCGGGAAATAGTTTTCAGCACTGGTCAGATTATAATCACGGCGTTCTTCAAAGGCTTTTTTAAGAACCTCATCTTCGCCTTTACAAATAGCTAATTCGTTGGTTTCATTGCTGCTTGAAACATAAACTGCACATGTATTCTTTTCCATGTCAATCATCAGAATACTGCGGATTTGATCATTATTTGCCTTGATCATTTCATCGCTGTAATACTCATTAATCATTGTTTCGGCTGTCTTATCAATATCGATTTCTTTGCTTTGGTTACTGCTGCAGCCGGTAAGCAGACATAAACTAATCAGCGCAAGGCCTCGTTTCATATACTATCTCTCCTTTATTCACATGTTCTTTAATCATGGTCAGCCAATGACTAAAACCTTCTTTGTTTAAATGATAACCATCACTAGTCCATTCATCAGGCAGATATGTATCCTCTGATTCAAACATTGAATTACTGTGAATCAGATTCACCTGTGTTTCTGCCGCAACCTCTTTAATTGTATCATTAATCAGTTTCAATTTATCAAGATTTGTATAATCATTTTCATATTCACGGCTTTTTGAAAAGTTATAAACATCAAGCAGATAAATCTGTGCCTGCGGCTGCAGGGCTTTGATCTGATTGACAATATCAATATAATCTTCTTTAAAGATATCCATGACATACCAACCTAATTCATTTAAACCAAAGCTTAAATAAATCTTTTGAACCGGTGTCTGCGCAAGTGCGTCAATCATTGTGCCCATACCGCCATTATCCAAAGGGAATACGGTACGCATTGTCGCTTTGCTGACATCTAATGAGACAGAACCATAAATTCTTGCTGTGGTATCCGCTAATACATAGAGTTCGGCGATACCGGCTATGCGTGAATCACCGGCAAAAGCCGCGTCATCAAAATAACTATTCTCAACCGCTTCACTCCTAGGAACAGGTTCTCCATAGGATTGCGGGATTGCAAAACGGCATAATTTAACATGATTTCTTAATTCATGACCATTTTGATAGCCGTTTTGACGAGCTTGGGTATATTGACTGGCACTGCAAGCTGATGCCAGAGTAAGACAAAGCATTAAACTAAAAAACTTACTTATTTTCATATAATCATCCTCTAAACTTAATTCCACTTCACTAGTTTATCCCATTCACAGCAAAACAACAACATTAAATACAAAAAACGGATTTTTCAATCCGTTAAAAGAACAGGAGTGCCGCCAGTACCGAAAACACTTGTATCAGCACATAGATAATGATGACCCAGCCAATGATTTTAGAAATGGAATTTCCTTTCTGACGATTCGCAGGCCGTCGATTGACTGGCTTGCGTTCATTCATTGTTCGTGAGTTTGCTGTTTGGGCATAACGATCACTATTTGCTGAAGAATAGTTACCATGAGTATTTGAATGACCGGCAGATTTGCTGTATGGATCATTTACCATATTGGCAGTGCATGGTTTAGCTTCCTTCCCCGTTTCCCTAACATATTTTGAGTTTTGTTCTAAATGACTGTCAGCATGCCTGAAAATAGCTGCTTTAGCTCGGCCGTCATTCAGTGAAACAGAATCATTTTCCCTAACTCTTGCATAACAATACGGACAATATTTATCTTTTGTATCGAACCATGTCTTGCAATATTTACAACGTATACGCATACTATCACCTCATGGTATAAGTATAGCATTCAATCAAAAAAAAGACCATGAATATAGCAAAAGTGTCATCAAGTTTTATAAGTTGATAAGTCAGTCTGTAAAGAATTGATGCTGTTCCATAAAGATTAATAAAACACCTCTAAATATCCTATAGTATTGACAAAAAGTATAATCGAAGCACCCATAATCAAACTGTATTTCATACTCATACGGATATCTGCAAAGAAATCGTTCTTAGTCAATTTAAAATGCAGACAGCAAGCAGTGTAATGACGCAATATCTTATTACTTTTTATTATGATTTTGTTCAACTTAAATCCCATCATAAAACAGCCTTCAGCAAAATATATTTTACAATATGAAGCTCATTCTATTGAATGAATATAAAACTGTTATGGAAGATATAAGCAAGTACCTCAGATAACATCTTGTACTTACTATGATGCCCATCATGATTTTTTTCGTTTTCTGTCCCAGTAGACATCAATCAATCATTTCACATAAAGCTGCCCTTTAACATTATCCTTCTTTTTTATTATTTGCATAGATTATTATAAAGAAAACCATTGGTAAAATAAACATTAGTATGCTTGTTTTTAAATTCTTTTATTTATTTGAATTTTATGTTTTTTATCAAGGTACAAATAAGTGTAACTAACTTAAATTATTCACAAAATTATGAATTCTAATATCATAATATAAAAACCACAGTGTCAGCAAACGACACTATGGTTTTTTTAATCTACCCTCTTAAGATCGCATCTAATTCTGCTTTTAATGCAGCTAAGATTTTTTCATGAACACTGTTGATTTCCCCGTCGGTCAATGTCTTTTCGTCGGACTGGAAATTGATTGATAAGGCGATCGATTTAAAGCCCTTTTCTACATGTTCCCCGGTATAAACATCAAATACTTCGATGCCCTTGATAATCTGACGGCCGCATTTACGAATCGCTTCAACAATATCGGCTACCTTAACATCCTCCTTTACAACGAATGCAAGGTCACGGGTTACTGCCGGGTATTTAGAAATCGGTGTATATTTTACCTTTGATGGTTTGTTATTCAGCAATACATCGAGTTTACCTTCAAACATGACTAATTCTTTAGGTACATCAAAATCCTTAGCCATCAGCGGATGAATCTGTCCAAAGAGTCCAAACAGCTCTTTGCCGATATAGATGCAGGCTGAACGGTATGGATGGAAATGAGTTGTATCCAATTTGTTTTCTTTAATACTTACACGGCTTCCCTCATAGCCGAGCTGACTCAGCATGGTTTCAATCAAGCCCTTAATCGTATAGAAATCAGCCGGTACGCTCATTTTCTGCCAGCGGCTCTTATGCATTAAACCATTCATCACAAGTGCAAGACGTTCCTCTACAACATCCTTTGCATAAACATTGGAAATTTCAAAGAATGACAGATCCTTGATTGAACGATTGTTGTTATAGGCAGCCGCATCAAGCATACTCGGCAAAATTGAAGAACGGATGTATTTGCGGTCTTCACTCATCGGCGAAGCCAATTCCACAGCTGGTGTAATCGGCAGAAGTGCATGATCCAAGTGCTTCTGGCTGACCAGCGTATATGTTTCAGTTTCATTTAAGCCCATATTGACGAACATTGAACGGATTCTTCTGCGCATAGTCTGACGATTGTCCAATGCTCCTACTGTCATACTCATTGTCGGCAGAGTCGATGGCAGACGGTCATAACCAATCAGGCGGATAACTTCCTCCGCGATGTCTGCTTCAATTTTTAAATCAGTACGATAGCTTGGAATGCTGACCTTGATATCACTGCCCGCCTTTTCAGGCTTTAAATCGAGCCATTTTAATTCTGTCATGATTTCATCTTCAATAAAATCAGTTCCCAGCAGATGATTGATTGAATCCGTATTTACTGTAAATTCAGCCGGTACATAATTATTAGTACCATATTGAGCAGTTTCTTCAATCAAGCTTGCATCCGCATATTCAATCAATAATTGAACACATCGATCCATCGCTTTATAAACAGCCATTGGTTCAATTTCCTTCGCATTGCGCACTGCCGCATCAGAAGTGATATTTAAACGGCGGGCTGTGTTGCGGACTTGAACATAATTGAAAGTTGCTACCTCAATAATAATTCCCTTTGTTTGCTCATCGATTTTACTGTCATCTCCGCCCATGATACCGGCAATGCCTACCGGATTACCCTGTGTAGTAATCATGATATCTTCCGGTTCAATCTTATAGTCAACACCATCTAAAGCGGTATAAGTTGTATCGAAGCCATCCTTGACAATGATTTCCTGATGCATTTTCGCAGCGTCATAGAAATGCGTCGGCTGACCGGTTTCCAGCATAACAAAGTTTGAAATGTCAACAACATTGTTGATTGATTTGACGCCGGCGGCATGCAGCAGCTCCTGCATCCATTTTGGCGATGGTTTAATTGTTACTGATCCGATAACCTTGCCTAAGAAAATCGGACATTTGGAAGTTTCACTGGATACCTTTAATTTTGTCGGCACACCAAGATTGGCAGTTCCTTCGCATTCAGGCAGTTGTACTTCACGGTGCAGGATAGCGCCTACTTCTTTAGCTAATGCCCAAGAAGCCAGGCAATCATTGCGGTTAGGTGTCAGACCGACATCAAGCAATGTATCATCAAGTCCAAGATAATGAAGCGGATCACTATCGCCGACAACAGCATCATCACCTAAAACCTCAATGCCATTTTTGCTTTCTTCACTCAGCTGTTTGGCATCAACACCTAATTCAAGCAGTGAACAAATCATACCATTCGACTCAACGCCGCGAATCACACCATTCTTAATTTCACCGCCCGGCAGTTTTGCTCCAGGCAGCGCAACGATGACTTTTTGTCCAGCCGCTACATTGGGCGCACCGCAGACAATAGTATCAACTTTATCGCCAAGATCGACCTTGCAGACATGCAGATGATCTGAATCCGGATGGTCACTGCATTCCAATACCTTACCGATAATCAGATTGCTTCCCTGAGCCATCTTTTCCAAACCCTCAACTTCATTCCCAGCTGTTGTCAGCTTATCAGCCAAAACCTCCGGTGTAATATCACTTAAATCTAAATATTGGCTCAGCCATTTTTTACTTGTTAACATACTAACCTCCTACTCAAACCGTGTGAATGTTTTTAAGAAACGCAGATCATTTGTATAGAAATGGCGGATATCATCAATGCCATATTTCAGCATGGCAACACGTTCAATACCAACGCCAAAGGCAAAACCGCTGCATTCCTTTGAATCATAGCCTGCCATCTCCAATACATTCGGATGTACCATGCCAGCACCGAGAATTTCAATCCAGCCAGTACCTTTACATACCGGACAGCCCTTGCCGTTGCAGATATGACAGCTTACATCAACCTCAACGCTTGGTTCAGTGAATTGGAAATAGCTCGGACGGAAACGAATGACACGCTTTTCACCAAACATTTTCTTAGCCATAAACTCTAAGGTACCCTTTAAATCAGATAAGGTTATATTTTCAGCAACAACTAAGCCTTCCATTTGTGTAAACTGATGAGAATGCGTTGCGTCGTCATCATCGCGGCGGTAAACCTTACCCGGACAAACAACCTTAATCGGCAGCTTAGGCGCATAGGCTTCCAGCTGACGTGTCTGAATCGCAGTCGTATGCGTTCTCAGCAATTCCTCAGCATTAATATAGAATGTATCCTGCATATCACGAGCTGGATGTCCCTTCGGAATATTAGCCCGTTCAAAGTTATATAAATCAAATTCAATTTCCGGCCCTTCACCAATGGTATAACCTAAGCCGATAAACAAATCCTCAAGTTCCTGCTGAACAAGCGTCAGAGGATGCAGATTGCCAACCGTTGGATGATAGCCTTCCAGTGTGATATCAATTTTTTCACGTTCAAGACGATCTTCCATCTCTTTGGCTTCAAGTTCAGCCCATTTGCTTTCAATAGCCTGAGCGATCTGCGTCTTGATTTCATTAACTGCAGCGCCAAACTTAGGACGTTCTTCCGCACTCAAATCTTTCATTGATTTCATTACTTCCTGAATCGGTCCTTTTTTACCCAGATAAAGAACCCGGTGCTGCTGAAGCGCAGCCAGTGTCTGACTTTCACGAATTGCGTTAAGTCCCTCTTCTTTTAACTGTTCTAAATTTTTCATCGTTTTTTCCTTTCCGACTAATAAAAAAGCCGCAAGCTTGCAGGAACGCTCTTGCGCGGTACCATCCTGCTTCGTCTTGCGACACACTTTTACCCTGATAACCGGTTGTTTCCCGGGGGATGATTAGTCCCACTATTCAAAGGTGAATTCAACAGTTTTCTCTAAAAACAGCTTGCAGTCGGTGGCTGTTTATCCCTGATAGAGAATATCTTCATGTTTACTAGTCCTTCTCAAAGTATTTAACAGTTGTTATTATAGCCCAAAAAAATGGATTTGACAAATGCTTTTTCACCTTATTCATACCCGCTGAAACACTGCATATTCCAAAAGCATCAAAAGTTACAATATCAACTCATAAAATTGGATAAACTTACTTGCTTAGCAGTTAAACTTCTATATAGCTTAATGTTTCAGGATATTCAATCAAGAATTTATCTGCCGCATAGTCTAGAGTCAAAGGATGAAAATAGGCTTCATCACTGACTTCAAACTCTGTTTAGCTGTACGGCCAAAAAGAAATATGCCTAAACATAATAACATTAACTTTTCCATTGATGTCATCCCTCATATTATAGTAAGTTTTAGATTCTTCTATAATCACATTAAACAGCTCGATTATACCTTTACCTCATCCATATACATCTTAATCATTGAAAAGGTTTCCCTGCCGCACCGCTCATCCTCCAACAGCTCATGAGGCCCTTCCGGAATTAGATACAGTCTTTTCTGCGGATGATTGATTAAATGATAGGTTCGTTTGCCAATCGTCGGCGGCACAACATCATCTGCCATCCCTTGAATGACCAATGCCGGCACTTTGATTTTCTTTTGATACGGGCGCAGCATATTGATCAGCTTCGCAAATTCTATAGAATATTCAAGCAGTACCTTATCACGGTCATTGACTTCCGGTTTGCCGCCTTCCTTGAATTTAAAATCATTACAATAGGAAAGCACCTGTTTTACGCCGTAAACCTTAAATGACGGTGCAATCAAAATCAGCTTCTGAATCGGAAATTTATCGGCCAAATAACTGGCAATAACACCGCCCATCGAAAAACCTAACAAGGTAACCTGACACTCTATAAAATCAATGTCCTTTAATACTTCAATAGCTTTTTTCAGCCAGTCAGTCCAAATTGGATGCGGCGATAAATCATAAAGATCAAAAGTAACCAGCTCATAGTCCTGCCCCTTTGACCATTCAATCAAGTTACGGAAATTCTCCTGCCGCATATCACCAAAACCATGGATAGCTACTAATACTTTTCTCATAAGTCCTGCTTTCTGAATGCGTAACAGCAGATACCGGCTGCTACCGCTACATTTAAACTTTCAAAACGATTCATTTCAATAAAAATACGATCATCACACAGAGTTAAGATTGCTTCACTGACGCCATTGCCTTCATTGCCGAAAACCAGCGCTGTCTTTTGCTGATTTACAAAGGTTGAAAGTCCCTTTGCCTCATGCAGCGAGGTTCCATATACTACGGTTCCCATCTGTTTCAGCTTATGAATCATATCCGGCAGATGAGCTTTCAATACTGACATATGAAACAGTGCGCCCTGAGTTGAGCGAATTAATTTTTCATTATAAATATCAACGCTGCGGCCAGAGAAGACAACTGCGTCAAAGCCAAACGAATAAGCAGTTCGAATGATCGTTCCCGCATTCCCCGGGTCCTGCACATCATCAAGCAGGATCACTTTATCACCAAGCGAGACATTACTGTCCTTAACCTTGCAGACACCTACACATGTATTAACCGAAACGGTACTGCGTAGCTTCTTCATAATTTCCTCACTGACCAAATAGCACTCCCCATTAAAATCAAATTGATACGGACAGTCAGGGCTGATGATCAGCGCCGTTAATAGACCTGCTGCGATTGCCTCCTGAATCAGATGTTCACCTTCAACTAAAAAGAGTCCGTCTCTGTCACGGTGTTTCTTATCATGATATTTCACCCATTGTTTTACACGGGGATTACTCACTGATGTTATCTCATTCATATTCTCACATCCTTGTTTGTAGTATATCCCAGACAAAGAAAATCTGCAAGCGAGAACCTGCAGATGTTATATGTACTCGATTCAATTGTTTAGATACCGCTGGTTTGTGCTTCCGCTGCTTTTTTCTGAAATACAAAACGGTAAAACAGATAGCCGCCTAAGGAGAAGATACCGGTAATCGCATAAATCAAGATTGCCTGAGCAAGCATATTGCTGCCCAGATTAGCACCAACCAAGGTTGATGAATAAATGGAAGGAATGCGGGCAATGCTTGAAATCAGCAGGAAGGTCGACAGCTTCATATTCGTTAAACCTAACAAATAGGTAAAGATATCCTTTGGTGTTCCCGGAATCAGAAACAGGATAAAGGTAACGGCATTCAGCCGGCTCTCATCCTTAAAGAAACTGATCTTATCCATTTTTTCTTCGGGAATAAACCGCTGAACAAATTTTTTGCCATAACGTTTCGTTAACAGGAAGATTAATGTTGAACCAATCAGATTCCCTACTAAACAGAAGGCCATGCCGCCGATACTTCCATAAAGGACACCGAACAATACCTCAATAATTTCACCCGGCAGAATGGCTATCAGAATTTGAGCTGCATAAAGCAATATACCCACCAGCATGCTGCTGGCACCAAATTGTTCAAGGAAGGCCTTCATCTGATCCATATTGCTTAATAGATTAAACAGGTCTTTACCATAATAAATCAGTCCCAATAGAATTAAACCACCAGCTATTACAGCACATATTCCTTTAAAAATATTACGATCCACTTGCTTCATCGCTTATCCCTCATTTCATGCTCTAAGAATAACAAATCATTCTTAAAACCTAACGGTGATAAGCTTAAAGATTTCTAAAGATTACTTAAATTTTACCTTTAAATTCAATGAGTGATGCTTATGATATAATATATATAACCATAGACATTCATTTAATCTTGGGAAAGAAGCATTTGATATGAACAAGAAAATTGTCTATCTCATTTACACTCTGATTTTTATTATCATTTACATCCTTCAGCTAGTAAATGTTTATAATTTTAAAAACATCTTACTGACCCTTACAGCAGCGTTATTAATTATCTCCGTATTAAGCAGCGGCTTATTAACCTCAGGGAATCGTATACAGGCTAATTTAAACACAGCTAAAAATGAAAACCGGTTTGCCCGACAGACCTTTTCTTACTTTTAGCGATACCGCCGGCCATTGTCTTGTTATTAACCTATCTGACACTTCCTTTTTAGTAAGTAAAACCCTCAGTTGAGCTTTTATTTATATCAATTATTTAAAAATCACCTGAATCAGAAGCATATATAATGCCGTGCCGCCTAAGATACTGATTAAATTGTTGCGTTTCCAGCAATGCAGCCCAACTACGGCACTGACCGCAATTAATTCAGGAATGCCGTAAGGGAATGACAGCACCGCTGTATTGCGCAGACAATAAACAACTAACAATCCCATCATCGCATAAGGCAAAACATTTCCCAAATAGCGAATCAGCGATGGCAGCTCATTTTTATTTCCCCATAAGATAAAGGGAATGACACGGGTCAAAAAGGTAACGCCCGCCATAATGGCAATAATTAAGATAGACGTTGCTGTTGAAATCATGAAGCATCACCTGCTTTCTTCTTCATTGCCATTAATACAAGCACAATCAAAATCATTGAAGGAATAACCATATTCTCAGCACCGAATGCAACTAATGAAAGCAGTCCGCAGGCGGTTCCGCACAATGCCGGACGGTGATCTGAACAGCTTAGCCATTGTTCCGTAAAGATCACCACAAACAAAGCAATCAACGCGAAATCAATCCCTGTTGTATCAAAGGGCAGCATGCTGCCGATCAGTGAACCTAGAATCGAGCCGATAATCCAGTAGCATTGATCCAAAAAAGAAATCAGAAACATCAGCTTGTCGGCGTGACCCTCCTCATTCTTGATATTAACCAGCAAAGAATAAGTTTCATCGGTCAAAGAAAAAATCATATATGGCTTTTTGCGTCCCATATGCGAAAATGGCTCAATCATGCTTAAACCATAAAATATATGCCGTACATTCACCAGCAAGGTCATCAAAGCCACTTCCACAAGACTGACACCCGGCACAAAGAAATTAATGCCGATAAACTGCATACTGCCGGCATAAACAAATACTGACATGGCTGCCGCCCATAAAAAATTATATCCTTTTTCCTGAAACAGCATACCAAAAGCGATGCCGACAAATAAATAGCCAAGCATTACTGGAATTGTGGTTTCAACCGCTTCAAAAAAGACGCCCTTATGCTTCATAAACTACCCCATTTCTTTGTTTCAATTATACTCATATATAAAGAAAAAGAAAGAACTTTTTTCTGAAACAGGTATCATTTCCACTAAACTGCCATTCCTTCATGAAAATCCATAGGATTCGTCAATCTATATCGCACATGATACTTATCATCAAACAGACTGAACCTCTCCAACAGTCATATTCAGATACCTTAAAATAACATTGGCATCAATCAGTTTCTCATGTTTTCTTGCCATAACTATTTCTCCTAAATAAATTATAGAGCAGCTTCTCAGAAACACACATAGCCTAAGGCTGAGTTTGCCTATACCACATAAAAAGCGAACCCATGTTTATGAGTTCACTATTTTTATAACCTTTTATTTTAACTTGCTTAACTCACAGGCAATCTGCGATGCCAGCTTAGCGTTATTATAAACCAGCTGTATATTCGCAGCCAGACTTGATCCGCCGGTAATTTTTTGAATCTTATCCAATAAATACGGCGTTGTATCCTTGCCTTTAATGCCTAAGCGATTAGCCTCTTCAATTGCTTCATCAATGGATTTGTTGATCAGATCCGGATCCATTGAGTATTCTTCAGGGATCGGATTGGTAACCAGCATCCCGCCGCGTAATCCTAAATCCTCTTTAGCCTTGTAGACATCGGCTAATTCCTTCGGTGTATCCATGCGGTAGTCTACTTTAAAGCCGCTCTTGCGTGTATAGAAGGCTGGTAATTCTTCACTCTGATAACCAAATACCGTTACCCCTTTGGTTTCCAAATATTCAAGCGTTAAACCGAGATCAAGAATGGATTTTGCACCTGCGCAAACAACCATTACCGGTGTTTCAGCTAATTCCTCAAGGTCTGCGGAAATATCCATTGTAGTTTCAGCTCCGCGGTGAACACCGCCGACACCGCCGGTCGCGAAGATTTTAACACCGGCAAGATTGGCAAGAATCATGGTCGCAGCTACCGTTGTCGCGCCATCTTCACCCTTAGCAGCCAACACTGGAATATCACGGCGGCTGGCTTTGATGACATTCAGCCCTTTACGGCCTAAATGATCAATTTCTTCCTTTGAAATACCTACCTTCAGCTTACCGCCGATAATGGCAATCGTAGCCGGTACAGCACCATTGTCACGTACGACCTTTTCCACATTTAAGGCGGTTTCCACATTCTGCGGATATGGCATGCCATGAGAGATAATCGTTGATTCCAGCGCTACGACCGGACGTCCCTCGGCTAATGCCTTCTGTACTTCTTCAGATACGTCTAAATACTTTCTTAAGTTACTTGTGTTCATTTTTTTCCTCCTATTTTACTGGATGCTGATCCAGAATTTCAAGTATATGTTCACAGCTGATATGCGGACTGATGGTTGATTCACTGGCGATACAAATGCTAGCTGCCGCCATACCGGCTCTGGCAATATCACGCAGCGGAAGCTGCTGCCGCCATGCCCAGGCAAGGGCTGCGACAAAGCTGTCGCCGGCGCCTGTCGTATTGACAATTTCACATGGAAGGCTTGGCAGATGCATATGCTCATGGTTATTCGCCGCATAAACACCATCTTCTCCTAAAGATATAAAAACCTGCTGCATCCCCTGTTTCAGAAAACACTCTGCCGCTGCGCGCAGGGAATTTTCATCAACGATTTTAATGCTTGTCAGTTCCTCCGCTTCAATAAGGTTTGGTTTCAATGTGTGAATCTTACCTAACAAGCCTTTCAGCTTTTTCGCCTTAGTCGTTGATACCGTATCGGCAAATAACGGACACCGGCAATTCTCTGCAAGATATTCTAAGGTATTCTGCGGTATATTGGTATCACAGATACAAAGGCTTGCCCGATTGATAAAATCGATGCGGGTAGCCATCAGTTCAGGTGTTAAATGCTCATAAATCCCCATATCCGACACCGCTAATTCCATATCGCCATGCTCATCAGTAATAAATAAATAAGTCGATGTCACACCGTTGGGAATCGTAAAGGACTGGGATGTATCAATGCCGATGCGATGGCATTCTTCACTGAGCTGTGATGCATAGCCATCACTGCCGAAAGCCGTAATCAATTTCACATCTTCATCTAACAGCGCCAAATTATGCGCGATATTGCGGCCAACGCCGCCCGCCGATAAAAAGGTAGTGCCGGGATTGGAATCACGCATAACCAATGGCTGATACGGACGTCCGCAGATATCCATGTTCACACCGCCGATTACCACGATATATGGCTTTTTCTGTAAGATATAACCCTTACCCTGAATCAATCCTTTTTTAGTCAGATTGGAGATATGCACAGCTGCCGATGAGCGGGTAATACCTGCCAGATCTGCCAGCTCCTGTTGGGAGATCAAGGGATTTTCCTCAATCCAATGCAGAATCTGACGTTCTCGATCAGTAATCATAACTGCCTCCTTTCCATAATCATTTGTTTAGTATTCTAATCTTTTGCTTATTACATCTTTATAGTACCGCTTGCTGAGTATAAAGTCAAGCAGGAAAATACAAAAAAATACAGACCGTTTGCACATGTCTGTATCATTTGATGATTATGCCTTTTCAGCTTTAATCAGCTTAGCCATATAAAAGCCATCGGTATTGTATTCATAAGGGAAAATAGTTCGCTGACTGACCAGCTGCGCGTTATCATGCAGTCCCAGAAATTTCTCAATTTGCTTTTCATTTTCTTTTTTATTCAGTGTACACGTAGAATAGACAAGAACGCCGCCCGGTTTTACCATTTTAAATGCGGTATCTAAAAGCTTTGCCTGAAGCGGCAGTAAAGTATCCATATCTTCCGGCTGCATATGTACTTTGATATCATTTTTGCGCTTCATTACGCCATAGCCGGAGCATGGCGCATCGACCAATACCCGATCAAAGCTTTCCTCATCATATTCATGATTGATTTCACAAGCATCAAAGCACCATGGCTGAATGATGCTTAAGCCAAGTCTGGCTGCCGCATTACTAATCAACTCAACGCGATGTTCATGAATATCCAAGGCAATGATTTCTCCCTCATTTTTCATCAGCTGAGCCATATGGCATGTTTTCGTTCCCGGCGCCGCGCACATATCCAAAATACTCTCATCGGGCTGAGGATCAACTAATAAGGCGACACACTGGCTTGCCTCATCCTGAATCGATACTCTGCCGGTCAGATATTCCTTTGTATCAGCAATATTGCCGCCATGATAAATCAGCGCGTCCTCACTCAAACAGCCCTTTTCAAAGTCAGGATTGGCGGCAATGATTTCATCACGGCTCGTAACACATGTATTCACCCGGGCCGCTAACGCCGGTGCTCCCTGATCATCAAGACAGATCCGCTCAGCAATTTCATAACCATATTGTTTTTCCCACATCTTGACCACCCATAAAGGATGCGATGTTTTGATGGATAACTGAAAAATCGCATCGCCAAGGATCGGACGTTTACCCTCTCTTAAAAAACGCCGCAGCATTGCGTTAATCATTGCTTTATACTTACCTTTATGCTTCTTAGCCGCAATTTCCACCGCTTCATTCACCACCGCATATTCAGGTACCTTGTCCATAAACAGAAACTGATAGATGCTCATATCCATCAAAAGTGCCATATCAGCGGCAATATCGCTTTGCACATAGGCCTCCCATTGATATCTGAGATAGAGATAATTCTGCATCGTACCATAAACGATATTAGTAATCAAACCCTTATCCACTGAACTGAAATCACTCATTTCTTTACGCAGATAAAGATTGCTGTAACTTTTACCTAAAACAATATCACATAAACAATTGTATGCTTTTTCTCTTGCTTTCATAAGCCTCTCCTCTAATCCATATTCAGCGGATTGATATCGATCTGCAGTCTGACCTTGCTTTTTGATGAGCGATGTTTGCGTGAAAGCTGATAAACAGCCTTCTGCAATTGCGTCAGTGATTTACTTTTAATACAAATACGGAATCGATATTCATCCTTTACCTTCATTAATTCACTTGGCCCCAATAGCCTGAATGTTTCTTCCGCCAAGCAGCGCATGCCCTCACACGCCGCCTCACTGGCTGATTCCTTATCTTTATGAATATACAGAATCGATGCCAGATAGGTATACGGCGGATAACCGGCTAAATGGCGGTAACGCATTTCCTGTTCAAAAAATTTCAGATAATCATGAGTCAGCGCACAACGCACAGCATAGTGCTGATCATCAAAAACCTGAAGCAATACCTTCCCCTTTTTCTGTCCGCGTCCGCTTCGGCCGCTGGCCTGACACAGCAGATCAAAGGTCAGCTCGCTGCTGCGATAATCTGAGCGATAAAGCATCGCATCGCCTTGAAGAATTCCCACCAGCGTGACATTTTCAAAATCCAAGCCTTTCGCAATCATTTGCGTACCAAGCAGGATATCCGCTTCATGCCGGCCAAATTGTGCCAGTAAATCACGGTGCGCATTCTTACGGGCTGTCGTGTCGGCATCCATGCGAATGATTTTTTTATCCGGAAACAGCTCGCTGACCATTTCTGCCAGACGCTGTGTTCCAAACCCCATTCCTTTTAATGAAGGTGATTTGCATGATGGACAAACATTAGGAACCGGTATGCTGTAACCGCATAGATGGCATTTAACACTCTGATCATCCTTATGGTAAACCAGAGCGCGGTCACAATGCGGACACATCAGCGTCGTTCCGCATTCACTGCAATGAATCGTCGGCTGATAGCCGCGCCGATTCAGCAGCAAAATCACCTGTTCATTACACTCCAGACTCAAACGCATCGCTTCGATCAGCTGCGGACTCAATATATAAGAGCCGCCTTTTTTTACGGTCTGCTGCATATTGATCAATGATACATCCGGCAGATTATTACTTACTCTGTTTTTAAGTGATATCAGCTGATAAACATCCTTGACGGCACGCGCATACGTCTCTAAAGAGGGCGTCGCACTTGCCAGCAAGACGGTCGCATGATGGACTGCACCCCGCCATATCGCTACATCACGGCAGTGATACTGCGGCTGGCTGTCCTGCTTATAGCTGCTGTCATGCTCTTCATCAAGGATGATCAAGCCTAATTGATCAAAAGGCATAAAGATTGCAGAACGGGTACCGACCACAATATTTTTCTCATGCCTGCGTACACTTTGAAACTGTTCATATTTTTCCTGATCATTCAACGCGGAATGATAAATTGCCACATCATTGCCAAAACGCTTCTGAACCCGCTCTACCATCATCGGTGTCAACGCGATTTCCGGTACGAGCAGAAGCACTTGCTTGCCCTGCTTTAAAACCTCTTTGGCACAGCGCAGAAAAACCTCCGTCTTGCCGCTGCCGGTGACGCCATGCAGACAAAGCACCGACTTACGCGGATTCAGCACTTGCTTAATAGCCTGCTTTTGCTCCTCACTTAAGGTCAAATCAAAATCACTGACATTCAGTTTTTCCTCAGCCGCTTTCGCTTCTTTTTCAAACACTTCCACCGCCCGGCATTCCTCAAGCGCCTTTCCAGCACTTTTAAAATCACGGCGCCATAGGGTCAGCGTCATTTCTCCAACCGCCTGTAAAGCCGTCAAGGCTTCCTCGCGTTTAGGCGTTATAACCAAAGGCACATGATGAACACGCACCCATTTTTCCATTTTAATGCGCTGTTTGCTTGACTTAGGCTTCAGCTTTGCCGGCAGCATCGCTTGAAAACAGGCAATTACCGGTGAAACTGTCGTTTCCGCCAGCCATTTGCCCAAAGCCATTAATTCCGCATTCAGAATGGGTGAAGCATCCAATACCTTGACGACATCCTTAATCTCAAAATCAAAGCTTTCTTCCGTATCATAAACGACCTCATCAACGAAAGCGACACAGAGCCGATGCGCAAAATCAACCTGAATCCGCATACCTGGTTCGATTTTTTCATCATGAAACTGATAGGTATAGCGCTGATCAATGGCTGACACAGGATGTTCGATATAGCAATAGACAAGATTCATTCACTTCACCTCACTTTACTATTATACCATGAGCCAAGCCAACCTGCTTCGTTTTTTCAAATGCATTTAGTCACTCATTAACAACAGCTGAAATTTTTAATATTCTGCTGCAATTATTCCCTTTCCGTTATAGAATTGTTCAGCGGGATTGTGTATAATAATAAAGAAAGGACGTGGTGCCATGAAAAAGAATAAAAACCGTTTTATTACGACTGAGATTTATCATGACGGAATGTCAGCCTGTACCAAGCTTTTAGTTGATGTAGAAACCCATGTACAGTATATGTTCCACAATGAAGGTTCTGGCGCCGGTCTGTGTGTTCTTGTCGATCGTGACGGCCGGCCGCTGCTGGCTGATGATGAAATAATCGAACATGAGGAGATGGCTTATGTCCGTGCCCAGCAGCCGGCTGCCGCAATCAGCCTCAATGAACGTCAGGAGCAGTTTGAACCGATCCGCCCTGTGAAAAAAGTGCAGATCAAAGAAAAAGAAAAGAAAAAAAGCTGGGCCGAAGAAATCAAATAATCTGGTTTCAGCTTTTTCATTTATGGAGGTAGTATGGAGAATAAAATCAAAATGATTGTCTCAGACCTTGACGGCACACTGCTTAATGACGCTAAAAAAATCAGTGCGTTTACCGAAAAGACCTTGCTGGAATATCAACAACAAGGCTGTATTGTCGTCTTAGCCAGCGGCCGTTTCCAGCGCGAAGTTGATCGCTATGCAAAACAGTTAAAATTAAAAGAATACAATGGCTGGATGGTATGTGCCAATGGTTATGAGGTAACCCGCATGGCAGATGGCAGCTGTCATACCTTTGATTCATTAAATCCGCAGGAAAGTCAGAAGCTGTGCAGCATCGCCGATGAATTAAAGCTGATTCAATATGTCCGCATCGCCGATCAATATCACCTGAAAATTAATCGTTTTCTTGGCGGCGGCTTAAAAGGCGCATGTGGACTGTTAAAGCTGATGCATCGTTTGGGATATCAAAAAGGCACTTACACTGTTCACTTGCTTGAAGAAACCCGCAATGTTCAATCAATGTGTGAATATCTCAATGAGGATGTTTATAAGATCTGTTTCATCGGGACGGTTAAGCGGATCAAAAAACTGATTGAGCTTGTGGAAAAGGTTTATCCTGATCAGTACGCATTTTATTATGTCAATCCGATGGCGGTGGAAATCTGCAAAAAATCTGTCAGCAAACGCAACGCAGTTGAATATATCTGCCGGCAGACAGGCATTCATCTTGATGAAGTCATAGCCTTTGGTGATTCCGGCAATGATGAACCGCTGCTGTTAAGTGCCGGCATCGGGGTTACGATGAAAAACGGCACTAAGAAAGCGTTGGCCGTGGCCCGGACATTATCAGCGAAAACAAATAATGAAGATGGTGTAGCCTATGAATGCCTGCATTATCTGGGAGGCAGCAATGAAAACAATTAAAATGATTATGTGCGATCTTGACGGTACCCTGCTTACAGGTGCTAATTCAGTCTCTGACCGCACTAAAAAAGCGATTAAAATGGCCCGGCAGGCGGGTATATATTTTGGTATCGCAACGGGACGACCGCCTTACGCGGTCAGCGAACTGATTAAAATTTGGGGAATCGAAGAAGACATCGATTGCATTGTCGGCTTTAACGGTGCCCAGCTGATCGACTATACCTTAAATGAAAGCCGCCTGAATTATCCGCTTTCATCAGCCAATCAGCTTGAAATTATGAAGTATTATGAACATGAAGGCATTAACTTCATGTTATATGAACAAGACGGCATCTATACGCAAAAGGTTGACGCGGTCAGTGAACGGCTCAGCCGCAACAACCGTCTGCCGCGCCGTGAGCTTACTGATGAAATTCTTTCCCATGAACACCCTAAGCTCTTAATTTCCTGTCCAAAGGAAACAATGGCACGGGTAGAAGAAGTCATGAGCCGGATTCATATTGAAAATGTGCGGGGAGTGCATTCACAGCCGGATTTATTTGAAATATTTGATGCCCGTAATTCTAAAAGCCGCGGTATCGAACAAATTGCCCGGCTGCATGGCTTTACGTTAGATCATGTTATGGCCTTTGGCGATGAGGATAATGATTTAGAGATGCTGAAGGAATGCGGCATCGGTGTGGTCATGGCTAACGGCTCACAAAAAGCACTGGCGATTGCTGATGAAATCACAGCCAGCAACCTTGATGACGGTGTTGCCCAACGCATCGAAGCACTCTTAAATAAATAAAAACAAAAAACTGAAGATTTGAATTCGCTTCATGAATCAATATGAGCGTTCAGCTTCAGTTTTTTTATATCGCTTGTTTAATTTGAAATTCTCTCAATTCTGAATTTGCCGACAGCTTTCCTCACGGCTGTTCAGCAGCTTCTCCCAATTGATTTTCAAATTATCATCATTCAGTATCAAATCAACAATTAAATCAGAATAACGGCTTCCTTTTTCACAGTTTATTACATCATCGCAATCTCATTGTCTGCCTGCTGATAATAATTATAAAGCGATTCAGCGGTTTTCTGAGCAGCCTCAATATCCGCATATTGTTTCTAAATAAATATTCAAGCAATGAAGCTGCGGCATCCGCCTCCCGATGCTCTGGTTTTTTAATAAACCAGTAAAGATGGCATTCAAGATATTTTCATTATCCTGATACATTTCCCTTAAGCTCAGCGCGTGTTATATAATGTCAGCCGCTGAGTCCCCTTTTAATATTGAGCAGATGAAAAAGACGTCCGCTTTTCAATATTGAGGATGCGCTCTGTATAAATTCTAAAATATTCAGCCCATTCTTCAAATTCAGTAAATCCATGATCCTTTCCCATAACTCTGCCTGACCTTTTCAGTTCTTTCCTTTTTACATGATCCTGTATTACATCTGAACACAGTTTTTACCGTTTCTTTTGGCAATATACATCCGCTGATCGGCTTCATCAAATAATTCATGCAGCGATTTCGGCGCACATTCACGGTAACAGCAGCCAATACTGATTGTATAATGAATCACAGTCTCACCCATCGACACACAGTTTGTTTCACAAGCATAACGAATGCGCTCTGCTAATTCGTACAATGCCTGTTCATTGAGTGAATCAATCAGCAAAATGAATTCCTCACCGCCAAAGCGGGCGATGATTCCCTGCTGCTGATGCTGCTTTAAAATATCCGTAACCGCACAGATAACCCGATCTCCCTGCATATGTCCATAGCTGTCATTGATTTTCTTAAAGTCATCGATGTCAATCATTAAAGCACCGATTGAATGCTTTTCCTGATCCGCACGCTGAAGCATTCCTTCTCCATATTTCATCAGTGCGCTGCGGTTATAGATACCGCTGAGATAATCATAACTGGACTTCTCAAGCGCTGCTGAATATTGCTTCACATTATGAATCGCGATCGCGATATAATCCGCGAAAATCTGAAGCAGTCCCTGATCCGTACGGCTGAAATTTTCAATCTGATTGGATTTCATACAGAACAGTGCCAGCAATTCTCCCTGATAGCTGACCGGCTGAATCAGCATTGAGCGGCTATGTTCATCATACAGCTTCCCTAAACGTTTTGCCAAATCAGTTTCCGCATTCCAATTGCTCAGTTTATACGCGCTGTTTTGGCTGACGCACAGAGCCAATAAAGGATGTTCAGCTAAATCATAGTTTTCATGAACCAAACTGCTGAAGCGCTGCAAAGGCTCATCATAAAATAACAAATGCCAATCATCAAAGGAGAAAATCCGGCCGGCATGGAGGGCAATCACTTCTAGCAGCTGCTGCCAGGTCAAACAAGAGGTCACAACCTTACCAAATTCAGTCATGACCAAAAGCCTGTCATACATCACCTCATACGATAAGCGGCGATTCTGTTCCCATACGTCCTCAATTTCCTTATGATAAATATCATCAATAAAGGAAATAAAAGTCTTCGTCAATTCATGCGCTGATTGTAAATAGAAATAAGCTTTTTCCTGATCGCCCAAGCATTCATAAAGCTTTGCCGCTTCTTCCAGCAGCTGTCTTTTATGTCCAAAAAAGCCGCCTTTATAATCAAGCAGAAGTTTATAATATTTTAATGCCAGCTCATACTCCTTACGATACATATGATAGCGGCCTAAAGTAAAATAAACCTCGCCATTATCCATATCATCACCTTTAGTAAAATCATAAGATGTGATAAATTTTTGATACAATTTATCAGCCAGCTCACGATCATCCTCAAGAATGGCCGCATCAAGATAACCTAAATTAAAAATATTCACATCGAAATAACCCGTTTTCTGTAATTCGGGCACATAAGTATCAAGCAGCTTTTTAACCTTAGCCGTATCCTTAACCGCAAGATACAAGCCGCATAATAAAAAAACAGTGGTATAAAAATTACTGTCACCGATAAAATCTCTTTTTTCCAATGTTTCTTCAACCTGCTGGATCGCTTTTTTATATAAGCCGAATTCCCGCAGAATGATTGCCCCATTATTTAAAAACGCGGAGTAATAGGTTATCTGACCGCCTTTTTCCGCAATTGGCATGGCTGCCAGTATTTCCTGATAAGCCGCTCCGTAATTCCCTTTAAAAATATGACCGAGCAAGGCATTATTCACTACCGTCAGGATTCCGTCATGTTCCTTATAGTCCGGCAGACGCATAAACATTTCTCTGGCTAATTCATTATAGTGAATCGCCAAATCAAGATTTTTGCCATAGTATATATAAAACATCATCGCATAACCTAAAGGCAGTGCATAAGCGTAAGCCTTCCGCTCTGCAATCTCAATATAGCGCTGCATAATTGGTTCTAAGACAGGTCCAAGGCCAATCTGTTCCAACAACAGTTTCTTAAATCCCTCACTGACACTCTCATCACTCTCAAAACGATCCAGATAATCATCAAATGTTTTCTGAAGCTCTTCCTTCATATATTTACCCTCTTTATATTATTACTATCATACAATATTTTTCATTGATTTCCCATCCTTTATCGTAACTTTCTACTATAAAAAGGAAAAGAATCTCGGCTTGCAAGATTCTTTATTCAACTTAATTATTCACCAGCTAATTCTAAAATTTCAGCCATCGTTTCAGCACTGATCATGGCGCTGCCGCTGCCAATCGGCGTACCATCACTCATACTGCCTTCTTCAACCTTTTCAAACAAGGTGACCATCAGTGCCATGTCTGGTTTTAAAATACTCTTGCTCACTTCAAAATAAGCACCCTGACCGCTGCCTGTCACGTCTACCTCGATGCGGAAAATCTGACCGTCCGGCGCGTTGGCAAAAATCATTGTCAGATCCGATGTTGACTCATAGCTGATCGTAAAGCGAAGATTGCCATTATCCATATCCTGAACTTTGATTTCACTGATTGAAGCAATACCCGCAAGCTGCCCCATATCTTCTGTAAAATCAAGGACTTCACCGTCTTTCAAATCTTTATCCTTCGTTGGCTTTTTATCATCCTCACTAGCAATCGGTTTATCTTCAGGCTGATGATTATCCGGCTGCTGGCTGTTGTTTTGGTTATCCTGATTGTTTTGCCCATTGTTATTATTATCGACAATTGGCGGTGTCGGATCCGACGGTGACTGCATAGCCTTATAAATCATAAACCCGCCGCCGGCAACTAACAAAACGACAAGCGCTACCGCCGCCGCCGTTAAAATTACCGGCAGTCTGCTTTCTTTTTCAGTTGGACGCGGCCTTGACGGCTTAGCCTGTTCACGTATCGGTTTTGACTCTTTGTTTGACTGACGCTGAGGCTCATTAAACTTAGGAATCGTTACCGGTTCTTCTTTTTCAGCCATCGGCGTATCTTCAAACAATTCATTCATGACAGCACTGATTTCATCTTTTTCATCCTTCTCAGCTCTGACTATTTTAGCTCCGCAATTGGGACAGAATTTACATAAATCATCAATTTCACTTCCGCAGTGGGAACAAGTTTGTTTTTTTAATTCAGACATAAAACTACCTCCTACTAAAATCATTATACAGTATTTTCACCTTAACGTTGAATAAAATCATTGTGAAATTATGTGATAACAAGTATTTTCAACCTTTATTTTAATTTAAAAACAGGTTATCCCTTGATAACCTGTCATACATCTTATCCCCTATTTGCTGTTGCGTTTCACAATCAGCCCAATCACATCAGCTGCCAGCTCCGGATCATCGTTGCAGACTACATACTTATAATCAGAGATTTGCTTCATCTCTAAAGCCGCCTTCGCCAAGCGCTGCTGAATAACCTCTTCCGGCTCACTCTTACGGCCGCGGATGCGTTTTTCAAGTTCTTCCATCGTCGGCGGAATAATAAAGATCGTTATTGCGTCAGGACATTTCTCCCGTACCTGTGTCGCTCCCTGAACTTCAATTTCAAGCACGACATTTTTTCCCTCATTGCGCAGCTTTTCAACCTGTTCTAAGGGTGTGCCATAATAATTGCCGACAAATTCAGCCCATTCCAACAGCTTGCCCGCTTTGATCTGACGCTCAAATTCTGCCTTGTCAGTGAAAATATAATCAACGTTGTTAACCTCGCCGGCTCTTGGCGCTCTTGTGGTCATAGAAATAGAATATGTAAGATTCAGACTTTCATCCTTCATAAAGTATTCGCGAATCGTTCCCTTGCCTACGCCGCTTGGTCCGCTAATAATAATCAGTAGCCCTTTTTTCATTTTTGCTGTCCTCACCTTTTATAGATACTAAATATGATATAACGCTCCTTAATGAAAGTCAAACATTTTCCTAAAGGCGCCATTATAAAGATAAAAGTAAACCAAATAACACCTGTCACATTCAAGCATCCACATGGCTGATTCTTTGTTCTTTGCATAAATAATTCAATGCATCTGCTAAATCATGGTATAATAAAGCACATGAAAGGAGGGGTTGCCATGGCTTTAGATGGCTTACTCTTATATCAAATCAATAAAGAAATAAAACAGCTGCTGCCGGCTAAAATTAATAAAATCCAGCAGATATCAGATACTGAAATTCTCTTTAACTGCCGTTCACGAAGCAGTGGTTTTAAGCTGATGATCAGCTGTCACTCACAATATAACCGCATTAATCTTACCGAAGAAACATACACCGCTCCCGATGTTCCGAATAACTTTATCATGGTGCTGAGGAAATATCTTGACGGCGGTATCATTAATTCATGTGAACAGATCGGCCTTGACCGCATTCTGCATATGCTGATTACTGCCCGTAATGATCTGGGTGACCAGCATGATTTTTCTTTGTACATCGAATTGATGGGCAAATATGCCAATTGCGTCTTAGTGGATGAAAATGAAAAGATCATCGATGCGATGAAGCGTATACCGCCCTTTGAAAACACGAAGCGAACCATTCATCCCGGTGCCCTTTATACATTGCCTTCTCAGGAGCTGAAGAAAGATCCGCGGATCACATTAGACGCTGACGCAAATGAATCGCTGGTGAAGCAGTTTCATGGCTTCTCCCCGCAGCTAAGCCGTGAGTTTCAGCACCGCATGCATAACGGCGAAAAATTTGCGGAAATCATGAAGGAACTGCTTGCCTCAAAAACGCTTTACATTACTGAAACCGAAAAGGAACCGCAGTTTCATTGTCTGCCGCTCACTCACCTTGATAATCCACCAGCCGCGAACAGCCTGCAAAAAGGTATCGATGTTATTTTCTACCACAAGGAAGAACGGGAACGCATCCGTCAGCAAAGCGGTGACTTATTCAAACTCGTGCGCCGTGAAATCAACAAGAACACCAATAAGCTGGGCAAACTCCGCCAGACGCTGGAAGATGCGATGAACTGCGAACATTACCGGATGTACGGCGATCTGCTTTATGCCTATGCCAATACGCTGAATGAAAAAAGCGGCAGTGCTGAGCTGCCTGATTTTGAAAATGGCGAACTGATTAAAATCCCATTGGATATACGGTTTGATGCCAAGCAGAATGCGAAAAAGTATTATCAGAAATATCATAAAAGTAAAACCGCTCAGCTTTTAGTCAGCGAACAGATTTCACTCTGCGTAAAAGAACTCGCTTATTTTGAAGAGATCGGCGCTCAGCTTGAATATGCCAGCTTTGAGGATGCCGTTGAAATTCGTAATGAATTAGAAAAAATGCATTATTTAAAGCCGCAGAAGCAAAGAATTAAGAAGAAAAAACAAAATGAAATCCCGCATTTCATGACCTTTGAATTTGAAGACGGTCATAAGATCTATGTCGGCAAGAATAATATTCAAAATGATTATCTGACTTTCCGTTTTGCGCGCAAAGAGGATTTGTGGCTTCATGCCAAGGATTTCCATGGCGCTCATGTTCTGATCAATGATGCCCATCCTAATGAAGAGCTGCTGCGCCTGGCTGCCATGTTAGCCGCTTATTATTCACAGGGACGGCAGTCAAGCTCGGTACCCGTTGATTATTGTGAAGTCCGCTATTTAAAAAAAGCGAAGGGCGGCATGCTTGGCCAAGCCCTGCTTTCCTCATATAAAACCATTTATATTGATCCTGAACCGGCAGCGATTCAAAGCTTATTAAGCACACATCTGGCAAAGCGCCGCCATTAAGGATTAACGCCTAACAGCAGCCTTGCCAGCTCATCGTCATCATAGTAGCCGTTATCTTCAATGGTCGCCAAGACTGCCTGCTGACGGAGTCTTGCCTGATCCTCATGATTGCTGAGCTGATAATTAGCGGGAGACTGGGGGATGCCGGCCAGCAAGGTTGCTTGGTCAAAGCTTAAATCAGCCGGTTCAACATGAAAGTAATTCATGCTGGCACTGGCAATACCAATATTATTGTCTCCATAGTTTATGATGTTGAGATATAATTCTAAAAGCGTATCCTTATCATACAGCCGTTCTAAATCTTTTGTTACGAAAAATTCAGCAACCTTGCGGATGATTGAAGGCTGAAAGGAAAAATACATGTTTTTTGCCAGCTGCTGAGTGATGGTAGAACCGCCGCCGCTGATTTGCCCGCTGGTAATGAATACATAAAGAATCCGTCCGTAAGCGATCAGATCAACACCCTGATGCTTATAGAACCGCTTATCCTCTGTGGATATTGTCGCTACCTTCAGATAGTCACTGATTTCATCAATCGGCACATAATCGTCCTTCTGCATGATCGAGGCAACCTTATCCTGGATCGGCATTTCACGGATCACACTGCGATATTCAATAAAGCCTAATACCAGCAGTACCATAAAACAAGCCATGATGGTTAATGCGAATGCTTTGATCAGTTTCTTCATCTGAATCACCACCTTTACTATAACCATTATAAAACAGCATTTAAATGACAGCCATCGCTTACACTTACAGTTAGCTTTCAATTTTGTAAGGTCTGGATATGAAAGAGGCAGAATGATCTGCCTTTTATTATTCCTATTATAGATTATGCTTTTTAATCAGGCTCATGATCATCGCAAGCTCACAGCGTCTGACATAAATACGATAGATACAGTCACTCCTTTGTTCGCCGAACTTCTTACCTAATTGTGAAGCCGCCGCAGGCAATGGCTGATAAACCATCGATTTAACATAAACCTCATAGCCGTTAGCTAATAATAAGTCTTTGATTTGTACCTGCCGATCAGCAGAAGCTGTATCAAGCAATACCGCGCGGTTTAATAAGTGAAGCACATTATCACCCTCAATTCTTTTGTTTCTTATACGTTTGTAAGAGATGCATGGCTTTCTCATAATCTCTTTTAGCTACATAGATGACATACTCACTGTCTTGTTTTCCCTGAACGCAGCTTCTTTCTGTCATTCTGCCGCGATTGGGTTCCGCCTGAATGATTTTCCAACGATAATCGACACCGCAGGCGCCAAGAATCTGACGGATCTCAGCCTGACGTTCTTCGGAAAATGTAGCTGCTACTTCTTTTCGATTAAAAATAGTGATCATAGCCTTCTCCTTTCCGCATCAAGGATACTTTATCTATTTATATTTTAACATGCTCCCAATAAGCGCATTCTTTCATTATTGTCACATAGTAAAAGTAAATACCGCATCGGCAGAAGCGATGCGGTATTTTTATTTAGCTTTATTTTTCAGATGCATTCAAAAGAGCCTTAATTTCATCCAAATGCGCCTCAGCCATCTGATATCCCATATCATAGGCTGCCTGAAGCTTATTCAAATCCTTTTCAAAGCTTTCAATCGGCCACTCAGGACGCAAAATCAGTGCCTTCCCTTCTCGCTCCAGCTGCTCACAGAACTGCACGGTTTCATTGTATGCCAGATGTCTTTTTTCTAACAAGGGTACCAGCTTTGGATATTTCTTTTTCAAAACCTTAGCCGCGACGATGTTCTGCTTGCTGAGTTCCTTTACATAACCTTTGCAGCGGGTCAAAATAATCAAATGCTTATCACAGCCATCGGCAATTGCCTTGCGGATCGGAATCGGATCTGCCAGACCGCCGTCATAAAACCGTTTGCCATTTAATTCAATCGCCGGGAATACTAAGGGAATCGCACACGTTGCCCGCAGCATCGTACACTGTTTATCAAGCAGCTGGCAATTGATGTATTCAGCCTCACCGGTATCGGCATTGGTTACGCCGACCCAGCCCTGACCTGGGTAATCATAAAATGCCTGCCAGTCAAAGGGCAGCAGTTTATTAGGAACTTCATCATAGACAAAATCTAAGCCAAACAGACTTTGATGTTTCATCAGATTGCCAATTCCAACATAGCGCTTGTCATTGCGGTAGCGCATAAATACCTCAAGATTGCGTCCCTTCTGACGTGACAGATAGCTCATGCCATCGGTAATCCCCGCCGAAACACCGATAACATAAGGAAAATATAACTTGTGGTCAAGCAGACAATCCATGATTCCGCAGGAGAATACCGGTCTAAAGGTACCGCCCTCAAGAATTAAAGACTGCATTATAACAACCTGATGCCGTGTTTTCGGCATTCCTCAATCATATCCGCGCCCCAGGTAGAAACCTGTACCTCACCGATATGTGCCTTATTCAGCATCATCAGACAAAGCCGTGACTGACCGATACCGCCGCCCATTGTAAGCGGCAGCTCATCATTCATCAATGCCTTATGAAAAGGATATTCCAAGCGATTCAATGTATTCGCCTTTGTGCATTGATCCAGCAATGATTCACGATCTACTCGGATACCCATGCTGGATAATTCAAGAGCACAGTCAAGAATCGGATAATAAACAAGCAGATCGCCGTTTAATTTCCAATCATCATAATCCGGTGCGCGGCCGTCATGCGGCATACCACTTTTCAGCTTATCACCAATCTGCATGATAAACACGGTTCTCTTTTCTTTACAGATCAGATATTCACGTTCCTTGCCGCTCTTATTTGGATACATATCCTCCAGCTCCTGAGAAGTGATAAAAAAGACCTCACCCTGTACGATCCGCTGCAGCTCATCATAATGCTCATGCAGCACATATTCAGTTTCCTTAATTGCCTTTACAATCGCCCGCACCGTTTCCTTTAATGTATCCATCGTTCGCTCTTCACGTTCAATAATCTTCTCCCAGTCCCACTGGTCAACATAAACAGAATGCAGATTATCCAACTCCTCATCACGGCGGATTGCATTCATATCGGTATAGATACCGCGGTAAGTTTCAAAATCATACTGCTTCAAAGCCAAGCGTTTCCATTTAGCCAATGAATGCACGACCTCCACATCACTGTGAATATCCTTAATATCAAAACCAACCGGCCGTTCCACACCGTTCAAATTATCATTCAAACCGGAATCATTGCGTACAAACAGCGGTGCTGAAACACGCACTAAATTCAAATGATGCGCCAGTCTTTTCTCAAAAGAGTCTTTAACAATTTTAATAGCCAGCTCTGTATCAAGATAATTTAATTTATTTTCATAGTTCTTTGGGAGAACTAAACGTTCACGATTCATATTGATTCCTCCTCAGACTTCTCAATTATACAACGATTTTCATCAAAAATGAAAGTATTTTCTGAAAAATCTATGATTAGAATCTGATTTCTTCCTCATCCATCGTTAAAGATGTTTCATAAAAAGCCTGACATGCCTGACTCATATACTGACCATCCTGTATTCCCGCTGTCTCATAGGATGAATGCATCGCAAGCTGGGCAAGACCGATATCAATCGTTTTGATGCTGACATGTCTTGATGATAGATTGCCCAACGTTGAACCGCCCGGCATATCAGAACGGTTGTAATAATATTGAAGCGGCACACCCGCCCGTTCACAAATTGTTTTAAAGACGGCATTGCTGACACCATCGGTCGTATATTTCTGATTCGCATTTCCCTTTACAACAACACCCTGATTCATCAGCACCTGATTCGTCTTATCACTGAATTCAGGATGATTGGGATGCAGCGCGTGAGCATTATCCGCAGAAAGCATAAAAGAATGATTCAAACCAGCCAGATAGGCTTCTTCATCATAACCAAGATTAGCACTGATTCGCTTCAGCACATCATAAAGGAATGTTGAATCCGCTCCCTGCTTGCTAGTTGAACCTACCTCTTCATTATCAAAACAGCCATAGACGATAATGCGTTCATCATTTTGCGCTTTCAGGAAACCATCGAGCGTCGTATAGGCACATTCAAGATTATCCAGCTTCGGTGAAGAAACAAATTCTTCCTCAGCGCCCCAGATTGAATAAGGCGTGCGGTTATAGATGTTTAATTCCATGCTTAAAATATCTGCTTCCGCTGCCTTAATATCTTCTGCAATCAGTTTTTTCAGTGTACCCTGCTTATTTTGAGCACTGAATAAAGGCAGCAGGTCAACCTGCAGATTATAATTATATCCGCTGTTGATACTGCGGTTCATATGAATAGCCACATTGGGAATCATTAGCAAATCACGGCCGGCATCATAAAGCTGAATCTCAATTTTATCCGCTTTCTTAACCGCCAGCCGGCCAGCCAGCGACAACGGACGATCAAACCATGATGAAGCAATCATGCCGCCATATCCTTCAGTATTTAACTGCAGATAGGCGCTGCTTTCAATTTCCGCGTTTTCCTTCAGCTTAAACGTTGGTGAATCGGAATGCGAAGCGGTAATATTAAAAATCGGTGCAGGTAATTCACAGCCTATCTTAAATGCTAATATACTGCTGCCGTTACGGGTAACAACATAGCCCCTGCCTTTTTCAAGCTGCCATACAGTCCCTTCCTTTAATTCTGTAAAGCCGGCCGTTAGACATTTATCTTTTAACTCATGAACAGCATGAAAAGTGCTTGGACTCTTTTGAATAAAAGCCAGGCAGTCATGCATTAATTGATTTTTCATAGATATTTTCCTCCAATGTTCCTATTATAGCACAAGTGAAATTGAGTAATGCGTAAAAACCGTTAATCATTAACCTTTTTCCTCATTTGATCAGCAAGAAAATAAGTACAGGATTCACATTTATTATCTAAATGAACCTTTCCGGTAAAGATGCTTTCATGAATATTCTTTTCACGCACCCCCAGCGCATTCAGTTCTGCCTTCGCGAGATGCCTTGCTTCCTGATCCATCCACGGTCCCAGCATGACATGAACAAAAGCCGCAAAATCAGCAGGCAGCGCTGCAAATATACCCTTATTATCCGCGTCTTTTAAACGCATCAGAAAGCGCACTTCGTTTTCATAGCTCCACGCGTCAGCTTTAATTAAACCGGTCATTATTCTTTCATGACTGATATTGGTCAAAGCCGGCATCTCCGTAATATCGATCTTGCGGTTGTTCCAGCGCAGCTGATGCGCCTTTTGATGACCGACATAGATTACATCACTCAATAAAACATCTGCTGTTTTTTCAGTATCCGCCAGCCACTGCATCATCAATTTACGCGGCAATGATATTCTGACAGCCGCCTGTCTCGGAAAACAATATAAACCCCACATCGCCATATTTTCAGATTCGCCGAAACAAAAACTGGCAAAAACCGTTTGCCGCCATACTTCCTCGGCCCCTTTTTCCTGACGTTCCTGAAGATCATTCATCGTTATCGGATCTGACAGCTTCCATGTATTACCGTTAAGAATCAGTTTTAAGGTCTGCAAGCTTGTATAATGATGATAATTCTGATGACGGCTGCCGCGTTCTTTTAAAAATGCACAGACTTCATCGACAGAGGTCAGCTGCATAAAATCCTGACTCATATTCATTCCCCATTTCATCTAAGTTTCTTTGAAGATTTCATCCTTATTATAGCAAAAAAGCACGTCTTTTTTTCATTTTGACCGTGCTTTTCATTATTCAAGCGAATTGTTTTTATGCGTAGAATCCGGTAGCATAGCCAATTGCCGTTAAAACAATAGCAAGCACCAGAATCAAAGCCATTAATTTAAGCGGTGACCATTTCTTTTTAGAATATAGATAATAGACACCCAGAGTTAATAATAAAGGCAAAATTTGAGGGAAAATCGAATTCAGCATCGCATCCGCATTGAATAAGACTTGGGCAGGAATGATTTCACCGGTTGCGCCGTCTAATACATCTTTTACGATTTGAATCGGCAATGTCAAGCTTACAAATGAAGCGGTTAATGCACCGACAACCACTAAACCTAAAACGCCCATCGTATCTGTAAACGCGTCTAATTTACCGCTGCCCATAAAGCCCTGCATACCCTCAAGACCAGAACGGTAGCCCATTCTGAATAACCACCAGCTTAATGTATAAGTGATGATCGGATAGGCAATCATATAAAGCAGAGGCCCAATCCATGCTGAAGTCGGAGAGGATTGTGAAATTGATAAACAGATTGTCAATAAAATAGGTATAATGGTTGCTACCCACAACGAATCACCAATCGCACTCGTAGGTCCAATCAAGGCTACTTTTACGGATTCAATAACTTCCGGGGTACATTGTCCATTCGCATTGGCTTCTTCCAAGCCGCATACAATACCATTACAGATTGAGCCAACTTGTGCTTCGGTATTAAACAGCGTTACATGACGCAATAAAGCGGCTGCTTTTTCTTCTTTTGTTGTATATAATTCATCAATGACCGGTGCCATTGACTGTCCAAATGCCATTCCCAGCATTGATTCTGCCTGTTGGGAACAGCCATTGAAGAAGAACCAACTATGGAATGATTTCTTTAGTGTCTTAGGACTGATTTTCTTAACTTCACTCATCTTACACTGTCTCCTTTTCCTTAGTAATAACCGCATAATAAAGCACCGCTGTAATTACCCCGACAACGGCAACCGCCATTGTATTCAAACCAAAATAAGTAACTAAAATAAAACCGCCTAAGAAAATCGCCAGATCATAACGCTTCTTTAACAGGAATGAAAGCAAGATGCCCATACCGAGGGCAGCCATCATGCCGCCAAAAACACTCAAGCCAGTAGTAACCCAATTCGGAATCAAGGTGGCGAAATCGGCTTGTCCGGAAGCTGCTGTCATTGATGTCAATACAATGACGGCCGGAATAAAACGGCATGCGAAACCGATCAACTGCCCTAATACCATATTCGGAATATACATTTTAGAAGTATTGCCTTCTTCCGCATACTTATGAGCAATGCGATTTAAAGGCAGGTTAAGTGCATAAGATACATTCCACATCAATTGTCCGACTAAACCGCCGATACCGGCGAATACGACCGCTAAACCAATCAAGCCGGTGGCATCTAAGCCTTTGCCGAAAATTAATGCTGCTGCCGTACCAATATAGGTTGCATAAGATAAGTCCCAAGCAACCGCACCGCCCGGAGTTACATTACCCATATACATGATTTGCAGCGGTATGCCGACAATCAAAGCACTGTTGATATCCCCCATGATAATGCCAACAACAAATGATGCAACCAGCGGCCGCCCCAATGTATACCAGCCAATGGTATTCCCTACAATTGAGCCAATCGAGCCGAGATAAATAAACAATGCGATTAATAGAATCTGAATAGTCATAGATATTCCTCCCTATATTGTTTTCTTAAATGCACTCCAGCTCATGCCGGCAGCATTCGGCAATTGCTGAAAGTCCACTTTAAAACCTTTTTCAACTAAACTGTCAATATCTTTTACATCCTGTTCACTCAAGAAGAATATACCCGTAGCTCCTTTGACTTGGTGAACACTGTCACTGCGTTTTGCGATGTTGCCTAATATAATAAATTCACAGCCGGCAATTTCTTCTTGGATTTCCATTAAACGGCTTGGATATTTAACAATCACTAATCTTGTTTTAGCACTGTCTTCCTTCAATAATTCTTTAGCCTGATCAATCGTCACAATTTTCGTAGCGTAGTTTTTAGGAACGCCCATTTCCATGATGGATCTCAGCATCGGATTTGAAGCACTGTCATTATCAATCGCGATAATCTCTTGTATCGATAATGTCGGACACCAAGCTAACACTGTTTGACCATGAATCAGACGGTCATCGACGCGCACATATACTTTTCCCATAATTTCCTCCCGGCTTTTGCCTTTCTACCACAATTCATTTTCAATTAAGCTTGCATACATATAACAAACACATTTTTTAGAATGATTTGACTCAATCTGGCGTACTTTTAAATTGGTCGGATAATATTCCCGATAAGGGAAATCGTTTACCCCGCCTTTAAACACTGTATATTCATTTAATGCCGAATACCACTGTTCAATTTCAGCCTCCTCCAAACCGATATAAGCCTGAGGGATAAAACCAACTAAATCCTCAAAGGTTTCGCCATAAAGCAGTTTAATTGCTGAACCGTTTTCACGCATCCGCTTTACAGCCCGGACAACTGCATCATGGGTATTAATATGCCGTGGATGCATTGAACCGCGCCAATGAGTGATTACTAAATCAACCTTTTCATCAATAAAATATTTTTCTAATCGATCAGAAAATGCTTCCGTAGTCGGCATATCACTTGAAACATATCCCAGCCAAAGCGCATCGGCGCCAAGCTTAGCGGCAGCGCGCTGGTTCTGATCCAGTAATTCCTTTAAATAAACGTCACATTCTTCTTTTGTAGCATTCGGATCCTCAAGACGGCCTTGGGTAACATGCACGCATGTGCAGTGCGCACCTTGCTTAGCATATTTTAATAATAAAGGCCCGCCCATTAATTCCGCATCCAAGGAATGTGCACCAATTGAAACTACTCGCTGTACTTTACTCATACTATATGTCCTTTCTATAATCAATAAATGATCTAAATACATTTAAGCCATGCCGTTCATAATATCTTCTGCCAGGTTCATCCGTTGTGACAAAATACATATGATAAATTCCCTTCTTTGCCATTTCAGCCATCTGCAGCTCCAACAGAATGCCGCCAAGACCTGCGTTTCTGGCTTTTTCACTGATACCAATCGGACCGAAACGCATGGGATTGCCATCAATCTTACGCATACAGAAGCCAACAATATTTTCATTACGATCCACAACCAGAAGAATCAGATCTTCAGCCTCATTATTCTGCATGCTGATTAAAGCATTGCGCTTCCAGCCGCCGCCAAATTCATCCTTCAGAAAACGAAGCAAATCAAGAGCATAAGCATAATCAAATTGAATGAAACGATAGCCCTTTGCTTCTGCTTCGGCCTTTTTCTTCTGCGTATACTCGGACAGCTGATAACCATGTAAATCTCTGCACATGGAATAATGCTGATCACCGCTGATATAGCCGTGCTTTTCAAAAAAACAAATGGCTTCCGGATAATTGTCAGCATCAATGCCGGCAAAAAAATAATTCGGACTATAAGCACCCACTGTTATATTTTCTACGCCGAGTGATTTTAAAGCCGTTTCCGCTCTCATCAGCAATTGCTCGCCGATATTCATGCCCCGATGCTCAGCATCCACAAAAATTACATTGATCCAGCCTCTTTCCGGTTCAAGGCCGCGTTCCAAGTATGGAAACTTCCGTTTTGTTGCCAAAATATAACCAATAACACGTTCATCATTTACCGCAACCCAGCTTAATGATTCATCGAAGTTATCATCAAACAACGCCTGCTTTCTAAACTTTTTCACATCAATCGGATCAAATGTACAACAGCGGTTCCAACAATCCACAACCCCCTGTTCGTAATCCTGAGTATAATTTTTTATTTCCATAAGTCCTCCTACTTAATATATTAACATGTTATCTATAAAAAGAGTAACACGCTTTTCATTCCTTGTCAACAAAGAAATAAGCGCTTACAACAATCATGCAAATAAAAAGGTGTGAACTCACACCTTGATGTTTACAGTTACGGAATAATTATCCCGATTAAAATACGTTTCCGCATATTCGATCACTTGATCCTTCTCATCAAAAGTAACACGCTTGATGAAAAATGACGGGGTTCCTTTTTTCACATTCATCTGATTTACCACATTGGGTTCATTGATATCCTTGACTGAATAGTTTTCATTCACCCATTCTGGATAGATGCCTATCTGCGCTAATGTTTTGTAGAGTGAACGTGTCTCATAAAGACTTTGCGCCTGTTCACAGGATAAAACTTCAGGGTCAAAATACGAAATATGATATGCCATCGGTTCTTTATTAGCAATTCGCACACGTTTGATACAGACCAATGCAGCATGCGGATCAAGTCCTAATTTTTCACTTGCTGCACTATTCTCAACTTCTTCAATGGAATCGATAATCATATCCACCTCATATCCCAGTTGAATTAATTCTTCAGAAAAGCTGATGGAAGTTAAACCGCGGATCATTTGTTTCTTTGCGACAAAGGTACCAAGACCTTGAACACCGTATAGATAACCGTCATTGATCAGATCGGTAAATGCCTTCCGCACAGTGATCGTAGACACATTGTATTTCTTTTTCAGTACAGATTCACTGTCAACTTTATCGCCGGGTTTTAATTTTCCCGATTTAATATCAGCAATGATTTCTTCCTCAATTTGACGATATTTATTGATTTTAGTACGCATAGTTCTCCTTTCTGCTTAATATATTAAGTTTACTGTCATTTTTATGGTACTATTCAAATGAATGCAAGTCAATCATAAACATGCCTAAAAATGAAAACAGTGAGGGAAATTACTCTCCTCACTGCCTATTTTTTAATCTATTACAGCTACTATTAATCGCGGTTTACATTTATAATATTCGGACGGTCAGCATCGGTGCATTTCTCTGGTCTTACCTTAGCAGCCAAACCATAGACCACCTGATGATCCTCGACATCCTTAGTTACCACACTGTTGGCTCCGATCTGCACATAATTGCCCAGCGTAATATTACCAAGAATGCTGGAGTTGCAGCCAACCATGACGTGATTTAATAAAGTCGGATGACGCTTGCATTTACCGCGTCCGTTGCCGCCTAAGGTAACGCCGTGATAAAGCAGGCAGTCATCACCGATAACCGTTGTTTCACCAATGACGCAGCCAGTACCATGGTCAATGATCAACCCCTTGCCAATCGTCGCGCCGGGATGAATTTCGATATTGGTTAAGAAACGGGCAATCTGTGAAATCAGACGGGCGATAAAAAACAGGTGGCATTTATAAAAGAAATGCGCAAAGCGATAAAAAATCAATGCCCAAATATGCGGATAAAGTATCAGCACTTCCAGTCTTGAATGAGCGGCAGGGTCCACTTCCACAACACGGTTTACATTATACCAAAGCAATGAAAACCAATTCATAGCTATGCCCCAAAATCCAATACGGACAGGTATTTATCGCCGCCGTCCGGTGCTACTGTCACGATCTTGCGGTCAGGATATAATGCGTGGTACCGCTTAGCCAATGCAATGTTTGCCCCGCTGGAAATACCGATCGATATACCGGTTTCCCTCGTAAAGCGGATCGTTTCCTGTATCGCTTCTTCATCGCTGACCACCGCAATTTCATCAATCACGCTCAAATCAAGTACACTTGGTACAAAGTTAGGCCCGATTCCCTGGATTGCATGCGGCCCCATCCGCTGTTCACTTAGCAGCGGACTGCCGGCTGGCTCACCTAATACGGTTAAAACGTCAGGCTTGTCCTGCTTTAACCGTTTAGCGACACCGGTAATGGTACCGCCGGTTCCCGAGCAGGCGATAAACACACCAAGATCAGGCACCTGATTCATAATTTCTACCGCAGTTGTATCAAAATGCTTCTGAACCATTGCCGGATTATCAAACTGACCCAGTGAATAATAATTAGGATTTGCGGCCATTAGCTCGTTTACTTTATCAATACTTCCCTGCATTCCTTTAGCCTTATCACTCAGAATCAGTTCAGCCCCATAAGATAAAATCAGCTTCCTTCTTTCAATACTCATACTTTCCGGCATGACAATGACAACCTTATACCCAAACTGACGTCCAATAATAGCAAGGGCAATACCGGTATTGCCGCTGGTAGCCTCCACAAGCACCGTATCCGAATTCAGAAGTCCGCGTTTTCGGGCATCTTCAAGCATTCCCAAAACAGCACGGTCTTTGATGCTGCCGCCTAGGTTGTATTTCTCAAGCTTCACATATATATTATCCTTATATTCAAACATTGGCGTATTGCCAATCAATTGCAATGCATTCATTCTGATCACCTCATTTTTTAGTTTATAGTATGCTGGTAAAAAAAGCAAATGATACAATCATTAACTTATTCTAGCATATTCCCCTTTATCAGCAAGGGCTGGGCAAAATCAGCAGACAGCAAAAAAAACTACCGCTGTTGCGATAGTTTTCGATTATTTCCAAAGCGGTTGTGGGTAGCAGCCATGATCAATCAGTGACCGTATACCGGCTTTAACCCCTTCCTTATCTTCCTGATAAGTAACCCCATACCATTTGTCGCGACTTGACATCATAACCACATCAGCAGCTTCTTCCCGAAGCAGTTCACCCACGACATTAGGTATATACATTTCACTTTTTAAAGGATTAGCAGGTACAGCATCAGCCATAAAGGCATCAAAACGATGTTCAATTTCCTCAATGATATCCGGTGTAAAGGCCCACATATTCATCGATACAAGCGTATCCTCCGGCAGTGTATGCCATTCATCGTCAAGATAATATTCAATCTTATCACCGCGTTTTTCAATTCTGGTACGCTCAACAACATTCACCAGCTTGCCGTCCTTAACCACACATTGACCACGGGCAACACTGCCGTTTTCAGTAATCGTATTGCGCAGCAGATATCCGACCATACCATAATGATGACTCTCAGCTTCATTATTTAAGAAAGCATAAAGATCTTTAAAACAAGACTGTCCATAATAATCATCCGCATTAATAACCGCAAAAGGACCCTCTAGCACCTCTTTGCAGCACCAAAGCGCATGGGCAGTTCCCCATGGTTTCACACGGCCGGCAGGAACCTCATAATCATTTGGTAAATGATGAAGATCCTGGAATACATATTCCACTTCAACATGAGCGGCCAGCTTATTGCCGATCGCTTCTTTAAAGTCAGCTTCAATTTCTTTTTTAATGATAAAAACAACTCGGTCAAAGCCTGCCTGAATTGCGTCATAAACGGATAATTCTAAAATGATTTCACCATTAGGACCAATGGGATCAATTTGTTTCAGCCCGCCGTACCGGCTGCCCATACCGGCTGCTAATACAACTAACGTAGTTTTACTCATCCTATCAATTGCATGAGAGTTCGATCTCATACAGCTCCTTTCTCAATCTCTGTCTTTAGTTTATCGTGAACCGTACAGAATGTAAAGGCTAAAAATTGAATGTGAAGATTAAGAAATGCTTATGTCCTACTAGTATATGTATGCATTCTGCCAATCTTTCATGCCTAGTATAAAGTTTCTATGAACAAGCCTTAAAAAACGGACTAGTATATGATGATTATTTTTCATGATAATCCCCTTTCTCATATAAAGCTTTTAGACCGGTTATCTTAGAAGGGATACCCTTTAAGACAACCTACAGCTTTATAAAAGGTCATAAATGATCGATAATAAACATCACAACAAAATAAGCATTAATTATAAGCAAAAAAACATCTCTACTGTGTTTAAATAAATATCTCATAAAGTATGGCTCATACAACAGCACGCAATAAGTAAAGAATTGAGATATTAGTATAATCAGCATATCAAAAGGAAGTGTTATTTTCATTTACGCCATGAAGTTAACACTTCCTTATTTCATTTGTTTATTTTTTCTTCTTGCGGTCAATTTTAACCGCTTCAGGATCAGGATCATCAAAATAACGGCCTGGCTTAGATAAATCAAAGTATAAGCGGCTGTCTTCACTCATGCCGAAATTCTTATTGCTGCCATCATCAGTGATCTTATTTAGCGCTTCACAGAATAATGCGTTATGCGCTTCTTCACGTTCCAGCAAGAACATGATTGTTTCCTTGACATATTTATCATCAATCTGACGATATAAGTATTCATACACTACCTTAGCACGCTGTTCGCTGGCAATGTCGGCCAATAAATCCGCTGCCAGATCACCGGTAACGGTAACATAATCAGCTGTCCATGGATTGCCGCTTGAGTTAATTAAAGCAGGATTCAGACCGTAGGTAACCATCGTTTCAATTTCACCGACACCTACCTTTTTATAATCTACATCACCGCCGTTAAGCAGATTAATTGTTTCCGCCACCATTTCCATATGACTTAATTCTTCGGTACCGATATCTAAAAATAAGTCTTTAAATACTGGATCATTGGCACGAAAGCTCTGAGATAAATACTGCATTGCCGCTTTCACTTCACCGTTACAGCCGCCTAACTGCTCCTGCATCAATACCGCATATTGCGGATTAGGTTTTTCTACTCTGACTTTATGTAATAACTTCTTCTCATGTTTAAACATAATTGTTCCTCACTTTCTATCAGTAGTATGGAACAATTCCTTAAAATAATGAAAAAAAGCAGATAAATATAGCTATTTATCCGCTTATTAACTTAATGCTTAGCAGTAATCATATAAGTGCCGTCTGAGCAGTCAATGACGCATGTTTCATCTTTATCAACTGCACCCTCGACGATCTTTCTGGCAATTAAAGTTTCAATATTTCTTTGAATATAGCGCTTCATTGGACGAGCACCATAAACCGGGTCAACACCCTGAGTTGCGATTTCCTTGTAAACGGCATCTGTAACCTCAAGATGAATATCCTTGGCAGCCAAACGCTGGGCAAGCTGATTCATGAACTTATGAGCGATCTTACTCATCATATCATCATTTAACGCGTTGAAAACGACAATCTCATCGATACGATTAATAAATTCAGGTTTGAAGTAACGTTTTACTTCTTCCATGTATTTCTCATTTCGATGTTCAGCGTCAAAGGCAAACTGTGAACCGAGATTGCTTGTCATAATCAATAAAGTATTCTTGAAGTCAACGGTTACACCTTTGGAATCCGTGATCCTTCCATCATCAAGAATCTGCAGCAACACATTAAAGACATCCGGATGAGCCTTTTCAACCTCATCAAACAAAATGATTGAGTATGGATTGCGGCGAACTGCTTCTGTCAGCTGACCGCCTTCATCATAACCGACATATCCCGGAGGCGCACCAATCAGACGAGCGACGCTGTGTTTCTCCATATATTCGCTCATATCGATGCGTACGATGTGTGATTCACTGTCAAATAATTGTTCAGCCAATGCTTTCGCTACCTCAGTCTTACCAACACCGGTAGGACCTAGGAACAAGAAACTGCCAATTGGCCGATTCTCATCCTGAATCTGTGCTTTTGAGCGAATGATCGCATCACTGACTAATTCCAGCGCTTCATCCTGACCAACTACCCGCTGCCGCAAAGCATCTTCAAGATGCAGAAGCTTTGTCCGCTCACTCTCAACCAGTTTGCTGACTTCAACACCGCTCCACCGTGACACAACCTTTGCAATCATTTCTTCATTTACGGTTTCCTGAATCAAAGCATCATTTTTGATAGCATCACTGGCTTCCTGAATCTTCTTTTCCAAGGCTGGGATTGTAGAGTACTGCAGTTTTGCCGCTTCTTCATACCGTGCTTCATTCTGTGCCCGTTCAAGATCAAGCTTCGCTCGCTCTAATTCAACTTTATCTTGTTTGCTGGCTTCAAGATCACGTTTTTCATCCATCCATTTTGTATATAAAACATCTTTTTGCTGTTTCAATTCCTTCAATTCATTTTGAATTTCACCAAGACGTTCCTGAGCTTTTTTATCATTTTCCTGCTTCAATGCCGTCTCCTCAATTTCCAGCTGCATGATTTTACGCATTAATTCGTCCAGCTCCTGCGGCATTGAATCCATCTCAACTCTTAGCATTGCGCAGGCTTCATCGACCAAGTCAATGGCCTTATCCGGCAGGAAACGATCCGTGATATAACGATTACTTAATACAGCGCTGGCAATAATTGCTTCATCGAGAATTTTAACACCGTGATAGCTTTCAAAGCGATCCTTTAAACCACGCAGAATAGAAATAGTATCTTCCACACTTGGTTCAGCAACCGTAACCTTTTGGAAACGGCGTTCCAAGGCAGCATCTTTTTCAATATATTTACGGTACTCATTAAAAGTAGTCGCACCGATACATCTTAATTCACCGCGGGCCAGCATCGGCTTCAGTAAATTTGCGGCATCCATTGAGCCCTCGGTTTTGCCGGCTCCCACCAGGTTATGAATCTCATCGATAAATAAGATAATGCCGCCTTCAGCATTCTTAACTTCCTCAAGGACAGCTTTCAGACGCTCTTCAAATTCACCTCTATATTTAGCACCGGCGATCAAGGCACCCATATCCAATTCAATTAGTTTCTTATTCTTTAAAGATAACGGTACATCTCCCTTCATAATACGCCATGCAATGCCCTCAACAATGGCAGTTTTACCAACGCCGGGTTCACCGATCAAAACCGGGTTATTCTTTGTTTTACGTGATAAAATCTGAATCACACGGCGGATTTCTTCATCACGGCCAATTACCGGATCAATCTTTCCATCCTGCACGTCCTTAACGAGATCACGGCCGTATTTAGCCAATGCCTCAATGTTGTTTTCACTTGTTTGTGTATCCATTTTCTTCCCCCCTCTGCGTGTAATTTCTTCATTTTCCAACTGTGAAAGGTTAATTCTAAGCTCTTTCACGAGCTGCTTGGATACTGTTGAACGATTCCTTAATAAGGCAAAGAAAAAGCTGGCTGTACTCATATAGCTTTCCTGATGAGCCTCACTCCATTTCTCCGCTTCCATAATACTCTCGTTGACCGCACTGCTGATGCGCGGTTCCGAACTGTCACTGACCGCCGCTACCCGCAGCATTTCATTGTCAATTATATTTAATGCCTGTTGCTTATTGATATTGACACGTTTAAACAACCCGTCAAGCACATCATTCTCAAAAATCGCTTTTAAACATTCGACAGTATCTATCATCGGATGTTTATAGGATTTTGCGATATTGATGGCATTCATGAGTATTGTTTGTAAACTTTCTGAACATTGATTGAAATCCATAATATCGTCCTCCTTTTTAGCACTCTATCTAATCGATTGCTAATAATAGTATAACACACATTTTAGCACTGTCAACGATTAAGTGCTAAAAAGTTTGACTTTTTTAATTTTAGTTTGGCAAAAAGTACAAATTAAGTGTTATTCAAAACATAAAAAAAAGGAAACCATTTTGAAGATTTCCTGCTCAAGAAATTTATCTGCGAATCAAAACCCTGTGATCAATATCTTCCTTAGGCTTAGCCATCGCTTCAGTACTGATGCCGCCAAATGGCATCTGCGCGATCAGCTTATATTGTTTAGGTAAAGCAAACAGTTTATGAACCTGATCATCAATGATTGGGTTGTAATGCTGTAAAGAGGCGCCGATGCCTAATTCACGCAGACCGCTCCAAATACTGAGCTGCAGCATGCCGCTGGCTTGATTCGCCCAAACCGGAAAATTATCAGCATATAAAGGAAATTGCTGCTGCATTGCTTCAATGACCTGCTGATCATAGAAATACAGGATCGTACCGGCCCCGGCTTTGAAGCTATCGATCTTTTCCCTGCTGATTTTGCCATTAAATACTTCATATATCATATCCCATAATTGATCGTGCTGTTCATTGAGCGCTACAACAACGATGGAGCTTTTCATATTATATGCATCCGGTACCAATTCGGTTATTTCTTTAATCTGTTCGATGATTGTTTCTTCACTGACGGGTAATGTTTTATTAATATGATAATAGCTTCGGCGCTGTTTTAATGATTCTGTGATATTCATAAAAACCTCCTTTTGGCATAAGCCTTCATGTATCTTCATTATGTTCCCTATATCTATAAACAACAAGGCAGATGCCCATTAATAAGAAAGAACAGCGTCAACTATCCACGGATATGAATTAATCACGTTTAGACTGCATTACATTCATTTATATATAAACAGAAAAAAATCCCTGATGGGATTTTAAGTTAAACAATTATGACTTATGCGCAGCACGTTTTGGTAAAGCAATGCTTCTGTGTAATTCTGCTTCTTTCTCACTGCCAGGAATCGAATGTGACAGGTGGAGTGAAAGCTTGGCACAGGCAGGCCCAACCATTTCATAGAGAACACTGCTTGACAGGATAATGGTTGTCAGTAAGGTTCCGTATTGAGGCGGCAGCAGGCGCTGTCCCAATGCGGCCAGCCCAATCGAAACACCAGCCTGCGGAATCAGTGCCAAGCCCAGATAATTGGTAATGCTTGGCTCCGCTTGAGTAAGCTTGCCGCCAAAATATGAGCCAATATATTTGCCGACAATTCTGATAAAGAAATACGCTACACCAATAATTCCCGCATCTTTTAATGAGCTTAGATTCAAACGCATGCCGCTGCAGACAAAGAATAATGTCAGAATCGGCGGTGTAAAATTATTCAGCTGATCAAAAAGCCGTTGGTTCTTAGAGAAGTTAATATAGCTTGCCCCCAGACACATGCAGCATAACAGCGGTGATACATTGATGGCCGTACAGATACCGCTTAAAGTCAGAATAACAATGACTGACAGGATTAGCGTAGAGTCTTCACTGCGCTCCTCAGTAATGATTCGTTTCAATACATAACCGCCGGCAATGCCTAAACTTACAGCCGCAAGATTCAGCAGTACCGGTTCAATAACAACCGATGCCGAGAAGACACCCGTATCCATCGCTTGTACCACAGCCATGCAGGCACTGAAGGTCAGAAGTGCGACAGCATCATCAAGTGCCGTTACCTGTAAGATCATATTCACAAAGTTTCCTTTTGCCTTATATTGACGGATTGTCATAATGGTAGATGCCGGTGCGGTCGCACAGCCGATAGCACCCAATAATAAAGAAAAAGGAAGTGAAAGATGAAAAACAAAATACATTACCAGTGTAACAATAATCGCTGCCCCAAGTGCTTCCATAATCGTGATAATCACCATTTGCCGGCCATTAGAACGCAAAATCTTAAGATTAAAGAAACGCCCTGCCTGAAATGCTATAAAGGCTAATGCAATATCTGTTATCACATCAAAGCGTGCCGCGGTTTCTGATGAAATCAGGTGCAGAACTGATGGGCCAATCAGGATACCGGCCAGCAGATACCCGGTCACATAAGGAAGATGGAGCTTCTTACTCAATCGGCTCATCAGATATCCGGCAGACAGCAGCAAGGCTACCTCAAGAATCAGATTTGATTGAATCGCAGCATTCGCAGCCAATAGAAATTGATTCATTTTATCCCTCCTTACACAATTGATTATATGTCCCAAAAGTGATAAAATCTAATTATAATATTTATTAGGCTTATCAAAATTATTTATATTGAAAGAAGGGGTATCTATGATCGATCCTAAGGTAATGACACTTCTGGCATTAGCTGAAAATTGCAGCTATACCAAAACCGCTAAAAAAATGGCACTCACTCAGCCAGCTGTAACCCATCAAATTAAGCTGTTGGAAGAAGACTATAAAATAAAATTATTCCGCCGAGATAAGAAAAAACTGGTCCTTACGCCGGAAGGTGAGGTTTTGGTTAAATATGCCCGGCGAATGAGCGCACTGAATGACAACTGCCGGCAGGCAATTGAAGATACCCGTATGTCAGTACACAGCCTAAATATCGGTATGACGCCAACTGCTGAAGAAACCATCGTACCTCATGTTGTTGCCCGATACTGCAATATGCACAATGATATTCACTTCAATGTAACCACAGATGCTATAAATAATATTTATGATAAGTTAAAAAATTATGAATTAGATTTAGCTATTGTAGAGGGAAATCTATTTAATCCTAAATTCACCTCGGTACTTTTAGATACTGATTATCTGTGCGTAGCTGTTTCAAAGGAACATCCAATCGCAAAAAGTAAACGAAAAAGCATCTCTTTACAGGAATTAAAGAAAGAAAATTTTATTTTACGTTCACGCAGTGCAGGTACCCGGCAGCTTTTTGAAAATCAGCTTGTCTCTCACTATGAGCATATTAAAAATTTTAATATCATTTTGGAGCTGGACAATGTCACGACAATCAAAGAACTCGTTGCCTCTAATTTTGGTATTACGATTATTGCTCACAGCGCCTGTACACGTGAAATAGCGAAAGGAACATTAGTAACACTGCAGATTGAAAACATGAATCTGACCCGTGAAATCAATATGGTATATCATAAGGATTTCAAACATCTGGATATGCTTGATGATCTTAAAAATCTCTATGAATCAAAATAAAAGAGCGGGCGCTCTTTTTTCCTTCTCTGTGCATTCAAGCCCCATTTTATGATTCATGGTTAAAGTTTCCTTAATGCTGATTTGGATGGTTGTTTCATCAGCATTGCGGATAGCAGTTCACAGCCGCAGTGTCTCATAAAGTACTTTTTGACACAATTCGACAAAATATGCTTTCTCTGACACATGAAACGATGGTTCATAAGCATAGAGCTGGCTGTCACAAACCCTAAAAGAAACAAAAAAAAGGAAGCATTAATTCAGATTGCAACTGATTGCAATGAATTCAGACTTCCTTTTCTTAATTTACTTATTGACTAGTTTTAGTTATTCAGCGTCTTTACACTCGATACCGTTTTGGTTGTTTAATTCAAGTGTTTCTTTGATTCCGATATAATCTGCTTCACCGGCTTCGACAATACCGGCAGACTGTAAATCAGCAATTGATGCAGCTGTGAAATCAATCGTTGTTGTTTCTACAAATGTATCATCATCTTTAAATTCATAGCTATACGTTACACCTTCAATAGCCCCATACGCTTCTTCAGCAGTCTTCGCAGCTGCTTCAATCATTTCCTTTGTCATACCGGATGCAGATAAAGTAATTGTATTAGTATTTGTCTGTTTCATTACTTTAGTGCCATCATGTTCAAAAACAGTATTTACACTAACACCGGTATCCTCCAATGTACATACGGTTTTCTTTAAATCCTCTTCCTTTGGTGCAGATGAACATCCCACTAAGCATAATGCCGCTAAGCAGCTCAATAATAATTTTTTCATTTCTTTCTCCTTTTACTTTCATTCAGTAATTCCTTTTCATTATACCATAAACTCATTCACCAATATTCCGAATTTTGCCAAACATTTGACGATTTGCGCAAAAAAAGCAGAAACCATATCAGATTTCCGCCTTTTTACTCCATGCTTCAAGTTCTTCATCCGTAGCAAGCACATAATGCTCACCGCCCAGATAATGCTGAGTACCTAAGTTGTAATCAATGCCGCTGGTCGCATAGTCATAAGCCAATGCGATTCTTTTCTTCTCTACATGCGGATTTGCATGCGGAATTGCCGACAGCAGACTCTTGGTATACGGGTGAATCGGATTGTTGAAGATTTCTTCCGTCGTTCCGGTTTCCACTAAATGTCCCAGATGCAATACACCGATACGATCAGAGATATATTTAACCATCGATAAATCATGGGCAATAAACAAATAAGCCGTATTGGTCTGCTTCTGAATTTCTTTCATTAAATTGACAACCTGTGCCTGAATAGATACATCCAATGCGGAAATTGCTTCATCGGCAATAATCAGTTCAGGATCCATAATCAATGCGCGGGCAATACCGATGCGCTGACGCTGACCGCCGGAGAATTGATGCGGGTAACGCATCGCGTGCTCATGCGATAAGCCTACAAGTTCAAGAATCTTATAAACCTTTTCTTCACGTTCTTTTTCATCCTTGCAGAGATGATGGATATCCAATCCTTCCGCAATAATGTCAATAACCTTCTTGCGCGGATTCAGACAAGCCATCGGATCTTGGAAAATCATCTGCATCTTCGTGCGCAGATGCTTCACCTGATGCTGGCTCAATTTGCCTGAAATATCAACGCCTTCAAAGGTAATTGTTCCGGATGTCGGTTCATATAGGCGGATAATTGAACGGCCTGTCGTTGACTTACCTGAACCGGATTCACCTACTAAACCATAGGTTTCTCCCGGATAGATCACAAATGAAATGCCATCTACCGCTTTTACCGAATATTTCTTATTTACCTTAAAATGTTGTTTCAAGTCTTTGACTTCAAGTAAAGGAGTTCTTTCTTCCATCTTATTCATCCTCCTTCAGCATGTTATCGATACGATGACGCAAAGTCAGCGGCATCTCAACCTTAGGTGCATCTTCATGAAGCAGCCATGAAGATACACGATGCTTGCCGCCGACGTTGAACATTGGCGGCTCAAGCCTAAAGTCGATATTTAGAGCGTATTCATTACGAACAGCAAAGGCATCGCCTTCTACTTTGTTGAGCAAGTTAGGAGGGGTTCCCGGTATTGTATACAGAACTTCCTCATTGGTATTGACATCCGGCATTGAAGACAGCAGACCCCACGTATACGGATGACGAGGATCATAGAAAATCTCATCAACACTGCCCTTTTCAATGATTTTTCCTGCATACATAACTGCAACATAGTCAGCGACCTTTGCGACTACGCCTAAATCATGAGTAATATAAATAACCGATATATTCTTCTTCGCTTGGATTTCCTTGATCAATTCAAGAATTTTTGCTTGAATCGTTACATCCAGCGCCGTTGTTGGTTCATCACAAATCAAGATATCAGGATCACATGCCAAAGCGATGGCAATAACCACACGCTGCCGCATACCGCCGGACAGTTGATGCGGATAATTTTTCATCCGTTTCTCAGGATCAGTAATCCCTACTTCTTCAAGCAGCTCTACAGCTTTTTTGTAAGCCTCTGCCTTGGAAACCTTATAATGATACATCATGCCTTCCATGATCTGTTTGCCGATCGTCATCGTTGGATTTAATGACGTCATTGGATCTTGGAAAACCATGGCAATATGCTTGCCGCAGATTTTATGCTGCATCTCCCGATTCGACAGCTTTAAAAGATCCTGTGAAACCTTTTCGCCATTTTCATCAGTATAATTAAAAATAATACTGCCGTCATTCACAAAGCCATTACCGCTGAGAATGCCCATGATTGCTTTTACCGTTACTGATTTACCAGAGCCTGATTCACCTACGATAGCAATTGTTTCGCCGCGAAATAAGTCAAGACGGACGCCACGGATCGCATTAACGATACCATTGCTGGTTTTAAATGAAATTGCCAGATCACGGATTGATAATACTCTTTCTTTTTCCATCTTCACTCACCTACATTTCCTTCATGGTCGGATCAAGCGCTTCTTTCAGACCATCTGCCAGCAAGTTAAAGCTAAGCATCAATACTGCCAATACAACTGCGGGTATCAAGGTCATAAACGGCGCAACTGTAAACGACTTAAAGCCATCAGAAATTAAAACACCCAGTGATACATTTGGTGCCGGAATACCGAGACCGATAAATGACAATGTTGTTTCCATGAAAATGGCGTTTGGAATCGAGAACATTGACATGATAATCAATTGACCGATGATATTCGGCAGAATATCCTTAAAGATAATTCTGAGATTGCCGGCCCCTAAAGTTTTTGAAGCCAGAACATATTCCTGCTCCTTCAGTTTCAGCATCTGCGCACGCGCAACACGGCTCATGCCGATCCAGCCGGTCAGAATCAATACAAATAAAATCGGTACAATACCCGGTTTTAAAACAATCAGCATTAAGGTTGCGATAACCAAGGTAGGGATCGAATTGATAATTTCAACGATACGCTGCATCACCATATCAACCTTACCGCCGAAATAACCTGAAATTAAACCATAAGTCATACCGATGATCATATCAACCGCAACTGCCGCTGCAGCAATGATCAATGAAACACGAGTACCGCTCCAAGTTCTCAGCCATAAATCACGGCCAAGCTCATCAGTACCAAATAGATAGTAAATACCTTCAACACCTTTTTTGGCATAAACATCGACACCTCTTGACATGCCGTTAAAGATTCCTAATTGCTCGAGGCCAGGCACCTTGGGCGGCAGGCTTTGATGGGCGACATTGACACCATTAATCGTATATTCAGACAGCATCGGTGCCAGCACAGCCAATAAAATAATAATCACTATACAAACCAGACCGACCAATGCGCCTTTATTTTCCTTTAAACGTGCAGCCACGTCTTTCCAGAAAGATTGATTTTCATAAACTTTATCAATGTAAAGATCCTTGCGGTGTGCCAGCTGAAAATCATCCTTAAGGAATACTGTATCTTGATTACTCATTGGTACCTCCTTTTACTAAGCGAATCCGCGGATCAATTACACCATATAATAAATCGACAGCAAACATTACAATTACATACAGCAAACTGTAGATAAATGCGCATGCCATAACCACATTATAATCATTAGCCTGAATTCCCATTGTCAGCAGCTGACCGATACCTGGAATTGAAAACATTTTTTCAATAACCAATGAGCCGGTCATAACGCCTACGATCAGCGGTGCCATAACGGTGATTACCGGAATCAGCGTATTGCGCAGCGCATGACGGAAAATCAGAATCGGACGTGACAGCCCCTTTGATTGAGCAAGCAGCATGTATTCACTGCCTAAAACATCAACCATTTCACTGCGGGTAAAACGGGCAATCTGCGCGATTGAGAACAATGAGAGCGCGATGGTCGGCATAATACTGGAAACAAATGGTTTCTGCAGCATAAAGATTGACGGCAGCCAATTCAATGTTTTCGAGAACAATAAGATAAACAACATGGCAAACAGAAAGTTAGGTATTGAAACGCCTAATACCGCAAAGACAGATGTCAAGGTGTCAATCCAAGTATTTTTCTTTAAGGCTGATACAATACCAAGCACGATGCCTACCGGAACGCCGACAATAATTGCCTGCAAACCAAGGCGAATAGATACCCATAAACGAGCATCAAGCATCTGAGAAATCGGCATATTCTTCTGAATCGAATAGCTGACACCCAAATCACCCCGAAGCATCATCACCACATAATCTACAAAGCGCACCAGGAATGGCCGATTCAAACCGTATTTAGTTTCAATGATCAAACGCTGGGCATCAGTCAGCTTTTCATCATTGAATGGTGTACCAGGCATGAATTCAAGCATCAAATACAAGACAAACAAAATAACCAAAAGGGTAACCGCCGATATAGCGACACGCTTTAGTACATATTTTGTCATTTTACCCCTCCTTTTCGTATGATTAAAAATAAAACAGTACAGTGCGAGAGCACTGTACTGTTAGAACTGCTTTCTACTCTCTTGTAAGATTCTTATAAATTGTAGGAACGCCTACTGAGTGGAATTCAAATCCGGATACACCTGATTTGATCATAACGGCAGAACCAGTCTGATAAACCGGCAGGATGACTGCTTCATCCATAACGATCTTTTCAGCTTGTTTCAATGCTTCCCAGCGAGCACTCAAATCAGAAGTAAGCTCACCCTTAGTCGCATTTTCAATCAACGCGTCATATTCAGCATTTGACCAATGGCCATAGTTGTAAGAAGCACCCGTAATCCACATATCAAGATAAGTCATCGGGTCAGCATAGTCAGGACCCCAGCGAGTTAAACCAATTTCGTAAGTGCCGTTTTGCATCGCCTGCAGACGCGCTTTCTTAGGCTGCTGCTTCAGATTCAAAGTAACACCCGGCAGTGTTGTTTCGATTTCAGACTTAACAAATTCAGCTACTTTCTTACTTGATTCAGTATCTTCAAATAACAATTCATATTCAAACGTATCCTTGCCTAATTCTTTCTTAGCGGCTTCAAAATATTCAAGAGCTTTAGCCTTATCAACATTTAGATAAGTATCCGTTGTATCACGGAAATCTTTGCCGTCCGGACCTACTGCCAATTTTACAGGAATTGCGAAATTAGCTGCGATCGAACCATCTTTTAATACATTTTCAGCAATCTGTTCTTTGTCATAAGCATAAGCAAAGGCAAGACGAAGATTCTGATTTTCTAAACCGGCAACATCTTCATTCGGAGACATATACCATAAATAACCGCCTAAAGTAATCGTATATTCAGGAGAATCTTTATACTGTTCAACCATTTCACCAGTCAGCTTAACATAATCAACTGTACCCTGTTCAAAGGCTACCATTGCTGATTGTGCGTCTTTGATGACCTGGAAGTTTAAATTATCAATTTTAACATTGGCTGCATCATAATAAGCTTCATTCTTAACCATTTCATAGTTAGCACCCTGATTCCAAGCAGTCATCTTGAATGGGCCGTTAGCTAATAATGCTTCCGGTGTCAATGCATATTGATCACCGAACTGATTAAAGAATTCTTCGTTGATCGGATAGAATGATGGGAAAGCCATTAATTGATTAAAGAAAGGAACCGGATGATCGAGTTCAACCTTTAACGTTTTTTCATCAACAGCACTTACACCTAATTCAGATGTTGCCATTTCACCGTTGGTAACCGCATCCGCATTTTTAATACCTGCTACACCAATCATATAAGCATACTCAGAGGCTGTCGCAGGATCTGCCAAGCGGCGCCATGCAAATACGAAATCATTGGCAGTTACAGCCGTTCCGTTATCCCAATTCGCATCACGTAATGTGAATGTATAAGTTAGTCCGTCTTCGCTTACCTGTTCATCGGCAGCAATTGCTAAAACAGCGTTGCCATCAGCGTCTAATGTATATAAACCTTCAATTGTAGCTGCAATCGCTTCAAATGAAGTACCATCAGTCGCAAGATTTGAATCCATTGAAGAAAGTTCTACATCATTGGCAATCGTTACCGTCTTTGCACCGTCTGCAGTTCCTCCATTTCCACCGTTATCACCATTACCGCCGCCACCGCAGCCGGCAACCAGCGCTAACGTAAGAAATCCGGTAAGAAGCATTTTAAGCTTTTTCATAGTATTTCCTCCCTAACTTGTCCAAGCATATAAGATACTTGATTGATGTTAGTATAAACCCTCTTTTCACACATTGTCAAGAAAAATTTCATTTCATTTTCATATTAAATGAAATATTTTACAATATCATTTCATATTTAACAAAATTGTAAGAAAGCTTGATATCATAAGCCTTTTGCACATTTGTCAAATTATATTAGTTTTATAAAGAATACAAATGTATCCAAAATGAGGACATATCGATATAATTTTATGACGTGAATGATTGGATGAAAGTGTAGTTTTTGGAATTTTATGTGAATAATGAAAAGTTGAGCTTTCATACAGACAAAGAAAAAGTCCGCATCTCACGGACATTAATGTTTGTCGATCAGCAGCAGATAAGGTGCCTTATATCGGTTAGTTAATTGTATCCTAGTCACATCATAAATCTTAGCAGGTAATTTTTCACAGTAGGTTTCAATTTCCACACTTTCCGCAAGACCCTGCGCAAACCCTGGATATAATACAAGGACTATCCGGCCGCCTGCCAGAAGTTTTGGCAGCATCTGATCAAGGGCGCTGATGACCTCAAGCGGCTGTGTCGTTATGGTTTTATCTCCATGGGGCAGATAGCCAAGATTAAAGATTCCGGCCTTAAACTGATCAACAGTATCCGCCGCCTCAGCATGTGAGGCAAGAATCAATTCCGCGCTGAGTTTTCTTTCAGCCAGTGCCTGCTTGGTAAGCTTGATTGCTTCCATTTGAATATCAAAACCAAATACATGCTGACAATGGGCAGCTAGAAAACATGTATCAAACCCCTGCCCGCATGTAAAATCGATGGCTGTATCTGCTTCACTCAGTACTTCACTCAAGAAGTCATGCGCTAAATCAACGATTTTTTTCATATTCAATTCCTCATTTCACGATAAGTATACCATTAAATGATATAATAGGTACATTAAGAAGGAGTGTATTCATGCAACTATTTTATATAGAACCTGAACTATCAGCAATTTACAGTCAATTAATAAATCATGGTTATGAAGCCTATTTTGTAGGTGGCTGCGTTCGTGATGCATTAATGGGTATCCGCCCTCATGATTATGACATTACGACCTCTGCTATTCCGGAAGAAATCATCGCCTGTTTTGATGAAAGATTCAAAATCATTCCCACCGGCTTGAAGCATGGAACAATAACTGTTTGTTATAAGAAGCAAATGGTTGAAATCACTGCCTTCCGCACTCAGGAGGTGTATGAGAATCATCGCACCCCTTCCTCACTTACTTTTACCCGTTCGTTAAGCGAAGACCTTAAACGGCGTGATTTTACCATCAATGCGATAGCCTATGATCCAATTAAAGGTCTGATCGATGAACATCACGGGTTAACAGATTTAAAGATCGGTTTGATACGCTGTGTTGGTGATCCAAAGGAACGCTTTAAGGAAGACGCATTGCGTATCCTACGCTGCGTACGCTTTGCCCACCGTTTCAATTTCAATATCGAAAAGGATACTCAACATGCATTGATCGGCAGCCGCCATTATCTGCATGATATATCCATTGAACGTATTACCGGTGAATTCTTCGGTATGCTGATGGATGGCAAAGCAAACCTATTGCTATTATTGAAGGAGCTTCAGCTGATTGAATATCTACTGCCGCAATATAATGACATGAACAATGATGATATAGAGAATCTTTCATTATTGCTTGATCAGATGCCTGATAAGCTGACGAGTAAGCTTGCCATGCTGCTGCTCCCCGTCAAAGAAGATGCCGAAATGATTCTGAAGCTATGGAAAACAAGCAATCAGCTAGCAAATACTGTATTATCGCTCATTCATGCTTTGCATACGCCGATAAGCAGCCGATATGAATTAAGAAAATGCTTGTATGAACATCATAACGATCTTGAATGGATGTTTGAATTGCTGAATATGCGGCAGATTCTTTTTCATGAAGATCAGCAAAATTTAGATCTGCTGAAGCAATTAAGCAAGGAGGAGCTGATTGACCGCAGCAAATTGGCAGTCAAAGGAACAGAGTGCATAGAGCTTGGTTATCAAGGTAAAGCAATCAGTGAAATTATGAATCAGCTCATCGATAGTATTTTAAAGGATGAATTAACCAATGAGCATGATGATTTGATTCATTACTTAAAAAAACACAAAAAGTGATTTATTTATATCTTTTTATTGCCAATATTCATGATATGTGATATATTTGTCTTATAAAGTGATAAATAACTCACAGGGAGGCATAATCTCAATGAATAAAAAGAAAACTAGAGGGCTTAGTGCAGCCGGTATTCTCGTTGTCTTGCTCCTGCTTTTAGCCATAGGTTATGATTTGAGCTATAATAACGGACGTATTGTTTATCCGATGGATTATAGTACCTATGTATTCCAAATCAAAGACCTGCCGTTATTAACCGCTGTATTACTGGTTATTATTTATGTTATTGTTTTGATCTTTACACTTTTTTCTTCTATAAGAAACAGCCAAATACAGCAGCTGAATCAAAATAAGACCCGCACAATCAATCCATTGCTCGGCTATCTGGGTTTTCTTGGCTTCCTGGGCTTTCTTGGCTTTTGGACTTACCAGATTGATTCATCGATCTACCCATTCTGCTTTTTCGGCTTTTTTGGTTTCTTCAGTTTCTTTCTTGAAGGCAAAATGTCCAACCTGCTGATTGACGAAAGGTTCAGACAAAATGCTCAGGCAGCACAGCTTAAAGCACTGAAAATAGGTTTTTCAATACTGTTTCTGGCTGTCCTCATTATTGCACAGGGACGTTTTCTCAATAACCTTGATGCTGTCGCAATCATGCTGATCATCACCCTGTCGCTTGATTTTGCCTTGACCTTATTTCTGAGTGAATATTTCCTTTATCGTCTTGATCAGGATGAAAACTTTGCGGAGTAAGCATGGCAGAATTTATATGTAACCTTAAGAAGTATCGGCTTCTAAATGATATGACCCAAGAACAGCTGGCAGAATTAGTCGGGGTACGCCGGGAAACAATTATGCGCTTAGAAAAAGCTCAATATAATCCTTCCTTAAAATTGGCTGTTGACATATCAAGAGCCGTACATGCTTCCATTGAAGAAATCTTTGTTTTTGAATAAACCGGCTCTGCCGGGTGTGTTTACATCCATACAGAGCCTTTTTTATTAATTCTTACAGTTTGCCGCATCAATCGCAATTACTAAGAGCAAACCATTAATTTCATCCTTTTCATCGGCAAAATCAAGGACATATGTATCGCCCCAAGCAAACAATTTTTTACTGATATTCAAAACCAATTCATCACCATCATAAACATCGTAATTCCATCCGGTATAATTGCCTTCAACCTTCCAGCCCTTAAAATCCACCTCATAGTTATTTTTAAAGAAGGTAAAATTTTTATAAATCGTGCCCACTGTTTCACCTTGAATTTCAATTGAAAATTCCGGCAGGAAAGAAAACACCTTTTCATGGATAATGCCTACTTCATCACCGCTGTGATCATAAACATGCAGCTGATGTCCCCAAGAAAAAATTTCTGCTTCAACATAATATTTCGGATTCTCAAACTCATCATAGATATCATAAGTATCTGACCATGAAAACACTCGCTGTTTAATTAATAATTTCATTTTTATCTCCTCTTTATGCTGATATTATATCATTTAACCTAAAAAAATCAGCTAAGCTTACAAATGCGTCATACAAATATGAAAAGAATCATGGTTTTGTCATAAAAAGGTTTGAAACATATTCAAAAGCAAAGTATAATAAGAACCGTGAAAGAGGGGTTAGGATGACAAAAGTAAGAACTCGTTTTGCGCCAAGTCCTACCGGTTATATGCATATCGGTAATTTGCGAACTGCTCTTTATGAATATTTAGTCGCAAAAAAAGAAGATGACGGCGTTTTTATTTTAAGAATTGAAGATACGGACCAAGGCCGCTTGGTTGAAGGTGCCACAGATATTATTTATGAAACATTAAAGCAATGCGGATTAAGTCATGATGAAGGGCCGGATATCGGCGGAGAGTATGGACCTTATGTACAATCTGAACGGATGCGCTCAGGTATCTATAAGGAATATGCCATGAAGCTAGTCGAACTGGGCGGCGCGCATGTCTGCTTCTGTAAAGAGGAAGATATTGAAGCTCAGCGTCAAGAAGTGATGGCCGCCGGTTTATCTTTTAAATATGATGACCCATGTAAACATTTAAGCAGGGAAGAAATTGACGCAAGAATAGCAGCCGGTGAAGCTTATGTTATTCGTCAAAACATTGATCCAACTGGTACAACTTCATTTGAAGATGAAGTTTATGGTACCATTACGGTTGATAACGCAACGCTTGATGAAAGTATTTTGCTGAAATCAGATGGTTTCCCTACCTATAACTTTGCCAACATCATCGATGATCATATGATGGATATAACTCATGTAGTCCGCGGGAATGAATATCTTTCAAGCACACCGAAATATAACCTGATTTATCAGGCTTTCGATTGGAAAATCCCAACCTACATTCACTGTCCGCCAGTGATGAAAGATGAACAGCACAAGCTGTCAAAACGTAATGGTGATGCTTCATTCCAGGATCTTGTTGCGAAAGGCTATCTGCCGGAAGCGATAATCAATTACATTGCGCTGTTAGGCTGGGCACCGGAAAATGAACAAGAGATTTATAGCTTAGAGGAATTAAAGAAAGCCTTCAACGTGAAACGCATCAATACCTCAGGAGCTATCTTTGATATTGAAAAGCTGACTTGGATGAATGGCATGTATCTGCGTAAGATGGAACTGGAAGAATTTTATGAATTAGTTCTGCCATATATCAATCAAGCGGTTAAGACTGAAAGCTATGATAAAAAAGAAATTGCGAAAATTCTTCAAACCCGTGTTTCAGTATTAAATGAAATACCGGAAATGATCGATTTCTTCGACAATTATCCTGCTTACAGTAATGAATTGTATATCAACAAGAAAATGAAAACAAATGAGGAAATTTCATTGAATTCATTGATTGCGGCCAGAAAAGAGCTGTCAGGCTTAAGTGAATGGAGTGAAACTTCAATTCATGATACATTAATGAATTTAGTTCAAACTTTAGGAATTAAGAATGGTCAGCTGCTGTTCCCAGTGCGTATTGCCGTATCAGGCAAACAAATGACACCGGGCGGTGCGATTGAAATTGCGGAAATTATCGGCAGGGAAGAAACCCTCCGCCGTATCGATGCATCTATTGCTCAATTACAAAAATAAAAGAAATCCTGCAAATCAGTTCAGCTGAAAATGCAGGATTTTTATTTTTTATCAAACACAAAAACAGATAATTTTAATTTGTTTCAGTCCCTATGTATGCCAAGAAATTTAATACAACATCTTTTGCTATAATCGATGCCCGCTTGCAATTTTTATCAAAGTGTTCAAGTCCTGAATGAGCCGCTGTATCCGTAATAGTACGAATCGCAATAAAAGGAATTTTATTCACATAGCATACATGGGCAATACCTGCCGTTTCCATATCTACTGATAAAGGTGAAAATTTTTTATTTATATCTTTTCTCATATTATCCCTTATAAACCTTTCACCTGTAACCATACGTCCAAAATGTATCGTCGAATTATTTTTTGCAATTTGATGTGCTGCTTTTAAAAGATCCTCATCAGCGTTGAAATATACGTCTTTCATCCATGGATGGAATTCGGTTAAAATATCATCATCAACATCATGATAAGCAGTCTGTGTTGAAATAACAGTATCAAAAAGATTGATGCTTTTATCCATACCGCCAGCAGTTCCTGCATTTATAACTGCCTCCACCTGATAAGTATCGATTAAAATTTGAGCAGCAACAGCCGCATTAACTTTGCAAACTCCACTATATAAAGCAACAACTGAAACATTTGAAATAGTCCCATGATAAAATTTTAATAAAGCTTTTTCGCTTATTTTCATGTTATTAATATATGGCAAGAAGGGTTCCAACTCAGAATCTCCTGCACAAATAATACCGAATTTCATATTCATACTCCTCATGAATTTAATTTGCTTTTCCAGCATAGACAGGCAGTTCAATTTGAGCTGCATATGCTGCAGCGATCAATCCCCTAAATATACATTTAATGCTGCTTAACATGTAAATTAAGCCTTCGCTTTCAGCCATGCTGCAGGCATGCTTAAATTAGCCGGCAGTTTTGTCTGCGCATTCCCTCTTGCCGCATTGATCTGTCCCTGAGTCAGAAAACAGCTATGACTAAGATCTGTATCTCTGAGGTCTGTATCTCGCAGATCAGCTCCCAAAAAATTCGTCATCGTTAACCTGCAGCCTCTTAGATCCGCAGCCATCAGCAGACACATACTGTAATCATGGCCGCTCAGATCAGCCTTCTTGAAATTTCTGCCTGGCGCGTCATAACCTATAATATGCTCCCCGCATGCTTGACAGCTGATCAATACACACGCTTGCTTTAACCGCTGATTCACTCGATGCCGCAAAGTCTCAACATCACACGCCGCTAACTGAATCGCTGATTCATTTAATATTTCCGTGATCTCACAGATGGTTTCATCGATTTCTTTCATCAGCTCCAAATCCTTTAAAAAATCATCAGCCGCAGCCAGATACCAAAGCATTTGATGCAGCTGCACAGCCTTGATAAAGACATTAAACATTAATGCTTTATCAGTTCGCCGCCAATCAGTCCCCTTAAACACATGCTGAGTCACCCATTGTCCAGCACCAAAACAGTCATAAGCCAGACAGCCTTTCATTTTTCTTGAACTTAACTGATCATGGATTTCACACTTAAAATCAGCACATAAGTGCTGACATGGCACCCCTGCCGCTTTATTCTGTGGGAAACCCTCACTTTTCGCAAAATACAGAGCGGTACAGCAAAGCCCGCAGCATGCCGCACAGTCAATATTAAATCTATTGTCTAAATTATATCCCATATCATTATTCCTTTTCTATTAACTGATATATAAACTTGTCAATCCATTCTCTGGGCATGATAAAATATAAAGCCAGATTAAACAGGATCAAAATCAAGGGGTAGTAAGCGGGCCAGACAGCAAGAAAATAGCCCAAGCATTTTGCCAAGACTGAACTAATCAAAAGGATCAGCAGCAGCCAAGCATGCAAATTGATCCTTCGATAACGAAATTGATATTGCCGATGACATGCTTCGCAGTCAGCCTGCTTGATGATTCGATTTACTTTTAATTGCTGATGGCAATTCGGACAGCGCATTTTTCTCTCCCCTTTCCTTCTATGAATATTGTAACGTATAACAGATATAAATTGCAACGCAAGAAAAAACCAGGCATTAAAACCTGGTATTATTTCATTATTGCGGCTTATGGAAAACAATCGCTCGGTCATAGACAATTTCATTATAGTCCGGACCTACACCCGTAGCTTCTTCAATATAAGCACGGAAAGCTATCAGCATATCCGCACCGTCATCCAAACCATAATATTTGCCGTCCTCATTGCCTGTACTCTTTGGCACAATGGCACTGTATGGCTCATTGCCATAACGATCCAGCTTATAAACATAATAATTATCCGCGTCATGGTTGCCATTATTCAAATAAGCATCCGCAGAACCAATAAATTGATCATCATAAACGCTGGTAACACCATTCAGCTTCTCAACACCATACAGTACAGCATTTGAATAAATCGCTTTATTTGTCTTTGTATGATTCACACCATAAATCACAACGAAATCCTCATCACTGCTGAAGGTAAAATAATCCGTACTTAAATAAGAAGTATCACGATTATCACCCTTGCCATTTAAAGTATTAAAAATTGAAGTAATGCCGTCAGGTACTGAAATATGCGGCATCAGTTCAGTATATGTGTATCCTTGAGCCGTATACTTATCAAGAATAGACTGGCGAATCTGATCAAGATCTTTTGAAGCATAACCCAGCTGTGCTGCTTCATGTTCACCTGTCCCTCTTGACACCACCTTTAATGCCGGGATTTCCTCAGCAGCATCCTTTGCCTTAGGTGTAATACGATAAAGTGTTGAGGTCTGTGCTAAGTTGGCCATATATTGCTTATTAGCTTCACTATCAGCTGGCTGAGATACACGGCCTAAGATACCAAATGTATCAGCTCCCTTTTCAAGTCCGAGATTTAGGGTTTGTGATGGAATTTCCAGTACATTGATGATTTCAGAAGGTATGCCGCTTTCAATCAGCAATAATTTCATTTCTTCATTTGTATTCCTGTCACCGCCCATAACAATAACAGCTTGGGAACCAAAAACATCTGTTTTTTGATCAAGCAGAGCTGTTGAAGCAATATTGCGGTTATTCAGCTGATCGCCGAGACTGCCGAAGATTACATTATAATTGCCTGATTCTTCACTGCCCTTTACCGTCAGTGCATATTTGTCATAGCTCAAATCCATCGTTGGATCATTCGCGGTAAGCATCAGATAAGCACCGATTGAAAAATATTTGCATTCCTGCGGTAATTCAAGCATTAAGACGATTGCTTCATCTTCACGCAGCTTATAAGACCAGCCTACCGGCGCAAAATATGGATTAGCCGGGGCATTTTCAATTGCCGGATCATCAAATTTGCCAGCTTCCTCATCCGCCCAGTTAAGTGCTGCAATCCCCTTGGCAGCATTCTGTTCAGGCGCCGGCGGCAGGAAGGCTACCTGATAGCTTGATCCCTGATTATTGCCGAAGCAGGAAGTCAGCTGTCCCTTACTGGCTAGCTCAAGCGTATCCACTTCTTTATAAGTCCCTTCCTGAACATAGTAATTTTCTTCAAGACGGGCAGCAAAGCTATCCAGATTTACCGCTTTATCATTCAGCTTGTCTGAGGATATTCCGGTAATGTTAGAACATCCGGCCATAAGCAGCATCGCACTCAGTGTTGCTGCAATCATTTTCTTTTTCATAAAACGCTCCTTTTAATGTTTGACATATCATCATCTAATGTCAAACATTAGATTAACACATCTAAGACATTTTGTAAACCCTGATTATTGACGGAATCATGGTTGCATGCTACAATTTCCAAAACAGACATCGAAAGAGGTGAGCCCTATGAATCGTGAAGACGCCATACAAGAAGCCCGTAATTTTCATTGTCCGCGCTATCATGAACTGCCGGATATGGGCCTTTATCTGGAACAGGTCATTAATGTTGTGACTTCTGCGCTCACGCCGATCAGCCTGCAGGGCAATGAGATCATCACCGGTGCCATGATCAGCAATTATATAAAAAATAACGCTCTGCCTTCACCAGTTAAAAAGAAATATTATCGTCAGCATCTTTGCTACATGATCGTTTTAGGCATTTTAAAACAAGTCTTTACGGTTCAGCAGATTGGCCAGTTCTTTCAAATCCAGCAAGAAACGTATGATCTTCAGACAGCCTATGACTATTTCTGTGCTGAATTTGAAAATGCGTTAAGAGAAGCCTTTGACTTTACCGGCGAACCGCTGCCTTCGCTTGAAACAAAACGCACGCAGCAAACGATTCTTGTCCGCGCGATGGTATTGGCTGCCGCTAACCGCGTCTATGTAGAAAAGGTTTATCTTTAATCAGTTATAAAATTAAAACACTGCATGCAGTGTTCTTTTATTATATGAAGCAAAAAGCCAGCTTTCGCTGACTCATGCTTAATTATTAACTACTGCTTTTTCCTCTTTTTGTTCAATTGGTTTGCGCAATAAGCCCATCATAACAGCCGCAACGATCGTACCAACCACGATAGCTACAACAAAGCCTACTTTGCCATCGACCATCGGCAGGGTAATAAAGCTGCCATGCGGAACCGGTGAGGATACACCTGTCAACGAGGCGATCACCGCTGCGACAATACAGCCCGTAATCGTTGACGGCAGAATATGCTTCAAATCAGCTATTACAAACGGAATCGCTCCCTCGGTAATGCCCATGAAACCCATAATACCTGCAGTCTTAGCCGCATTACGGTCAGCCTGCGTCCATTTATTTTTAAACAATACAGTTGATAAGAAAATAGCCATTGGCGGAATACCAGGGCATACACGATAAATACCGTTTGGCCCCATAACACCTTCCGCAATCAATGCAATAGTAAACATCGTCACTGTCTTAGTGATCGGTCCACCCATATCAATTTCACAGATCGCACCGATAATGATTGCGAATAAAAGCTGATTAGTGCCGTTCATATTAGTTAGAAAATCCATTAAGATATTAATCAATTCACCCATTGGGTTAGCAATGCAATAAATATAGAAGATACCTAAAACAAATGTCGAAACAACCGGTACAATTAAAATTGGCATAATTGATTTAATCGTGTTGGGAACCTTCCAGTTCTTCATCCAGCGAACAAAATAACCCGCTAATATGCCTAAAATCAAAGCACCCAGAAAACCTGTCTTAGCCCCTGTATCGCCAATCGTATTATTTGCGATATACCCTAAAATAAAGCCCGGCACCAAACCTGGACGGCCGGCAATCGAATAAGCGATATAAGCGGCTAATACCGGAATCATCATAAATAAACCAGCCGCACCGATAATTTTTAAGTTAGCCATAAATGAGTTGGCAACGACGATACCGGTAGAGGTCGCATCACCGCCCAGCAATGAGAATGAGAACAGGATACCGCCGGCAACAACTAACGGCATCATGTATGATGTTCCTGTCAACAACGCTTTTTGAATATTTTTTAATTCTTTCTTTAACCCTTCCATAATGTTCTCCTTTTATTTTAGTCCATAATGCTCTAATGCTTTATCTAAAATCCGTTCAGGATATGAAATAGCTTCATCAACATTGCCATAATAAACGTTCTTCCCCTCGAAACGTTCTTCCTCCTCAATTTGAATGCTGACAGCTAAAATAATCATATCCGCACGGTCAATATCCTCTTCACTCAATTCATTTTCAATACCGATACTTCCCTGTGTTTCAATGTGATACTCATACCCGCGCCTTCTGCACTCTGCCTCTAATGACTCCTGAGCCATATACGTATGAGCAATTCCTGTCGGACAAGCCGTAATACCAACTACAAACATTTAATTCAGCTCCTTCGCGATATCTTCGTTAATTTTTTCTAAATATTGAAATGCTTCATCATTATTTTTACACGCCAACAGCTTTTCTCTGAATTCCTGCTTCATCAGATTTTTACTGATTTGAGAAATCAGCTTCAAATGAATCACATTTTTTCTGCTTTCCGGTACGCCGATCATAAACAGCAGATCAACCTCCTTTTGTTCATTTCCCCATAATATCGTATGTTTGGGTTTCATAAAGCCAACAAAAGCTTCGCGGACTGTGTCGCTCATACCATGCGGAATAGCTACGCCAAAACCGACAGCGGTAGAAAACTCTTCTTCACGATGATAGATGGCTTTTAAAAAGCTCTCCTCATCCTCTACAACCTGAAGCTGAACCGCCTGATGGACGAGCTTTTCAATAGCTTCACTCTGACTGTCAACTTCTTCATCTACAAATACAAGTTCTTTTTTAATCATAATATTCCCCTATTCCTAACAGTACCTGAATCGTACGTTGATCAATATTCTGTCTGAATGCCTCTGCCAGCTCACGGCTTTTAATAAGGCAGTATAAATCATCTAAAATTTTTTTACTGATCGTCAGATCATTTTCCGCGATATTGAAGAAAATAACGAGCTTGACGGTGTGATTTTTCCATTTTTTTGCTGTTTTAAGCAAATAGAAACTGATAATTGTTTTATTAACCAGCTTGATATCGCCATGCGGCAGCGCGATCTGATAAATATTATCCGTAGAACCTACTGTCTCCCGGCTCAGCATGGACTGGGCATACCCTTCCTTTACATAACCGGCCTGCTTCAGCAATTCAGCCATGTTCATGATAATTTCTTCCTTGCTTTCAGCTTCACCTTCGATAATAAAATCAGGATGCAGATAGCACTTTAAGGTAGATAATTTTAATTCACTTCGTTCATTCTTCGGCGGCTGAAGTATCTGCTGCTGATAGAAAGACATGATATTGCGCAGATCCTCATCTGTGATAACCGGTGATACGCGGACTACCGGTTTATGAATATCTTCTACATCAACGGTTGATACAATAAAATCAATGCTGTCTAAATTGCAGCGCAGCGCTTTAGAAGTAGAAGCTGTTTCAATCGCGTTAAAGGCAGGCAGTACCATGCGCAAACGGTTTAAAATAAGCTCTGAGGTTGCGATACCCTGCGGACAGATCAGCAAGATGCGCTTAGTACGCTGCTGAAGATCGATAAAATTTTGGAAATGAATGACCAGAAAACCAACCTCATCCTCACTAATGTGAATATGCAAGGCATCGGCTTCGCTTTCCAGCACGACCCAAGTAAGATTAAATAACATCTCAAATTCTCTTTTAATCTGCTTCAGCAATTCATTTTTCAGCTTTAATCCCTTACGCAGACGAAAGGTCATCGCGTTGAGATGCAGCAGCAGATTATTCCGATATTCCTCATTATCTGAGAATTGAACATAGATCAGCATTTCCATTTTTTGCAGGATCTTTTCAAAGATTACTCGGTCAGCGTCCATGATTTTCTCAAAATTATGAATCTGAATGCGGTCTGCAACCAAATATTCCACAAGAAATTGAGCATCGCCTTCACTGAATTCAACATTCAGCTGCTCGCTCAGTGTTGAGAGAAACTGCTTAGCGAGGATTTGATTCGGCAAAAAGCGAATGCGGTCATAGTCAAGCAGATTGTCTTCATCCTGAATATGCCGGCCTGCGGATGCAAAGCTGGCTAATACGATCAACACTGAGGAGATATTGGTCATATAATGTTCAGCGAGGTTAATTTTCACATCCTGAATATAATCCGTCACTAAGGCGATCACCGCCTGAATGATTTTCATATCATAAAGCGCGCTTAGATGAGCCAGCTTTTCATGAAAGTCATTGCCGATCAGAAAGCCTTCATTTAATTGAATCAAAGCTTCACAGACACTGCGTTCATTGGCCTCACCGCTGAGGGTGATTTCCTTGTGACTGATATTAAACCGAAGCCCGCTTGGATTTTCCAGCAGCTGATTCATGGCAAGGATATCTTTGCGGATTGAGCTCTCAGATATGAAGAATTCATCACCGAAGGCATCCAGCGACACCTTGTTCTGATTCAGCAGAATGCGGTAAACCAATTCCATCCGCCGGCTTTCAATGGAGAACAGATCCGTTTCTTCATCCATTTCTTCATTGACGGCTTTTCCCTTGATCACCTCGACACCCTGACCGGGGCTGCGCAGCAATGTATAACCGCGCTGATTGAGTTCAGGTTCAAGCAAATCAAGGTAGGAATAAACCGTCCGCTTTGAAACATTCAGCTGACGGGCATAGTGTTCCACCGTGCTTTTCTGCTGCTGACGCAGCAAAATATTCAGCAATTCCTTTTGTTTAGCTGACAGCATGGGTTTCTCCATCAAGCGCTGCTTCAAACCTGCGCAATGATGCAAGCAGTTTTTCATGATCACAGCTTATAATATCCTGTTTCTTAAAAATACCGCCTGCCGAGCCAACATAATGATAGCCGCTGTTTAAAACTTCCTGTACATTATCCGCATTAACACCGCCAACCGCTAATAATGGCAGATCACCCAATGGCTCCATCACCTTTTTCGCATAAGTCCAACTCAGCTCATTGGCCGGAAAAACCTTGACTAGATCAGCGCCAAGCTGAAGCTGGGTATAAATTTCATGAGGTGTAAAGGCGGCGGGAATAGCGATTACATTATGAGCATGACATGTATCGATCATTGCTTTCGTATAGCCAACCGGGGAGAGAACAAACGCTGCACCCGCTGCAATGGCTGCTTTTACTTCATCATGGGTAACGACTGTACCGGCACCGATATGCAGGCAATGCCCATATTCCTTGGTAATTCTGCTTATGATTTCTAACGCATTTTCAGTATTTAAGGTTATTTCTACATTCTTTACTTTTGAACTTTGACATAAGGTATCGCAAACTGCCTTCACTTGTTCATACGTATAACCTCTTAATATTGATATGACACATCCTTCCATCATCGACCCCTCCTTTCTGATTTCATTGTATCCTTGATCTCTGATTTTGAAAATTTATGCATTTGCAGGAGGCTGCTGCAAAATGAATAATTCATAATAAGCTTTGATCTTTACACATTCCTCATCAGTATAGCTAAATTGATTCAATATTGCGATTCCCTGATGTGTTTCCTCATAGAAATCGTAGACACAGGCGGCGGCAATGGTTTCCAGCAGCACATCCCGTCCTCCTTCATGCAATAATTGCAGCGGTTTGTATAAACGCTCATCACTTCCCAGCTTGCGGCTGACATTGCGCGCGTTGCGTGAAATCGGATCTTTTAAATAAGGATCAGAAAATTTAATCAGCGCATTCTTTGCAAATTGCTGCTGTTCCTCTAAAGGCAGCTGAAAATATTCGGCTAGCCGCTGATTCATTTCCGGCAGCAGAATCATCAGCTTTTCATGAATTTGAGCGTCATTAGCCGCCTCAGCGAGCCATTGATAATGCCTTAAATAACCTAGATAACAAATTACCGCTGACAGACAATTATATGTGTACAGCTTACGTCTCATTAATGAAGTAAAATCATCGATCCGCGTTATCCCCTTCAAAGGCAGAATCAAGCCGCTGTTTTGAATCGGCAGATAATCCAGATCCTGCGAAATCATATCCAAGCCTTCCGCATTTTCTGTCGTGGTAAATACACCGGCATTCAGAAGCACACAATTATTTGCCGCTGCCTGATCTAAATGAACCAGCAGCTTTTCAGCCGCATTAATGGCATTTTCAAAAAACAGAATGATTAAAGGAAATTCACGTTCTTTGATCCACTCATTAAGCTGTACAGCGATGTCGGCGTAGTTGGAACAGTCGATAGAAATACATAAAATATCGGCAGCAATGAGTGCTTCATGCGCCTTTTCACTGCCAAAAACACAGCATTCCTCATAGTTAATTGTCATCGCCGGCCGGTCATTGAAAAAATGAATCTGATAGCTGTTTTGTTTGTTGAGGGATTGAATCAAGGCTTTATCCTTATCACAAAAACATAGGTTCACATCATGCAGAAAACGCGGAATAAACCCGCGCCCGCACTTGCCGGCACCAAGAATCATAACCCGCTTCATTGCAGCACCTGCATCAAGAAAGCATAGCTTTCAGCTTCAAGCTGCCACGCGTGGTCACGTTCTTTTTCACGGATTTCCACAGCAACGCTGATTTCACCTGTAAGATAGCGATCCATCAGTTTTTTGACGGCACGGGCACTCTCAAGCGTTAAAAAGCCCTCTTCACAAAAATTCAAATGATGGTCGCCGTAAAGCGGTGATTGTTTATCTAAAACGGCATTCGCAAAGTGTACCCGGACAATATAGGGTGCCAATGCGGCAAAGGATGTTTCAAAATCATCTTCATTTAAAGCCATGTGGGCACTGTCCCAGCATAAACAAACCTGTTTATTTTCTATGGCAGATGCCGGCAGGCGATGCATAAAGCTTAAGACTGTCTCAGTAGTGCCAAGGACATTGCACTTATGGGCAAATTGATCCAAAGGCTCGATAATCAGTTTAAATGGATAGGCCTTCGTATTGATTTCATCAAGCAGTTCACTTACTGATTTCACAAAAGCGTCAATCCCTTCATTAAGTGTCGTCTCAATGCCGCCGCTGGCAATACCCAGCCACGTGCATGGGCCAAGTGCCGCAAGCTGCATCATTTCCTTTACTTTTTCAACAGCTGAAAGTCGGTTTGACTCATTGACTGAGGATAGATTCAGTCCAGCCCGTGACAGCTCTCCGGTAATCCAAAACGTCAGCTGTTCGGATTTAAATACTTCATCGCAGACAGCTCGCACTGACGATTCCTTCATGAGACGTGTTTCAATACTCGCATACCGTTTCAGTTCCCCTAAACGCTGATAAAGCTGACACAGATCCTGCTCATTATGAGTCAGCGGATCAAGTATATTAGATACTAATATTGATGGTTGATAAATAGGCATAAGGTTAAACCTCCTTTATAGTTTCATTTTATCAAAGCTGAAGCGTATAAGCCGATAATCTCTTTCAACAGCCTGTTGAAAAAAAGCTGTCGTAATCTCAGGCATACTCATTCTATCAACTGAGTGATTCATTATCAAATCATCAAGCACACAAGTTACTGGTAATTCCAACCAGAAAAAAGGAGGCTTTGGCCCCCCTATAGTGTAATTCAAATAAATCAGATCATTGATAATTTCGAAACAGGCGATACATATGCCGCAGCAGCCATTCGATGGTATACAGCTGATGTTCCAGCAGCCAGTTCTGGAAGCGGGCAAAAACTGAAGTATATGCCAAAAGCGGCTTTAATGCCGTCAGGTCTTCATTCAGCTTATCCTTCATCCAGTCCTTCTTCATTAACCGATAATAAAAGCCTTTAGCATCCAGTATATTCAAATTCATAGCTAAAATACTGCGGTAGATTTCAGCAATATCCCTTTCCTTTAAGTGATAGAAAGGAAGCAGTGCATAGACTTCCTGGCGCATCTGCTCAACATACAGAAAACTGTTGCTGTTTACGGTTCTGGAAAGACTGCTGCCGCCCCAACAATAATGATAATAAGGCCGATTAATTACAAGTATCTGATCAACTGCCAGCAAATAATTCATATTAAACACCAGATCTTCACCGCAATGCAGATCCTCTTTGAAACGCAGCTTTCTATCCATGATGATCTGACGTTCATAAAGTTTGTTGCAAGGTGAATTTAACAGACTTTTACGGCTGAATACCGCTAATTCCGATTTATCACATAGACTTACCGCCTGTTTCTCATCATAGACATGCACATAAGCTTTATTCTCGGTTTCTAAAACATAACCGCACATTACTAAAACGGAAGCCTTGGCCTGCGCCGCAAGAGCAGCTGTCATTTCCGCATCAATTACGTCATCGGAATCAACAAAAAGCAAATAACGTCCGGTAGCCTCTTCAATGCCTTTATTCCGGGCCGCCGATACTCCCTGATGTTCGATTTGGAATAATTGAATGCGCTGATCCTTTTCCATATAGCTTTGACACACGGCTAAGGTCTGATCTGTGCTGCCATCATCAACAATAAGAATCTTTAAGTCATGAAATGTCTGAGCAAGGATAGAATCCAGACAGCGGCCAATTTTATCTTCACGGTTATAAACCGGTATGATGATACTAATACATCCGCTATCCATGTGCATTCCCCCTTTACCTTTCAGGAACTGAATAAGACAACGACATTATATCAAAGAATTATGATTAAATGCAAAAATACTCCGATTCAGCTATTTTTATATTATAATAATGATTTGGATCATAAACAAAGCCCATAAAATACAAAGATTCATCTTCTACAAAAGTAACATAATGATCAAAACTATCATCAGTGATTCAATCCGTTTCTGCGAAACAATAATTACGCTATTTTAAGGTATAAATTAAAAAGCACCTCAAAAAGTGGACATAGGACATTGATGGCACAAAGCATAAAAAAAACGCCCATAAATAGGCGTTTATACATACTATGGTGACTCGTACGGGGTTCTAAAAGTAGCATCTTATAAAGACGTTCGAAGGCTTATAAAGCCTTTAAATAGGCACTTATTAACGATTTCATCTGTTAGCAAATGATAGACATTTTATGATTTAAGGCATAAATTAAGGCATAAAAAAAGAGGATGGCCTGTCCTCTTCCCCCCCCCATAATAATTCAGCATCACCCTTTTTCGGTTGTTCCCACTTAATAACCATTCCTTTGGTGCTGATTTATTTAATTTGGTTGATTCATTACCCTAATTTTAACATAATAAATTGATAAAATATTGATGAATTATCGTTAAATAAATATTGCTAAAAATAAATATAAATTAACGTTACATACTTTGAGCAAAATAGATAATATATCAAGCAATATAGCTAACATACCTACTAAATAATAAAATAAACTCCATATATGATAGTAAATTGGTAATTATTGTAAATTAGGCTGTTTATAATTTAACGTTAAAAGATTGCACATAAACAAAAAAAGCCCTCGCTAGGGCTTAGAGTGTGATAATTTATAATATTTTTTAAGTTTACTTACATTTTTTAAATTCAATAAGCTTACAGTCTTTTAATTTTATTATCATACGCTCATCAACAGTACGATCATCCAATTCATTACAAAGATTCAACACAATATATTCGGGATGCTCAGTATCATCGACACCAATCAGTCCTCCATTTATAACAGTCCCATCATTAAGTTCTAATTTAACATATGTATTATGATCTGAATCTTTAAAATCATTTGCAGATTCAACCAACAAATTAGGAAATGTACCATAATTGAAATATTTATTTATGAACTTTAACAAAGATGACGAAAATGCAAAAATGATTATCATTAATAACAATGTTAAAAGTATGACATAATAATTATTTTTTTTGCAAATTTCAACTATTATATAACTTATTGATATTATATATAGAAATTCACTTTTAAATTCAATTTTATTTCTAAATAGAATTTTTACTTTAACAATCCATAATATAAAAAAGCCTGGGTATACGTATTGTATTAACAATGGTAAATTATTAATTATCTCAATCAAATCTTTCATAAATTATTTAGGTTGAGGTTTCGAAGGCTCTCTTCTAGGTGGTGGTGTTGATGTTTTCCATGAATTACCACTTCTATTAGGATCATTGTCATGTGATATAGATGTTGTTTTTGTATCTTTATTGATCATAATATTTAATCTCCTTTAAAGCTATTATAACAATAAAAATTACATAATTACATTCCTTTATTTAATTTAATTAAATACCCACTATTATCTGCTTTTAATATAAGTTCTGCATTTTTCAGCATCTTCCCTGATTCCTCCAGCCACACAAATTTACCTTGATATTGAAACAGCGAAGAACGAATCATGTAGCCTTGTGCATCAAATGCATACCAAGCTCCATACTCACTGTCCCATATCATGTCATTTTTAATAAGACTGCCGTCTTTGCGATACTGCCATTTAGCATTACCAACGGATACCCAGTTAGTAATTTTGTCTGTGGTCTTTTTCCAATTGTACCCATCGCCATCTTTTACAGTGCAGCCGTCTATGTAAAACGCTGATGCCGGATGTACGCTGTTAGGCAACATATATACTTTATAAGCATTTAACACGTAAGGTTTGATGTATTTACCCTTAGCAACCTCAATGTGGCAGTGATTGCCTGTTGCTTGTCCTGCTGTACCCTCATGGTAAAATACTTCGCCTTGTTTGATTGTCTGCCCTAGATGCAGATGGCTGACATCATTGCAATGTATGAACATAAAAGTAGCGTAATCAATCGTACCATCGGCAAACTGTACTTTATCAACGCTCTCAAAAAAACAAGCGTTGCCGTTTACAGGTACATCTTTATAGCGACAAATCATTGTGCAAGGTGCATATACATCATCAATGCCAGTATCCTTACCAGCATTATCAATAGCGTATGTTCCTTGATGAGACAGGGAACCATTAACTCCTTGAGTAATATTGATAGTCCGCATTGGGAATATTAATTTTTCCAACTCATTCACCCCTTGTTATTTCATCGATTCTCTTATGTGCTGACTTTGTTGAAGCTTCTACAATTGCCATTCGTTCAATCAAATTATTGTGCTTTTCAACTCTTTTGCTCAATTCAGCAACATCACCCTTTAATTCGTTAAATCTATATTCTGTTAGCTCTTGCTGAGTCTTTGAATTTTTTGAGCTTGCATATACACTAGGTATTGCTACACACAAACCTGAGATCAGTGCTGTAAGCACCCCTGTTAAAACTGGATCCATAGCTACTCCTTATTTTTGTTGGACTGAGTACCGAAATAAAAGGCAATGATCGTAGTGTATATGATCATCACTTGCTGGGTTTCAATCTTGCCAGCAATAGCCAGATATGAAAAAACGCAGGTCAACACCAACGTTACGATAGATTTCACATCTATTAATTTTTTTAATTTATCAAGCATGTTTTACCTCTTTCTTTCTATGAAAAAAGACACTCTTGTAAGTGCCTTTTTCATTGATTCTTATTTTTTTTGCTACCCGAAGCTAAATAAAGTAATACAAATAATGTTAAGGTTTGGGTGCAAAATGTATATGCGTAATCAGTTATAATTTCTTTAGTCCATCCATAGCCTATAATGCCATTCAAAATAGATATAATCATACTTCCGAATACAAAGTACATGAAAATAAAGATTAATATCATAAGAAAATATTGTATTTTATTTTCGTAATGATCTTTGAATATATCTTCTTGTAGCATTGATGCAACAAACAAAATCACTTCTAAGCATTGGCTATAAAAAGAGTTAAATATAGAAAAAGTTGATAGCAGAAGTGACAAAGTTATCAAAAAAGCTAATTTTGAATCATTCATAATTGCCTCCTTTTTTAACATTCTAATACAAGGGGCAATCATAGTAAACATATCACAATTCTCTATGGCAAAATAAGCTGTGCTTCTTTATTGCTAATAACTTTAAGTATAATTTCATCATTAACTTTATCTCGACAATCTAGCGTATTAACCATTTCTACTATACTGGCATCCTGAAGATCAACAAAAGCATAGCGATAGTCATTAACACTCACCGATGTAACCAGCATGGTTTTTGAGCTTGTCATTATGATGTCGCCTTGCTGTAAATTAAATTGATTTAAAGGTGTTGTAATATGTACTTCCATTAGTCAAAGTACCCCCTTTCTTCCACAACGAAATCGTATTGTATTTTCATGGTATTTGTGGCGGCTTTCGTTACAGGAGATGGCAAAAGTGTATGAGAAAACCACGGGATTCTTACAGCCATAGTATAATAATATGCACTATTATACGAACGTAAATAGTATAGTTTTTTTGATTCCAAATCATAGCAAAAGCTTCCCATAGAAATGCCGGAATATTTAATTGAATCATTACTGGAATAATTATCTAATCGATCAATCCATGCATAATAATTCGTACCATAAATATCAAAAACTTTTTCATCTTTGTGAATATTATAATAACTAATAGGTCCACTATCTGAATATGAAGAAGGATTACAAAAAATACCATCACCTATATAAAATGTATATGAAGTTATTCCTGCCGATCCATTTATAGCTCTAATTTCATTTAATTCTCCATCATATAATGAACAGTTGCTACCACTATCTATAATAATAAATCCTTCATCAAAACTAACAGAAGTATACAATTTAAAATTTTTGCTAGAATCTAACGGCTTGATATTTATTCTGCTAATAAAATTTAAGTTTTCATCATAAACATTGGCATACTTCTCTGTAAAAAAATAAATTTTGTCTTGATACCTGCCAACTTTTCTATAAGTTCCTTCTTTGTCATCATTTACTATCGATCTTATGATTTTAAAATTTGTTAAATCAATCTTATAAAAATTCCCTGGTTTTGTACTATTATCCATACCATATAAATAGTTATTCATAATAGTAAAAGTGTAATCTTTATCCCCAACAATATATGAATCTTCCTTAAACATTCCATAAATTGGTTTTATATCTCCCCCTTTACCTCCATACCAATATATTGATTGGAATGTACCATTTGCAGCATTTGTAGGGAAATCTATCACAAAATGTTTTCTAAAAAAAGCGTCAGTTGTTTCAGCTTTATTCACAGAACCACGAAATGAATCATTCCCAATATACTCTTTCCACCCATTTGCCCATCCGACAATTTTTCCTTTCATTGGAATCTCCATATCGTTTTCTTCATCCGCATTATCTGTAAGAACTATGTTTTGCGCCGGCGATCCATAAAAATATTGTGTACTATAAAGTGTTGCTCCTGCATTATATATTAAATTAGTTCTGAAAAAAGATTTGTATAAGTATGATAACCACCGCTTATTTATACAATTCTCGCTTTTTACTTCTTGTACCATATTGCCTTTTTCATCGAAAAGCTGAACAGTCGCAATACCTCTATAATTCAAATCATCCTTATTCCTTTTACGCTCTATTGTTTCACCTGATAGAAAATTCTTACTATAATCTATAATTTCTCTCAAAGCCCATCGCCCTCCTT
>BAHV02000016.1:0-253852 GCA_000508965.1 Clostridiales bacterium VE202-08
GATACTGATTGTTTGACCGATTAAATCCTCAGCTTTTGTTACTGGCAAACCGTCGAAAAATCTAGCTCTAGTGATAAACTGTGTAGACACAGACTTACCGATAAAATACATTTTATCTTTCTGAGCCACAAGGTGTAGTTTCACGCCCTCAATTAATTCTCCAGTTTTTTCATTTGTAAATTTTACTTCCTGTAATCCAACAATTGTATGTTTCATTTTGTGTCTTCCTTTCTGCTCTTTTTGAGCTTGTCGCTAAAATCGTAATAATCGTTAAATAATACAATCGGTATACAAGCCTTTATAGGTAAATCATCATCAGATAAACCATAACGTTCCTTTATCTTTTTAATGACCCTACAAGCCGTAGCCTTACTTACATCAAGCCTAACTGCAACATCTTCTATTTTATAAAATCCATTGATAGTATCAGCCCCTTTACCGAACATTCGGTATCTTTACCTATATATTAGCATTTATTCGCTAATTGTCAATGATTATTTCCACAAATTAACAAATATTCATATATAAATTGAAATATTAGGTATAATAAGAAATATAAGAAAGGAAATATAAAAATATGAATGATAAAGAAGTAGAAATACAATTAAAAAGAAAAGCAAGAAGTATATTAAACGCATCTAAAGAAATGGGAATTAAACAAACAACTTTAGATGCAGCATTAAAAAGAGGACTAAAAAACTCAACTATGAGTACAGTGATAAAAATAGCTGAATATCTAAATTGCAGTATTGATGAATTGATATACAACAAAGAACCATTGAATGAAAACTACATCGAAATAAGCAATAAAATAAAAAATAGAAATAATGAAGAATATAAAATAATAAACAACTTTATAGATTTTATAGACAGTACAAAAAAAGACTTACTAGAAAAACAGTAAGTCTTTTATATTTCATCATTCATTGCTCGCATTATATCGTCTTCTGCATTATCAAACCAATGAGCATAAGTAGCATGTAAAGTAGCAACAGTATCACCTAAACGTCTAGCAATGTCATAATCATACATTTTTTTGTTAATTAAATATGAAGCGTGTGAATGCCTTAAATCATGTATACGTATATCAGGCAATGGATCTAGCTTATCAGCTATTAGTATTTCATTAACCATTTTAATATCATTTTTAAAATGCCTTCTTAATGTTTCTAAGGGCAACGGTCTTACACTACCAAAAACAAATGATAAATTATAATAATCAGATTGCTGCAACTTTTTCCAATCAGATAATATATTTATCAACTTCTTAGGTATACTTATAATTCTTACGCTATTTTTAGACTTTGGTGTAGTAAATACATACGGTTTATCATTAATATTAAACTGTATAGTCTTATTAATATTTACTTTACCATTCTTCAAATCGACATCAGACCATTGCAAGGCTAATGCTTCTGCTTTTGTCAATATAAGTCTAAAAAAAATTTGCTTTTAATTCGCAAAAAGCACCACTGTTTTCATCCAGTGATGCTCCTGCGAACAATCTTATTCCGTTTATGCTTTTTCTTCTTTGTAGAAAATGTCATCCATCTTCCAGCTTATCTCCATACGACCTGGTTCATAAATAAAGACTTTCTCAATAATCTTTGACAGCTGTATTTTGTCAAAATCCTGCAATGCTGCAATCTCATTTACTTCCATTTCTTTTTCTGTTGCTTCATCACATTTTTTCTTCGCTACTGCAATCTCATTCTCCAATTCTGCTATCTGCAAAGTGATTTCTGAAATACGGGAAGTCGTTTTTTCCAGTTCTTCCATATACCCTTCCTTGTCCAACACTTCTGAACGATAATCAGAATACAGTTTCATTTTTCTTGACGAGAGTCGCTTTTTTTCACTTTCCAGTGTTGCGATATTTTCTTCTTTCAAAATTGTTTTATGCCATTCTCTTTTCTTTTTCTCAAGATTTTCCGAAATGAATTGTGCCATATTTCTGGCTGCATCCAGTACTGTTTCTTCTGCTTCTTTCCTGTCCATTTTACTTTCCGCACACCCACTAAGACCGCTGATATGTGCCTGCATACAGCGATACCCAGTCTCTCTGCTGGTAAAACCAAGTCTTCTTCCACAGGTCGGGCAAAAGAAAATAGGGCAGGCTACTCCTCTTTTTGCAAGAACTTTTTTCTGGTTAGTAAACGCTTTCTCATTTGCTTTCCGGAATAATTCATCGGATATAATTGGTTCATGTGCATTTTCTACAACAATCCACTCCTCTTTATCATTGGAAACCAATTTATTGCTTCCTGTTCTTGCCACTCTCTTTTTATTCCAAATAATTTTTCCAAGATACACTTCATTTTTGAGCATATCTGAGATTGTCGTGACTGACCAGAGTTTCTTTTCTTTTTCGTTTTCTCTGTGCATTTTTATACCTTTTCTGCACATATACTCCCGGCATGTAAGCACATGGGTTTCGTTCAGATATTTTGCTATCTGTCCTTTTGTTTTCCCATCTGCCGCCATTGTGAATATCAGTTTCACTATTTCAGCCGCTTCTGGGTCTATAACCAGATGATGCTTATCTTCTGGATCTTTAATATATCCATATTTGGGAAAAGCCGGCATATATTCACCGTTTTTAGCATGTGTTTTCATAGCAGAACGAACTTTTCTGGACAAATCTTTGCTGTACATTGCATTCAGCATATTTTTTAACGCTACACTCATTCCTCCAGTAAAACCAGAGGAATTGATACTGTCAAAGCCATCGTTAATTGAGATAATTCGAATACCAAGGACTGGCAGGATTTTTTCCAGATAATTCCCCACTTCCAGATAATCTCTTCCAAATCTTGAAAAGTCCTTTATAACAATACTTTTTATACGTCCTGCTTTTGCATCTTCCATCATCCTCTGAAAGCCAGGACGGTTAAAGTTTGTACCACTGTACCCATCGTCTACATATTCAACTACTGGACAGTTAGCAAATTCGTCCTGTTTTTTGATAAATTCGTTTATCAGCATTCTCTGTGCACTGACACTGTTACTTTCGGCTTTTATACTGCCATCTACATCATTATCCTCCGACGAAAGTCTGATATAAACAGCGATACATTCTGTTACTGGCATAACTCAGCCTCCCGTTCTTTTGCATATTTTCTTAATTCTTCCAACATATCATCATACACCAAACGTACCGTAATAGAACCGCTTTCATGTATTTCGATTTTTTCTACAAAAGCATTGACCATTTCCTTTGTCAGCGTTCTCGTATTGCGGTATTTATTGATCAATGTTTCCCATTCTTCCTCTGTGTGAAAATTTTTTTCATATCCAACCTGATGCTTTAATAAAATTTCCATGTTATTCTGGATCTCTTTTTCTGTTTCCGCATCCTGCTTTGAAAATGTTTCATACTGCTCTGCATCAATAATACGGCACACATAATCCTCAAACAATCTTTCCCGGTGTACTGCCACTTTTTCCAGTTCTTTCCGGCATTTCTTGATTTCCCTGTTAAACACATCATATTTTTTAATGCTTTCCTGTCTTTGATTCAACCGCCGAATCAAATCTACATTTTCAACATATACATTGATATGTGCACGTATCACACGCAGTACATAATCATTCACTTCCAAATCAGTGATAGAATGTGGCGTACACTTCCCGTAGAGCTTATTATTTCCACAGTAAAACCTACGATGATTGCCTTTTGTTTTCCCATATAAATACATGGTTTTTCCACAGTCTGCACATACAATTTTCTGCTTGAAAAAGTTGAAGTCTCTTACATTATTGCCATTTGATTTACGAGCTTCATTAACCCGTTTTACGATATGACCAATCTTTTCCTGTACCTCATCAAAATCCTTTCTGCTCACAAGTGCCTCATGGGTATTTTTGATGATGATCCATTCTTCTTTCTGATTCATTTTCTGTCTCTGTGCTGCCCAGGAATCATTGGTAAACTGATTATGCACACTATCACCGGCATAATATTGATTCTCAAGGATTTTGTGGACTGTTCCTCCACTCCATGTCCATGTCGCTGACTTTTCATTTGCTTTTCCTGCTTTATCCAGCTTGTAGGCTTTCGGGCAGAGATACCCATCCGCATTTAATTTCCGGGCAATCTCTGCATAAGTCATTCCATCAATAAAATACTGAAATATCTTTTTCACCACTGGTGCTGCTACCGGATCTGGAATCAGCTGATGAGGATTATCCTTGTCTTTTTCATAACCATAAGCCATCTGACCGGAAGGAAATTCGCCATTTGCCCAGCTCGTCCGGTATGAACTTCTTATTTTCTTTGCCAAATCTCTGGAATAAAACTCATTATACACGTTTGACATGCTGATCAGCAGGCTTATGTCATCTCTGAACGAATCATAATGATCATTCACCGAAATAAAACGCACATTAAAGAATGGGAACACTCTTTCAATATAGCTTCCTGCCTCTACATAATTTCTTCCAAGTCTAGAAAGATCTTTAACAATAACACAGTCAATATTTCCCTCTTTGATGTCCTGCATCATCTCATTAAAACCATCTCTCTCAAAATTAGTTCCGGTTTTAGATATATCATAATATTCCTTTGCAACCACGATATCTTTCTGTTCTTTTACGAAATTATGAAGCAGAACCATCTGCGTTTCTATCGTATTTCTTTCTCTGTTCTTTTCACTCTCATAGGAAAGCCTTGCATAAAGGGCTGCATGTGAAACTTTTTCACACTGGTTTTCAGCTTCTGTAACCAAATTTTCTTTATTTCCAACATTTACATAATCTACTTTTCTTGATTTTCGAGCCATTTATACGACCTCCCTCTTTTGAATTTCTATTCTTCCGTCCATACCTGTGCTGACATCGCATCCCACCGACTGTATCTGCCGTAACAGAGATTGATAACAATCATCAAAATTAAATCTGACTTCAATATGTTTTTTGTCATATACTAATATCTGGTCAATCAGTTCAACAGCAACAGTTCTTGTAAGTTCCTGTATATTCTGATGCTCGGCAAAATAATCAAGCCAATGATATTTATCACTTTTTGATTCCAGGACTTCACTGATCTGTTGATCAATGCTTCGGACTGCTTCCTCGGCTTTTTTCCGTTTTTCTGTGTACCCGTCATGAAGCTCTTTATAATCTTCTTTTGAAATGATTCCTTCACGGAAATCCTCATATAGATAATCTCTTAACTCCCGGCATCGCACGGCTTCTTTTTCTTTTGCTTCTTTTCTAATTTCCAGTTCTTTTATATCCAATTCTTGAAATGGTACTTCATGGATAAAATCCATGATTTTTTTCATATCAAGGATATTCTCAATATGGATTTTTACCAGTTCCAATACTGTTTCTTCTAGTTTACCCATTGGTATTCTGTGTGCTGCACACGCTTTCGTAGCCGCATGTCTGGAACAGATATAGTAAGCGTATACCTTTCCTCCTGCCGGAACATCCCGTTTGATCATCATTGCCCCACAGTCTCCACAAACCGCAAGTCCAGATAATGGATATACCTTTTCCTCGTTCGGAGAAGTCCTTGTATCTATCCCTAATAATCTCTGCACCAGTGCAAATTCTCGTTCTGATACGATAGCCTCATGATTTTTTTCAATTCTAACCCAATCTGTCTCCGGCTTTTTCATCAATTTTTTTACTTTATGGTTTGGTGTTGTTCTTTTTCCCTGCACCAGAGTTCCAGTGTATACTTCATTTTCAAGGATTCTTTTTACCGACATGGCGCTCCACTCTGCCTGTTCGTGTGTTTTAAAATTATCCTGAATCCTTATTCCAAGACTGTGCTTATATTCCATTGGTGAAAGAACACCCTGTTTGTTCAATGCATTGGCAATTGCTGTCTGGCTCATACCTGATAATTTCATGCGGTAAATTTCTTTGACGATACCTGCCGCATATGCATCTAGCACCAGTTTGTTTTTATTATCTGAATCTTTCTGGTAGCCATACGGTGTAAACGCTCCAATATATTCCCCATTTTTTCTCTTTACTTCCAGGTGGCTTCTTATTTTGATAGAAATGTCACGGCAATATGCATCGTTAATGAGATTCTTGAAAGGAATCACGATTTCGTCTGCCTGACTTTTCCCTTCCAGGCTGTCATAATGATCATTGACCGCAATAAACCGCACGCCAAGTGCCGGAAATAATCTTTCGATATATTTTCCGGCATCAATATACTCACGTCCAAAACGGGAAAGGTCTTTTACAACGACACAATCCACAATTCCTTTTTTGATATCTTCCAGCATCATCTGAAATGCAGGACGTTCAAAATTAGAACCGCTGTAACCGTCATCCACCCGTTCTGATACAACAACTATATCCTTTTTATCTTTTAGGAAATTTTTTATCAGATCTTTCTGATTTGAGATACTGTTGCTTTCACGCTTTCCAGCAGTAGCAACATCGCCATCTTCTTTCGATAAACGAACATAAATGGCTGCATGATAGATTTTCTTTGAATTGTTAATTTGATTCATCTTCATCCTCCTTAGTTTTACCTTTCCATCAACATTGGTAAAACCCAGAGGGTGAGTCGATTTTGTCCTGATATGAATGAGGAGTCCTGAATTCCTCGTCTCCATATTAACATAACTCTTCAGATTTTACCATCACTTTTTATACAGAAAGCAAAAGTTCCTCAAATGCATCTTCAAAAGATACTCCATTGTTTGCAAACCTTATTTTCACTTTTACATTTCCTATACAGACAAGATAGGGATTTCCCACCTGTCTGAGATATTGAGCTATTCTTTTTTCCTTCGTCTGATTCCGGTCAATCCTTATTTTTCGGATATCCTTCAATTCCTTCAGATCCACATCATCAAAATCCGTTTCCAGATAGTTTCTATATTCTTCTGCCGTCATGCACTTCTCCTTCCATTCCCATCTGAATCCGTACTGCTTTCAGTACCCGATCCAGGATCCACTTATTTACTCTTCCGCATTTCTCAATAATACATTTTGTGGAAATGCTCATAACCTGTTCAGCCAGTGCCAAACTTCCTTTTCGGATTCCCGTCATATCATATTTACTGATAAATACATGTGTTGGCAAATACCGTTTCTTATATATTCTTGATGTCAGCGGAACTACCGTTATGACTGAACTGTATGTATTGGCTTTATTATTGCTCACTACGATCACCGGTCTTACACCACCCTGAACAGATGTTGTAGGAAACATACCGAGATCTGCCCATAAGATATCTCCTCTTCGAATCGTCACTTGTCATCTCTCCAATCTTTTTTTATTTGTAAAGCATTCATAGCGCTATATTGGCTCCACAGGGATACGGCAGAGTTCCTTTCCAAGCTGGAAAGCTCTGCCGCATAACCTCTATAGCCAATTTGATTATTAAACAGTGCTCGCTCGATTCTATTTATCCTCGATACCCCGAATCGTTACTCCTGCATCTGCAGGAAGGGAATAATAACCTGTCCGGATGCTACACTCCGGACCACAACCCAAAAACTCTCATTTCCAGGCTCTGGCAGTTCATAGGTTTACCAGTTACAGACTTCTCAGGGTCTGCAAGTGTATCGCATCTCACACATGTCCTCGCATCACCAGCCTGCCAACTGGCTTTGGTCAGTGCTTTTTCGCAGCATTATTAGCTCTAAAAATGTTTTTACGTCTTATAATCCTATAGCGGCATCTTCCTCGTGCTCACTGTATGAAATGTCACGTCAGTTATTATTGGATATTCAGTTATCATGGTGCAATTTAGGGAGTCCTTAAAGCTCCTCTAATTACTAAAGTCAAATGACTTCGGCAGATGCAAAAAATTTTCAAAATTTTTTAAAAAAATTCTTTCATATACATTTCACGCATTTTATTAAGGATCGTTTTCAGCTTGTACGCTAATACTTGTCTGGAAATCCCCATAATCTCTGCCATCTGCGTCTGAGTCTTATTTTCAAAGAAAATGCCATAAATAATCATGCGTTCCTCCGCATTCAGCTTATCGATCACTTTGTGAATATCCTGCTGTTCCATTTTTGTCAGTACACTGTGCTCCACATCACAGTTCAAATCCGGGAAATCCTCAATCATGAATCCTTCTCCATCAATAGACTGTCCACTGTAAGGTACCTCCCGCAGCATCTTATCCACGACCTCTCCTAATTCGTTCTTAATCTCAACTTTTTTTGCCTTGCTACTTCTGTAAAAATTGTTCATCGCATACGCAACTTCTTTTGTAATCTCGATCATTTCTCCATCAATATTTGCGTAGTACTTTCCTTCATAAAAATATGGGTGTTCAATGTACATATCCGTTCCTCCTAAATTTGAAATCTTGTTGCTCGTTTCAAATCCAGAAGGCGGACCTCTGTTTAGAATCATGCCTGCTCCGCCTTTATCCTGCCGGGATACGCCCGCAGTTATTGGCTGAGAAATTCAGGCACGAAAAAAAGCCCCAGTAGTTTTTTCTTAACTACTGAGGCTTTCGTCTCTTTCTTGTATTCAGTTATCTATGCCTTCTTTCATCAGCATAATCATTGTATCAGGATAAAGTTCACAAAGTATCCGCAATATGTTCCCATAAGTTCATATCATTATTGGAATCGTACATATTTCAGTATAAAAAGTTCACCGTGTTATTCTTCTACTTCTTTTCCATCTATATATAGTTGAAATTTATCAGGATTATTGACTACATCATAGTCCTTTCCATATTCTACAGGTCTGTATTCGGCTGTCATTACCGATTCCCCATCTTCAATATCCTCTTTCCATAAATAGATGTTCATATCAAGACTCGTCGCATATCCCCTGTCTGTGGAGAATTTTGTCGAATAAAAAGAATCATCCTTGTACATCTGCAAAAGCTCTCTTACAAACGCTTCTCTATCCTCAATATTTTTCCGGTTAGCAACCACGGTTAAATTTTCATCCCGATTTACGGAAAATGTTCCAACTACATCCGGTTCGCCTTCCTTATGACCAGATTCAGATTTCCCATAAATACTTCCTGCAGCAATTATCAAGATCACTGCTCCTGAAATCAATGCAATTATCTTTTTCTTCATATTTTTATTTTCCTTTTAGTTTTTTTACTGCGTAATTGATTACTTCTTCCGGTGTAGGTCTTTCTCCTTTAAGTGTCATTTTCTTCCATTCTTCCTGCACAGCCGGATCAGGATTATCAAATCCTGCATCTATGGCTATCTGCATTTCTCTGCGTACTTCTTCTGGTGTTGTGTTGTACTTTTCTGCAATCTTCTCATAAATAGTTTTTTCTCTCATTCATTTTCCTCCGATATATAACTGGATTTACAACTTGTTCTATAGAACCAATTTAGCATATTTCTATTATCATGAAAAGACACTTTACAACTTAAATCTGAATAAATGGTCAAAAAAAGAAGAGCTACTTGCTCTTCCCAGTTTGTCATATCACTCTTCCAATAATGTGTGAATTACTTTGATGATTTTTTTCTGTTCTTTGATTGGAAGTTTTTCAATTTTTTCTGTCAGTTCATTTGTAACACCTGTAACTGAATGTGCCACAACATCAATTAAAAGAGTATCTGCAGAAACATCTAACGCATTTGCAATTGCAACAAAGGTATCCAATTTTGTAACTTTCAAGCCTCTCTCTATTACACTCACATGCGTCGGGCTTAAATTTACTAATGCAGCCAGTTCCTCTTGTGTGAGATTTTTTGCTTCTCGTGCCGATTTGATTCGCTGTCCTACTGCTTTCAAATCCATCGTAACACCTCCTCCGGAACGAATAATCGTTCTGGATTTAGTATACTTGTGGATGTCTTCAATATACAGAATCGCAAAACCAAGTTCTAATTCTATAGAACTATATTTCAAGATTTTCTTTGCATTTTCGTAAAAAAGCGTTATGATTGAATCAGTTAAATCAAAGGAGGTATCAAATCATGAAATCACATAAATACTGGTCCTTAGGCGCACTTTTCTGTATGTTGGGATGCATTTATTCTGGAATCAAAAAATCTATGACTGCACATAAATACTTTGCCTATTCTTCATTGCTTTGTATTGGCATGTCCATTTATTCCGGTCACAAACTGGTTTCTCCAAAGAAGAAAAAAATCACTGAATCAAATAATAGTGAGAATAGTTAAATGAAAATTTGACCTTTATTCATCAAAGACAAAGTTGCTGGAGAATATTTTTTCTCTCCAGCAACTTTCTTTATCTTTAAGCCATTGAAATACAATACTGTCCAATCAGCTTCGTCCAACTATTATATTTATTCTTTTCACACACCTTTCGGCAAATTTCATTTTCCATCAATACACAGAACATCTTATCATAATCAAATGCCCAAACAGCACCATTCACATGGTTTTCCACTGCTTTCTGATCTATGCTCTTTAAGCGTGTGACCATTTTTTCAATTTCTCCATTTCCCAAGTTACCGATATTTTTGCAGATAAACCGAAAGAAATTCAACGTTGCATATTCGTCATGCCAATGGAACTCTTCTGGATTGTTTTTAATTTTACTGGCTCGTTGCTGTTCTTTGATTATCTGATCAGCTACACCTTTCATCGAATCTTCGTATCTCATATTATTCACCTACTCTTCCTCTACGCCCAGTGACGGTTTAAATCTTTTATCCTTTGCCTGCGGTACCACGATCTCATAAAAATAAAATCCTAAATACCCAAGTGCCTGCTTCTTCATTTTATAAAATGAAGTCCTGCCTATTCCTAACTCCTGTTGTACTTCCACATCTGTCTTATTATAATGACTGCAAAAACAGGAATGAAGGATCTCACTGAGCATCACACCATTCGGTGCATAGAACTTAACCAGTGTCATTCCACGATAGATCATATCTGACAAGCCATAAATGATCATCAGGTTATTCATTTCCCGGTGCATCTTTGGCACATTCAGCTGATTGTTATAAATGCTCAGATAACTCAACGCATATGCCATATCTTCATTGATTTTCTCCTGGCACTCCATATCCAGTTCTTCTAACACAATCTGATTTTCCAAAATCAATTTCTGATAGCTTGTCATCAATTCTTTAATATCAGTATAATGTCTTTCAATCGTTACTTCCAAATAATCCTGTGCATGGCTTGCCATCTGGAAGGTAATCTCTTTCATTGATTTAATTGCATAATCTCTGTCTGTCATCAGTTTCAAAATCTCCTTATCATCATCACACTAACTGGCGGTCTTTCAGACCAGTTCGCTTTCCCCATGATTTTGATGGGAAGCAATTACTTACTACAACTTGCAGAAGCGGATATCCAAAAGGCATTGTGGGAGCTGCCTTTGCTGACCGGAATCCATCTTCTTATGTAAAACCTGCAGGAATAAAAAGGGAAAGTGACTATCCCTGCCGGTTAATAATCCAAATAATATCGTCTATACCAAGCTCTCCTTATGCTGTTTTTCTCTCCATAAACCATTTATCCACTTCGTAAAACAAGTGGCTTTCCTGCCCTTGTATCATACAGGTGTACATCATTCCTACACCGCCTGCCTTTCTGCTGGCGCATCGCTCGATTTTCAAAATTCTGTCAATGCTATACTTTCTTCCATCCTCCCATGTAAAAAATATGGGAACCAGCTGTCCGTTTTTCCGAAACTCTGCTACTACATCTACATATACTTTGTTCATGCCGACACCTCACTATAAAATCTCAATTGCTCTTGGCGATGCCGGGATTCTGCGGATATATCCATTTAACTCCAACTGCTTGATTCTGGAAAATGCTGATGATGTTGATTTCACCCCGATCAATTTTCCAAATTCCCGTATTGTCGGTGGATATCCATGTTCATTGGTATATCGTAAAATACACTGATAACTTTCTTCCTGTTTTCTGGTTAATGCTTTTTTCAAATCTATCCCTCCAATTACCCATGGAAATAACTATGTGGATGGATCGTGTGCGTACCAGCGTCTAAGTGGGATAAGACTTTATCCTGATACATTGCCGCTCGCTGTATACTGAAATAACCAAACCGTCGTCTGATCTCATCTACAGTACGATCCAGCTTCTCTAACTTTTCCTTTTTCTCCTGATTTCCAAATAAATCCAACTGCACGGGAATATCATCTAACACAAGATCCGCAGCTCGGATTCCCAGGCTTCTAATGGGATGTTCCCATTTGTAATTATCTTTAAATAGCTGAAATGCTGCAGTTACAATCTCGTTTGTAATATTCGTTGGCTGTCGTAAATGTATCTGTCTGGAAAAACTATACAATCGATTATCTCGAACTGTAATTTCTACTGTTTTGCATTTAAATCCATGTTTCCGCAATCGTGCAGCTACACTTTCTGCCAATGCTATTTGAATGATCCAGACATCCAGATCATTTTCCAGATCTCTCGGTGTTGTAGTGCTATTACCTATCGACTTTACTGGTGCTTCATATCCTTCCTTGCAAACCGGATCTTCATCCCAGCCATTTGCGAAAGCCCATAATACATTTCCTATTTTTCCAAAATGACTCTCTAACAACTTTTCGTCTGATTCCGCAAGTTGCCCGATTGTCCGGATTCCAAGTTTTTGCAATTTCTTATTTGTCTGTCTTCCGACATAAAGCAAATCTGACGCTGGAAGCTGCCATATCCTGTCTTTATAATTTTCTCGATTAAACTCTGTGATTGCATCCGGCTTTTTATAATCTGAACCAAGTTTCGCATAAATCTTATTCCAGGAAATTCCAATACTTACCGTTACACCCAGTTCGTATTTAATCCGATGGCTGATTTCTCTTGCAATCGTCATTCCGCTTCCTTTCAGATTTCTGCTGTCCGATACATCCAGCCAGGCTTCATCAATTCCATATGGCTCAATCTTGTCCGTATACTCCGAATAGATTTCTCTTGCCATCTTTGAAAATCTCAAATACAAATCCATCCGTGGTGGTACAAATATGATTTCCGGACAAATCTGTTTTGCCTGCCATAATGCCATTCCGGTCTTTACACCTTTTTGCTTTGCAATATAATTTGCTGTCAGCACAATCCCATGTCTGGCTTCCGGATCGCCACCGACTGCCAGCGGCATTCCGGCAAATTCCGGATGATGCAGCATTTCTACACTGGCATAAAAACAGTTCATATCACTATGCAGGATCACACGCTCACTCAAACTTTTCACCTCCCAGCTGTTTCCTTCAACATGATGTCTTATCAATTTTTGTATGTTTAGTATATATCGACATTCCGGAGATAGTCAAGTAACATCTTGGTTGTATTTTCTCCATTTTGGAGATTATTGTTGATTTTATTTCTAACATACGGTATAATGCATATAGAAAATTCAAATAGAAATGAGGCGAACAAATGCGTGATTTCGGGGAAATATTAGCAGAAAATAGAAAAAAGAAAGGATACTCTCAATCAGATCTGGTAGACCTGCTTTCTCAGGAAGGTATTCAGGTCACTACAAAAGCAATCTCCAAATGGGAGACCAATGCACGAGAACCAGCTTTACATGTTTTCCTGACACTTTGCCAGTTACTTGATATCGAAGATATATATGAATCCTTCTTTGGAGAAAACCCATATAACATTATGAGTGGATTGAATGAAGAAGGCAGAAATAAATTGATTGAATTTGCTGATATTTTGAAAGCTTCTAAAAAGTTTTCTCCACTGTCTGCAAAAATTATCCCATTCCATCATCCTGTAGAAATTACCTGGGAACCAGTTTCTGCTGGTACTGGAAATTACCTGGAGGATTCTGTAAAAGAAACCTATGATGTAGGACACCTTGCTCCTGAGCAGACTGACTTTGGTGTACGGATTTCCGGTGACAGTATGGAGCCACTTTATCATACAGACGATGTTGCATGGATTCAGAAAAAAGATTCTCTTGCTAATGGTGAAATTGGAATCTTCTATCTCAACGGCAATACTTACATCAAGGAATTACACGATGAGCCAGATGGTGTTTATCTGATTTCTTTAAATCAAAAATATCGTCCTATCCAGGTTTTGGAATCTGACTCTTTTAAGATTTTTGGAAAAGTAATCGGGAAATGCAAAGGTGCAGAAATTCCGGGATTTCATTAGACTTCAACAGCAGGTTCATGATCCTGCTGATAACAATAAGCAAAGGAAGTGATTGAATGGCAATCAATAATACACTAAAAGATATTCGTGAAGAACGGAATCTCATTCAAGCAGATTTGGCTGAAGCCATAGGTTCCTGCAGCCAGACTATAGGCCGCATCGAACGTGGAGAACGTAATCCCTCTCTTGAGATTGCAATCCGGCTGGCACATTACCTGAAAGTGCCTGTAGAAGATATTTTTCAGGTTGAAGACTGAAACACAGCTGCCAGAAAACCGAGGAGTAAAATCCCCGGTTTTCCTTTTGCTCAAAAATCAGTGTAATCCTTTTACGAAATCCGCTGCGTTTTTCATATCTTCTTCATTCGGATGGTCTTTAGCAATACCTCCAACCAGTTTAAATGGTCCGAATGTGTCATACCCTTTACAACCAAATTTTCCAACCACACTGGCATGTCTTTTATCCAAAATCTGCTCTATGGTTTTATAATTCGCACTCCCGCCATAAGTACAGATCAGAAATATCTTTTTGTCGTCCGGTAGATTCTTCTCTGCAAATTCCAATATCGACTGATGAAACTTTGAAAAATAGATTCCTGATGCAAACCCAATCATATCATAACTGCTCAGGTCTGCATCTGGCTGTTTCACAGCATCAATCAAATCCACCTGACATTCTTCTGCGATCCTCTTTACTAATTTTTCTGTATTTCCATGATGCACAGATGCGTATACTATCGCTGTTCTCATTTTTCTTCCTTTCCGTCTGCTCCGTCAATCAGGTCATAGCTCATATCCAAAAAGTCCAATATCTTCGCTTCACTGACTGAACCATCCAGTAAAATCGTGATCCAGTGCTGTTTATCCATATGGTATCCTGGTAAAAATCCATAAGTCTGAATAATCATGCTGGTCATTTCTGGATTGCACTTTACATCCATAATGTCAACCAGATCATTTCCCTCTAATCCCAGTTTCGATTTTTCAACCGTCATGATCACTGCATACCATTTTCCATTTTTATGTCGAAGTACTGCACTGTCCGATAGTTTACTCCATAAATATTCCGGCATTGTGCCATACTGTTTCTGCACATATTCAAAAATTTCTTCTTTCTTCACAATCTATTCAACTCCTGATTTTTCTGATATCCTGCCCATAATCATACCACATTTTCGTATCCCATACTACCTGCCAAATTCTTTTGCATTTTTCCGGTTCTCCTGACTTTAACTAATAGAGGGGTAAAACAGCAAGGACAGGAAGTGAGGATACACTTCCGGAAAATCCCAATTTAGGGTACCCTGCCCTAAATTGAAAAAACGCTGAAAGCAACGATACTACTGCCCTCTCAGAAAGGAGAACCCACCAATGGCTGAAAGAAAGAGAAACAAAGAAATTCATTTTTATGTCACCGAAGAAGAAAGGAAGCTAATCCGCAGGAAGATGATAGAATCAAAAACCAAAAACATGGGAGCTTATCTGCGAAAAATGGCAATCGACGGTTATATCGTCAACACCGATACCACTCCACTGAAGAAACAGTATGAGGAAATGCACAAGATTGGTGTAAATATAAACCAGATTGCAAAAAAGGTAAATATCACCGGAGATCTATATCCGGAAGAAATGCAAGAATTGAAAGAGATGGTGAAAGAATTATGGCGTATCTTAAGATCTTCCCCGTTAAAGTAACAGACAAGAAAGCTCTGGACTACATCACGAATCCAGATAAAACAGATGAAAAACTGTTAGTTTCCAGTTTTGGCTGTTCCCCGGAAACTGCAGATCTTGAATTTTCTATGACAAGAGAAATGGCAAAAAAGAATGGAATGGACAAAGGTGATAACCTGGCATTTCATCTGATCCAGTCCTTCAAGCCTGGAGAAGTTGATGCCGAAACCGCTCATCGCTTAGGGCAACAATTTGCAGACGAAGTACTGAAAGGAAAATATGAATACGTGATCAGTACTCATGTTGACAAAAATCATATTCACAATCACATCCTCTTCAACGCTGCAAGCTTTGTTGATCATCACAAGTATGTTTCCAATAAACGGAGCTACCACAAACTTTGTAGAATCAGCAATCGTATCTGTCATGAAAATGGACTTGCCACCAGTATGCCAACCGGAGAAAAAGGTAAAAACTATAAAGAGAACATGGAATATCATCGTGGCACCAGTTGGAAAGCCAAGCTACGTGTTGCGGTTGATAAGGCAATCTGGGTTTCCATCAACTATGAGGAATTTCTGCAAAAGATGCAGTTAGCCGGATATGAAATCCGCCAAGGAAAGCACCTGTCCTTCCGTGCACCAGAGCAGAAAAACTTCACTTATATGAAATCTCTCGGAAGCTATTATTCCGAAGAAAATGTTCGCATCCGCCTGGCAAAAAATCGTAGCAAAGTAAAAGCTCCAAAGCATCTGTCCAGAGAAGCCCGCCTGTATATCAATATCTCCACGTATGTTACAACCGGCAATCGAGAAGGATTTGAACGATGGGCAAAGCTCAATAATTTGAAAGAGGCGGCCCGCACCTTCAACTATCTTTCCGAAAATAACTTGCTGAATTATGACGATTTCAGGCAGCATGTATCTGACATTGAAGCTTCTGTGAAAGTTGCCGACCAAAGAATAGCACAAATCAACAGTGAACTGAGCACGCAGAAAGTCATTCAGAAACACTGTGATTCTTATCGGCTTTGCCGTAAAGTAATTGAAGATTGTAAATCTGCTAAAAATCCAAAAGCATACCGCACCAAACATCAGGCAGAATACCAGCTCCACGATTCACTAAAAAAAGAGCTTCAGGATCTCGGCGTTACCAAAATCCCAAGCCCTAATAAAGTCCAAAAGCTGATTGAAAATCTTGAATCTGAACAGGCTGCTACTGTCCGGGAAAAACAGGAATTGCAGAAAAAGCAGAAAACCTTGGAAATCATTCAGCAAAATTTCTCTGTGCTGCTCGATGCTCCGGAAATCAATTCAGACTTACTTCCGGCAAAACGGGAATCCGTTTCTGTCACAAGAGGTCAATAAGATTGCACTGCAACTCACTCATTTTCTTCCCAAGGTTTCAGACCCATTTCCTCCCAGGTGACACCATACGGTGCACCTCCGGAGGTATAACCGGCAATAAAGAAAAATCTGTCATCTTGCAAGATTTCTTCTTTAGCCAGATTATCTCTTGTTTCTTTTTTCTGTCTTGCTCGCCTCTGCTGCTTCTTTTGTTTCGCAAAAGCTGCTTTTCCCTGATATGCTTTCGTGTACTCCATACAGTAGAACGCAGCCTGCCGGTCTGCGGCAAGCTGCGCTCCCGCAGCGATGTTTCCATCGACCAGTCCTCCCCGCATTAGGTTCAGCACCGCACGGAGCACGACGGGAAAGAGTGTTGCTTTTTCCCCCTTATCGCCTTGTTGTAGCAGGAACAGTCCTCTTCCTTCGTTGAATACCGCACGCCTCCATCTATCGCCCTGTCAAAAGGTGCCGGCAGATCCATCCCAATCTGCCAGCTGTCAAATAATCTGGTATTTGCCATACGTTTCTGTTTCCTCCAATCTTTTATTTCCTACAATCCCTTGTAATTCTTTCGGCCGCTTCTTTGAAAAATCTCTCTTCCAGGTTCCTTACCGTACAATACAATTCGGGTAAAAGGTATTTGGGTTCTCCACTTTTCCACATTCCAATCCATTATATAAATATATTCGATCAAAGGTTGTTCTTGTCTTCCCTCCTTTTGCCAGCCTGAACATAAAAAAAGACACCAAAAAACAATTCTTTGCTTTTTGATGTCTTTTCTGTCTTTTCAGGCTGATGCCCGAATCAATATTACAGAAGTCCGAACAGACTTCTCCTGTACTTTTCGCACAATCTACTTTCAAATCCCGGACCTCTCCAGAATGAAATTTCTTATTCAGGATATTTCCCAAATAAAACTATTTACGCAATTATCATAGCACTGTATTTTGTTTGCGTCAACATTTCAATCACAATATATAGATAATATCTGTTGATTAGATGCAAATTTCTGTGCTAAATAATTCATTCAAGTTATGCTGTATCATTGCTCTGTTTTTCAACCGAAGCTTTCAATTTCTGAAAAGTCTCTTCGCTGATTGCATGTTCTATCCGACAGGCATCCCTTTCTGCGGTTTCCCGATCAACCCCGACAGCTACAAGCTGCTCCGTAAAGAACTGATGCCGTTCATAAATTTTCTCAGCAACCTCCCGCCCGTCTTCGGTCAGATGGAGATATCCATCTTCATCCACGGTCAGAAAACCGCCATTCTTTAACACACCTACTGCATGGCTGATACTCGGTTTACTGAATCCCATGTGTCGGGCAAGGTCAACGGAGCGAACCATGCCTTTTTCCTTTTGCAATACAAGGACTGCTTCCAAATAATCCTCGCCCGACGCATAAATCTTCATTGCCGCCTCCTTTACTGTGCCAGTTTCCAGCCGATAGCTTCCTGCCTTTCGGATACGAAGTCCGCATACAGACCCTTCTGCTGGATCAGTTCTGCATGAGTGCCGCGCTGAACGATATGGGAATCATCCAATACCAATATCTGATCCGCACCCCGGACGGTTTTCAGACGGTGGGCGATCATAATAATAGTCTTGTCGTGCGTCAATTCCGCAATCGCCCGCTGCAATTCTTCTTCATTTTCCGGGTCAACGCTGCTTGTGGCTTCATCCAGAATGATAATCGGGGCGTCTTTCAATATGGCGCGGGCAATGGAAATACGCTGCTTCTCACCACCGGACAGGGTTCCTCCGCCTTCCCCGATCACCGTATCATACCCGTCGGTCAGGGCGGAAATAAATTCATGGCAGCAAGCCTTTTTCGCCGCCTCTACCACCTGTTCGTGCGTGGCATCCGGGCAGCCGAATTTGATGTTGTTCTCAATCGAATCGGCAAACAGATACACGTTCTGAAATACCATGCCGATATTCTTCATCAGGCTGTCCAGTTTAAAATCCCGGACATCTTTGCCGCCAACCGTAATTCTCCCGGCGTCTACATCCCAAAATCGGGCAATCAGGTTGCACATAGTCGTCTTGCCAGAACCGGACGGGCCGACAATGGCAGTGGTCGTTCCGGCAGGGATCGTAAAGCTGACATGATCCAGAATTTTTCGGTCTGCATAGGAAAAGTCCACATTATCAAATATAATTTCCGAGGATGCCGGAACCACATCTGCGCCCTTTTCATCCATGACCGGCGTATCGTCAATAGAGTTTGCCGTATCCATAGAAGCCGCCAGCATTTGCAGCAGGGAGGCCATGTTTCCGGCGTTTTCCAGATCATTGAACACCATAAAGGAAGCGATCACCAAAATCACGCCATAGGCCAATGACAGGGAACCGTTCAGCCAGAAGTAAATGGAGGCCAGGAGCAGCAAAACACTGAACACCCGGACAACAACCTGTTTCAGGGCATCATAGGGGACACTGGCTTTTGTCAGTTTCAAATTGTCCCGGCAGCTTGCCTTGATTGCGCTGTCAATGGACTGTGTGCTGTCCTTCTCCATACCGAAGGCTTTCACGATCCCCATCCCCTGGATATACTCCAGGACGGATTCCACAAGGCTTTCCTGTGTATGCTGCCGCACTCCGCTTAAGCGCTCAGATTTGCGGAGCGCCAGTTCCGCCGCTGCAAGATAAAGCAGGACGCCGACTGCGGCAATCAGACCGATCCGCCAGTCAAAAACCACCAAAACGATGACAAGCGCCACCGAATTGAAAAATCCGCCCAACACAGATACCAGCACACGCGCCGCCGAATTTTCCACATCCCCTAACGTGGTGGTAACGATAGCGGTAATGTTCCCGATACTGTTCTTGTTAAAATATCCCATCGGGATGTAACGCAGCCGGTCTCCGATGTGGATACGCTTTTCCGCCACCATACAGTAGCCGGTTTCCGTCTGCTCCATCGTGGAGAAATAGGTCGTGATGATCCTTCCAACCAGGGAAACAGCCATGATGCCCAAAGAAATCCAGATAAACCGGCTGTCCCGGTTATCGGATACCAACGCCTCCACCACGATAAAGAGGGCGGCAAACTGTAAAGCCGCAAACAGGCCGGAGAGGAACGCAAACAGCAGGGATTTTTTCAGCAGTCCCTCTTTGCTGCCAGCAAACGCAAAAATTTTTTTCAATGTTCCATACATTTGACAACACCCCCTTACATATGATCCTTTGCGCCGATATGCGCCTGCCACATATCCCGGTAAAGGGGACAGGTTTCCAGTAACTTATCATGCGTTCCCCGGGCATGGATAGTTCCATCCTTGACCACCACAATATTGTCCGCACCGATAATGGTAGACAGGCGATGGGCAATCACGATCAGCGTTTTACCCACTGTCAGGGCAGAGATTGCTTTCTGCACAACTGCCTCATTCTCTGGATCGATATATGCTGTCGCCTCGTCCAAAATGACCACAGGGGCGTCCTTCAGCATGGCGCGGGCAATGGCGATTCTCTGTCGCTCACCGCCGGAAAGATGGGAACCGGCGCTGCCGACAACGGTATCATACCCTTGATCCAACTTGCGGATAAAGGTGTTACAGCCACTTTGTTTTGCTGCCTGCTCCACCTCCGCATCTGTGGCGTCCGGCCTGCCCATGCGGATATTTTCCCGGATGCTGCGGTTAAACAGGTAATTATCCTGCGATACATAGGAAATCTGGGCGACAATTTCAGACAGCGGTATCTCCTTCAGTTCATGGCCGCCCAGGGTAATACTACCGGACGTAACATCCCAATACCCAGCGATCAGCTTCGCCACGGTAGATTTTCCGGAACCGGACGGTCCTACAAGGGCGGTCATGGTTCCCGGCTGAATGGAAAGGCTCACATCATGCAGCACCTCAGTTTCCCCATCATAGGAAAAGGAAACATGGTCGAGTCCGATACTGGTATCTGCCAGATTTACTGGCGTATCTTTATGGTTCAGTTCTTCCGCGTTCAATAGCTGGCTGATTTCCTCCACATTGGTTCCCAGTACAGCCAGGTCATCCGTAAAGGTAAAGACGGACATGATCGGTCCCACAAGCCCCAGGGAGAAAATCACAATGGAGAGGAACGCAGATAATTCCAGGCTGTCGGACAGCCAGAAGGCAAACCCACAGGGCAGCACACAGATCAGCACTGAGGGAAGGATCGCATTGTAGGCACTCATGGTTTTCTGGTTTTCCCGCATCCATTCCACATAGTAATTCGCATTGTAATTCACGGCGTCCGAATATTTCTTGTAGGAACCGGCTGACTGGCTGAACGCCTTGACGACTTCAATCCCGCCGATATATTCCACAATGGCATTCGCCATATCTTTTCCGGCTTTGACCGCACCCTCCCATTTCTTTGGGTAACTCATCATACCGACAGACATTACGGCAAGACCGACTACCAGCGTAACAAGGGACAACAGCGCCATGCGCCAGTCCATAATGAAAAGATACACGACAATTACCACCGGAACCAGGATGTTTGCGGTCATCTCCGGGATGAGATGTGCAAACGTGGATTCCATCCCTTCTACCCGGTCAACAATCGTTGTTTTATACTGACCGGACGGAGTATCCAGGATCGTTCCCATCGGAACGCGGGCCAGTTTCCCTGTCAGCCTCTCCCGGATATCCCGCAGCGTGTAATAGGCCGCTGTATGGGAAATAGTCGTTGACAGACTGGAAAACAGCACTTTCCCCAGGTAGCCGCAAAGTGCGACCATGCAAGCTGTCACATAACGGGAAAAATCCTGCTCCCCGTCCAACATCATTGTGACGATATGCGCCACACAGAAATAAGGCACCATCTGACAAGCAACACCCAAAACCGCAAGGACGACACTGCCGATGAATTTTCCGTGATACGGTTTGCCCCATCCCAATAAAACACTTATTGGCGACGCTTTCTTTTCTTCCTTCATTTTTCAGATACCCCCTTTATGAAGTATTCTCTTATTTTTCTGAGGCCATCTTCATCCATTCCGTACTGGTCAATAATCGAACCATCCTCAAAATGAATGATGTCCGTACAGCAATCTAAAATCAGTTCCAGGTCATGGGTAATGACATACACAGTGATTCCGGCATCCCTGACCTGCCGTAATACATTTGCAACCTCTTTCATATGCCTGTAATCAAGGCCGCTGGTCGGTTCATCAAAAAACAGGATCGAGCGTTTTGAAGCGATTACCGAAGCAATCGCAACCCTTTGTTTCTGGCCACCGGACAGGGACATGGGATGCCTGTCCTTAAAATCCAGTAAATCTAACCGACTTAGGATTTCTTCTGCCCGCTTCTGGTTTGCTTCCTCCATACTGATCAGCACTTCATCAAGGACCGACTCGGTGAAAAGCTGATGATTTACCTCCTGCATGACCATATAGCAGGTATTCAGCCGGTCTTTCGGACGGTATTTCTTTCCGTTCCAGACAATCTCCCCACAGCGCTTCTCCAAGCCACAGAAACAGCGTGAAAAAGTGGATTTCCCGGCGCCGTTATTCCCGATAATTCCAACGATCCGGTTCGTAGGGATTTCACAATCCATGATATGTAAGGTTTCCGGTTCGTTTTTATAGGCAAAGTGGAAATTACGAAGCGCAAGGGCGGTCTTTTCCTGCTGCGGTAAAACCGGAGGCAGGAGACGCTCCAAAGCAAACGTGCGCAGTCCCATATCGGAACGCTGCTGCTCCGTGAGCTGCTCAAATTCTGCCGCAGAATAATCATGACTCACCTGCCCGTCTGCCAGATAGATAAACCGATCCGCTAGACCGCGAAGATAATAAAGTCGATGTTCCGATACAATGATTGTTTTCCCCTGCGATTTCCAAAACGCAAGAATCTTTCTCAAATCAAGGATGGAAGCCGCATCCAGGTTAGATGAGGGTTCGTCCATAACGAGAACATCCGGTTCCATAATGGATACCCCGGCACAGGCAATCTTTTGTTTCTCCCCGCCAGATAAGTGGAAGATATTACGATCCATCAGCTTCTCCAGCCGGAAGTCCCGAACCGTTTTTGCCAACCGTTCCCGGATGTCTTTTTCTGGCTGTCCAAGATTTTCGCAGCCAAATGTAATTTCACTGGTGGTATCCACATTGAAAAACTGGGACCGGGGATTTTGAAACACGCTGCCCACAACTGCAGCTGTATCGTAAAGGGGCTGTTCGGAAACCTTGGCTCCATTTACCCATACTTCTCCCGTCATCTTTCCCTCATAATAATGTGGGATCAGTCCATTAATCAGGCGGGTGACCGTAGTTTTTCCACACCCACTTTCACCGCAAAGGACAACAAACTGACCATCCTCTATATTTAGATCAATATCCCGAACACCGCCGGTATTTTCATTCTCTTCTCCATAAGAAAATGAAATATGGTCAATCTTTATCATAAGCTCACCCCCTTAAAAAGAAAAATACTGTCCCAGCAAAAACAGAGCGAAACATATAGCACAGAGCAGGATCGCAATCATGTCCTGAACATGAAAACCAATCTGACATACGTTAGTCCGTTTGACCGGAGCGCCAAGCCCCCGCGTCAGTGCAGCGGCGGAAAGTTCATCTCCAATTTTCACAACAGACACCATCAGCGGTACAAGACGGTATTCCACCATCAAAAATGGATTTTTCCCTCCAAACCGGATACCCCTCATTTTCATTGCATCACTGATTGCCTGGTATTCTTCGCTGATCGTAGGGAAAAAGCGAAAAATAACAGACAAAGGGATGACGATTTTCTCTGTCAGGTGCATACGTTCCATCGAACCGATAAACTCACTGACTGAGGTGGAGGAAAGCAGCCAGGCCCCCGTCATAATACCAGGGGCAAACCGCGTCATAATGGATGTCATCGCCAAAACCACAAAGGACAGCAGATCGCTTAATGTCGTCAGCGCTATGCGTTCCAGTGCAAAGCAGGCGAGATATAAAAGCAGGTACTTGCCTGCCGTTTTGAAACGGCGTTCCGACAGGATCAGCACAAATGGGATTAGGCTTAACACAGGTTTTACAAAATTCATAATCCCTTCGTTGCTGGTGCTGAACATCAATGTAGTAACCGTCAACAGCAAAATCAACTTCGTACGCGGGTCGAGCCGGATTCCTTTCCTTTTGTCCGTTGTGGCGGAAAAGGATACCCCCTCCATTATGCGATGCCCGCTTTCGCAAAATGTTTTTTCAGAAGCGTTTTTCCAAGCAGTCCGCCCAAAATGGCAAAGACAAAAATCCCGGCAACCACAAGGATAATGCTCCACATCGGCATAACCGCCATTACCCGATCGGCATATTTTTCCCCGAAGCTGGCGGCAAAGCTTGCCCAGGAGTCCTCGACCATAAAATACATCGGAATATATGTACCTACCATCCACAGGCTAAATACAGCATAACCAAGGATGCTTTTCTTTGCGCTTTTATAGTCGCCGGATTTCAAAATGAGATCCCCAAGCAGGCCGAAAATCAGTCCCATAGGAACACCCCAAAACCCCATGCCGGTAAGTCCCATCAGCAGACCGCTCAAAACACCCATGATTGTAACCATGCCAAATTTCTTAACCCTTGTGAGGAACAGCATAAAAGGGATACCGGTAATCAGCGACCACAGGCTTCCGAGAACAGGAAGAAAGATCGGGACAAACCCAATCGGAATGGCGACACAGCAGCCAATGACAAAGTAAAGAACCGTGAACAGACCAAGGTTAATGAGGTCTTTTGCTTGTAACTTGTTATTCATGATGAATACCTCCACATTCATTTTCCAGTTAGCATCTTCTAACCTTTTTTTATAGAATAGCATAGTACCGGCTGATTCTCTACAACCAATCATCTTTTTAGCTCCAAACAGCACCGAGTTTTTCTGTTGACTGACTTTGACTGTGATCTTATAATAGAAGTGCAAGGCTCAAACAGAGCGGTTAACAGACCAAATGACAGGAGTTAGAAAATGAAGATAGATGAAATTATCAAGAAAAGCATTGAAATTCCAGGTATATCTATAAAACGAGGCGAATTTAGCGCAGAACTCATTCTAAAGGAGAGAGACGGGAAAGGTTCCATGACTTTTTTCCCTCTGTTCCCAGGAGTTACATTGGCTTATATTTTTGTGAACTCTCCTGCCTGGACAGCCCCAGACTTTCACGATAATGGCTCCATGGAAACAGGACCATTACTCTTAAATTACTGTGTAACAGGGCGATGCGAACTCATCCTGAATAACGGGAACTTTGTGTATGTGAAAGATGGGGAGATATCCTTAACCGAACGATTCGCCAGACAGCAATACGTTTATCCCCGCCGAATCTATGAAGGAATTGAGTTTTTTGTGGATATGGATACCGTAAATGCTCAAAGCTCCTGGGTAGAGGCTGAATTTGATATTGATTTCCACAGACTCAGAGATCTTTACTGCCCGGATGGGGGTACTTATATTGCGTCGGTTACGACTGAGATAGAAGAAGTCTTAAAAAAGCTGTGGTCATTACTGGATATTTCTGTTCCGCTGGCAATCCCACAAATGAAAATCTATACCCTTGCCCTGTTTTCACTGCTTCAAAATCTGAAAGAAATACCACCTTCCCAATCCTGCACATTCTTCACAGAAACACAGGTAGACATTGCAAAACGTGTGGAAAAAATCATCACTTCTGATCTGCGCCAACACCATCCTGCGTGGGAACTGGCTGCACAGTTTTCCGTCAGTGAAACCAGCCTGAAGAACTACTTTCGCGGAGTTTATGGTCAAAATATATCAATTTATTTACGTGAAATTCGTATGCAACGAGCTGCTGAATTACTCACTACTACAAACTTATCTGTATCGGAAATTGCAGAACAAGTTGGTTATTTGAATCAAAGCAAGTTTTCTTCGGCATTTAAGAAGCAGTTCAACGCTTCGCCATTAGAATTTAAGCGCCGCAAAAATTTAGAGAGAAATACTTCCAACTGACGGGTTCTAACATTTTTCACAATAAATATTTTTATTAGAAACTCATGACAAATGAAGTCAGAGTCATTTCTTATATTATAGGAAGTGACTCTGATTATTATAATTTATAAAAGTACCTATAAATTTTGCATAAGCTTTAATCAATTATTCCTTCTTCAATAGTTTCTTCTTTCCATTGCTCTTTATTCTTAATATACGCATAATATTTATATATAAGTTCATATGTCATGGGTTTAATTTCTAGATTCATTTTTTTTAATTCAGAGCGTAAGTTTTCTGTTGAAAATTCTATCTGTCTTTCTTGTTTCCAATATTTATCATCAAAAAAATCAAGAAATAACGTTATAGGCAAATCATCTCTATTATTCGCAATTTCTATCCATTCGTTTTTTTCTAAAGGTTGCAAGCAAATCCCTATCCTATCTACAATATCTACAGCATCTTGAAAGCTAATCTCTTTCGTATTTATAACATGATATGTCTTGCCATATTGATCTTCTATTTGGGATATTCCTACCACGATTTTCGCGACATCATCTATCGCAATCGGCGCTATGCTTCCTTTAATATCAGGATATACTCCTAGAATTAAACAACTTTTTATTATTCTAAAAATAAAGTCTCCATCATTACATACTCCTGTTTCCGAATCCCCAACAACATGCCCCAATCTGTAAACCATTACAGGGATTCCACATTCTTTTGCTTTCCATATCAGTCCCTCTGCAACCCATTTACTTTGTGTATAACCAATAGGTAAAATACCCGGATCAGAAATATCATCATTTTCCATAATTATATTATCGTTTGTTCTAAATTTTGAAAAAATTGATATTGTGGAAATATAAAATATTGCTTTTATTTTCTTATATCCTGCAAACCGTATTATTTCTTTTGTTCCATTTACATTTATATTCTTTAATTCATAGTAATCGCTCAAAAAATGTACCTTTGCTCCATTATGATAAATACAATCAACTTTTTCAGCTAATTTCTCATAAACATCCATGTCCATTCCCAGATTAGGTTCTCCCAAATCGCCTAAAACGATATGAACTCTTGCTTCTTCATAAAGTGACATATTAATTTTATTTAATACTCCTTCTAATCTGTCCTGTGCAGCTTCCATTGATTTCGCCCTTATCAAGCAATATATTTCCATATTAGTTTGCCTTAATATTTCTTTCAACAGATAGTTTCCTAAATTTCCTGTTGCTCCCGTCAATAGACATACTTCTTTTTTTATTGGCACACTCTTTCCTTTTAAATCTATATCCAATTTTACTTCCATCTCTAATTCTTTTGATGTCAACCCTGCTTTTAAGCAACCATTTAAAATTTCATATATGGCATTACTTAGTTTTTCTACTGTAGGATAAGAAAAAATATATGAAAATGGTATATCTATGGAATTATCAAATAATTTTTTTATTTCCCCAACTATCCGAATTGCATTTAAACTATTTCCTCCTATCAGAAAATAATTTTCATTTATTTTCAAATCCTTTCCCAGTTCTTCGCTCCATATTTTTTTTATTTCATCTTGTAATTCATATACAGTATACTTGTTTTTTCTCATATGGCTTTTATTGTTTCTCCTACTATTATCATTATATGTTCTACATAAATAATCCTTAATTTAAAGCCCCTTAATACAAATTGGCGGAAATTTATCGGGATAAATATCATGTGTAGGTCCTATACATGTGCCAATATCATTCCATAACTTACATAAATTCAATTGGTATTGTATAAACTGTCGATCACATTTTTCTTTAATTATAGTAATAAATTCATCAAAGGCATTGGCTATTCCCTCCGGCCATATATTCTCATATATGTCTTGATATGTGTATTGAAGGCATTCTTCGTTTAACACTTCACTTACTTTTTGTTTTGAATACTCATTGTCTCCAAACAGCTCTAGTATATTATCTTTCTTAGGGATAAAATATCGCGGTTCCCACAGTACAGCTCCTATGGAATTATCCATAACTAATTGACCGCTTTTTGTAAAAACTACGATTCTATGAAATAATAATGCATAATTGTCTGAGTCTTGCGAAACCATTCTATTTTCAACTTTCAATATCAACGGAATTTCGTTTATGCTCCCTTCCAGTATTGTTAATATTCCATTTTTTTCTCCTGTCTTATATACTTTACATGGTGTAATCCCTCCCAACATTTTCCCTATAATGTCCAAAAGAGGATACAATACTTGTATACTACATTCTGCTTCTACTAAAATCGGATCCGCTAAATGAAGAATTTTATTTGCATATCTAATAGCTGCCATACCAGACGGTAGCTTTGAATAAAAATTATTAATATAATAATGGCATTTATTCGCTATTGCTATTGCATACAATTCCTTCGCATCTGTAAAATGAACTGGTTGCTCTTGAATCACGTTTATTCCTTTTTTTAAACACTCTTTAGCAATTTCCGTTCCTTTTCCACCAGTAATAGATGATTTTACAGCCACACATACAATATCTACTTCACTGCTACTTATTTGTGAAACATTTGTATATAATGGAACGCCATTACTTTCTGCACACTTTCTAGATTGTTGACTCCCTTTTGATAATATCCCAACCAACTTACATTTTGTAGTTTTTCTTGTGATACCTTCTATATATATTCTTCCAAAGTTTGTCCCACAAACTATAACCGATAAAATTTATTTTCCATATTTAATTTCATCCTATCTACTTTGTTTAATATAATTCATAATCTTAATCAAAGAGAATAAAGTAAACATCTATAGTTGTATTTACTTTATTCTCTTTTTTGTTTATTTTATTAACTTGGCCACTTCACGCACATATGGTTCTTTAAGACAGCTAATATGTTCCCCTGGAATATAATCTACAGTTAATTGTCCTAACACAATGTTTTCCCACAAACTTTTATTGGTAATATTTCTAACAGGGAAAAAATGCTTCGTATCATCTTCCACAAACATTGCTTGTACATCTCCTACATATACCGAAGGTTCATAGTGCATGATTCCTTTGAAACTGTGTCGAAACAGAAGAAACAACATTTTAAACATACTTACATTATCCGCATCAATTTTCTCATCACCAGAAACATTCTCATATATTTTTTTTAGCCTTTCTTCTTGTGATAATTTATTTAATTTTCTAAAACTCATGCCCAAAATTTCATATTCTCCATGTAATGCACATAGATCTCCTATCGATATACCTTTATCCCCATTTTCCTCTTTGTATGTCTCTAGTGCTTTTTGTAGCAAATCATTACTCCCCAAATATCCGGCTTTTTCTATATCCGCTCCTATAGACAGTCCAAATGCCCTTTCAAGAAGCAGTTCATTATCATAATTATGACCGCACAGACTTGAGCTGATTGTAATTACTCTGCTTACATTTTTCCCTTTCTCAACCAGAATTCTTGCCGTTTCCAAAGCCAACCATCCGCCAACACAATAACCAATTAAAATATACTCTTCTGCTGGATGCTCTTCTAAAATGTCTGCATATACTTTCGCAGTTTCGATGATCAAACTATCCGTATCTCTCTCCAAATATTTATCAAAACTCCCAAAATTGAAGCCACATAGCAGATCACAAGGAGCACTGATATTTGCTAAATATGGAAGAAGTTCTTTATAGGAACTTAATGTTCCTGTTCCAGCATGAAAAAGTACTCTTGCCTTTTTACAATCTCCCTCCGCATCTTTGAACGTAATAAATGGAGAAATTTCTGGGACATTCTCCTTTTTTTCACTTTTTGTCACAAAATTATTTTGTAATTTTTCGGCAATTCCTCTTATAGTTGCATTTTTCATCATCTCCATCATTAAAGCATCCCATTTCCAGTTTTTTGCTTCCGGTAAGTTTTGAATCATTTTACTAATCGCTTGTGCAATGAGTAATGAATCACCACCTATCGAATAGAAATCATCATTTCGTCCTATGTTCTGACAACCGATAACTTCACACCATATTCTCTCAATTCGCTTTTCCAAGTCATCAATGCATTCTTCTTTTTTCTCTGTTTGATTAGAATTGTTTTTTTGTAAATACAATTTTTTCCTATCAATTTTGCCATTATTAGTCATTGGCAACTCTCTTAACTGAACTATTCTATTCGGAATCATATATGTAGGAATTTTCCCTTTTAAATATTCTTTTATTTCTCTTATATTTAATTCACTTTCCGACGAAAATTGAATTCCCATCAATACTTGTCCAGCAGGATATAAAATGTCGTTTTTTTCAGGATATGACATAAAAATATTACCCTCCATAGTTTTGATAATGCGTTGCCACTCATCAAAATTTATAAATATACTTTCACTTATTTTACGCCCATCCTCATATTTAACAGCCGCTTCTGCGAACTCAAACTCCACAGATGTCATCAGTGCATATCTTTTTCTTACTTCTTCTATAATAAATAAACTACCTTCATTATGAAGCATTTCTTTTAGATTATTGAGACTTTTTTTAATATCAACAGCATTATGCAAAACATTTCCACATAATATAATATCAAATTTCTCATTTTCAAATCCTTGTTCCCAATTCGATTTATTAATATCATAGATTTTGTATCGAATCCAATCATTATATTGTGAAAAAATCACTTTTGCCTTATTGAAAAAGAAATTAGATATATCTGTAAAATAATATTCTACATTACATGACTGTATTTTACTTAATAATTCTATGCTACTACCTCCAACTCCAGCTCCAACCTCCAAAATTCTTATTTTCTTTTTCTTTTGCTGTTTTATAATCTCTAATACTTCGTTGTGAAGTATTCTGTTAATAGATCTATTAACAATATTATCTTTATATGCAGCATATGCTATATCAAAATTTCCTTGAGGGAACAACAACTCATTCGGATGCATTACTCCTGTAATTAACTCTTTGAGATGCATGGAGGACTCATGTATATACTCCATCAATACGTCACTATATTGAATCTTCTTATCTACTAATTTCCACTCTTCCTCTGCTTTTTCTGCAATATTAGTACTATATATCTCTTCAATATAAAATCCTTCTTTATCCAAATGAAGATATTTGTTTTCTTTTAAAGCCATCAACCATCGCATAAGTAGCTGCTCATATTTCGGTATTACATTTAAAATACCTTTAATTTGTTCGAAGGAGTATCGCTTTTCAACATCCTCAAATACTTTTTCATTTACCAAAAAGCGTAAGATATACATCAAGGCTGTTTTATCTGCTTTTTCAATCCATTCTTGAAATTCCTTTCTTGTAAATTGAAATTTAAATTCTTTCTCCTCATCAATTATTTTTTTCTCTATTACCTTTTTTTCTTGCTTGCCTTTATTTCCTAGAATGTAAGCAGTTAAACTACCCTCATTACTTTTTACAACTACTGCATTTTCTATTCCCGGGTATCTCTTTAATGCATTTTCTATTTCGCCTAACTCCACTCTGTATCCATTAATTTTTACTTGTGTATCTTTTCTTCCTACAAATTCAATTACCCCATCTTCCCTATATAAACCCAAATCACCCGTTTTATATACTCTTTCCTCAATTTCAGTAATAAATTGAAATTTTTGATCTGAGAGAGTTACATCATTCATATATCCTTTCGCAAGACTCTTTCCAGCTATACAAATCTCTCCTATAACATAATCAAGGCAAGGCAAATTCTTTTCATTCAAAATATAAAATCTTTGATTAGATAAAGGAATTCCATAAGGTATATTTTTATCCGTACTTTTTACTCTATCCGTTGGATAATATATGGACCAAATGCCCCCTTCCGTAGCTCCGCCCAAACTAATACATTGAACATTTGGCATTTTTTGATGAATTTTTTCAACTAATTTAACTGGAATCCAATCCCCTGATAGCAAAATTAAGCGCAATGTATCCAGCTTGTACTCGGTAGTCTGTAAATAAGCCATATACATTTCCATTTGCGCCGGAACCAAATTAAGCACTGTTACACCATGTTCCTGACATAGTTTAAACCAAAAGGAAACTTTTTCCTTTTCTGTTTCTGATGGTAAAATCAATGTTGCCCCAACAAAAAAATGTCGCAAAAATATCAAATACAGATAAATCAAAGTATAAATTTGAAATTCCGAATATTCTATCTTTCTCTGAAATATTAAATTTCTTGCACATATCCATAATTGTATTCATCGCTGCGGCATGACTCATCTCTACTCCTTTTGGAATTCCTGTACTTCCAGATGTAAAAATACAGTATGCCGTTGACTGTGGATCAATATACTTATATTTTATATCCCATACGTTGTTAAGCATTTCCGCATTTAGCAATATACTTTTTTCATCTTTCCAGCATGTTTGTTCATCACATATATTCAATTTTATATTAGCTTGAATCATTATTTGTTGTATCCGTTCAGCTGGTTGCGTAATATCAATTGGCACATATACTGCTCCAACTGACATTACCGCAACCACTGACGCAACTTGCCATACACCTTTTTCAAGCAAAATGCCTATTTTATCCTCTTCCTCTACATTTTTTTCTATTAATCGCTGTTGAATTGCACTTACATATTTTAGAAGATCGCTATATGAATATTTCTCTTTCTGATAAATAAGCGCAGTATTATAAGGTGTATTCCTACATCTCGTAAAAAAACCATCAACTAAAGATTTCTCATCAAAAGGGGTATTGGTATCATTAACTCTTGCCCGTATTTCTTTTGTTCTATCGCTTATCCCTACTTCTAAATTTTTTTCAAAAAAATCCTCGTCGCTTATGCTTTTATTAATTAGCTGGATGAATGATGCAAACATTTCATCAATTAATCCTTTTGGAAATACCCCATCTCTTATATCCCAACACTTACGCGAATCCTCAGGATATTTTCATACTCGTCTAAAAGTCCCCTTTCCAAAGGAGTTGTTATTTCTGTTTTTTCCTTATTATTTTCTTCCTCGTATTGATACTCTTCTGCCAATTTTTTTCTATTTATCTTGCCATTATCTGTAAGTGGAAACTCATTTATATTAAAAATCCGCTTTGGTATCTCATATTTAGGAATTGTCGATTCTAATTTTTTCTTAATTATTTTTTCATCGTAATAAAGTTTTCCTTCTACTATTCCAATTATTACAATTCCATTGTTCCTTTTAATAGGAATTACCACAGACCTATTTTCTGGGAAAATATCGGATACAGCAGCTTCAATTTCGCCCAACTCTACCCTGTACCCATTGATTTTCACCTGATTATCCAGTCTTCCAAGGAATTCAATATTACCGTCATTCCAGTACCGTCCCATATCCCCGGTACAATACAGTCGTTCTCCATTTCTATCTAAAACAACAAATTTTTCCTCTGTTTTTTCTTTATCGTTTAAATATCCCTGTGCAACACCGTCTCCGGCAATATAAAGCGTCCCTGGTACCCAGTCCGGACAATCTTCCATATTCTGATCCAGAATATAATACTTCTGGTTTGCAAGTGGTTTTCCATACGGAATACTCTTCCAATCTTCCGGCACAACCTCTGGAATCTCGAAATGATTAGACCAGATACTGCCTTCTGTTGCTCCTCCAAGAGCAACAATCTCAACATTCTGGAACAGATTACGAATTCTCCCCGGAAGTGAAACAGGAACCCAGTCGCCACTCATCATTATCAACCGCAGCGATTGTGAAGTTACCTGCCTTTGATATTCCTCATATTCTGCCAGCATTTCTACAAAAGCTGGCACGCTGTTCCATACGGTAATATTCTCATGATTCAACCAGTGAATCCAATGCGCTGGATCTTTTCCATATTCCGGATCCGGAAGAACCAATTTCCCACCTGCGCCTAAAACGCCAAAAACATCATAAACAGACAGACTGCCATTCTTTCTGTGACAGTTTTGCGCTCCGGCGACAGAAACGCTGCTCTGTAATCTGGCTTTCGTTCTTTGCAAGCGGCAGATCCGGTGCGTCCGCAAAAGTCTCCACCCGGTCTTCCCAATATTTTTTATCTTTCTCATAAGCAGAGGTAGACTTTATCTGCTCCAGTCCCAGCACGTAATCCCGGAAAGACAAAGTAATCGGCATTTCCGCTTTTCCATTTCGATATACTTCTGCCCACTCATTTAAGAGATGGAACATACTCCAGCCATCAAAGATAATATTGTCAAAACTGATATGGATTCTATGCTTCTGGTCCTCTATTTTAGTGATTCGCACATCAAACAGAGGCCATTCATCTGTCTGAATTACCTGATGAGACATCTCTGCCCGTTTTTCATCCAATGCCTTTTCTTTTTCTGTCACTTCCAATTGTCGGATATCCGTCACGTCAATATGATACTGGGGAGTATTCTCCAGTATGCGCTGCATACCATCCGGCTGGATAATAACACGCATCATCCCATGCCTCTGTATCAACAGATTCCATGCCGTCTCTGCGCACTCAGTATCAAGGCCGTCTGCATCCAGTTCAAAATAACAGTGCGTTGCAACATTCCCCAATTCATACAATCCGCTTCTGCCAAGCCAGTAAGCATACTGCACATCGGTTAATGGGAACGGATGATATGCTTCCTCCAGATTCGGTTTGATCTGCAGTGTATCTTCTTCTTTCTGTTCGGACTGTTCAATAGCTTTTGCCAGAGATTTTACGGTCAGATTTTCAAAAATCGTGCTGATCGTTATTTTGCAGCCGAAGGTTTTCTGTACTTCCGAGATCAACCTTGTGGCAATCAGCGAGTCTCCCCCAAGGCTAAAATAATTATCTTCAATTCCGATATTTTCATATCCAAATAATTGTTTCCAGATATCTAAAAGCTTTTCTTCTGTTTCTGTCGTTGCCTTTGAAAATCGGATAACCGCAGTTTCTTCTTTAAAATCTTCCCGCAATTGCTTCCTGTTAATCTTCCCATTGGACAATGTTGGGAGCTGCTCCATGAAATGATAATTCTGTGGAAGCATATACTCCGGCAGTTTTTCTGACAGATATTCCCTTAGTGCTCCATTATGATAGGACAGGACAGACGCCTGCTGTCTGCTGCAGCATATACATCTTCCATATCTCTCTGTCACAGCACAGTCTTCGCCCAATCCTGCCTCTGATAAACATTCTCTCCACAGCAGGCAATCCGGGGTAACCAGCCCTGCTTCTTTTCTCTTGTCCCGAATATCCGCAAAACCATTTTCCAAAAAAGCCGCTGTAAGTTCCTGAAGGTATGTCCTTACCACAAGGTCAGTCATCAGCAATATTCCGTTTGGCTTCAGTAATTCCGCTACTTTCTTTACCGCATCCGCAGCATCAATATTTCTATGTAAAGCATTTACCGATATCACAACGTCATAACTATGCAAGGACATCTGCTGCTTATCCATGCCTTCTTCCAGATTCAGCATCTCAAACTCGACTCTCTCATATCCCGCAAGTTCTTTCTCTGCTTCCTGCAGAAAATATTTTGAAGAATCCGCATAAGTATAAGCCACGCTTACATCTTCCAGTGCATTCAAAAACTGTCTTGTAATTGCAGTGTCCCTTGTACCAATTTCTATAATCTGGAGTGGCTCTTTTCTGCGTTCTTCTGCCAGAAGCCTTAATCCCTGCACCAGTCTTTCCACTGTTTCCTCGCAGCCCGGAATCCTCCGAAGCAGCATATTCGGAGCCAAAGCCGGCTCTTTCTGGTAGAATACGTCCAGCGGAACTTCATTCCCAGTAACCATATGCTTCAGATGCGGCTTCAGTTTATTAAAATACGTTTCCGTATCTCCAGCTTTTTCCGGTACAGCCACTTCCTTCCCGGTACGCGATAGTCTGCCGTCCTCTTCTCTCAGGATTCCTTCCTTCTTTAAAATTTCCAACCATCTTGCCACAGTATTCTTCTGTGTTTCCGTAATGCTCCCTTTTTCAAAAATTTCCTTCTGCGAAAGAACTTCCTTCTCTGATACAAAAATGCCTAACTCTATGAGTGTCTCCAGCATAAGCTGTACACATCTCTGGTCTGCATAGGCAAGGAAATTTTTGTATGCTGTCTTCCGTTCCTGCTGCATCTGCCAATTGCTGACATCATCCTTCAGTTCTTTCCAGCCCCCGCCAAAGATATCTGTGCCGTACAAATACGTTGTAACTTTAGAATCTTCCTGTATCGGCGCTCCGATATAAGCAGCCAGCGTTTTATTGCCATGACCATCACTAACTGTATCAACAACTGCATGAGCCACACCCGGAAACTCCTGAATCACATGTTCAATTTCTCCCAATTCAATCCTGTGTCCGCGAATCTTTACCTGATGGTCTTTTCTTCCCAAAAATTCAATTGTCTCATCATCCCAGATTCTTCCGAGATCGCCGGTCCGATACCATCTTCCATACTGATCTGTGATAAATTTCTGCCCCGTAAGCGCAGAATCTCCCCTATATCCTTTTGCTACACCAAAACCGCCAATCCAGAGTTCGCCTTCTGCCCAGTAAGGGCAATCCCTTCCATACTCATCCACAACACGATATGCCTGATATCTGAGTGGCTTTCCATAAGGAATAGATTTCCAGTTTTTCGGCATCGGCAGGGTAACATTCTGATAATTGGACCAGATACTTGCCTCTGTAGCTCCTCCCATAGCGACAAACTGGCAATCCTCTGTCCATGCCGCAACCCTCTGCGGGAGATCCATCCCAATCCAATCTCCGGAAAGCATAACCGCCCTGATCGGCAGTTTCTGTTTCATGGATTCCGCCCGTATCAAAAGCATATCCAGAAGCACCGGCACTGAATTCCAAACGGTAATCTGATATTTCAACACTTGTTCCAGCCAGTAATCCGCATTCCTTCTCTCCTGCTCTGGAAGCAATACCAATGTTCCTCCTGCGCCTAAAATTCCAAAAACATCATATACCGACAGGTCAAAATCCATAGCTGATACAGCCAGCGCCCGATCTGCACTTGTCACATGGTACTTTTCATTAATATCCTGAACCGTATTCCATGCGCTTTCATGCGCAATCTCTACACCCTTCGGAACACCTGTAGAGCCTGACGTCATGATGATATAGGCGCTGTCCTTCGGCGACACCTCTGGCAGTCTCACATTTTCCTGTCCCTCTTCCATACCTTCCATCACAAGGATTTCCGTACCTTCCGGCCAGTCCAGTTTTTCGGATAATTCCCGATTCGTGACCACATAGCGGACTCCCGTCTTCTCATGGATTAACGCTCTCCGATCTTTAGGCTGGCTTAAGCTGACCGGAAGGTATGAATTTCCGGAAAGCAAAATTCCTAGTGCCGCCTCGATCTGTTCTATCCCGCGCGGCAGGGTAAGTGCAACCGGGACTCCCTTAATATCCTTTTCTGAAATCCCTGCCGCCACTGCTGTCGCCCGTGCTTTTAATTCCCCATAGGAAACCGATCTTCCGCTTCCCGCATCAATAAGCGCAATATCTTCCGGGCAAACTTCCGCATGGTTCATAACAGCCCAATGCAGGCATTCCACACGCTCCGGCACTCCTGTACGCGCTGTATCTTCAATTTCTCTTTTTCTTTTTTCAGGAAGCACATCAAATCGCTGATTCCAGTCCTTCTTTCCCAATTCATGCAGAAGATTCTCAAAACACTCCAGCATATCCGGGATCATATTCTCCGGGAATAACTTATCCACGCTGTCCCATGTAAGCTGTACGCCATTTTCATCTTCATAACTCTGGAAGTCATTCCACACCTGCGGCGTTTGGGAAATCATATAGGAAAACTGCCCCAGTTCTTTCCGGAACGTATCATTTACCAACGGCGTTCCCAGATTGCAGGCAAAAACAACCGGCGCCACTGCCGATGCGTCTCCATACATCTGTGCAAGATCTCTCTGGACTTGCACGCCGGAATATGCCGTATACTTCATATCCTCATGAAGCTGCTTCTGAATCCTGTCCAACAATTCCGCAAAAGTCGGATTTTCTTCGCAGTTAATCTCCAGCAATAACAGAGTAGTAAAATCTGCTATTACTTCCTCTAACCCCTGCTGCTCTGTTTTCCGGTTAAAAAACGGAATGTTAATAAGGAAACAATGATTCCTGCTCCATCGTTCCAGAACCACCGCATATACAGTAAGAAGAACCATTGCCGGAGTTGTCTGGTATTTTTTTGCCCGCATTTGCAAATGATCCCATTCTTCCTTTTCGATTCTCACAATCCTGCGGTTGAACACCGTTTTTTCCACTTCTTGCGGACGTTTTGCCAATGGAAGGTCAGGGCCTTTTGGCAAATGCTCTAAACGATTCTTCCAGTATTTTTCTGCGTTTTTCCGTTCCTCCTCTTCTTCCTGTTTCTGCCGTTCCAGATAGGAAGCAAAATTCCACCCTTTTGATTCTTTCGGCAGGTTTTCCCCTCGGTAAGCAGATGCCAAATCCCTCAATAATATCTGCAGACTCTGTACATCAGCAACCAGAAGCGCCATGTCCACATGAAGGCGTGCCTTATTTTCAGGAAAAAGCGTAAGCTCTATTCCTGCTACTTCGCCTTCCTCAATCTTTAACTTCCGATGGGATAAACGTTCTCTGACAGATACTGCCATTGCCTCTGCTTCCTCAGATGACATCCGGGAAAAATCATGAACCTTTATTTTTTCACAATACGGCTTATCCAGGATTTTCTGTGTTCCATCATCCAAAAAGCAGGCGCGCAGCATAGGATGATGATACTGCAGTACATTCCATGCTTTTTCCAGACGCTCCGGTTCTATGTTTTCCCCATCAAACTCCAAATATGCGTGACAGTCTATCCCTCCAAGATACTGTTCTTCATCCCTGCCAACCCAATATGCATACTGTACGTCTGTTAAAGGAAACGGCTGTTTCATATCCTTTTCCGGCGTTATCTTAGATTCTTGCGCCCGTTTTTTGCCCGCTTTTTTCTTCATGCTGCTCTGGATTAACGCCCACCAGCCTTCAAAGGTGGGATTTTCCATCAATGAACCGAAAGAAACCTTAACCCCCTGTTTTCTCCACTGGTTTACCAGACGCATGATCGTCAGGGATGAAAGCCCAAGCTCCAACAGATTTTCGGAATCTCCAAAATCTCTGGCTACCGGCAGTTTTTGTTTGATCTGTTCCTTTATCTCTATATATTCCATGCTACTGTCTCCTTCTACTTTTCCTGAGCCATCCGTTCTAATGCTTTCTTATCTATTTTCCCTACGCTGGTCAGCGGCCATGTTTCAACCCGTTCTACCTGATCTGGCATTTTATACGCCGCAACGCCTATTTCCCGTAGAAACCTGTGGATTTCCTGTAAATCGATCCCGGCTTCATCATCGGTTACAAGGAATGCGCATATCCGATTTCCAAGGGTTTCATCCGGAACGCCGACAACGGCTGCCTCTTTGATCTCCAGATGCCTGCAAAGGTAAGCTTCAATCTCTGAAGGCATGATCTTTTCTCCGGCGCGGTTAATCTGCTCTTTGATCCTCCCACCCAAACGCAGTCTTCCGTCTTTCGTCCACATAGCCTTATCGCCCGTCCGATAAAATCCGTCCGGCGTAAAGCTCTTTTTATTCGCTTCCTCCGCCATATAATAACCATCAATCGTATACGGGCCTCTGGATAATAATTCCCCAAAAACTCCTTCCGGTACGGTCTTATCCTCTTCATCCACAATCTTCACTTCATCCGCAGGAGACACCGGAGTTCCCTGGCATCTTACGATCAGGGAATCTTCATCTTCCGGACTGGTAAAGGACAGCAGCCCCTCCGCCGTACCAAATACCTGCATCAGTTTGCAAGGCCATTCTTCAATGATCTTATCTGCAAGGGAATCTTCCAGCATTGCGCCGCCCACCTGCAAAATTCGCAGGCTGGATATGTCATAATCTTCATCCCATTCCAACATTTCCATGCACACAGTAACCATAGCAGGAACCAATGCGGTAATCGTAACGCCTTCCTCTGTAATTGCGTCAAGAATATCGTCCGGGCTGGTCGCAGACGCAAGCACAACTTTTCCTCCCACATCCAGCGTACCTAAAAGCCCCGGGCAGCATAACGGAAAATTATGGGCTACCGGAAGAGACGTCAGATAAACGTCGCTGCTATCCAGGCGGCATCTTTTCGCGGACATACGGGCATTATACATATAATCCGTATGGGTGCGCGGAATCAGTTTCGGAACCCCTGTCGTCCCGCCGGACAGCAAAAGAACCGCCGTTTCATACCCATCCACAGCCGGAAATGCTCTATTTTCTCCACACGTTTCCGCAATCATTCCACTGATATCCCCGGATTCGCTATCTACAAATATATGCCGGATATATGAATATTTCTTTTTCATCGCATTTGCCATCGGCACATATGAAAATCCCAAATATTTCTCCGCCACAATATAAGCGGCCGGCTTTGCCAGTTCAATAATTCCTTCCAGTTCCGCCTCCCTGTGGGCCGGCAGCATCAAGATCGGCACCGCCCCGATCTTGGAAAGCGCAAAAAACACGACCACAAAAGAAATCCTGTTCGGAAGCTGTACAAGCACTTTGTCTCCCTTTAAAATCCCTTTACGCAGAAAAGCTGCCGCAAGACAATCTGCTTTTTGCTTTAATTCCATATAACTGATCTCGTCTTCGCTGTCCGTGACCGCAGTTCTTTCTCCATATTTTTCCGCCCACTTATCAAGCTGTTCTCCAAAACTACATCTCTCCCAACCTTCCAGATACTCATATTTGCTCATATCTTTCTTATAACCCATTTGATTCATCTCCTTTCTTATGCACCGCCACATACGCAGCATATCCTTTGATCCTGACCGGATACAGGAACCAGCCCTGATCATTCCTGCCTTTTTCTATAATTTCCCCGTTTCTGACAGAGAAGAAATCCATTCCTCTTCCTAATCCAATACCGAGCGCTTTTACATACGCTTCTTTGGCCGCCCAGTACTGGAAAAACAAAGTCGATCCTTCCTTTATTACATCTTCCGCTTCTTCTTCCGTATAAAAATTCCCGGCTATCTCCCAGTAATCCGGACATCCCGCCATTTCCTGCACATCCACTCCGATGTCCATTCCAACAGCGAATCCCGCCAGTATGAATTCTCCCGAATGCGAAATATTAAAATCTACGGTCTGCTTTCCTGCAATCTTTTTATGATAAGGCTTGCCCCGTTCACTGACAGAAAAATCAATCGTTTCCACATCTAAATATCTTTTCAAGAGAAGCCGCACGACAACCTTCCCGGCTATATAACGCATCCTGTCTTCCGAAAAGCGGAATCTTCCGACCTGCTCCGATTCCTGCTCACTCAGGATATATTCATGGTTCACCCAGAAATCTGTCATTTCCGGCCAGCAGATGCACCATATATGTATCTCATTTTCACGGATACAAAGTTTGCCTGCCGCCAGAAATTCCTTCGCTCCATACCGTTTAATCTCCATCTTTTATTCCCGGCAGGCGCCTTATAACTTCACTTATTACTTCGTCTTCGTAATCCCGCAAATAAAAATGTCCTCCCGGAAATATCCGGTAGCTAAAATCATTATCCGTATACTTTCCCCATTCGCAGATTGCGCTCTCATCCGCTTCGCCATCCTTTTCTCCGCCAAATGCAGCGATAGGCGCATGCAGTACTATTCCCGTCTTGTCATAATATGTTTCATCCATGGTAAAATCTGCCCGTAGCATAGGCAGAAAGAAATCCAATAATTCCTGATTCTCCAGTATCTCTTTTGGCGTCCCCTCAAATCTTCCCAGTTCCCTCTTAAACTCTTCATCCGGAAGATGATAGATCGGCTTCGGCTCCGGAATACTGGGAATCCGGCTACCGGAAATAAACAGACAGCTCGCTGTATATCCGACCGCTTCCAATCTCTTTTCCAGCTCATAGGCAATCTTACCGCCCATACTGTGCCCCCATAAGGCATACGGTCCATCCACAACCTCTCTTACTGCCTCTTCCAGATCATCTAACATAACCGGCATATCTATATACGGCTTCTCCATGATCCGTTCTTCCCTTCCCGGAAGCTGAACCAGACATACCGTTACTTTTCCCTGCATCTTTTTCGCCCACTGGTTATAAGCAGAAGCGCCGCCCCCCGCAAACGGCAGACAAAACAAAGTTATTTTCTCTTTGTTAATATTTTCTGTATTTTTTATCAACTTCAAATTCACTTTTATGTTCCTCTTGCATCATGTTCTTTTTTATTCTGTTTATTATCATTTTGTGATATGCTTTTCCCAAGCATTTCTTATTCCTATCCAGGATTAGTTAACTCTAACTCTTTGTCAAAAAAAATTTTTGATCCATCCCAATATTAAACCGGACGCCAAAACAATATGCGCTACCATAATCCCGTTTACGACCAGGAAATATCCGGTTACAGAAAAAACACCTGCTATCGCGCATTCAATAATTAAAATTGCCCTCGCGCGCATACCATAAACTTTCTTTTCTTTCTCATCCAGTTTCTTACTGCTGGCATCCACCGGTGCCATAACAAATATGACTCCAACTGCAGCAAGCCATATGATCCGTATTTGCCACATCACAGCCGAACCAGACGCCAGATACTGACCGCACAGAAGGACAAGGATACTGGAAACAACCATGCAGCTCCCTGCTTTTTCTAAATGAATCCCTCCGGCATACTGCCTTAGAACAGTAAAGGGCAATAAAAAGACTAGCATCTCCAGCCAATTCCCCGTTACAATGCCAAGTATGACAATGATAAGGTATATCGCCACCCTGCCCAGCAGTACGCCGTAAGCATATTCATACAGCCTGCGGTCTTTCTCTTCAAGAATCCCGTTCCTGTTTTGCACTTCAAAAAGCCAGCCGGTAGTTTTTTTCCACACTAGAATTTCCTCATTTTCTTAACTTCTTCCGGCTCTTCTTCCTGATAGTACAGCCAGTTGCACGCCAGATTTGCCGTATATGCCGTCAGGCAGAGTGCAAGACAGTTTACAACTCCAAGTACTTTGATACCCAAGCTTTTTCTGATTGTTTTTTTCATAGTTACATGCCTCCATTTTTTTCCGATAGTTTACACAAAAATCGCCCTTTTTTCAATTACCGTGGCAAAAACGGTAACTTTTTGGGCGATTTTTGCACATCTTTATTTTATTGTAAAGATCAGCTTAACAGAGAACTCCTGTTCTCCGACCTCCACTCTCATAATTCCAGCATACTTTTTAACCAGTTTTCCAACCGTATGCAGTCCGATCCCGTGACTGTCTGCATCTCTTTTGGTGCTTATGTACCGGTCCTTGTCCTTTAACAGTGGAACAACATACCCGTTGCAAAATTCCATAACAAGGAAATGTTCCTCATTTCCCATATACATCCTGCATTCCACATATCGGCCATCTTTTGTCTTTTCTGCCGCTTCCAGTGCGTTATCCAAAAGATTACCTACGATTGAGATCATATCCAGTTCTTCCAGAAAGTCCAGCCTGAGATCATTACCCAGGGTAATCTTATAGGAAATATTCTTAGATTCCGCAAGGAATTTCCTTTCGCACAGGATGCTGTTCAAGATCGGGTGTTCGCAATACACACCTTTTTGAAGGCTCTGAATCCGGACACCTAAATGTTCCATAATCTCCTTAACCTCTTGATTTTCTCCTTCTTCCATCAAACCGGCTACTGTACAAATAAATTTATTTATATCGTGTAAGAATGCCCTGTTATCCTCATTGACCTTATTCATATACTGTAAATTAGCAATCTCCGCCCTGCTTTTCTGGTATAGCCGGTCCATCTTCTTCACTTCTTCTGATTTTTCTACAAACCTGTCAAATACTGTGAAAATGAAGATATTCGTCATTAACAGAAGCGAAGCTCCTACCGGAACCATAACCCTGTTCATTCCTTCAAAAGAAATATTTGAATAAAACACACATCCTAATATAATGATCGTAGCGGTTGGCAGCATGAGCAGCACAGTAAAAGTTTTATTCTCAATCGTCAGATAATCCCTTTTCCTTGTTACCTGATTAATGCATTTAATAAACAGAAATGTCATGGTACTCATCAGCAGGAGTGCTAATGTCTTTTCTGTTTCAGTCCTGAAGCCCTCGGACGCACCAGTCACGCCATATGCATTCGTAAGTGCCGCAAAGAGAAATTCGGGAATAATTGCCAGCACATAATAGCAGCATACCGTAACCAGCTTCTTCCATATATTTCCCCGGAACACAACCATAGACGCAATCATATAGATTACCGGAATCATTACCATATTAAGTATTGAGGATTCCAGGCGGTTGGTTCCGAACATTGCCAGTGCTGCGATACAATATACGAGAAATTTTTCCCAGAATCTTTCTCTTCTGTATGGGAGTATGTTCTTTTCCAAGTCCTCCAACAGATACATCTGAAGAAGACAAATCAAATAATCTCTTATTATCATACCATGCCGTTCCTTTCCCCAAGAAATGTTATCAGTGCGTCGGCAAACTGTCCTTTTCTCGACCTCGAAACATTCAACTGGATTCCAAACGGCAGCAACGCAACGTTCTTTTCCAATCCTTCCACTTTTGCCAAATTCACAATATAGCTGTTGTGTGCATACTCAAATCCCCTTCCGGCCAGACACTCATACAGATCACTTAAAGATTCCTTGCAATGCATCTCTTCTATCTTTCCCTGTCTGGCAATGTATATCGTACAGCCCCTTTTCGCCAGACAGATATATAAAATGTCTTCCGTATGGATGCGCATTATCCTTCCCGCCGATGTAACTGTCACGGAAGAATCTCCACAGCACAATTTCACTTTTAATAAAATCATAGGTATTTCCTTTTTCAGACTTCTGTCATGCAGATCCTTCATGATGTACCGGAACGGTTGTCCAACATTAATGCTGTCAGGAGTCGGTTCAAAACAGCCGGAGCAGAACACCAATATCGCTGCTTCATTATATTCCCTCAGCTTCAGTACTGTTTTATTTCCATCCAATCCAGGCATACGCATATCCATAAAAATCAGATCATGCAAAATATCCGCATCTTCCAATAATTCTTTTCCTGATTCATATTCATAAAACCGTATCTCATTCGAAGACAGAATCCCTTCCGTTTCTATGACCGTCTTTATTTTCTCCCTGTATTCTTTATCATCGTCGCAAATTGCTATTTTACACATATTCATCCTCCAGTGTTAGTTTCTTCTAACCCTTTCCCATAAAAAAACCATCTTGCAGAATCTGAATCCTAAGATTATTTGCCTGTTCCTATAACTCCGGTTCCAAATCTGCAAAGATGGGATCTTCAAAAAATTCCTGTATTGTAATATCCAATCCATCGCATATCTTTTTAATTGTAACTACGCCAGCATTCCTGCTTTGTCCATACAAAATATTTTTCAGTGTTGAAGGCGGGACGCCTGAGCGCACCGCCGCTTCATTCACTGTGATATCTTTCTGCTTAATCAGATCGTTTAACCGATATATGACCGCTGTTTTTATATCCACGGTATCGACCACCTTTTTTTCTTCTATTTTATATAAATCGGCTTTAAAAGGTCGCCCATATATAGTCTTTTTGATCTATGCACGATATTTTTTTAACAGTTTTTCTTATTCTAGCAGAAATCCGCTAAATTTCTATATTTTATTAGATACATGAAACCCTGTGAGAACATTTCTGATCCTACGCAGGGTTTTCCACTTTGTTATAAAATTTTTATATTTTGCAGTATGCTGGATCGGAGTTATCATTCAACTTTCCTTCTGCTGCCGATTGTAAAAACATATTTTTACGAATAAATATTCAGCAGTTCTTCCGGAGAAAGCAGTGTAATCCAAAAGGAAAGAAAATCCTTTTTATTCCTTGTCACAATCGCATCACACTGATTCTCCTTCGTACAAGTTGCAAGTAGGCAGTCTTCAAAATCAGATACTCTCTGCAAATAAGCAGGCAGCACATCTTCGTTCGTCACTGTCAGCACTTTTGCTATGTCCAAAACGGAGCCAAGTGCCTTTCTATAAATTTATACCGTTCTTACATCCCGATCAGCTCCTCTCTCCAGCTCATCTTTTCCCTGCTTTTCTTGGATTTTTCTCTTATTGATTTCCAGTCGTTCATGAATAGATGGCTTCTTTGCCTTCGTAGTTGCTTTATTCTTTTCTGTTTGCATACTCGAAACTACCTTTTTCACAGCTTTGTCATTATCCCCTTTTGTCACATTCGCTGCTCTTGACGCTTCTACTCTGCTGTCCTGCTTTTCTGCAACCTGCCGTTCCTGCTTTTCCTGCACACTTTTTTCTTCCAGACTGCAAAAGCTCTGCAAATATGGCAGCACATGGTTCTGCATATCGGTCAGATCTTCCATACACTTCTGAAACTCTTCATTTCCCTTGTTTTTCAGATAACCAATCCAGCTTTCATCCGTAAGTTTCAGTTCATTTTGGAGTTTCAGCTGACTTAAAATACCGCCATTTCCTGTTCCAATATCTATTTTCCCTTTGAAATGTTGCATCATTTTATCGCCTTTTTCCGCATAATATATAGTAAAAAACATCTGGGCTGTTACCATCGGCTCATCCGTCCTCGGATTACGGTCTGCGTACCATTCCTTATCCTTCTGTGCAGTACGGGAATCCAAATCTGAGAGCTTCTGACAGCGTGGTTCCATCAGCTCTCGCTTTTCACAGTAATTCACATACACCATCGGCTCTGTTTCTTTGGATATATCTGGTTCGTAGGATTTCAGCCGTTCCAGCAAAACACCTGCCCACACGGACTGCTCACAGTCTTCTTCAATCACATCCTTCAGAAAGGAAATATAAGAACCAACATTTCCACTTTGCAGATCCAGCATGACTTCCTGTATGGTATCCTGCCCTGGCTCTACATGGTCCCGATAGTCATACGGATCGAAGTCTTCCGCAATCTCATCCAATGCTGCTGCCAGTTCTTCTGTTGTCATTTTTTTCGGATACATTGCCTCACGCACATCCTGAATCGGGATATATTTATAATCAGGCAATGCTTTATGAATCTTCTCCAAACCTTCACGCACCACCGGCTGATCTTTTAAAAACCGCACATTATCCAAGAAGTCGCCGTGTATCGTTGTTCCCATTACAATTAACAGTTCTGTTTCATCAAACAAGCTATCCTCCGGATCACGATAAATAATCCCCATTCCACTGCCTTTATAAGCGTTTTCCGGATCTTCTCTGTACTTCTCATAGATTGCTGCGATTTCTTTCACATCTGTGCTTTTCTCATAAGCTCCCATATCATGAATTTCATCACATTCTGCAGCATAATATTCCAGATAAGCTTCTTTCTTAGGCGGCATATTATTGAGTACATTATCAATCATGTTATAATTGGCCTCTTCCAGTTCCTCCACCTTTGCCAATGGCTTATATTCGCCCTGGCTTTTCTGAATCTCTGCCATTACAACTTCATCCATTTCTTCTACTTTCTCCATCAACCGATCATAATCTCCACGGATGCGTTCTCCAGTCCAGCCTTCGTCTTCCAAAAGTTCCTCCGCCGCTTCTTGAATAGAAATTTCATCATTCTCATAAACGCCACCATCCATCAAGCGGAAATCTTCATCGTAAAAGGAATAATCATATCCTTCTTCTGTTCTCTGAATAGCAAAGTAACGTTCTCCTACCTCATATGCCAGTTCACTAAGGACCTGTTCTTCCAGATTCAGGAAAGAATCTAGCTGTTCAAAACTGATACTGTCTACAAAATGAGCAGTTACTTTTTCCCCGTCATTCAGAACTACGATATCACTGACAGACAGGGAATGCCCACGGAAATCTTCCGGTCTATCAATGTTGAACCTTTCAAAAATATCATCCAGTGACATATTTCCTGATAATTCACCAACATAGACCAGCTTGTAATCTTCTTTTTTTATCTTCATACCATGACTTTCAATAAAACTCATATTCATAAAAGCATAGTTTTCGCCCGGTGAATCATCCCGGATCTGATAAATACCAAATACCCTTCTTGTTCCTAACAACAGGTTTGCTTCTTTCAATGACTGAATCTGTGGATATTTCTGCATTTCCCATTCCAGGTTACGGAAACGCTCCAGTTCTGTCATAGACATCTGATAATGCTCTGGTCCTCGTTCAATTTCCATACGTTCTGTGACATACATCGGTGATGAAAAATTAGTGATCAGATAGATATCTGCTCCTGCATCGTATAATTTCAGTGCTTCTTCCTGCTCAATGACACTCATAGGCTCCTGAAATGCTCCTAAATTTTCTTCTGCATGATCTAGGTTGTTATCCTTTATCCGTTCCCACATCTGCAATTCCATTCCAAACAAACCGTCGTGTGCCTGTATCATTTCTTTACTCGCATATTCACCTTTACTGCCATCACTTCCAAGGCAATAAATCTTAGAACCCATTCTGTGATAATCCAAGGCTGCTTCTTTTCTAAGTGGCACCATATCTTCTGCTGTATATCCATAGTCACGTAATTCCAGCTTACCTATGGTTGGATCCAGCAGTTCTTGAATATCCATTCTTGCGTCATCCAGCAAATCCTCTACACCTTCTTGATCTGCCTGACTCACTGCATCTGCCAGATTTCTTACCAAATTCCTAACTTTCTCTTCCTCGCCGATCAGATTCGCATATTCAAAAATCTGTTCTTTTACATCTGTTGAAAATTCTATATCTCTACGCTCTGCCTGAGCAATCCGTTCCTGCGTATATTCCTGCATTTTCTGCGTTTCTTTTCCTGTTATCATACTTCTCGCCATTCAAATTCCTCCTGTGTTCTAAAAAATGGCATAACAGGCAGAACCTTCTTCTACCAAATTATGCCATCTTTCCTGTTTATTTATTCCAGACCGAAGTCCCGTTTTCTGTTTTCCTTGCCAGTTTCACTTTCCCGCTGACTCTTTTCTTTATAAATCTGCAGTTTTTCATGGATAGAACCACGTGTCGGTCTTTCTTCTTTCTCATCTGATTCAGACACCTCTGTTTCTGCATCTTCCCGTTCATCCATATTGAGCAATGCATTTAATTCTGACAGTCGCTCCAGTTTCTGGTTCAACTCCTCTTCTTTTGGAAATGGCTTTCCAACCTCTTCTTTTGCATTTGCAAGCTGTTCATATACTGTTTCCAGTCTTTGTTGTGCTTCTGAAAGCTTCTCTGGATAACTGTCCAACAGATTGTTGATACGAGTAATATTTCCAAGTGCATCTGCTCCAAGATGAACTTTCGAGACAGCCTCATGTTTGACAGATAGAATAAATTCTTTACTCCATCCATCAAACTGAATCCTCATATTGAATCCCTGATAGTTTCCGATATCCATCGCAGCATCTACAGCTTTAATATCTTTACATACCGCCAGAAGTGCTGCTCCTGCCTCTTTCTTTTCTGTGAACTCTTTGCCGCCAATCTCCATAGTAAACTGCTCTGGATCTGTGATTTTATGCTCTGAGTAATGAGCGATGTCTGCCTTGTAGCTGTCAATGATTTCTGTCAGTTTTGCAATCTGTTGTGGAAAATTCCTTGCAATATCATCTTCCAGGCGGTACTGGTTATTCATGTGGTTGGCTTTTAAAAGTTTTAATTTTGCCACATCAACATCCAATGCCATCTTCTCTTTTACTGCTGGATTTCCGGTTGCAAGAGCTTTGACCTCTGCATAGGAAAGTGCCGCTTCGTCCACATCTTCACAGCTTCGCACAGGTGCTTTGCTGGTCATAATCTGAGAAATGAATTTCTGCTTGTTCTCAACCAACTGCCACATGTAGCTGTCAAATGTGGATTCAGTTACATACCGGAAGATATGAACCTTTTTATTATGATTTCCCTGACGGATAATACGCCCTTCCCTCTGTTCCAAATCAGATGGTTTCCAGCCAATATCCAGATGGTGCAACGCAATCAGACGGTCCTGCACGTTGGTCCCGGCACCCATCTTTGCTGTTGAGCCAATCAAAAAACGAACCTGCCCGGATTTCACTTTTCCAAACAGCTCCGTCTTCTTTGCTTCTGTATTTGCATCATGAATAAAAGCAATCTCTTTTTCCGGTACACCTTTCGCTATCAGTTTCTGCTTCAAGTCATCATAAACATTGAAACTGCCATCACCTTTCGGTGTGCTCAAGTCACAGAAAATCAATTGTGCAGATTTCTGTGCTGCCGTGTCTTTCCAGATCTCATAACTTTTCTCTGCACAGACTGATATTTTGCTTTCTGGATTATCTGGCAATAATTCGTTCACCAAACGCTGATCCAATGCCAATTTTCTTCCATCATTGGTAATTTTCAGCATATTATCAACCGAAGCATCTACCCCTCCGTTTCTGACAACTTCTGCACGTTCCCCCAGACTTTCTACGATTTCTTTCTGCTGTTCCGTTGGTTTCAGCACCACTGTTTCATATTCCGCCTCTGGCACAGGAAGCTTTAACTGATCGGAAGTCTTGATATCTGCAATCTCCTTAAACATATTCATCAGTTCCGGAATATTATAAAATCTTGCAAATCTTGACTTTGCACGGTAGCCTGTTCCTTCTGGTGCAAGCTCAATGCTCGTGACTACCTCGCCAAAGGTGGAGGCCCAGGAATCAAACAGTCCAAGTCCCATATTTTGTAATTTGCTGTTCTGCAGATACCTCTGCATAACATATAATTCCGTCATGCTGTTGCTAATCGGTGTGCCCGTAGCAAAGGTAATGCCTTTTCCTCCGGTAATCTCATCCAGATACTGACATTTATTAAACATATCCGCCGACTTCTGTGCTTCATTCTGTGCAATCCCGGCTACATTTCTCATTTTTGTATAAAGAAATGCGTTTTTATAACTGTGTGCTTCATCTACATATAAATGATCCACTCCCAGTTCTTCAAACGTAACTACCTGATCTTTTTTCTCTTTCTGATTCAGTTTCTCCAGCCTTGTCTGCAATGTTTTTCTTGTCTTTTCAATCTGTTTGACGGTATAACGTCCACCATCCTGTTCATACCTTGCACTCTGGATTGCCATTTCCAGATCATCAATCTGCCTCTGAAGCATGGCTTCCTGTTTCTCATCAGAGATTGGAATACGCTCAAACTGGGAATGACCAATAATAACAGCATCGTAATTTCCCATAGCGATTCTGGCACAGAACTTCTTTCGGTTTGCCGGTTCAAAGTCTTTCTTGGTTGCTACCAAAATATTTGCTCCTGGATATAACTGCAGGAACTCCGCTCCCCACTGCTCTGTCAAATGGTTTGGCACAACAAAGAGATTCTTTTGTGATAATCCCAGACGTTTGCTCTCCATTGCCGCCGCTACCATTTCGTAAGTCTTCCCAGCTCCTACTACATGTGCCAGAAGCACATTATCACCGTATAACTGATGTGCGACTGCATTTTTCTGATGCGGACGAAGCTCTATTTCCGGATTCATTCCTGGAAAACTCAAGTGACTACCATCATATTCACGGGGACGGATACTATTGAAACGCTCATTGTACACGCTTACCAGCCTTTCTCTCCTCTGCTGATCCTTAAAAATCCAATCTTGGAATGCAGCCTTCAAGGCATCCTGCTTTTGTGATGCCAACATAGTTTCTTTTTTATTCAAAACTCGCACTTCATCCCCATTGTCATTTACGACTTTATCATAGATTCTAACATCTTTTAGATTCAAGGTATCTTCCAGAATCCGGTAGGCATTTGCTCTCTCCGTTCCATACGTTGCATAAGCAAACGCATTTCTTGGACTGTCGGCGTTCTTTCCTGTAATCCTCCACTCACCATTTACCTCAGAGAATTTTACCTGTATTTCCTTCTGTGCAAGATACCTCGGCGTATGAAGCAGTTCCACCATAAAATCCTGATAATCCGAAGGTTCAATCCAGGTGGCTCCAATACGCACTTCAATCTCCGACGCTTCCAGATCTCTTGGCTGAACTGCCTCCAATGCACGCACATTCGGTGTGAATTCCGGATGATTCTCTGCAAAAGTTCTCGCTGTATTTAATTTATCTCTGACGTTTCCAGACAGATATTCATCTCCGCTTTCCCACTGGTCTGTCAGTGGATTTTTGAAGATAACTCCAACCAGCTCTTCTGTGATTTTCTCTTCGGTCTTTCCGGTCAACTGTGCCATATATGGAAGATCTACTTTAGCCTTTTCATTTAGGGACAGAGCAAGTGCTTCTGTGGCTGTCTCCACACTTGTCACAGCGACCGCCTTTTTAATGGTTCGTTTGGTGAACATGTCCGCTTTCCGCTTCAATGTTCCATCTTCATTCAAGTCTTCCAGGGAACACAGCAGACAATAAGAAGAGTCATCAGAAAATGCACGTTTGTTAGCATTACTTCCAATAACTCCATACTTTGCTGTGTAGGTATCATACACCTGATTCAGTTTTTTCTGCTGTTTCTGGATTTCTTCGTCTGTGACAAATTCTTCCATCTGCATGGCGATCAGTTCACGAACGGTATCACGGATTGCAACCATGCCTTTTACACGTTCTGCAGTGACTGCAGGCATTTTCACCTGATTCATCAAAGAATTGACACGGTAATATACCTGATCATCTACCACCGTATAGCTGTAATTTCGGACATTCGGATCTGCCGGAATACTCTCTGGCATCTCATCCAGTTCTGCCTCTATATCTACTGCCGCTACCATGCTTCCTCTGATGTGTTTTACAACTTCTTGTAACTGTAATTCCAGATCAGCTCCTTCCATTGGAGCACAGGTTGTTTCCATACCATACGGACCGGACACTTCTTTCATCTCACCAAGAATCAATCCCGGATGCTGAACAAAATACTTGTTAATGGTAATCCCATTTGCATCACTCTCCAAATTCACCCAGTCTGGCATCACTTTTGTGAAACTCTCACGCTTCTGGAAAAACAAAATATCAGCACTGACTTCTGTTCCTGCATTTGCCTTAAAAGCTGTGTTCGGCAGTCGGATAGCCCCCAGCAGGTCTGCACGCTCTGCCAAATATTTCCGGACTTCCGGTGATTCCTTGTCCATAGTTCCCTTTGTTGTGATCAACGCAGCTACACCACCTGGACGTAACTGATCTATAGTCTTGGCAAGAAAGTAATCATGAATCATAAAATTGTAGCGGTCATACTGACGGTCATTGACCTTATATGCACCGAATGGCACATTTCCGATTGCCACGTCAAAGAAATCATTGGGATAATCCGTCTTCTCAAAGCCTTTGATCTGGATATTGGCATCTGGATAGAGAAGTTTAGCAATTCTGCCACTGATGCTGTCCAGTTCCACTCCATAGAGTTTGGACTGGTTTAGATTCTCTGGAAGCTTTCCAAAGAAGTTCCCGACTCCCATAGATGGCTCCAGGATATTTCCCTTTGTAAATCCCAGATTCTCCAACACCTGATACATACTTTCAATCACAATCGGCTGTGTATAATGAGCATTTAATGTGGAAGCTCTGGCTGCAGCATATTCTTCCGGTGTAAGGACGGTCTTTAATTCCAAATATTCTGTCTCCCATGCAGATTTTGTCTCATCAAATGCATCTGCAAGACCTCCCCAGCCGACGTACCTGGATAAGATTTCCTGTTCCTCTGGTGTCGCATTGCGGTTCTCATCCTCACATTTTTTTAACAGCTGAATAGCCATAATATTGGCTCGGAATTTCTCCTTCGGTGTTCCCTGTCCAAGTTCATCATCTGTGATATGGAAGTTCGTTGCTGGAATCAGTTCTGCTATTCCGTTAATCTCTTCCAATGATTCTTTTTCTTCCAATACCTCAACTTCTCCCGACAGTTCTTTTTCTTTTTTATCATAATCTGTCCACACACGTTTAGAAATAGCAGTAAAATAGGAAGACTCTTCCTCCATGATTTCTTCCTTGATTTCCCGTAATTTATCTAAGGTATCCGCATTTACTGTTTTGTTGTGATAATGATAATAAAGTACTTCTTGTCCAAGTTTTACATCCAGACGTTCCAATTCTTGTGTTGACATTCGCTCCCAAATATCATCTTTTTCCGTATGAATCGTGAAACCTTCTCCATCATCATGATATTCTAATGTGTATTGAAGTCGATTCTCTTCTCCCTTAACTTTGCAAGCAAAATCATAGATTTTTGTTCTGGTACCGGACATATATTCTGAATCAACTAGTCGCAGATCCGTTATATCTTCCGCTGTAAAAGTATCCTGTTCCAGCTGTTCTCCTAACATCTGCTGTGCTTCTTCCAGGTCTGCCAGTCTTTGTGCTTCCTGTCGTTCTTCGTACTTTTCCATTTCTTCCGGTGACAAATAATCATCTGTGCGGATTAACTGGCGAACACGTTCTGCAACCTTGTTCCACTTTAATAAAACTTCTACCTCTGGACTGCCAATTTTCCCTTTTGCAAGTTTTAATCCTTTTGCATCATGGGATGCATCGGAAGCATCTGCTCCTGGTATTCCGGGTGAGGAACCACCTGTTCCATACTCATTTTTCAGGAACTCAGCTGCATCTTTCATATCATGATGTTCCATGAAATACTCATAGATTCGGTTACGTCCTCCTGCAGTAATGCCGCCTCTTCTTAACACTGCGTCAATTTCATCCTGTGTGATAAAGGATAGTGCCGGACGTTCGACCGTAAATTTCTGGTCTACCCAGGAACGCTCCCTCTGAAGATCCTGAAAGCGTTGGAAATATTCCGGATTATGCTGAATCTCCCAGCGGTGATAATCTCCCGGATTCTCATCCATATATTTCTGCAGCCATTCAAAACGATAGACAATCGCATCTGCTTCCTCTTGATCTGTCCATGCTCCACTCACTACATCCTGCCAGTCTGAATATGATTGTTTCTTTTCCCAGTTTCTGCAAGTATCCCGAAAATGAAGTGCAAGAAGATTGGTCATTTCTTCCTGCTCCTGTTCAATGGCATTATTGGAAATCAAATTATCCACGTAATTTCCATCCTCATACATATCCCGAATTCTGTTCGCTGCTTCTTCCCACGTAACCATGCGGTCAAAGTTTCTTCTGGCAGAGTCCCCTCGCCGGATACGGATACCATCATTGTCATACCAGATACTGATTTTCTGACCATCTATGGTAAATCCTTTGCCACCAGTTCCATATTCATCTTTCAGAAAACTCCGCATTTCTTCATTATCCAGACCTTCAATCAGTCTTGCTGTAATATGAAACAGTGTATTTTTCTGTCCGCTTCCCGTGCGGAGAATATCATTTACCACTTCATCGGAAATAAGAAAAGCGGCTGGCTGTTCCAATGCAGCTGCCGCTTTCCTTATTTCTCCTAACTGTTCCTCTTCTGTTGGGAACAGACTTAACTGTAAATAATCTCCTGAATCACCAGCTCCTCTGCCTGTGCCTTGATCTGGTTCATGTGTCTGGTCCATGCCATCCCGTCTGCCATTTTGTCCGGTGCCGGATCTTTCTCCAGAAGTTCGTTCATCAGGTCGTCTACTCTCTGTCTTGCCTGGCTGTCGATCTCCATCAGATGACTGTCCAGACGGTTCTGCAGTGTCAGAATGTTGAACCTGGCTACCTTGTGATTTCTCAGATACTCTTTCCGCATCATTCCGTACTTGCCGATGGTTCCTCTCGTCTCTTCCAGGCTGATATCTGGAATCTGATACTCTCCGTTCTGGCTGTAACTGATCTCTCTCATAGTCTGTTTCCTCCTTTTTTTCTTCTCTATCTTCTGTGTTATCTGTATTACTTTCACGCATTAACGTGTTAAATTCATTATAGACTACTTCTTTTTCTTTTGCAACCGTTTTCAGGTCATTTTCCAGATTATTCAGCACATATCGTCCAATCTGCATCAGGACTGGTCTGCTGATCTCATTGACTGCACTTCCCAGATGTCCTAATACTATCAGCTGATTAAAGTCCGTAATATGCCGAAAATCCTCTGCATCCAGATATTCCTGTGCATCCAGTCCACACCGGTTTAGTAATACATACCAGACACTATTGGTCATCAGTTCCCGAAATTCGACTTCCTGATTCTGTTCGTCCAGTTCTTCCAGAAATGTCCCTGTTACGTCCAGTCTCAGTTCTTCCAATGCATCTGGAAGCCATTCTTGCATACTCTCCTTCGCTGCCTGATGCAGACTTTCAGCAAGTCCTCCTTCTGTATCTTCCAGTGATAACTGCTCCTGCAGATAATCTGCCACCAGCTGTTCTCCTTCCACCGGAAGATTCCATAACTGAGGATCCTTTCCAAGATTCCGCACTTTATAAGTGTCCTGCACATCAAATACATACCGAAGTTTCGTTTTCGGTCCGGAAGTATTGTCAATCAAGGCAATCCCTTTGGATCCCTTTTTGATCCAGCGGTACATCTTCTGATTCCAGATTTCCATGGATGCTACGGCAGTTGCTTCCGGTCGCTGTGCATAAATTAAAAGCTGTTCTGGAAAAGTGTATTTGTACAGTCTGGATGCAGTGTTTAGGAACCGCATCCATTCCTGCGGACTGGCAGCTACATCTTTTGCCACCTCTTCCGTCAGCTGTTCCATTGCATATAATTTATTTGCCATGCGCTACTCCTTTTCATAAAATCAGGGACTGCTTAGCACAGTCCCCTTAAAATCATCGTTGTTACTCTTTATAATGCTGTGGCAAGCTCTTTTGACTTATTCTTTGGCACTTTGTCTCCCTCTTTTGCCTTGATTTCTGCCTTAGCTTTCTCCAGTCTTCCATGGATTCCACCTTTTACTTCCGCTTTTTCGGCTGCTTTTTCTTTCTCCAAACGAGCTTCCCTACGCTCAGCATTTTCCATAACTGCCGTTTTCCCATCACAAAACTGAACTTTATCGGAAAGCTGCTCCTGTCTCTCCACCTTTGTCTCATTGACTTCCTGTACCATCGCATTTAATTCCGGAACCTGAAAAATGCCGTTATCAGGAAGAATCAGCACTTCATGAATGGAAGATGGGATGACAAAGTAATCACTTCCCAGGCATTCCCCAATCTGTTTACGAATATCTTCCTGCAGTAACAGGGAAGCTCCATTCATCTTAGCTTTGTTTGTCAGACAGAACATTGGGTTTTCCATGGCTTCCATATCCATTTTTTCATTCAGCAGGTTTTCTGGTTCTTCACCAAAAATCATAGATTTGATAATCTCATTCATATCCATAAGTGTGACACCACGTTTTCGGTCTGCCACCATCGCATCCGCTTGAATCTGTTCGGCAGATACTCCCCACTCGTTCATCAGAGAAACAGTTACCGGAATACTGCTGATCCCTTCTCCATTTTCCTCCAGATTTACTGCATAATAAGCTGCAAAATCTCCGTGTTCTGTGACTACTTTATCTGCAAGAAGATCGGTATTCCATTCCTTATCACAAATTCTCATCTGTAATTTGTCCTTCATCTTTTCATAATCCAGAATATCTGGAACTCCCATATCAAAAAATTCTGCTTTTCCCTGTGCCTCAATACGCATATCAGCCACATCGCCAACACAAGAGTCTACATCTTTTCCATGGATATATTCCTGGTAGAGGGAATCCAGATAGACTGTCGGTACGATTCTCTGATCTCCATTCGGAATCGTAATACCTGTCAGCTTCAAACCATTGTTTTTTTCTACTTCCTGCAGTTTAATTTCTGCATCCTTATAAGACTCTGGCAGATACTCCTTTACATTGTCTTTGACATATTCATAAAATTCTTTTCTGTTCATCATACGCTTTTACCCCTTTCTGATCATGTGATGGTTCATTCTTTTTCTGCTGACCATCTGCTCGGATTTCTTCTGATAAGCCATCATTCTCTTTAAAGTTTTCTCCTGGTTTTTTCGTGCTTCCCGTCTTTTTTCCATTGCTTTCATCATAGTTTTCTGTTCCTTTCTGTGATATTTTTGTATGAAAAAGGGAGCCTCACATAGAAGCTCCCAATCATAACCGTTGGTTTTAGTTTCCTTATTTGCTTTTCCTTTTCCTGCTGATATACAGTCCTGCCATACCTCCTGTGGAGATTACAAGAAGCAGGATCGGCAGCCAGATATTCGTGCTGTCACCTGTTTTCGGTGCGTTTGATACCTTTGTCTCTTCATGGGATTGTGGTGTGTTCGGTGTTTCTGGAACTTCCGGTTTCTCATTTGTCAGATTAAAGGTAACTTCTACAACCGGTGTACTGTCATCTGCATAGGCAAATGTCACTTCATGCTTGGTCTGATCCAGTGTGTATCCGTCCAGTGTCTTTGTTTCCACCAGATAATACTTGATAGCGGTATCATATTTGCCGTTCTTAAATGTGGCAATCTCATACAGCTTACTTTCTGCATGACCGGCAGCATCTGTCTTTAAGGTTTCCAGAACTTTTCCTTTGCTGTCACGAAGTTCAAATTCTACCCCTTTCAGCGGTTCTCCTGATGATTTATCTGTCTTATTGAGAATCACTTTTCCCTTGGCAGTGTCATCTTTCATAGCTACTTTCTGGATCTCTCCAGTATCCTTTACTTCAAAACTAACATCCGATGTCAGAAGATATCCTTTCGGTGCCTGCTCTTCACGTAAGGTATATTTACCGATTGGAAGTTTTTCGATATAGTGTGCTTCCTCTGTGGAAGTCCAGCTCTCTACTACCTGATCATCCTTATCGAGAATCGTCAGTTTCGCACCTGGAATCTCAGTTTCTCCTGTGATATCCGTCTTACTGATCTGCACTTTTGTCACATCATCTTTCATCTCTACTTTCTGAATCTCGGCTGTATTTTCTACTGTAAAGGTAATACTTTCTGCAGTGACATATCCATCTGCCGGTTTTGTCTCTGTCATGGTGTATTCCTTACCAACAACCAGTTCTTTGATCACATGGGGTTCTTCCGTAGAAGTCCATTCATCCACTGCATTGCCATCTGAATCCGTCACTTTCAGGTGTGCACCTGGAAGTTCTTTACCTGTTGTCAGGTCTGTTTTGGTCAGCTCCACTGTGGTTGGCTGATTCTCAAAAGTAAAGTCGTAGCTTACTTCTGCCTGGTCTTCTCCGGCATATTCAAAGGTAAATTCCTGTATTTCTTCTGTTGTAACAAATCCGTCCGGCGCAAAGATCTCTTTCACATAGTATTTTCCATCTACCGGAAGATCTGCCGTAAAAGTAATCTGTCCTTTTTCATCCGTTACCCTCTGCTCGATCAGACTGCCTTTCTCAAGGAGTACCTCGCCCTTTGCATTTTTGATATCTTCACTGGTATAAAGACCAAAGACACCACCTGCAAGAACACGTTCTGTATCTTTTTCTTTCTTCAGAACCGTAACCTTTACTTTCTGACGGGCATTCTGCCATTTCTCATCATAAGTGATGACTGGTGTGTCCTGATCACGGTAGGAAAGGTCAACATATCTCGGCTCTTTGTCCAGCACATAACCGTGGGCTGTTTTTACTTCCTTCACATAGTATTTTCCAGCCGGGAGATCTCCCATCTGTGCAATACCATTGGAATCTGTGGTAATGGTTCCTACTTTTTCATCTGCTTTGAAATAATCTTCACTGACACCATCTGCCGCTTTGATATCTTCCGCAGCAAATACATCGAAAGTCACATCTGAAAGGCTTCCGGTTACATACTCAAAAAGATGCTCCACGGTACCTTTTACATGATCCAAAAGTGTCACCTTATCCAGAAACTCTCCATTTTTGTTGATGATCAGAAGTCCTGTTGGAACTTCATCTTTCATCTCTACTTTCTGAATCTCGGCAGTATCTTCCAGTGTGAACTTCACATCCGTCGTTTTCAGATATCCATACGGTGCCATTTCCTCTCGAAGGGTGTATTCTTCACCCACAGTCAGTCGTTTGATCACATGTGGCTGATCTTTTACAGAAGTCCACTGATCCACAACATTTCCTTCTTTATCAAGAACGGTGAGTTTTGCCCCATCCAGTTCCACACCTGTTGTTACATCAGATTTTGTGATTTCAACTGTTGTCGGCTGGTTCTTTTTCACTGTTTTCAGTTTTACTGTCTTCACATCCTGCCCCTGGTAAGAAGCATCCAGATTCAGAACTTCATCAGAGGATACAAATCCCGCCGGTGCTTTTAACTCCTTCACATAATACTGTCCAAGTGGCAGATCCAGCGTACATGCTGCAAGACCATCGTTATCAGAAGTCATTTCCTGTAAGAGTGTGTCTGCTTTCACGATTACTTTTCCATCCGCCTTAATATCCGCCTTGTTATAGATACCAAAGACAGCTCCCGCTACGGTTGCACCATTTTCTGCATCCTGTTTTTCTACCTGGATTGCAACTTTCTGGCGGTCATCGCCAACCGTCACTTCCTGTTCGATCACAGGTGTATCCTGATCCGCATAGACAAATGAGACATCCGATCTGTCATGGTTCAGGACAAATCCTTCCGGTGCAGTCTTTTCTACCACATAGTAAGAACCAAGCGGCAGGTTATCAGCAACTGCTTTTCCGTCTTCCCCGGTCGTTACCGTTGTTACCAGTGCATCTTTTGCATAGATCAGCTGTCTGTTTCTGTTTTCATCTTTCTGATAATCCGGTGTATAGATATTTTCAGCTGCATAGACATGAAATGATGCACCCTTCAGGTATCTTTCTTCATAAACAAAATCCTTTTTAAATCCGGTCAGCATCTCACCTTTTTTATAGATCGTCAGTTTTCCTTTTACCGGATGGTTCTCGTAGTCTACCGTAATAATGGCATCTCCGCTCTCAGAATCCATCTGGTATGCTGTGTTTGCATCCACCGCAATCTCTACATAGTTCTTATTGATTGTGTACCCTTCCGGTGCGTTGACTTCCTCAATCCGGTAATGTCCGATCTTCAGATTCTTCGGCATGATCAGATATCCCTGGCTGTCCGTAAAATAGGACTTGTGAGTAGTTGTCACTGGGTAAGTTGTTACCTGCTCCACATACTTCTTGTTGTCCAGGTCATATACCTTAAATTCTGTTCCGGCAATCAATACAGATTTCTTTGTTTCATCGTCTTTTTTCACGATTTTCAGTTTTGCCTTAAACTCTTCATCCAGAAGCACTCTCCAGATCTGTGGCTCGTTTGGATGATGTTCTGTGATATTCACTTCAAAATCATCGACTGGCTTGTAATTGTGCGGTGTTGTAGTTTCACGCACGATATAGCTTCCAAATGGTAATGGAATACTGCAGGCATACCCTTTTTCATCTGTGAAAATCTCAGTTGCTCCATTTTCTCCACTCACTACTGGTTTGGCAGAATCAAAATCATAGCTTCCATCTGCTTTCTTTGTAAGAGAAGATTTCAGATAAACTGTAAATCCGGCTCCGGATAACAGATCTGCATCGGTCTTTCCATTGTTGGCTGCCTTGATGATCTGAAATGGCTGTTTGATGACCTGCTCACTGGAAGTGCACTCTCTTTTTACTTCTGCTGTCATATCTCCTTCATAACTGCACACAAGATCATGCTCTTCTGTATCTGCCAGGTATCCGGTCGGCGGTGTGATCTCTTTGACATAATATTTTCCAAGATATAAACCTTTTACAGAAGACTGTCCTTTGTCATCTGTTGTAAGAGATGCTACCTGTTCTCCTGCTTTATAAATAGTTCCGGTTGCTCCGTCCGGATGCACGATATCTTCACGGGCATACAGACCATAAACTGCACCTTTCAGTGTGGCATCTCCCTGTGGTACTGCTTTTCCTGTTTCTTTATCAACTTTGAATAAATTGATCTTTGCTGTCACACGGTCATTGCTGAAGGTATGGGCAAATGATACGGTTGCTTCTTTATCATTGGTGTAAGAAAACTTGAACGTATACACATCTTCTGTATTTCTTACATAGCCTTCCGGCGCCTGATCTTCTTTTACGGAATAGGAATATCCAATCGGAAGATCTGCTGTGAATTTTGCTGTTCCATCTGCTCCAGTAGTTGCTTTCTCAATCAGTGTTCCTTTTTTCACAACAACGGTTCCGTCTGCATTTCTAATATCATCGGATGCATACAGAGCAAAAATACCGCCATTCAGTGGTTTCTTTGTATCTTTATCCTGTTTTACTACGGAAACATCTGCTTTCTGTCTTTCGTTGTTAAAAGTCACATCTGCAAATACAACTTCTTTATTCTGTCCGGCATAAGTCAGAGTCACTGGCTTTTCTTCGCTGCCGTTATAGAAATTGTCCGGTGCTTTTGCTTCTTTCACCACATAGCTTCCAAGATGCAGATTCTTCAGTGTAACAGAACCATTCTCTCCCGTAGTCAGATTATCTTTTACCAGGTCACCTTTGCTGTACACTTTTGTGCCATAAGCAGTTACGATATCTGCCCCGGCATACACGTTATACACTGCATTTTTCTGTCTGCGGTTTTCATACTGGAATACCGTTCCATTTTCACTGACATCTGCTCCGGTAAGAACTTGTCCTTCTTTGTAAATGGTAAGCTCTGCAAGCTGTTCTTTATTTTCTACAGTCACAGAGGAAGTCTTACTTGCTACCAGTTTTACATTTGTTGCCGTTGCATTTACTACATATCCCTGTGGTGCTGTGATCTCTTTCAGATAAACGGTATCCTGTGTCTTGATGATCGTAACAGAAGATTTTCCATTCTTATCTGTTGCCGGCATCTGAGTGATCAGCTTTGTACAAGCCTCATCGCTGTATACACCGAATACTGCACCTGCAAGATTGACATCCGCTGTATCGTCTTTCTTTACGATTTCGATCGTAGCCTGTTCAATCCAGGACACCTTTAAGCTTACATATTTTTCATCAGCGACACCTTCTCCAAACACAAATGCCAGATCCTGAACACTTGCATTCGTAGTCAGTTTATATGCTGAATAATCTTTTGTAATACTACCCTTCATTTTTGCAGAAAAAGTAGCACTTACATCTTTTGTCTGTGTCAGAGGTGCTGAAAGATAAAACGTAGTTCCTCCTCCAATTGTTACGCTTGCACCTGCCGCACTTACATTTCCAGTAGATACATTATAGAGCTTTACACCCTTTGGTAAGTCCATTGTAATTTTCTGCTGGGAAGATGCATTGAACTTAATGTTCTCCGTTCTCTGAACATTTCCATCTACATAAGCTTTTACATTCGGTTTTGAAAATGACATCGCTACATCTGGTATTTCCGGCTTATTCACACAATAATTATAGAGTTCTTTTGCCAAAGCCTCGCCTGTAGCATTTGTTCCATAGAATGCATCACTGCTTCCATTGGCATACGATGCAGCCATGTGAATAATGATAAATCTTTTTCCTTCTGAGAAATCCGTGTGTTTATTCGCAAAAAAACTTTCGCTCCCTGCGGCATCTGTACCGTAATAACACACTTTTGCTAACGCCTGATTGTCCCCGATCTTTGTGATTGTATAATTTCCAGATCCTGGTCCTGGTTTTGCTGGCTGTACACAATACGCAGTTGCTCTGACGCTTCCGTAGCTGATATAGTACGGCTCTGTCAGATAGGTTCCAAGATTATAATCTGCATATCTATACAGAGGTCCTTTTTCAATCGTTACCTGCTGTGTAGTTCTTGCTGAATAAGCCGAAACTGCTTCAAATGTTGCAATCTCTCCCTCTTCCATAGAATCAAGATCCACCCCTTCGTCTCCTGCCTGTTCCAAAACATCGTGAAGCTCTAACCCTGATTCTTCATCATAGGTATCCTGATTCTGTGCCTGCTCTACTAAATCATCAAATTCATCAGCATCAATATCGGTAATCTCCGAGTCTGCTTCGGAATCCTCCGCTTCTTCTGTCTGCTGTTCACTGCCAGCTGTTTCGGATTCGGTTACCGCTTCACTCCCTGCAGTTTCTGTCTGCACTTCTGTTTCTTTCTCACGCACAATCAGCTTTCGGCTGATCTGATACTTCGGATGCTCCTGATTTACCGGTTCCACATAATAGACCGCTTTGTAAGTGTCCGCATGATCTGTCGTAAAATCCTCATCCTTGTCGTTCTTTGCTTCCTCGAATGTGACTTTGACCTTGTTATCATCCTTGATTTCCAGTCCTGTGTAGTCTGATTTCACATCAAATACACTGCCTGTTTCGATTTCATAATCTTTGGCAGTCACCACCTCATCTTCATCCAGAAGGTCTTTCACTTCCTCATAAAGTGGCGGTTTTTCCTCTGGCTGGATCTCCGCTGCATATGCAGTCATCGGAGATAACACTGTACTAAGCATTGTCATGCCTGCCAGCAATCCAGATACTACTTTTCTAAAATTACCTTTTTTCTTCATGCTAAGGTCCTCTCTTTCATAATAATTGTATTAAAACAGACAGTCCTTAGACTGCCTGCAATACACTACTTATCGTTGTGGAAAAATCAGATTGAACTGCACATTCCCCTCGCCGGGATCAACCATTTCCACAGTTGCTTCATACTGTCTCCCTGTTTTTCTTGATACCAGATCTTTATAATGGATTTTTCCTTTAGACAGGAACTTCTTTGCTGCCGCCTTATCCATCTTTTTTCCCTGGCTTGCAAGGAATTTATCATTCTTCCACAAGGTAAAAGCACAGTTCCGATCAGAACAGTAAAAGTTTACTTTTCCTTCCCTGACATCAGCTCCACAACGGGGACATTTGCCAATGACTTCTCCTTTTGCTTTTCCCTGAAACTGCTCTTTCTTTTCTTCTGAAATACCCTGATATCTGGCAACCAGTTCCTGCATCAGCTCTGTAATCCCATTTAGGAATTCATCTGCTGTCTCTGTATTCTGGGCAATGTGATTCAATGCCATTTCCCACTCTGCTGTCATCTTCGGAGATTTAATCTCATCCGGCAGAACCGTAATCAGCACATTGCCATCATCTGTCGGCACCAGATTTTTCTTTTCCCTTTTCACAAAACCAGACTGAATCAGTTTTTCAATGATTGCTGCCCTTGTTGCTGGAGTACCTAGTCCTTTCTTTTCTGTATCTTCGGTCAGTTCTTCATTCCCTGCACGTTCCATCGCAGAAAGCAGGGTATCTTCTGTGTACTGTTTCGGTGGCTGTGTAAAATGCTCCGATACAAAAGAATCACAGGGACCATAATGCTTGCCTGCCCAGATATCCAGCTCCGGCTCTTCTTTCTCACTCTTTACGCCAAAGAACTGTTTCATTTTATTTTCGATTGCCTTGAATCCTTCCTGCTTTGTTTTCTTTGCCGTGAGATAAAACGTATGATAATTACAGGTAATCTGGCTTTTATGACTCTCATAAATATAAGGATCTGCGGTTGCTGTCAGTACCCTGGCACTGATCAGGTACAAAATCTTGCAGTTTCGTTCTTTCAGTTTACCTATATCTGCCTTTGCTACTTCCATGGTCGGGATAATCGCATGGTGATCAGATACTTTCTTTGAATTTAATACCTTACTCACGTCCGGCTGATATTCCAGGCTTTCAGCATAAGGCATTTCCCCAAGTAACATCTGAATCAGAGTTTCTGTGCTTTCTCCCATCTCATCTGTCAGATACTGGCTGTCTGTTCTCGGATAAGTGACAAGCTTCTGCTCATACATCTCCTGCACGGCATCCAATGTCTGCTGTGCGGTATAGCCAAACATTCTGTTAGCTTCCCTCTGCAGGGTGGTCAGATCATAAAGCTTCGGAGGGCGGACTGTTTTCTCTTTCACATCATCCTTTTCCACTTCGCACATCCGCTCCATGCAGTCCGCAGCCACTTTATCTGCATCCTCTTTTTTCTGAAAATGCTCTGTAACTGCATCCATATCATCAAACTTGATATGAGCCATATAATATTTTTCTTTGGTAAATTCCTTGATCTTCTGATTTCGATCCACGATCATGGCAAGTGTTGGTGTCTGCACTCTTCCGACTTTCAGATTCTGGTTATACAGAACGGAAAAAAGACGGCTCGCATTGATTCCCACCAACCAGTCTGCCTTTGCCCTGCAAAGTGCTGACTGATAGAGACTGTCATAACACGAACCGTCTTTTAATGACGCAAATCCATCTTTAATTGCCTGTTCTTCCATGGAAGAAATCCAGAGCCGCTTCATCGGCTTTTTACATCCTGCCTGCTCATACACCAGACGAAAGATTAACTCTCCTTCACGTCCTGCATCAGTAGCACAGATCACTTCATCTACTTTAGAATCTCTCATCAGTTTCTTTAAGATTCCAAATTGCTTTTTCGTGCCTTCCAATACCTTGTGTTTCCAACACTCCGGCACAATCGGCAGATCTTCATATCTCCATTTTTTATATTTTTCATCGTATTCCGATGCATCGCATAATCCAACCAGATGTCCTACGCACCAGGAAACGATATAACCGTTTCCCTCCACGTAGCCATCTTTTCTTGTTCTGGCTCCAAGCACGGAAGCCAGTGCCATCGCAACCGATGGCTTTTCTGCAATCACTAATTTCATTTACTCCTGCTCCTCTTCTTCATCTTCCAGTACATCATCATTAAAATCTTCATCTCTCAGGATTTCCGGTTCTGCACTTTCTTCCTGCTCATCTGCATCGTCTACTTCCCGTTTTTCTGACTCTGAATCTTCGGATTCCTCTTCATCCTCTTCCATCTCATCCTCGTCATCATATTCATGCTTTGGTTTATAGACTTTGAAGTAATAACCTCCTGCCGCAGCTCCGACTGCAACCAATCCGATCAGCAGATAAGTCCCTGCTGAACTTTTGTCTTCTGGCATCTGAATGTCATCCTCTACTTTATCTTTCTCATCTGTCTCTGCCGTTTCCGGCTTTTCTTCTTCAGCCTGTTTCTCTGGTTCTGCATAAACAGTATCTACTTCCGGAAGTGTCACTGAATCAGAAAGTGTGAAGTTCATCAGATCTTTCTCACTGACTTCTGTAAGGAAATACACATTATCCTGAGATTTTGAATTGTCAATAATCAGATAGAAAATCTTACCACTCTTCGTTGAAATGGTATAAAACTCTTTTGTACCTTCCGTAGCTGTTTTGGTAACGGATTCTGCCGTCTCGCCTTCTTTATTAAGCTGTTCCTCAATACCTGTTACTGTCCGATCATCCACGGTTCCTTTTGCATCTGTCGGCTCAGAAGCCTGTGCATCCTGTGGAAGCGGAGAAGTCGTTGTTTTTTCAGTCCCCGTCGCATCTGCACTGGTCGTAGTTGCCATTGCACCATTGCTGTCACTGGAAGATTTCTGTTTTTCTGCCTGCTTCTTTGCCCATTCATAGTAAGGATTCTGCAACACATACTTTTCAGAAGTATTTCCAGCACCATCTGTTACCGTAATCTCAATCTGTTTTGTAGTAAAATCTTTCTGTGTCAGTTGCACTCTCAGCATTCCATCCTTCAAGTCTGTATAAGTGGTGCCATTGACTGTTACCGCAGTAATCCCGGATACTGTATCATTCCCCTGAATCGTCAGCACACCATCTGTCAGGGAAGCAGTGAGTGTCGGTTTTTCCGTGTCATAACACTTAATAGAGCGATTCTGCTCATAGACCTTTCCCTCACCATCTGTCACACGCACATACACTGTCTGATTTCCTGTAATCGTGATACTTCCGCTTCCTGTTACATCCTGCCAACTTCCATCTTTTCCTGCTTTTGCTTCAATCTTCGCTATTGAGAAACCTTCCGGCATATGACTGGCATCTACCGTAACAGCAATGGTTGTTTCTCCCTGTTTCCAGCCATCCGGTTTCTCAATCGTAATCGCAGGTGCGGTATTCTCAGCTGCATAAGCAGTCTGTGTCTGGAGCAAAGGTGTTGTCAGGCAAAGAAATGTCGTTGCTGCAAGCAAGCCCTTTTTTACCCTGCTTTTAGTAATTGTTCTCTTCTTCTGTTTCATTTTTTCCAGATTCATCATCGGCTTTTGTTTCCTCCTTCTGTATTTCCACCCTGCCGGGCAGTTCATTTTTCATTCTCTTTTTGAAAGCTTCCAATTCAGGAATACTCATATCCATTGCACGGATAATTCTTACAATTTCCAGATTTTCCGCTTCTGTTTTTGCAATCTCCGCAGCCTTGAACCGCTTTAAGTCTGCTTCATATCTAGCTTTGGATGCTTCCATTTTTTCCTTGGCTTTCTCATAATCCGCCGTTGCTTTTTCAAGACTTTTCATCGCTTCTCCTTTCCGGACGGCTGATGCAGCCGCCCTTTTTTCTTACCATCGTCCAAATCCATAGAAATGGCTCTGCCAGTATGGTGAATTGATGGACGTGTACTGCACCGGATGACCGCAATGGATCATCTGACCATTGCCTACATAGATTCCAATGTGCGTTACCGGAACTCCTGCATCATAAGTGCCTGTAAAAAAGATCAGATCTCCCGGCTGTGCTTCTGACTGAGATACCGGCGTGCAGATGTCATACAGTCCCTGTGCAGTCAATCTTCCTGTATTCCTTACACCAGAGTTTGTCAGGCAGTAACTTACAAATCCAGAACAGTCAAATCCACTTGGAGAATATCCACCCCACACATACGGTGTTCCTAGATATCTCGCTGCTTCGTTCAACAAACGCTGTGCCGCTTCACTGGTGTATTCATTGCCGCCAAAGCCTGCCCCTTCTCCAGTTTCCAGATAAAAGATCGGGTTTAAGCGCTCTCCATTTTTCAGAAGTTCAATATGAAGATGGCTTCCTGTAGAATTTCCAGTATTTCCTACAAGACCAATCTCATCACCTTTCGTGACGGATACACCTGCAGATACACTCCGGCTGCTTAAATGTGCATACCGCAGTTCATAGCCTTTACTGTCCTTGATCACAACATAATTGCCATAGCTGTCGTTATAAGCAGAAGTTGTAACCGTTCCGGTCAGCCCTGCCATTACTTTTGTTCCCTCCGGCGCTCCGATATCCATACCATTATGAAGCTGATTTGCTCCTGAAATTGGATGAATCCGATATCCATAATAACTTGTCACACTGGAATACCAGTTAAAATCAACCGGTGTCGCAAACATCTGTAAATTACCTTTCGTATCGTTATAGGCACTGAACAGTTCTTTCTGGAAAAATCCCAGCCTGTCCTGACAGATCGACATCAGATTTCCGCTGTTTAAGGTGACATTCAGCACATCTACATCTCTTGTCCTGGTCACTTCCACTTCCTGGCTTCCATTATCATCTGCCAGATAGCATTCCCAGGTCTTATGACCATGTGCGGATGCTGCCGCATGACTGTCATAATAGACATCAAACTGTACACCGTATCTTGCGAAAGCTCCGGTATCTTCTACCGTATATTCGACACCATTCATGACCACCTTTGTTCCCATTGGAACAAACGGATTGGAAGCATCTACTGCTAAGGTATGATTGGCTGTTGGATATGCTCCACTGGCAGTCGGTCCTCCACTCCAAATACCACAACAGATTGGACAGTTACAATATCCGCTTGTTACAACCTGTCCCAAAGATTCTCCAACTCTTACTGTTGCTGTCTCTGTCACAGTTTCATTGACTGCTTCAGTAGTCAGATGATATTGCTCTGCAAACAATACATCCAGTTCCGGCTTGACCTGTTCAAAAGTAAACTCCTCATACTTTGCTGACAGATAACTGATCAGGATAAACGGATCATGCTCAATAGGTCCGATGTTATATCGGTATTCCTCATGTCCCGGTTCTTCAGATTCCATGTTGTTAATCCGCTCCTGCAGATTAGCTTCCAGCTGTGTATAATACAGTTCCGCTTCCCGGATTGCTTGATCCGATGACAGATAACTGGTTCCCGTGTAAGTGATCACATTTTGTAAAAACACTGCAGAGCATGACGTGACATTCGTTATAATCAGAAACATCAATCCGATCAGAACTGCCACACTGATATACACCTTCCGGTTTTCTTTAAAGAAATTGGTGACTTTGCCGCCAATCTTCTTGATATAATCAATCGTACCTTTTGTAGCTGTACCTACGGTCTGTTCACTTCGCTTTGCTTTGGCATAATCCCGTTTGATCTGTTGCTTCTGAATCTGTTTTTTTAGCTTCTTCTGCTCCTGACGGGCTGCCGCCTGTGTCTGTTTCTCTGCCTGTCTCTCCAGTCTGCTTCTCTTTCTGGAAGCCCTCTGTTTCCTTCGTCTGGCACTTCTCTGTTCCAGCCGGTAAATACCTTCGCATCCTTCTTCCAACTTATGGGCACCTTCTACTGCCGCATTATCGTCTTCATTTTTACTGATCTCACGGTGCAATGCTGCGGAAGTTGCACTTCCTGCTTTCTTAACAACAAAAGCTTTTTCTGTTTTCACAGATTCCCCTTCCCCAAACTTCAGGCGGGATTTCTTCTTTCCAGAACCCTCTCCTTCATTTGCCTGATAAACCTGTGCCTTCTTGGAATGCTGCTTTGCTTCCTTTTTCTTTCTTGCTTCCTCATAAGAAAACTTTTTGGCTTTTTCCTTCTGTTTCTGATGACGGAAATTGACTCCATCCGTATCCATCTGGTTCAATTTCTCCATATCTTTGTCATTTTTCACAGAAGCACCAGTCTCTTCATAAGCAAATTTCAGACGCTGTTTCTGCTTTGGTTTCTTACTTCCACCATTCTTCTTACTCCGGCTGTCTCCTCTGTTTTCTGAAAGATCCGCACGTTTTTCTTTCAGTCTCCCTGACTGGCTGGCTTCAGATTTTTCCGCAAATCTTGATTCTTTTCTGTTCTCAGCACGGATTCTTTTCCGGTTTTGTTGCTTTCTATTTTGTCCAAAATCCTCACTTTGGTTCTCCGTTCGCATCAGTTCCGGTGCATCCCTGGATTTTTGCACAGAGGGACGAATATTTTTCCCACTCCGCTTAGACTGGCGGGGAGACTTATCCACAAGGTTTTCTGCTTTTTCCCCCTGTTTTATTCCCATCTGCACATCACTGGCACGGTTACTGACACGAACAGAAGATTTATCCGTCAGGTTTTCTTCCACCAGACCATCTTTGGTCATCTTCTGGACCTTCTTATCCCTGACTTTCATTCTCTGTTCTGCCACTGATTACTCCTCCTTCTTCGGATACCCTTTCCCTGCCTGTAATAAACAGAGAAAAGCGATGCCAAATACAGCACCGCCACTAAAAGTTAATACATATGAAATTGCTCGTAACATGGTCTTCTCCTTTGATTTAACCTGCTTCGGAAGTTTCCTCCAAGCGGGTTGTCATGATTTTATAGAGGGAATTCTTCGGGAATCTGTCTACAAATGGAATAATGACATTTCCATAGAACAGAAGTCCTTCCCCCTCATTACTGTTGGTTACATAGGACAGCTGGGTTGGTGAGATATTCAGCTGTTTTGCAAGAATCTGCCGGTCACCGGAAGCCTGGTTGAGCATATAAATAAAATCTGAATTTTCAAATATATTCTCTATCTCCCTGGAAGACAACAAATCCTTAATATTCTGGGTGATACCAGTTGGAATACCACCCCATTTACGAAATCTCTTCCAGATTTCCACACTATAAGCTGCAGTCTGCTCTTCCTTCAAAAGAAGATGGAACTCATCCACATAGTATCTGGTGGACTTATGGGCAGAACGGTTCATCGTTACCCTGTTCCAGACCTGATCCTGGATTACGAGCATCCCAATCTTTTTCAGCTGTTTGCCAAGTTCTTTGATGTCAAAGCAGACAATACGGTTATTGATATCCACGTTCGTCTGATGGTTAAATACATTCAAAGAACCTGTAACATAGATCTCCAATGAAGTGGCCAGTCGCTGTGCTTCTGGCTCTTCCTGTTTTCTCAGAAGGTTGTATAAGTCCTCCAGGATTGGCATCTTCTCCGGTATTGGATTGGCAAGGTATTCCTGATATACTAACCGAACACAACGGTCAATAATCGTTTTTTCTACCGGCTCCAGTCCATTCTTTCCGCCAACAATCAACTCACACAGAGATAAAATAAAATCTGCTTTTAATGACAGCGGATTGTCTTCCTCGGAATAATTCAGGTTCAGATCCATCGGATTGATATACTGGTCAGATACCGGTGAAACCCGAACCACCTGTCCATGCAGCGCCTGCACAAGTGCCGAATACTCGGCTTCTGGATCGCAGACAATGATATCGTCTTCCGTAATCAGAAAACAGTTCGTAATTTCCCTCTTTGCTGAAAATGACTTACCAGAACCTGGTGTACCAAGAATCAGTCCATTTGGGTTCTTCAGGCGTTTCCGATCAACCATGATCATGTTATTGGATAACGCATTCAATCCATAATAAAGAGCTTCCCCTTCCTGAAACAGTTCCTGTGTCGTAAATGGCACAAAGATTGCGGTTGATGATGTGGTAAGCCCTCTCTGAATTTCAATTCGATTGACTCCCAGTGGAATACAGGACATAAGTGCTGCTTCCTGCTGATAATCCAGCTGTTTTAAGGAACAGTTATATTTCTGTGCGATCCCCTGCACCTGGAAAATATTATTATCCAGCTTCTGCCGCTTCTTTGCGGTATTCATAACCAGAACCGTCACAAGGAACATTCGCTCATTTCTGGACTGCAGATCTTCCAGCAGGTTTTTCGCCTCTTCTCCATAGGTTACAAGGTCCGATGGAAGCACGTCCATATCATAACCGGAACGTACTGCCCGCTTCTGCTCTTCAATCTTCATCTTATCCAGATCTGAAATCTTGCTCTTGATCATCTTAATCGCAGAACTCTGGTCAATGGACTGGATATGAATGTTGACATTGATGCTGTCATCCACATCCAGGAAATCTGCAAGCATCCGGTCTGTCAGCTCCGGTGCAAGAATCTGCAGGTAACTTACACTTCCCATCGTTCTTCCCATCAAAAATGTCTGATTCTTGGAAAAGTTAAAGGAAGTCGGTGCAATAAAATCTTTGGTTTTTAATCCGGTTTCCGGCAGCATCTTATACTGGAACTTAAATGGTTCGATCCGATCCTGGTTGAACACATGATACAGAATCTCAAGCCTTTCCAGTCCATTCAAGGAATGTGCCTGTGCTCCCAGAACCTTAAAGTTGTTTAAGATATCTGTTTCGATTCTTTCAAGTCTTGGTCTTGCTACCTTCAGACTCTCTGCTTCGATTCCAAAAGTGATATACTTCGTCTTTACCAGACCATTATTTCCCTTGGAAAGCTGATTTTTCAGCATAGTACGGTACTCTTCACGAATGGCATTGAAGTCATCCGTCTGATCCGGAATATCAATGCTTTTTTCAAATTCTGCCACATCCACCTGCTGATTGATGAAGGACAGCTGCACACTGATGGAAGAATCAAAGTAATTTAAGAAATCACAGTAATTCTCAAATATCGTGGTCTTATCCTCGTTTAAAGCAAGCTGATAATTGATGTCGTAAAACTGAATCGTCTTGGAGAAAAAGGTCTTTGTCACCTGGCAGATACCATCCTGCAACATCCGAATATACGGAATACTCTGCTGTGCAGTTGTAGGAATGCTTTTCTGTTTCCTGCGGTCCCGTTCCTGTTTCTTCTTACGCTTTTCCTGTTCTCTTTCTTTTCTGCTTTTTTTGTTTCTTCTTTCCTGACGGTTTCTTTTTTCCGCCAGGGACAGACGCTCCTGCTGAGTCTCCTGCTTTGTCTTTTTTGCCATCCGGCACACCCTCCTTTTTTACAAGGGTGGAAATCTCCTGATAAAAATTTTCTGTCTTATATGGTCTTACTGCCGGACAGATAAACTTCTGTCGAATGATATTTGCCACCACTTTTTCAAAGGGAAGTCCGTCTTTTTCATACATTGCCATGAAGAAAAACGGAAGCATGATCGTTACCATCAAAATGGCAGCAATACTGGAACCGATTGGTTTTCTCATGAACAGATAAAACGGAATTCCCACAACTGCGGCAAGTGAAAAGAAAATCAGCTGCCGCTTTGTCAGATTTAATGCTACTTTTGTTTTGACCTTGGTAAGGTCTTTTGGTACTGGTACATACGCCATGGTATGCGCTCCTTTCCTGCCCGCTAGTGGGCATTGAATATAGATTTGCTAAGGCTTCCGGTCTTGAATAATGAAAATGCAAGAATCACGGTATAAGCCGCTACTGAAAACATAGCTGCATGAAGATCACTGGATATGGTCATTGCATTTACTAAAACTGCATAAATTCCCACACAGACCATCATGAAGAATCCCTGAAATGCCAGTGCGAACAAGCCTTTTAAATAGTTGTTTCCGATATTGCCCCATTCCTTATTGGTCATGGTGGCAAACGGAATTGGTGCTATGGAAGTATAAAGGTAAATTTCTATCATTCTTCCGAACAAGATTACCGTAATGATAATTGACAGAATGTGCATGGTAACACTGATCAACATCGTTTCCATGGATAGCAGGAACAAATCCCCTAACTCCATATCCTCCAGGGCATCCACAATCCGTGAAATTGCTTCTGTTGCATCCACCGCAGTGTTTCCTGATATCACCCCGGCGGCATTGTTGACCACATGCTGGCCAACATCAAAGACCGCCATCGTGATATTGAACGTATTTGTCACCAGATAAATAGCTACATACGCTTTGAAGATCCAGAGGAAAATATTGTAAGTCTCAAATTCATGGAAATTGTTTTTCTGTGTTACCATCGTGATCAATTCATAGCACAGGACAAAGGTGATGATCAGTCCCGCAATGGGGACAATCACTGTTTGGGATAAATTCTGAATCAGATTAAAAATCCCTGTATTCCATCCCTGCGGTGTCTGTCCCACCTGCCCGGCTATGGTTCCCACCTGCTCATTGACAGACGTGAACATGTTATCCAAACATGACTTGATAAGCCCGATCAGGATATCCTTTATCGCTTCCGTAATTCTCTCAATGATGGTGTTCATCTACCACTCCTCTTAAGAGAACAATGTTGCCAGCTGTGGAATCAGGGTAGTTCCCAGCAGCATGATTCCGGCACCAGCCATCAGCTGTTTGATGCCCTGGCTCTTAGCGCCGGGATTGTCATTTCCATATCCTTCCAGAAGGTTTACGACACCCCACACACCAAGACCTGCGCCGATTGCGACTACAAGAGTTTTTAAAGTTGTAATTGCACTGCTAAAAAATGCCATATATTCATAAACCAAAACTGACTTCTTTCAAGTGTTTACGGGAATGAAAAAACACCGACTAAAAAGCCGGCGCACCTAATGTCAGTTATTCCTTTCCTCATTATTTTTCGTTCATTCCCAAGGTTACTCCGACAGTTCTACATGAATCACTTCCACCTCTTCTTCGGGTTTCGGTGTGTACTGCGGATTTAACTCTTTCTCTACTTTGTACCGGTTCTTCTCGTTTTCATCTGCAAGAAGCCGATAGTTTTTGTGTTTCGTGATATCATATTTATCCGAGAAAAATGGTCTGGCACCACGGATCTGCAGGATACATTTTCCTCCATCCATGACTGCAATCTCATCTTCTGTCATCAGCTGTTTGCCTGTTTTCTGGTAATTCAATCCAAAAGACTTCTGATTACTCCTCGTCTCCGAAGTGTTATACAGGTCAATGGTTTCCTTACCCAGAAGCTCACTCATTTCCTTTAATGTGGTCTTCTCTTTCCCACCAAGGAATAAAGTCGTATCACAGTTGCCCAGAATGGTATCTGCACTATCCTTATACATTGCCTTTAACTGACTCTGTGACTGCAAAATAATAGAAGCAGAGATTTCCCTGCTTCGGATAGTTGCGATCAGCTTGTCAAACTGAGGAATTTGTCCGATGTTGGCAAACTCATCAGCGATGACACGCACATGCACCGGAAGTCTTCCACCATATTCATCATCTGCCTTATCGCAAAGCAGATTGAAAAGCTGTGACTGTAACATGGCAATCACAAAGTTAAAGGTTGTATCTGTGTCGGACATAATCAAGAACAAGGCTGTTTTCCTGTCTCCGATCTTATCCAGTTCCATTTCATCATAAGACATGATCTCACGAAGTTCTGCGATATCAAATGGGGCAAGTCTGGCTCCACAGGATATCAAAATACTTTTCGCTGTCTTTCCAGCCGCCATTTTATATTTTTTATACTGTCTGACCGCAAAGTGCTGCGGATCTCTTTCTTCCAGTTCCTGGAACATCATATCCACCGGATTCTGATAAGTTTCATCCTCTTCACGGGTTTCGCTTTCGTTCAAAAGATCCAGAAGGGTATTCAGATTCTTTTCCTCTTCATCCCCTTCATACCAGATAAAAGCAATCAGTGCTGTGTACAGCAATTTCTCTGCTTTCACCCAAAAATCTTCGGAAGCTTTTTCCCCTTCGCCTTTGGTATTCACAATGATTGTTGTCACCAGCTTCAGGATATCTTTTTCAGACCGTATATAAGCAAATGGATTGTAATGAAGCGATTTGGAAAAATTGATGGTATTCAGAACCTTAATCACATATGGCTCATGAACCACTTTTCCAGATTTATCTTTCATAATATTTCCATTCTTATCTTTCTTAGGCGGTCCCTTTGCTAACATCTTCCCGCACTCTTCGATCAGAGTACCTTTCGGATCTGTAATGACCATGGAACAATTCATCTGCATGACCGACGGCTTTACAAAAAATCGTGTCTTTCCGGAACCACTGCCACCGATGACCACGATATTTTTATTTCTCGCATACTTCGGCTGCTTTGGTCTGCTCTCCATAGTCAGTGCTTCTGTTGCTGTCAACGGAATATTCATCCAGGGATCATCTGACATATAAGGCTTGATATCCTCTGCAGTTCCCCATCTGGCTGAACCATACTCGATTCCTTTCCGAAGTTTCTTTGCATCTGACTGTTTCTGCCAAACTAATAGTTTCAAAACAACTGCGACAGTAACTCCAACCAATAGATCTCTCAGGTCAAAACTCAACAGAATCCCTGTAAAAATCCGATCTGCATGTTCCATCGCATATAACAGTTTGTTCCCTATATCTTCTCCGGGACTGCTCCTGTATAGGCAGGATGCTCGATCCGCATAAAAAGCGGTCAGAACATAGGGAAGATTCGTAAGAACCAGTTTCTTTTTATCCAGGGCGGACAGCCTGACCCCAGCTTTATTCTTCCACTTCTGCATCAGATTATTGCCGTTTTGTTTCTTCATCGGCTCTGTTCCTGATGTCGGCTCTTTACTTTGTCCTTCGTCTTCTTTGGCATCATTGCCCGGTAAGCTGCAAGACGCTTATGAATGGAAGGTTTATTCGCTTTTTGAATCTGTTTCTGGGAAAACTCACGGAAAGCAGCATTGAGGGCATCCTGATCACGTCCCTTGAAAAATACCAGATAAACCGGCGGCTCTTTGCTCTTGTCTTTTTTCAGAGCATAATTGATCCCATATTTTCTGGCATACCGTTCAAAGGACTTGATATTTTTGTCCGTGATCTCGATATTGACCATCCCGGCATTCTGTTTTGCCAGCTCTTTTACCGTGACCTTTCCCTGTTTCGGCTGATTTTTCTGTGCTTTCTTCTCTACTGATTTCTGCTTCTGATGACGCAGATACGCAACAAGAACCTTTTTCAACAGGTCTGCCGTAATCTTAGTAGCCCGAATACAGAACGTGACCGTTTTCTGAGTTACCTCTTCCTGCATGACTTTTCCCTCCTTTCAGCGATTCAACTGCTGTCCAAATCTGTAATCATGGCAATCACCCCCTTTAATGAAAAAAGACAGATTAACCGGTAATCAGGTTCTGCACCTGTACGAGTTTTTCTGTCCCTTCTTCTTTTCTCTTATCTTCTCCACCACAATAGATGGGAACACACATTTCAAGTATTCTACTGTAAATACGCTGATGGGCAGTATCCAAATCTGTGGACTTCATTTCATTCAGTCCCAGATTCGTTGTTATGATCAGCGGAAGCATTTTACAATAGCGGCTGTCTATCACATTATAGACCTGCTCCAAAGCAAACTCGGAATTTCGTTCTATTCCCAAGTCATCAATAATCAGCAGCGGATAATCCACAAGATTTTGTATAATCTGGTTCTTATCTGCCTGATAGCTGGTCATTTCATTTAAAATCCTGGAAAAGTTTGTCATCATGACACGTTCTCCCTGTTCCAAAAGTGCATTTGCAATACAGCCTGCAAAAAAGCTCTTCCCGGTTCCAACCGGTCCCATCAAAAGCAATCCTACATTTTTTCTCTTCATATCTGTCCAGTTTTCTACATACTGCCTGGCGATTAGTATCTTCTGGTTGCTTCCATTGTCATTTTCAAATTTCCATTCCCAGAATCTTCTTTCCCGAAGTCCGACGGATTTTCTCTGATAAAGCTGCCGCTGTTCTTCTTCCCGCTGCATCTTCTCATCCAGTTCCTGCCTGGCTTTTACCTCGCATTCGCACAAACAGGACACTACATGCTCAAAACCCATCAGACTGACTTTCATCTGTTTTCTTTTTCCACAGGTGCCACAATGAAGACATCCCTCTTCGTCCAGATAATCTGCTGTTACTTTGTTTTCCATCACAGGCTTTCTCCTTCCTGAAATTCATATTTATCCATTCCTATCCTGGTTCCATCCCTTTCTGCCCAAAGACAGATTGTTGCAAAATGGTTTTGATACTCTTTTCCACTGGATTTCATATAAACAGAAAGATGATCAATCCGTTTCTGGTAATCCCATGGAAATAGCGTCATCAACTCCTGCAGTTCAGCTTCCGACAGAACAACATTTTTAAATCTACCATATTGACTGAATTTTTCTTCCAAAGCGGGTGTATTGCCCTTACTCTTATCAGTATGATTCTTTTCAGTCTTATTTATCTTAGTATTACTTCCATCCAGATTCTTGCAGTCCGGACTTCTATTTTTTTGCGTTCCGGACTTCCAGTTTCTTGCAATCCGGATTTCCAATTCTTTGCAGTCTGGATTTCCAGTTTCTGGCATTCCAGAAACAAAGTATCTTACTGGCTTTCCTCTACTCCGTTTTACAAAATTTTTCACATATATGACAGAGGGACGATTATTCCCCTGCCGATACCGCTCGATCAATCCAATCCCATGCACACTATCCAGCTCATATAGAAGCTTTGTCACTGTCGTATGCGACATTCGCAACAGCTCCTGCAATTCTGCGATCGTGTAAATGATATAGACATAACCCTCACTGTCAATCCAGCCATTTTTCTTGGACAGGCTGATTCGATCAAGCAGAATTCCATAAAGGAGCTTTGCGTCTGTGGACAGGCTTGCAAACTCTTTTTCTGTGAACAGAGCTTTTGGTATCCGAAAAAAAGAAAACTGGTCAGATTCTTCTGCTCTGAAATATTCAAAATCTGCCATAATATTTTCCTACTCTTCTACATCAAAATCACAATTTGCTGCACTGCCTGTACCATGGCACATCTCATCAAATACAAAATTGAATGATTGAATCATTTCGTCCAAATAATAATTTCTGGCCTTCTTGTTACAAGCATACATATCACCAATAAAGCCTTCATCATTCCCCATCGCATGAACAAGGGTTTCCAGGACCTTCATAAACTTCTTTTTTGAACAGCTTTCATACTGTCTGTTCACATATTTCTGGATATCTAACACACGAGCAGGATTATTTTCATTTTCCTCCAGAATTCCAAATGCAAGATCCATACCAAACTCATATCCATCAGCCTTAATTTGATCAATATCCATCTCTCCAAGCTCATCCTGGTATCCTCGCTTTTCCATTGCAGTTAAAGACGTTTCATATTGATCAATATATCCCATATCCGCAATAGTTTCAAAAATATCTCTGGATGCTTTCACCATCTTATCCATAATAATTTCTCTTTCAGCCAGCGGCATATTTGCCATGATAGTATCTAATGTCATCATTGATTCTTCCTCCATCTCATTTTCATAAATACCATTGATATAAAAGTGGTTCGCCTTTCCATTGTTTGGAATGATACGCACCAGTTTACCAACCTGAACCAGTTCCTGTACTGCCTGATCTACTCCATACCGAGTCGTATTCAGGTCTTTCTTTATTTCACTTTTGGGATAGATAACAAACAGATTCCCGTTATGATCTACCCAGCCATTTTGCACCGCAAATTTCAAACGATCCAGAAATAAGCTGTATAGAATCTTTGCTGTATTTGACAGATTTTTGTATTTTTCCATCTGAAACAGCACCTTTGGCACCTGCAGACAATCTACCGGCATATACTCCATCTTACTCATTGATTGTTTCCTCCTTCTGTTTGTACAGCACTTCGGCTGAATTAATATTGATTTCCAGCATCCCTACAAACACCTGATAGTACAGCAGGCATATCTGTTCATCCTCTCTTGCCAGATACAATCCTTCCAGTTCATTGGACGGATGTTTCATTCCGTATACTGCCTGACAGATATCATGGATTTTCTCACATTCCACACTTCTAAGATGCATCTCCAAGGTGTGATTAAATCTCTGCCAGTCCTCCAGTTTCTGATTTACTGCCATCATGCACTGGAACAGTTCCGCTGCTTCACATGCTGCTGACAGCACTACATTTTTGTTGTTGATACTTCCATCGGCATTTTTCATATGCCCTACCATATACGCCTGATCTACTGAAACCATCTTTTATCCTCCTCTATCTAAACGGCATTTCTTCTTCCATACCCTCTGGGATCTCTAAGAACCCTTCCGCATCTTCTGGAAACGGTGGTCTGTCAACCATTTTTGCACCTGCGAATTCAATCCGGTTTGCATACACTTCGGTGGTATAGATCTTTTTCCCAGTATCCTTATCTTCATAATTACCTGTGACAATCTCGCCTTCCACCATGACCTTCGTTCCCTGCATCAGATAATCTCTGGCAAATTCTGCTTTCTTTGCAAAAGCCTTTACCGGAATGAAACTGACTTCATCGGAATAATTTCTTCTGACTGCCAGAACAAACTTGGCAATCTTATGAAGTCCTTTTTCATTCTCCACTTCGTTGTATCCGGGATTTCTTACTAATCGCCCGGAAATAACTGTTGTATTCATTGGCTTACCCCTCCTATGCTTTCATTGATTTGTAACAGATACCGATACATGGTCCACATTTTCCATAGGCACATCCGTAACATTCATCTTTTTCCAACTCTTCCTGCTTCATTTCATCGGCAAACATTCCTAACAGTGTTGTGTAAATCTTTTTCATTGCCAGGAATTTTTCTTCTGCTTTTTCCATCTTCTCTTTGTAAAATGGGATCAGTTCACGAAGAACTGGATGGAAACGTTCATTTTCATCATCCCAGGCACAGGTTTTCATCATACAGCGTGGCTGTTTCTCATAATTGCCCAGATAATATGGGCAGAACGTACAGCCTCTTTTTTTAACAATTGCCACCGGAATCACTGGCATCTGACTTTTGATTTCCTTTGTTACATGCTTACTTTCAATTCGCTCTCTCATCTTAAAAATCCTCCAAGAATATATATATTTGCAAAAGGGAATTCCCCTGAATTGCCTGTTTTTAAGCACAAAAAAAGAGGCAGACTTACGATTTTTATTTTCGCAAGCCTGCCTCTTATCAATCTAATATTCTATTTTCCAATGACATACCGTATAAACACGTATATCGCTCTGATCACATACACTGGAATCATGATGCTTCCAATCAATGCTCCAATAATGACACTTAATGCAGCCATCCCAAGTGTTGCTGTGGTATCCATTCCTCTCGGAATTAGAATCAACCGCATTTTATGTATTCCAAATGGAAGTCCGGCAATAAATACCCACCAGAACCAATCCGTCTGCCCACTGACCTTCATAATTGTTTTTGTCATCCAAAACCAGAATACCATAAATGCCAGTGGCAGAATTGATTTTTTAATTACATCTTCAATCGTCATCTTTTTTTCTCCCTCTGTCTGATTCCTTCCGCCACCTCCCGATTAAGGTTTGCCAGTATTTCTCTAACCACAGGAGAATCCAATCGAAAGGTTTCCAGATCTTTCTCCGTAAGCTCCCTTCCGTTCGCATCATATCTTCGTACAATTTTTAAAGCCATACTTTCACTTCCTTCCTGCTGATAATCCTAATGTTTTCAACAAATGTTTAAATTTCTCTCTTTTTATCCGTTTAACACGTATCTTTTCTATCTTTTTCAGATAGACTTGTATTCTACTTGCCATATCTTCATTGTTCATTCTTTACCCTCTCTTTCTGCCCACGATGCCAGAAGCATAAATATAATTTCTTCCATCTGAGTCTTTGTATATGTCTCTGGAAAATATTGTTTCAATTTCTTCGCCGGAATCTGCACCTGAACTTTTTCAATACTTTCATTCATGCAAATCTGGTCAATCTCTGAATACGTCAACATCCGTTCTTTTGAAATCTGTTTCAATTCCTTTGCCTGCTTCATGGACGGTACTATATTGTGATTATGCATATACTGAAGTAATATCTGCTGCTCTTCAGTTCTCAAATAGGAAACTTCAACAGCTGTATTAAAGGGAAGCTTCTTCTCGTCTGCCAATTCTAAAAACTCTGCGATCAACTCTGTCAGATGAATATATCGAAGAATCTGTCTGGAACTATCTCCTGTATTCTGACTGACTTCTTCCGCCGCTAACTTCTTGCCAACTTGGCAAGAAGTTAAATCAGACCGTTTCCCCTGACGCTTTAACGCCTCATATTTCATTTTATAAGCGAATGCCTTTTCGCTGATTAGTAGCTCTTCTCGCTGAATGTTGGAATCTACCATGATCACCGTCGCTTCGTCATCTGTAATATCTTTGATGATAACCGGCATTTTCTCTAATCCTGCAAGTTCACATGCTCGTTTTCGCCGATGACCAGCTACAAGCTCATAACCACCGGACTCTCTCAACCGCACAATACCGGGAACCAACACGCCATATTGTGTAATGCTTTCAGACAATTCCTCCATTTTCTTATCATCTTTTACTTGAAATGGGTGATTTGGAAACGGATGAAGGCTTCCTATTGCTATCTCACTGATTCCATTGGTTGTCTCTTCGCTTGTTCCAAACAACGCATCAAGCGGCTGTAAGGAAATGGGTGTTGCTCTTTTTTTAGATGGCATCTTTCAGCACCTCCTCCGTCACTCTCCGATAAGCTTCTGTAGCTTTGCCTTTCGGATCATAAGAGAAAATACTCTGTCCTTCTCTGACTGCCTCCTTCATTCTTACGGAAAATGGAATATAATTATCAAAGATATTAATTTGACTTCCATATACATTTCTGAGAAGTTCCATATTATTCCTGGCATCATTCGTATGAGCATCCACCATCGTAAACAGAATTCCACCGACTTGCAGCTTCGGATTGATTTGCTTACGGACCTTACCGATCGTTTTTAATAACTGCTGCAATCCTTTGATTGGCAGGTAAGACGCTTCAACCGGAATTAGTACTTCATCTGATGCAGCCAGTGCATTGATTGTGATCATTCCCAATGATGGCATACAATCAATGATAATTGCATCATATTGATCCTTGATACCATATAAAATCTGTTTCAATACATATTCCCTGCTCATTGCATTTACCAACTGTACTTCCGTACCTGCCAGTCCAATGTTAGAACAGATAATGTCTATTCCTTCTGCCTGATGCCTGATATAACAGTCTGAAGGAATATCTTCATCTTTCATTACTGTATCCATAAGAGCTGTAAGTGTTTCATTACTTTCATCACAATCACGATATCCAAATCCTGCGGATACATCAGACTGTGGATCTGCATCTACAATCAACACTTTCATATTCTTTTGTGCCAATCCTACTGCTAAATTAGCTGTACATGCGGATTTTCCCGTTCCCCCTTTTTGGTTTACAATAGAAATAATTCTAGCCATTTTTTCATCACCTTTCAATCAATAAAAATGACCGAATCAGCTAAACAGATTTTCATCCATTACGAGCTAATTCGGTCCTGTTTTTCGCTATTAAATTGTAATATCACCACTTTCGTGATACAGTAAAAGCATCTCAGATAAAAGCGGAAATTTTCTTTCATCTGAATAAGTTTTTTATAAAAGGTAGGCCTTTCCTTCATAAATTTGTTGATTCGTTGCAAGTTTTTTTCAGGACCAAATCGACTCAACCCCTTGTATTTACTGGGTTTCCGTTGATTTAGTCTTATTTTATCATCATCATCCCCTTTACGGCAACCCATATAATACAAAAAATTATATATAACATAATACAATCCATAATCGACATAACCAATAAATATATTAAACTGGTTTAAAGTCCAATAATTTATATCGTCTTTTATAACCTCATGATTAGTAGATAAAATAACATTATCCATAGGGTTATTATTAACTAAACCAATTGTAACAGCATACTTATAAACCTTTTTTAACACATAAAATAAACGTTCTGCATAAGTATAACTATATGTGTTATAAAAATTATCTACATATTTTTGTAAAGTATACTTATCAAGCATATTTACTTTATACAAACCTATATCTTTATTGATTTTACCAATTAAATAATTATCGGTTTTCAATGATGATGATTTTACCTTTTTAGCAGCATAGTATACATACATTTTTGTTAATTCTTCAAATGTTATACTTGTTAATGCTTCTATCTTATTTTGACAAGATAAAATAAATATTTCTTCCATGCGCTGAGCTTCTTTTTTTAACCTTGCACCTTTAGCAAGCCGATTATATTGTACATACTCACCTAAAGCATTTTTGTACTTACCACGATAATAATATTTATTATTTTGCTTATAAACAGCCATATTATCACCCCTATGGTAATAGTATAACACTTCAAAAGTAAATTTTTTATACATATTTTATGCATATATACATATTAACATTAAAAAAAGCCTATTAAATAGGCTTATTTTGCTATATGGGGCGACTGATGGGATTCGAACCCACGCATGACGGGACCACAACCCGCTGTGTTAACCGCTTCACCACAATCGCCAGATAGTTGCTTAGCGAGTATTATTATATCTAAAAGCAACTAATTTGTAAAGTCTTTTTTTGAAACTTTATAAACATTTTAGTGGATTCCATACAAGATAAAGAAAACACTGTTTTAATAATGATAGACTAAACCGCTGATAGCTTATATAATGAATAGAAAACCTGCTTGCGATCAAGCAATTCATTAAAGGTGCCGCTCTCGCAGAGTGTTCCGTGATGCATAACTAATATCTCATCAAACTGCGCAAGTGTTTCTGCCTGAAGCCGATGTGTTACATAAATGCATGTCTGATTCTGAATCGATAAAATAGCTTCTTCAACCTTTTGTGCAGTTGCATTATCTAAGGCTGAAGTTGCCTCATCAACAAACAGAATCGGCGTATTCCTCAGCAATGCACGGGCAATCGCTACTCGCTGGCGTTCACCGCCGGACAAGTTTTTGCCGTTTTCACCACAGCGATATGCCAGTCCCTTCTCATTCGATACTGCTGTTAAGCCGCTGATTGCAATCACCTTTTCCACTTCATCTTTATCAAAATCCTTATACATTGAAATATTGGCATACAAAGAGTCATCGAATATAAACACGTTCTGCTGAATCAATGATAAACACGCAGATAACGAGGCTGAACTGATTTGATTAAGCGGCTGATCATCATAATAAATATTACCGCTGGCTGCATCTATATAGCCCATTAAAAGATTCAGCAGTGTTGATTTACCGCTGCCGCTGCTGCCGACAATGACATACCGTTTATTTTTCTTAAAAGTAAAATTGATTTCTTTAAGCATTGGCTTATCAGTATAACCAAAAGTCAGATTTTCAACTCGAATTGCCTCATTAAAAGCTACAAGCTCATCATGTTTTGTATCCTGCTCACAGATCATCAGAGTCTGCAGCCGTTCGATCAGCGCCGCACCCGCCTGATATCCGCTGTATAAAATAGGCAGCTGCTGAAGCGGTGCGATAACATAATTAAGCAGCTGAATAAAGGCAATCACAGCCGCTGCTGATATTTCACCTTGAATGGACAGATAAGCGCCATAACCAAAGACAAGAAAATTAATGATCGATGAGGCAAGCATTGAAAGAACTTGGATAAAATAATTTAAACCGCGGCGTTGCTTTTTATCTGTTTCAAGAGATCGATTTCGCTGATTAAATAATGCCTGAATTTCCTTTTCAGACTGAAAACTCTTAATGATGGAAAACCCGCCAAATAAATTTTTAACTAAAGAAGTAAAAGCGCTGTTGCCCTCAGAGACGTTTTTTTCCTTTTCAGCCAGCTGATTGCCAAAAATTATAGAAATCAGAAAAGGCAGAAAACAAGCAAATAAAACACATAAAGCGAGCTTCCAGTTTAAATAAAGCATTGCCGCAATACCACTGATCAATAATGATAAATGAGTAAAAAAACTGATTCGGGCACTCAAATAATTCGTCTCAATAGAATGAATATCATTAGTCAGCGAGGAAATATAAGTCCCCTCATCCGCTTGCTGAAAAGCCGTAATATTTTTCTTTAGATAACGTTCAAAGCATGTTTCTTTAAATTGAATCAGTGCTTTTTGGATATATCGATTCGTAAATACATTAGCCAGTTGGGTTATCAGCAGATAGAAAAGCAGATAAGCAATACAGATTACCAAGAGTTTAACCAGCTCAGGCAGCGTACCGCCGCCGGCAATTTCCATCAATGCCTTCAATATGAAAGCTAAAACGATTGACAGAAAGGATTGGATGATTGTCAGGCATACAGCCACTGTCAGATTTAACTTATTATGCTTATTAAATTGTTGTTTGATATTCATTGATTCATTCATTTTTTCTTCCTTTTCCAGAAAACAAGGGAAGATGACGATCATTCAGGTTCATATAGTACAGGTTTGTTTGACTGTCTACCAATGCCTTGGCAATGATAAAAAATGGCAGAATCTGATTATCACCGCTTAGTTGATAAGAAATCAGCAGTTTATCCTCGGTCTCTATTTCTGTACGATAGAGCCAGCTGCGATCTGTCATTTCATCTAAAATCATCAGCACTGCCGTCTCTTCGATCTTCAATCTTGAGACAATTAGTGAAGCCGTAAAGCTCTGCGCTTTATTTGCAAATATGAACAGCAAAATCTTAACGGTATCAGGTTTCGCAAGGAAACTGAATAATTCAGTATATTCTGCTGCGGCAGCCAGCTCCTGATTAAAACCGCCTTTAGGTTCAGGAAACAGCATGAAATAATGAAATTCCTTTTTCAGCAGCATGTATGCAACTCCCTCATCCAAGCTGATCAGCGACTTCATAAACATTTCAGACTCCTTGGGCAGCTGCGGAAGGTTATCATAATAAATGTTTTTCACAAGATCGATGCCGACTAAGCCGCGGATCATTGCCCAGCATATTTGAAAGGCATGTTCAAAACGTTCTTCTTTTGATTTATTAATTAAATCAATCAATACATCGTCAAATATATTACGGGCAGCCGTCTCACTGCGGCCATAAAGCGAATCGATACTGACATGAAAATAATCGGCAAGCAGCGGCAGCATTTCCGCATCCGGACTGCCGCCATGTTCCCATTTAGAAACCGCCTGCGTACTGACATTTACTGCCCGGCCCAATTCTTCCTTAGTAATTCCTCTTTGTTTTCTTAATTTATAAATTGTTTCACCTAAATTTGTTTTTTTCATCAGCGCGCTCCTGAATATATCAATTGATAATTTAATTATAGGTCTTCCATCAGTTGAATACAACCAACCATTTTGCCATAAAAATCAACCGTTAGTTTAATAAATCAATTATCAAGAAAAAAAGACTCAAAATGAGTCTTCACAGCTAATATTTAAAACAGTTCAGTTCATGATCATCAATGACCCCAATCGCCCCTAAATAAGAATAAACCGTAATGCTGCCCATGAATCTCATACCGCGGCTTATCAAGTCTTTTGAAATCGTATCAGAAAGCGGTGAGGTCACAGGAATTTGATCATCAGTATTTTTAATCACTTGACCTTTGGTGAAGCTCCAGATATATGCGTCAAAGCTGCCATATTCCGCTTGAATTTGTAAAAATACCTGACTATTGGTAATCATCGCATTAAACTTGCGGCGATTGCGAATCAGCCGCGGATCATTCATCAGTTCATTCAACTTTGTCTCATCGTAGGCAGCAATTTTTGTGCAGTCAAAGACATCTAACGCTTTCCTAAATGCCTCACGCTTTTTCAAAACGATAGCCCATGACAGACCGGCCTGAAAAGATTCCAGGATCAGCAGTTCGTATAAATGCGCGTCATCATGTGATGGAACGCCCCATTCATGATCGTGATAAGCACGCAGAATTCCTTCTTTATCATTTGCCCAGCGGCAGCGGCTGCATGACTCACTCATAATCTTTCACCGTAAAACCTGCGTGATTGCCCCAACTAAATTGTCCGCAGCCTGCGCCAAGCTCAAAGTGATATTTTGCTATACCGAGATCTACCTGTTCAATTTTACGTTTTTCAGGAATAGATGCATATGCCGCCGATGCCTTCCATGTAAAAATGACCGGCTGCGCATTCAACGCAGAAGGTGCCAGCAAAGCCGCCTCGACACCATATTTGAACCACTCAGGCGGTGTGCCTTCCAGCTTTGTACACTGAGCATATGTTTTATGCCGGCGATGAATCATTGAAGTGATGACTTTCTCTTTCATCGATATTGTTTCTTCACCGTAGCCAACGGCAATTACCGCGGCCAGTTCCTCATGCGCCAGCAGCTGACACCGACAGTCATTCTTAGAATAAGTTCCGCCCACCCAGCATGTGGCAAGATCAGATGCCGTTGCCATCAGCACCAGCATCTCACCATAATAACCCAGCTTCTCATAAAGATGAGGATCATCATTTGAACCCACTAGAGCGATGAGATGACGAACACCGCGAAACATGCCGTAGCTCTTCTTTAAAGAATCAAAAGCCTCCGGATTATTTAAAAGCAGCTGAATATGCAGACCGGCTGTTTCGTTAATCTGATCAATAGCACTCACCAGCATATCGGCTGGAATCATTTTATCCTGAAAGGATCTTCTTGAATGACGCATTTTTAATGCTCTTAGCAGCTGTTTATTCTCCATCCTATTCACTCACTTTCAGCCATCATCAAAATCATGGTCTTGGATTTAGTATAACACAGGTTTATTCCTGATGCGCATAAATCATCAGTATTCTTCAAGCTTGCTTCTGAGCCATTGACAGCTTGCCCATCAAAATATATTTGCCGGAAATTTCCATTACATAACGCAGAACCAGATGCAGACATATCCGCTTACCCTCAGCAGGCAGATAGGTATAATCAATCTCCTTACCGGCTTTATCATGAACCGCATCTCTAAATAGCGCAATCATCGCCCTTTGATCCGATGCCGCCACTAACTGAAGCATGTCCGGTGCCTTTAATGCCTGATCCTCATAGCCAAGCAAATTATAATAACTCGCGTTAACACGGATCAATTCCACTTTATCTTCCGCAAATTCATAAATAACTGCCGCCTCATTGCTTGAATTAAAGAGCTTATTAATCTGCGGATCATTTAAAAACAGCTCATCGTAAATATGCTTACTCTTACGATAACTGTCAAAGTTATGAATTTGATAGTGTCCCTGCGGCAGATATTTAGTCTCATAATATTCAACAGGAATCGGTTTTTCATAATAATAGCCCTGCACATAGTCACAGCCTACGCTGCGTAAAAACGCAACCTGTTCCATCGTCTCTACCCCTTCGGCAATAACCGGAATATTAAGCCATTTGGACATTCGGATCACGGAAGCGATAATATTTTCACCGCGGCCGGCAATTTTGGTTTTTGATAAGAAGCGCATATCGATTTTCAGGATATCAACATCCATATCTTTTAAAATATTCAGCGAAGAATAGCCGCTGCCAAAATCATCCATCATGATCGTAAAGCCATGCTTCTGAAGACGTTCAATGGTCTCACTCAGCATGATCGGATTATCTGTATAGGCACTCTCTGTCAATTCCAGATTCAGCAATTCAGGAACAATCTGATATTTACGAATCAAGTCAAGAATCATATCGACCAGTTTAGGATTATATAAATCAACCCGTGAAATATTGACTGAAATCGGATATGGCTGATAACCGTTATCCAGCCATTTTCTCAATAATATGCAGACTTGTTCCCAAATATAAAAATCAAGCTTGGTGATAAATCCATTTTGTTCAAAGATGCCAATAAAATCATTCGGCGTTATAATGCCGCGCTTAGGATGATTCCATCGGGTCAGCGCTTCAGCCCCGCATGGCTTGCCATTTTGAATATCAATCTTAGGCTGCAGATAAATGATGAATTGATGGTTTTCCAAGGCTGTATTCATTTCATTGATGATTTCCTGTTCACGCGCTAAAGAGACACTTAAACTTTCATTATAATAAGCAAAGCATTTAACATAACTTCCTTTGCATTGCTTGGCAGCCAAAGCAGCCCGGTTATACATTGATTCAATCGATAAAGAACGATCCTGAATAAGATAGATACCCATTGAAGGTACAATGTCATAATCCGTATTATATTCATAAAGATAATTACGGATCAGTTCAACGAGATTGGTTTTATTCAAATCAGCATAAGGCAAACAGATACAGAAGATATCCGATACCATGCGGCCATAGGAACAGGCAGCAAGCTGACTGGCAAATTCTTGAATTCTATTTGCGATGTAACATAGCAGGAGATCCCCTTCATCAGTGCCAAAAAACGAATTAATCAGTTGGAAGCGATCAATATCAAAGCGCACAAAAGCATACAGCTGTTCACTGTCTGCTTCAATCATCTGTTTAGTAACCTCAAAAAACTTAATTTTATTATAGATACCGGTAAGACTGTCATATTCCGCCAAATATCTTAATTGCCTAAATGCGGTCAGCTGAGAACGTTCGACAGCATTTTTAATGCGCAGCAGCAAGACTTGATTCTGATAAGGCTTGGCGATAAAATCCCATGCTCCCTGCCGCAGCGCGCAGACCTCCTCTTCAAGCTGACTGCCGATTACAAGAATCGGCAAACGCTGATCCGCTTCTTTTACTTTTAAATAACTAAACAGGCACTTGTAGCGTTCGCACGAAAGATCAGCCATCAAAATGACTGAAACCGCGTCAATATTCACTTTCAGCAATGAAATAGCCTGCTGTTCATCGACCGCACTGATCACCCGATATGCTTCAGCAAGCAAAGCTGTCAATGACTGAGACTGATCAGTCTGCGGCTCAATTAATAATAACGTTGCTTTAGATGCCATTTAATGCCGCCTCCCTAAAGAAAGCTGAACTTAACTTTTTTAGCTTTATCATCCTTATGCCCGCTCTCTCTTTTCACTTCCCAGATTTTATGAATTTTTATGTGGCTTCACTTTTAAATATGTTTGATAAAAGCAAAATAACACATACTATCATTAATATTGTAGCATATTAAAAGGCAGTGTCAATTTTAATTAATCATTAGTGATAATGTATTACCTATCAAGAAAGTGTAATATCAAAGATATAGGAGTTGATACTATGATAGCCGATCGAATCAAGGAATTGCGTGAGAAAAATGACATGACACAAAGTGACTTAGCCCGTAAACTAAGTCTGACAAGATCGGCCATCAATGCATGGGAAATGGGTATCAGCGTACCGTCAACTCAGTATATTGTCGAATTGGCTCTGTTGTTTAATACATCTACAGATTATATTTTAGATATGAGTGATGAATTGCTTATTAACATTACCAATCTTCAGGATGATGAAAAGGAATTAATATTTAAGTTACTCAACTATTTCAGAAAGACTTGAATCATCAGCATTCAAGCTTTGTATATTCAACCCCTCATAATATGACATGATCTGTTTCAATTTCGCAAGATCATCATTAAACGCTGTCGCACTGCCGCATGCCACCCCCATCCGCAGTGCTTTTTCATAGGATTTACTCTGCATATAGGCAGTTAAAAAGCCGGCAAGCATCGAATCACCGGCACCGACACTGTTTTTCACTTCTCCTGCCGGTGCGCTGCAGTAATACAGACGCTGCTGTTCATCAAGTAAAACTGCACCTTCTTTGCCTAGTGACACCAATACATTTTGAGCTTTCTGCTGGCTGCAAAACATCATCGCATCACGCAGCTCATTGAGGTTATGAATCGGCCTTTTCCAAAGTTCAAATAGCTCGCTGAGGTTGGGTTTGATAAGCCATGGTTCATAAGCAAGACTGTTAAGCAGTGCTTCATTGCTCATGTCGACAATCAGACGGACACCTTTTGATTTCAATAATGATAAAATTGAAGCAAATGTTGAACTGTCAATGCCCCGGCAAAGACTGCCGCACAGGGCTGCTGTATCTTCTTGACTCATCGTATCAATAATTTGTTTTAAACGCTTGATCACCATTGCATCCGCTGTCGGACCGGCACCATTGATTTCCGTCTCTTCACTGCCTTTTAATTTAATATTAATGCGTGAAAAACCTTCAGCCATAAATATCAATTCATGGTCGAGCCCTTTTTCATTCAGCAGGCGGTCAATTTCCAAACCGCTGAAGCCAGCAGCCAATCCGATGGCTTTATTTGCGATGCCAAATTCATTTAAAATTCTGGATACGTTAAAACCTTTGCCGCCTGGATAAATTTTCTCTGCCTGTGAGCGGTTAGTTTCACCGTTTCTCAATTCATTAACCATCATTACATAATCTAAAGATGGATTCAAAGTTATCGTATAGATCATCAAAAGCCTCCTTTCACCACAGACGGGTGCTTTTCTTAAGTGTAACACAAAAGTCAGTCTCAGGCCGATACTTTATTCGACAGCTGTCTCCTCATAGAAAAAAGAGTACACTTCCTCTTATATAAAATGGAAATACACTCTTATAATAATCTTAAAAATTAATTGCCTTTTTCTCTGCTTCTGCCGCACGCTGATCTTTCTTGATATTTTCATCAAGACCTAACGCATAAGCACAGCCAGCCGATACTACAAATGAAATAGCCAGTCCGATCAGCATCACCGGAATTGATCCGGTATATGCCGGGAGTGAGATAATTGCCGGCATTGCATAAGTAATCGCTTTAGCCTGCATCATGGCAACAAAAGCACCGGATATCCCACCACCAATGATACATGCAAGCAACGGTTTTTTAAATCTGAAAGCGACGCCGTATAAAGCCGGCTCGGTAATACCGATAAAGGCGGAGATAAAAGCGGAGAAGGTAGATGATTTATTTTCAGCCTTTTTAGCTCTTAAAAATACGCCAAAGCACATACCGGCTGCCGCCATTGTTGCAACACAATCAACCGGTGCCAGCATATCATAGCCTAATGTGCTGAGATTGCCTAACTTGATGGGCGTCATAGCCATATGCATACCCGTCAGAATAACAAATGGTCGGGTTGCGCCATCAATTAAACCGCCTAGCCACGGAGCTACATTAAAGAGCCATTTAAAGCATTCGCCAACCCCTATACCGGCATAATAACCCAATGGACCAAGAATCATCAGACTCAGCGGAGCCATGACCATCAAGGTCACGATTGGAACTGCAACGACTCTCAGAAAGGAGACAGTATGTGCATAGATAAATCGATACACATAACTCATGATCCATACAGACAGCAGGATTGGAATAACTGTCGATGAATATTTGACCAATGTCACATGAATGCCAAAAATTTCAACACTGCTGCCAGCACCGGCAATAATCGTAGGATACATATAAATACCCGCCAGCACCACAGCCATCGTCATATCTGTTTTAAACTTTTTAGCCGCCGTTACTGCCAACAAAAACGGAAGGAAATAAAAAGTCGCATCACTCGCTGCATTCAGCATCAGATAAAGTCCGGTCTCATTTCCCATAATACCATATGTGGTAAGCAAGGTAAGCAGACCCTTTAAGACACCGGCCCCGGCAAACGCCGGAATAATTGGATTAAAGCAGCTGGATAATACATCAAATAAAGCATTGATTGAAAATTTCTTTTTAGCTTTTAAATCGTCTAATTTTTCATCAATCCCTTCATTCTTCTCCAGTCCGGCCAAAACGCATATTTCATCATACACCTCAGTTACTGTCTGACCGATAATAACCTGAAGCTGACCGCTATTTACATTGGTTCCCCACACACCACTTAAGCTTTCAATTTCATCCTTATTTACTTTATCAAAGTCAATCAGATTAAACCGAAGCCTTGTAGCGCAATGCAGAAAATTTGATATATTTTCTTTCCCACCAACATTTTTTAATATTTGTTCTGCTAATTTTCTATTTGAACTCATGCTGAGTACCTCCTGATTCTACTCCAAATCCATGCCATTCGATGCAATACATTTTTGATACCAAGCAAAAGAATCTTTTTTATATCTATCCAATGTACCTTTTCCATAATCATCCTGATCCACATAGATCACGCCATATCGCTTGCTCATTTCATGGGTTCCAGATGATATCAAATCAATAATGCCCCAGATATAATACCCTTTCACATCTACTCCGTCTTTGACAGCTTCCAACATTTGCTGAATGTGCGATTTTAAATAATCAATACGATAAGGATCGTGAATGGAATGGTCAGTTTCCAGTTTATCAACAGCTCCCAAACCATTTTCCAAAATAAAGATTGGTTTATGATAACGATCCCACATCTGATTCAGCGAATACCGCAAGCCTATTGGATCTTTCTGCCAGCCCCATTCACTGGCTTCCAAATATGGATTTTTACCCGCAATGATCAGATTAGAATTTGTCTTTTCTAATTCATCTGTATTGGCACTCGTTACCAATGACATATAATAGCTGTAGGCAACCCAATCACTGGTATTTTCACTTAATATTTTTCTATCTTCATCAGATATTTTAATAGTAAGATTATTTTCCTCATAAAAGCGATCCATATAAGCCGGGGTCTTACCTAACAGCAAAGTATCCGTATAATAATAATTTTCATAATTCTCATCCAATACTGTCTGCATGACATCCTCTGGCTTACAAGTGGCAGGATAAGTAGTAAAGCGGGCAATCATACAGCCGATCTGTGCATTCGGATCGATTTCCTTGGCACATTTTTTAGCTATCGCATTAGCTACTAATTGATTATGAACACATTGATAACAGCTTTGTTTAAAATCTTCTTTTTCAACATCCGGGAATAAGCCAGCCCCCATATAAGGGATAAAAATGGCAGCATTTATTTCATTAAATGGCAGCCAATATTTTACTCTGCCCTTATATCTTTTTAAAATAGTGCGCACATAGCGTTCCCAATAAATCAAGATTTCCGGTGTTTTCCAGCCATCCTTATGTTCAATCAAATAAAGCGGCGTATCATAATGATTCATTGTCACCATTGGCTCAATGCCATATTTTTCTAATTCACTGAATACATCGTCATAAAATTTCAAACCCTCTTCATTTGGCACTTCCTCAATTCCCTGAGGGAAAATCCGCGGCCAAGAGATTGACATGCGGAAGCTTTTCAATCCCAGTTCAGCAAAGAGTTTGATATCTTCCTTATAGCGATGATAAAAGTCAATGCCGTAACGTTTCGGATATAGCCCTGTTCCCTTTTCCGCATGCGCTTCCCTTATCATATCCATACTTACCGTTCTTTGCTCATGCAGATCAGTCCGCTTTAAAAAAGGTCTGTAAGGCTTCATATCCCCTAATGTTAAGCCTTTGCTGCCTTCATTCCATGCTCCCTCACACTGACAGGCAGCCGTAGCACCGCCCCATAAAAAATCTTTTGGAAATTCCTTCATATAATACCTCCTAATGGTTTCTTGTTCCACGGTTAAAGTATAAATGGTATAATTATTTCAGTCCATTCAATCCTTTTCCTCTTCTTGAGGCATAAAAGTTAATAGTCATTTATATCATATCGAGGTGTGCCAATGCAAATTAATCAGCGTCAAAAAAGCCTTATTCAACTCTTGTTGAGTTATTCAAAACCGCTGCATGGTTCAGAGATTTCTCAGCGCATCAATACAACTACAAGAACCCTGCGGCAGGATATTGCTACAATCAATACATTTTTTCATCAAGAAAATTTACAGATTTACTCAAACCCAAGCAAGGGCTATTGGATCGAAGAAAATGATAAGACAGCGTTTATTGATTATATTAAAGAATCAAAGAATGATTTGATTCCCGCCAATCAGAATCAAAGAGAAATTGCGATTTGTTTTTATCTTTTAGAGCATGATTATGAATATACAAGTATGGGTTTATTGGCTGATTTATTCTATGTTTCAAAGACGACCATTTCAAATACTATTAAGCATATAGAAGAAATTGTAATAGCATCAAAAGGTTTGCAGCTATCGATATCAACAAAGAAAGGATTGCGAATTCTCGGTTCTGAATATGCTAAAAGAAACTTATGTTCTTCAATTATCCTCCTTTTTTATGAATTAGAAGGCACTTATATTAATCGGTATATTGTTGAGAATTATGATGAGTTGCATAATTTTGAAACGCTTTATCAGATTCTCATATCCTATTTGATGCAAATAAAAATCATGCTTACCAATAAGAGTCTCATGATTATAACAAATGAATTATTGATTAGCGCATATCGAAACTGTATTCTGCAAAAAAACATTGAAGCAGCAGCGGATTCTTCAGCAAGCATCAATCTGCCTTTTGATGAAATTGAAAAACTCTTAAAATTAAAGTTTTCAGAATATGATAAGCAATATCTAAATCAGCTGGTTGCTAAAAAAAGGAGATATAATGCAATAAATACAAATGAAAAAGCGATTGATATGCTGACAAATAAAATTATCTATGAGTTTTATGAAGCAACTCTTTTAAACTTTGGTTTACAGCTGCATCAGCAACAGCCATTAACTGAGCATTTAACGGCGATGATTTATTATCATACGACGGTTACCCATTCAGAATTTAATGACTTGATCAATTTGAAATTAACACATCCCTTTGCCTATCAGGTTGCTTCATTGATGAATCCAATCATCAAAAAATACACTGACAAACTGCTTACAGAAAATGAATTAAATTCATTAACCGCCCGCCTGTCGGTTATTCTTGACAGTAATATAGAAAAATTAAATATAATTATTTTGACTGACCTCAGTACCAGTTTGACTGAACTGTTAAAAACTGAATTAAATTTATATTTTGGACAGCTTTTAACGATATCGGGTATTTATCCGCTTTACAGAGCAGCGGCAGTGGTGAATCACGATCAAGTTGATTTAATATTGGCTACTTCAAGAGAAGCTTCTCTGCAAGGCTATGACATACTTCACATCAGTCCTGTATTAACAATGGATGATACTATGAAAATTTTCGCTTATATCAGGAACCATATGCCTTCCTCAAGGTCTATTTAATATCAAACAAAATGAGAGAGTGTCCCCTCTCATTTTATAATTTGCGTCAAAGTTGATGTCATTCCCTTTGCTTCATAATTGATAATCGGCAAACGAATTGGAAAAGTGACGGTTACCCGGTAGCGCTCATTGATATTTATGATCCGCACATCGCATTGATCACAATACTGCTTGCCCTCTTCAATCAGCGCATATACAGAATCATCCAAGCGATTCTGATGCTCGATCTGCATAATCGTATAATTCTGCAGATAACGGGCTTGGTTGTAGTTCATCATAATTTCCACAAACCCTATACCAAAGACAATCATCGGCAATGAAAATAACATGATAAATCCAAATTCAAAGGCGCCTTTCATTGTTAATCTCCTGTTTCATAGATACCGGTCATATTATCCCATTGCTCTGTAATTGTATCCTGCATCGTATTACGAAATGTGCCGGCAAACGCAATCATTCCCGTAGCGATGATTGTAACAATCAGGACGAGTGTGTATTCAAAGTTGCAAAGAAAAAAAGTTTTTAATAGATGTGATTATGCACAATGGGGAAAGAAAAAACGAGACTAATAAAATCTCGTTTTTTTAAGCACCCAGCAATAATGACAAATAGCCTTTTGCTACTTTAATTTTAACACATTTAAACATTTTAGCATTACCATAATTTACCAAATTCACGTCAGTCTCAAAAAATAAAAAGTTATCGTTAATTATTACAAATGTTTAAATCATTAGGTTTAACAGGCCGATTATATAAATGGCTTAAATTTCAGCATAAGCAAAATATATAACATTTATTGTAATTATGCTTAAATTGGTAATTTATGGTAATAAATATTTTCGATAAATTTATATTTTAACGATAATTAATATGAGATCAAATAAAAAGCCTTAGCGATTGCTAAGACTTATCAAATTCTATTGATACCTCTTCTCTCGTATTCCCAAATTCTCCACCACATTTTTGCTTATAGTCCGCTACCTTATCGGCGCCGAACTCTTGTGTTAATCTATCAAAAACCTTTTTTTGATCATGACCGTATTCTCTGCCATAGAATTCATAAAAATACTGAATTCCCCAAAATTCTAATTCATTCAATTTCTTCTGCAATTATGACACCTCCGCCATAATTATAAACCGTTGGCATTGGTTAATGTGCTGGTATTATTTACCAGACCGCAACTGCTTATCAATCTCATCTCTGAAGATTTCGGCGACAACATTGATTTGCTCTTGTGATAATTCTGGGCACTTAAAACATAGCTGATTTATTAAGTCCTTTTCGCATTTTTCCAAAAAATCATAAATTTCTATTTTCATGATCATCCCACCTTTATATAAATAATATAATAGGAAAGGGAATTATTTTGTCGAATACAGTTAATGTAAGAATAAAAATATCAACTCACTGAATAAAATAATGATTTATTAAATAATCTTTTAATTTGTCTATAATTTGATATAATAATAGAAATTATAAAAGAGGAAACATTCAATGGATAATTTAATAAAACTAATCAAATATTTTATAATATATGTATTAGCAAGATTTTTAACTGAGCTAATAGCTCCCAACTTTCTCAATTTATTATCTAACATTCTAAATATGCAGAATAATATAATATTTTCTCTATCATATTTCATAGTAGTATATGTCTCTTTATCTATTACCTTAACTATTACTGGATTTTTATCTATCATATTAAAGGTGAAATCTTTCGGAATGCAGTGTTATCTTTTTCATTATTTAATAGATGTTATCAGATATTCATTCGCTTTTTTCATATATGCAGCATTTTCATTTAATGTTGTTATCGTTATCATAATTCTTACAATTTTGATTGCTATGTATTCACTTTATAAAAAATTTGGTCTTTATTAAAAAAAGTGCAAGCCCATTAAGAGCCTGCACTTATTTTTTACCTTCCAATTCCTTTTCAAATTTTTCTCTGTATATCTTGTAAACTGCTGAATCTGCATTTCTTATATCTTCATTGACAATATATTTATCATATAAATCTTGTTTTTCCGCATCGCTGAGCGGTAAACCATCAATATAATCTCGCGTTAATATAGCTTTTGAATATTTAATAGTTCCACCATTAGCATTTTTCAGACTTTCGATTGCTTTCAGTTCATACACTTTTTCAAGTGCTGTTTTATTTCCCAGATCATCTTTCAGCACCTGGAAGGTATCAGTATCTTTGACACTTAATGCTTTATTATCACCATCCCAATAGTTTTGTGCTTCCGGAAAAGATGAAGAACCGCCAATGAATGCTCTTGCAAGATTTAATGGGTTTTGATCAATCGTATACTTCAGCTTATCGCCATCATCTGTGTATTGATATGCAGCACCTTGTGCATAGTCATGTAATCCTGACATGGTTTTATTAAGCTGCCCAGCTCCAAATGGCAACATCCAGTAACTAGCAGGTTTGATAGCTTGATTATACAAAATATCCAGTTTCTTTCTATCATCAATCTCCGGATTGAGTAAATCTAATAATTTTTCTGGATTTTTAGGAATTGCTCCAGCTATAGGCAAACGTCCTCCACCTGTTATATTGCCAATAAATGGCAGCTCTCCACCAACATCCGAGAGTATCATTGTAGCCTTTTCACTGTTTCTTAATTCTGAATCATTAAGCACTCCCCATGCATCAAATGCCATATCAATAGGATCAAGAGCTGGTCTGCGACCAAACAAGAACTCATATCCTGTATTGAACAGCCATGAAGAAACTGCAATATTAAATAATGCAATCAATAAAGCTTTTATAGCTTCGTCTTGTTTAGCGCGTGGAAGATCCTTAAACAAATATCTTAACTGATTGTTTTGTTCAAGTTGAAATTGAGTAAATGCTTTAGTGATTGGATTTTTAACATTAAACAGTATTGGCATAGCTCCTTTGGAACGATCAGCAATCAATCCAGCTGCATAAGCATCGGCATTTTTCATTGCCTCTGTATCCGACATTCCATTTTCGATATTTTGATAATATTTAGCTCTTGTGACAACCTCAGAAGTAAAATTATCAATTATTTGCATTCCTTTTGACAACTTATCCACAATTTTTTGCATATCTGTTTTGTATAGATTCTCACTGCCTAAACGGTTAGTCATGAAGGCTGAGCGACTGTTAAAATTATCACTTAGCGCTTTGCTGTTTACCACATCATACATTGCTTTTGAGATATTTTGCGATGAGCACTCTCCTGTTGCCTGAGCAATAGGTATAAAATTAGTTACCCAAGAACTAGGGTTAACAGCCACCATGTTTCCAGCAACTCTATTTGATAAGTCCTTAGATAATCTATACATTCCACGTCCCATGTTATATTCCCATGTACGATCCTCTACAGATTTCTTACCGGCAAGATCATTTGTATAACGATTAAGCCATGTTACAAAACCTCCAAATTTTCCAGTTATTTCCCTATCCCTAAATAATTCACTGATTTTTGATTGACGTTCATCTTCACTCAATTCTCCATCATTATTTATTTCATCAATTTGCGCTTTTAACCCTTCATCGCTATTTTGATAACGGATAGTTTCTTCTAATGCACGTAAATTTTGTATATTATCTGTGTGGAAGATTACATTAGACACACCCTCAATGTAATTATCAAAACCTCTGACAGCATCAAAAACAGTCTTATCACTATGACGTTGTAAAGCATTGGCAAAAAATTGTTTTCCCGGCTTAAATGTTTCTGTAATGCCTGCCAAAGATGTGCCTAGATTATCCAAATCATTTTTAGGATTAAGTATTCTTTTTAGAGTTTCAAGCACTCCATTTTCTTGTTCAACGAAATGTGGAAAATAATCTTTTCTAACTTCAATAGGATTATATCCATTTTTCACTAATACTTCATTCACTTTTGATATTAATTCCGTATAAACTGTCCTAAACTCATTGACGGCATGTTGTATTCTATCTAAATCATATCCAGCATTAACAACATCAGCAGCAGTCATATCTCCAGCAGGATCACCATAACGTTGTACAACTTCGGATTCTTTATTAGTAAGGTTGAGATTTTTAATCCTAGTGCGGTATTCATTTTTAAATTTGCTTGCTTCTGCTTCAGCAAGATGTATAGGTGTTATATAATGGTCAATCATGGCTTTAGCCTCATCATTATTGCCTACAACATCAATAATATTTCTCTCGGCAGTTTCAGCAGAATAGAAAAACGGAACTTTCTTTTCTTTCCATAATGTCATACTTTTAATAAATTCTTTAGCAGTATTTATACGTTCTTGTCTGATTGCTTTCTTGTAATCTTTTTTTACTGCTCTCGCTTGATCCAGTGGCTGCTTAGCTTCGACTATTTTTCTGACGTTATCTACATTAGCATTTTTGATGTCTTTATATTCTAGCTGACCTTTGGATATGAGATCAGCATAAGTTTTTTCCTTTTGAGTAAATGGCTCATTCATTACACGATTATAATCTCGTCCTAAGCCTTTCATCTGATCCATAGTTGCTTTATATACTTCATAATCGGCAGGTTCTTTCTGTACATTTTTTGATATATTTTCACCATGAATTTTCTGAAAGCGTTCCATTTTAGATAGATAGTCATTCAAAGCCTTATGGAAATCTTCACGATACCCTTCTTTATAGAGATTTGCGTCAGTGTCTCTTAAAGATTTATTCCGTGGCTGCAGCTCGTCAGCAATATCAAGCATAGCATACAGTTGATCAGCTTCATTGTTAATGGTTTCGTCAAACAGTTCCGGATAAGTGTTGGCCAGCTCATTGTAAAACGAATCAATACTGCGACCGTCTTTCTGCATTCCAACTAATTTTTTAGCCTCATATCTGAAATCGTTGTAAGCTGTTTTACCTAAAGCTCTTCTAGCCATCTCAATATCTAAGCCGGCTTCTTTTAGATTTGTTACTAGTTCAGGGTATAGATCATACATTGCAGTATCTTTTGTTTTGCCTAATTCCCATGCTTTTTTAAATAATGCATCTGCAGCTTTGCTGTCTATCTTACCAGTTGTTTGTAATGATTCTTTCAATTTCAAAATTTCATTTTTTAATTCATTATTTACATCACTACGGCTAATACCAAAAGTGTCTTGTAAATTTTTAGATAACTGAGTTAAAGATCGTCTTTCCGAATCTTGAAGTTTCATTGTTTTAGCATTTTTCAAATTACTTTTGACATCTGTATTATCATTTGGTATATTATAAGTAGAGGTATCCATGACATCTTTGGGCAATTGAAGCCCTATAGAGGGTTGGTTACCACTCACGGCCATGACATCTTTGGACAATTGAAGTCCTATGGAGGGTTGGCCGTTTTTTTGTTGCCAAACTACCTTATTGTTTTCAATTGCGTTTTTGATGTCATTTTCTAAATTTCTTCCATAAACTGAAGCTATGCTATCAACTATCAATTCTTGCGAACCGTATTTGCTATTAGGATAAATAACAGCTTGAATTTTATCGTTTTTCTTATCATACTGATCAAAGAAAAGCATATAAGCCTCTACAGGTTTTCCATCCTTGATCCTTTCAGTTTGAATTATTTCAGTAGGATTCTGAAGCATCACGTCTAAATCAGCTAATAACTCTAATGGAAGTCCATGTATATTTAATGCTTTATCAATAATTTTTTGACTGATTACTACAGGCTTATCATTCAGTACTCTAATTGGTAAATTCTCTAAAGTAGTTTTAACTAGATATGGTTGTTCATTATTTGAAATAACAGAATCATCCATCAATTGCTCTCGAAATGAGAGAATTTTGCCATTTCTAAAAATTTTGTTTTTTAGAGAATTTAGAACTTTTATAGCGTTATTTTTTAGTGTTGTATCACTTATATTTGAAACTGAATCATTTACAATGTTCTTAAAATTTGAATCTTGAATATTGGTTATCTCATTCTGCATGTTGCTATTTTTAGCTGCTGCAAGTAAATCAGTTTCTCTATTTCCAGTATTTTCATTGTAAGGTAATATAGAATCAGACATTGGTTTTACAGTTACATTTGCATCTTGATGATCCGTAACTACATTTTCATTAAAGTTGGCCGTTATTGAATTATTAGGTGTAAATTTATTTTTTATTTTATTAACGCCTATTCCTGCAATATCATATAATCCTCCCATTAATGCACCCATCTGCATTTGTTTAATCATTTCGTCTTGATCAAAATTTGCATCAGGATCATTAAATGCTTTATCAGCAATATAATTAGCAATATATGATACACCTTCCTCCGTAGCCTCACCCCAAGCACCATTAGCAATTTGTGCTATGATTCTGTTGGCACTGGAAGGGTCAGTTTTCATAATTTTATTCAAACGCCCAAATGTTCCAATTGGTGATAAATTGATACCAGTTTCGATGCCATTAGTAATCGCACCTCTCAATTGCGCTTCATTACGATCTGTGCCTTTGGACATTAATGATAATTGTTTATCCGCACCCAAACCTGCACCAGACAATACTGCACCAGAACCAGGCATTATTACATTAGCAGCAATATTAGGCAGCATTTTAACTAAACCAATACCTGCCTCGCCTGCTACTTTCCACCCTCCAGATAGCCCTTCTGTAGCTTTGGCTTGTGATTGAACGCTCTCTTGATAAAGTTTCAGTGCTAACGCATCCCGCGCTTGCATAATATTTTCATCATCTTTTGTCTTAGGCTTTATTAAGCCTAATGGATCGCCAGCTGGCGTGCTTAAGCCATATTTATCTATGAATCCAAAATCAGCAGCATTATTGGAATAGATTGCACCTTTAGCCATTGAACCTTTTACAATACTCTCAGCAGCATTATTCATATATTTAAACAAGCTTGGAGGTGTAGGCTTATTAGAATTATAGGGGATACTCGGTTGAGTACCCCCTTGATTCATTGACTGTTGATTTTTAAGTGCTTCATAATATGGCAGCATAGCTTCCTGTTCTTGTTTAACTTTATTTTCACCGATAGCACTTAATTGTTGCGCCCTCTGCTGCCCTTGCTTTCTACTAATCTCAGTTTGATTTCTAATTTCTTCAAAATCATGATCACTAAAGGATCTCAATTTTTTCAAGAAAGATGATTCACTATATGCCATATTAGATACCTCCTATTTTAACAAGCCTAACCGTCTTGCGATTGCTTTTGCCTCTTCATCATTAGCTCCCCATTCATGGATTAAATTAAAAATCTCATTCTCTGTTGGTGCTCGTCCTAAATCTTGATAAAATTTGCGTTGAGCATATACAACTGCATTATTGATTTTCTGCTCATCAAATGTATTTTGTTCAACACCGGCTGAAGAACCTGATTTTGCAGAACTACCACCGCCTGAATAAGACCTTGCCGCAGCTGCCTGCAATGCCTGCTGTGCTGCTAATGCATCTTGCTGGCGTTGATAATCAAACTGCTGATTCCATTGGTTATTAGCCGTATCAAATTGCTGCTGATTGAAATTATTCTGCCACTGTTGCTGTGCCATCTGATCGTAGTATTGTTTCATCTGCCATTCCTGCTGTTTTTGCTGCTCTAAAGCATTCAATACTTGTTGCTGATAGGCAGCTTCAATTGAAGATAGATTAGCTGCACCGCCTGATTGTACTGCCTGTATTTGGTTGTCCAGCCCTCTATATGCTTCATCACGAGCCTGTAAAGTTTGATTGAGTGAGTTACCATAGTTATTCTCATTAGAGATTTTAGCTGATTCGCTGACACCTGTTCCGGATAAGCCGTTAGCAGCTAGTTTTTCATTTAAGCCTTTTTCTGCAAGCATTTTGTTAATATAAGCCTGCTGTGCTGTCATTTCAGCTTGCTTATCATATTCGGGACGTAAGTTATTGATCTGGCCGATTTGTGCTTGTTGACGTTCCAGTTCTGCACGGCGTTGTGCAGCATAAGCTTCCTCAATAGCCGACTGTCGTCTATCATTGTATGCTTGTTGATCAGCTATACCTTGATAAAATTGTTGGTTCCTAATAGCTTCTTCATAAGCAGATTTTGTGTCTGTTAAACTATCTGTACCAACCCATTTACCAGCACTAGAATCCCATGTAGAACCATATTTATATGATCCATCTGCATTTTTAACATCAGTTGTCGAGTTTCCGTACTGATCGGTATATTTCCAGTTCTTATCATCAATAGCTGTCCAATATCCCTGACCACTTCCTCCACCTTTGATATACTCTGCATACGCTCCAGCAGAATCCGCTAATTCTTGTGGTGATGGTTGTTTCTTTTTCTTAGCCATGTTATACCTCCTTCAGATAACCACTGTTATCTGCCTTTAAGTGCAGCTCTGCATTCTTCAGCATCTTCCCTGATTCCTCCAACCACACAAATTTACCTTGATATTGAAACAGTGAAGAGCGGATCATGTAGCCATCTTTATCAAACGCATACCAAGCTCCATACTCACTGTCCCATATCATGTCATTTTTAATAAGCCTGCCGTCTTTGCGATATTGCCATTTGGCATTGCCAACGGATACCCAGCAAGTCAACTTGTCTGTGGTCTTTTTCCAGTTGTACCCATCACTATCTTTTACAGTGCAACCGTCTATAAAGAATGCTGATGCAGGGTGTACGCTGTTTGGGAGCATAAACCGCCCTTGCGCGTTTTTGGTGTATGGTTTGACATACTTGCTTTTAGCTACCTCGATGTGGCAGTGATTGCCAGTCGCTTGGCCTGCTGTACCCTCATGATAAAATACCTCACCTTGCTTTATCGTCTGGCCTAGATGCAAATGTGATACATCATTACAATGTATAAACATAAAGGTAGCGTAATCAATCGTGCCGTCTGCAAACTGCACCTTGTCAACACTCTCAAAAAAACATGCGTTGCCATTTACTGGTACGTCTTTGTATCTGCATATCATCGTACATGGGGCGTAAACATCATCAATCCCAGTATCCTTACCGGCATTATCAATAGCGTATGTGCCCTGATGGCTGTACTGTCCGTTTACGCCTTGAGTGATGTTTATACATTTCATCGGAAATATTAATTTTTCCATATTTAATGCTCCAATGGCAGTTTTCTTACTTCTGCGTCCATTCCCACAATCATTCCATTACCACCTAAATCACGGTAAGCTTTATACATCTTTTCCCAATTTTCCAACGCATATGGAGGTATCACGCCTTTATCAGTGTATTTATCATGATAAAACATCAATTTATCTCTTAATAAACAAAGAGTACCAGCACTGTTAGCATCTCTTGTCTTTTTTTGGTCTTTTAATAACCAAACTACGTACCCCATTAAGATGGGTAATACTATCGTGTAAGTTGTCATTAAAAATTCTTTCATATCTATTCACCTTCTACTAACTGTTTAACCTTTTCATTAACTGCCAGCATTTTCTTCATTTCAGCAAGGGCTTCATCAACCCAAGATGCAAACGTGTTAAACGGAATGACAGAGAGCCACTTAAAACGCTGAATAGCCAGATCATAAACCTGCCTAAGCTTTAGCTGACCTGTTCCTCCCCCTAACTCTTGTTCAGCTTCAATGACGGCGTACAAGAGCCATTCTTTGATATTCTTGATTTGCTCAGCTGTTGGTTTGCCCGCCCATTTGTAGATTGCCAAGCAACCGACAACCGCAGCTGCTATGCCAACTACTACTAAATACCAATTTTCAATTAACCATTTCATCTTTCTTTTCCTCGCTTTCATGTTTTATCTTTGATACTTTGATCCATGCGTTACTGAAGCACTCAGTGCCCCAAAAGGCAAATACACATATCGTTAACTGACTGTCCAGTGTTGTCATGGATCGGTATGCCAATAAAAAAGCGCCCATGACATAAACTGTCAAGAACGCAAAACTAATAAACATAATCTTTTTGCTGAAGCGGAGCGGATCGCGCTTCTTTTTCTTTACCCATTTTAAAGGCATAAAACCTCCTTTATCCAACCATTAAGTCACAACCAAAAGCACATACTATTGTATCTGCAGTAGCCTTATATAAAATTTCATTATTATATAAAAAATAATTTCCAGCCTTAATTACTTCATGTGTAAGTTCATTTGAAAAATGTTTAAATGCTCCAGTTTTTAGATTGATACAACAAATATGACATGCAGCATTTGTTCCAACCGCACTTGTATTACTTAATGTATCATATACACATTGTCCTTTTTGTATCAAAGCTTTATAAAATAATGTCGTACTATTACTTTCAAAAATAAAAGGCAGTAAGGTTATCATGGCGCTGAAACAATGATATATATAACTGAAACTGCTACTCAACATAGTTACACATTCTGTATCATCTTTTTGCATAAAACATATTGAAGAATTCATTACGATAGTATCCGCTCCCCTTCTCCATGTTTTTGATTCGGTAGCATATTCCTCATAAAAACATGCTATATTTTTATTAGTGCTAGAAGCTGATGAACCAAAGACAACATACGTATTTGTACCACTACTAGCTATCATAACTTGTTTTGAAGCATCAACATAATTTAAATCAGTAGTTCCACTTACTGAATCAAGAATAGTAACTTCATTACTATAAGTGTTTACTCGTACACATTGAAAACCTTTTCCATTTTTATTATAACCACAAACGAAATATAATGAACTTGTTGAAGAATCATATCTCATGTTAGTAAGTGCCATGTCATAATCTCTACCATATACGAATACTTTATTATCTGAAATAACAGTCCATTCACTGTCATAATCCAATATGTTTCTAGACAAGATTGCTAAATAATTACTACCTGATGAATTATCTGTTTTACGTTGCACCATATAAACAGTACCAGTATCAGGGTCAATAGTTGCTGTTGGAGTTCCATAACCATACGTAGGATATTCAGATTGTATATCTAAATTATAATATTCTGTATCAAAGGTTACGATTCCTAGTGATTGGTGACTTCCATTTTCTACAGTGAAACCACAAATTACATATTCTTTATCACTATAGTCAAATTTAGTTGTATGTCCTAATATAGAGCAACTCGTACCATAATTATCAGAAAACACTAATTTTCTAAATGCCTTGAGACTAGTATTGTAAACATATATAGAATTACTACCAGATGCTTTGTGTTTGATATATATATCGTTTCCAATAGCAACATAACCAAAATTAGGCATGTAGGTAGCAGCATCACCACTTAAAGTATTTCTTATAGGATTGGTATTAAAGGGTTGAAATATTCCATGACCTTTGGCAAACATAGCAGTAGTTTGGATAGAATTTACCCCCCCCCCCCGAGATTTTAACATATTATTTATCATTCTGTGATTTTTCCTCCTTTATTTAAACTCAATTACCTGCCATTCTACTGGTCCGTCACACTCCAATTCAGTTGGTGAAATTAGCCTTGCTGAATGCTCCTTAACTGTTAAATCAGTAGTACCACCTGATAATGAAAATGTTTGATTTTCAGTGGCATTGATTCTTGTAGATGTCACTGTGTTTCCATTACTATAAACAGCTTTTGTCCCTTGTGTATACTCATGATCTGAACTACCACTATCATAGACGTCTTTATTTACACGTAATTCAGATTGCCCTCTTGCAGCCACATATCCTGCACTGCCTTTAGATACTGAGAGTACAATAGTCTTATCCATATCAACCTCATTAATTGCAACGGTACTAGCACCAGATGTTATTCCTCTCTGTACTAATACCCCCCCCCCCCCGACGATTTTTAATACGTTATTTATCATGATGTGATATTCCTTCCTTTCTGCAATCTTTCTTTACTGATTGGTGCATTCAAAATGTACTCTGCCACCTCTTTGCTGATTTTTCCTTTTTCATAAAAAGATAAAACATGTGCATAAGTTATCTGTTGCTCTTTATATAATCTTTTTAAGCTTTCAACAAATTTATTCATGTGACCTCCTTATACTAAAGCATTATCTATCAGCTCTTTTGTATAATTATCGATAGAATAATCAATGATGTCTCGATTTTGAGCTATCCTAAAGTTACGTAGATCCTCGATGATGTTATTTTCTTCAATCGTATTCTCGACTAACATCCAGCTTTCACCATCTGTTGCATATCGGTACCCTTCTTTATGTGGCTTTATAAATGATGTGCCATCATAATCCCAACCAACGAGCACCTCTTCATCGCAAGGCACCCATTGAATCTCTTTTGTGTAATACTTCGTATAAATCTCTTCAAGACTTTCATACATTGAAATTTGTACTACTTGGCCATAATTTATCTGTGCATATTTCGGCATTATTTTAACCTCCTATATTTCATATCTTTCTTTATCTCCAGCAGTTTTTCTTAAGTAGGAAATCAATACACAGCCTGGAGTTCCCCATCCGGATATATATTTACCTGTTGACCCAGTAAAACTGCCCATTGACTGTATGCCGCCGCCTCCGCAGGCGTATCCTGTCGGAGCATCGCCATAAGCACTGCCTACTCCACCAGTCCCGCCGTAGCCGCCGCCTCCGCCGCCATAATAAGAATAGCCATCACCGCCAGTTCCACCATAACCTCCACCGCCGCCACTATCGCCATCGGTTTGTGAACCTCCTAATCCTGTTCCTTTGATTAGTTTAGGATTATTAAATCCTGTTGTGTTGATACCATTCCCACCAGGTTTATAGCCCTTACCACCAACGCCACCATAGGATGCACTGCCACCGCTGCTATCTCCACCGCCGCCGCCAGTTCCGCCAGAACCACCTGAAGAACTGCCGCCACCGCCACCGTTCGCTGATAATAATGAGCCAAATGAAGTAGCTGCTCCTGCTCGGTTTCCTATAACTTTATATGCAGTAACTTTGTTTATGGAAGAACCCGCATTATAAGATTCAACACCTAATCCTCCTCCGATACCGATTGTGATGGTGTATTTATCGCCAGGTTTTAAATCGAATTCACCATAAGCCATGTGACCTCCACCACCGCCGCCATTATTACCTCCTGAACCACCGCCGCCAAAAAGTCTAATAGCAACCTTACCTACAATATCATCAGGCACTGTCCATTCTTGTGATATAGTTATTGTTTCCAATTCATATACAACTGCTTTACCACCTTTGCCTAACAGTCTATTATCAATCATTCTATAACCTCCAAATCTTAACCAAAATTGGTAAGTCTATTATCGGCTTATCACCATTAGCCGTTAGCATAAAATAACCATCATGGCTGCCGTCTATATCAATATCAGCATTGCTCAATGCCTCTGACTCAGCCTCCGTCATATTTATACCTGGTCTAATGTCCCAATCAGATACAGCAGCAGTATAACGATTGTCTGTTACTGTATAAGTTGCTGGAGTTGAATTAGACCAATTAGCGGCCAATAAAGTTAATGCTTCGTTGATCGGATATTGTTTTAACTTTTCGACATCTGATCTTAGCTCAGTATCATCATAATTAGACAATCCTGCTAATTTATTTTTTTCTGCTGTCGTATAATCGTTCGCTGACAATCCTTTACCACTAATCTTATCAACTTTATTGTTATCAATGCTCTCAACTCTTGTCTGTAGCTGACCGATAGCATTGTTAGCAGATGTTATATCTGCTTTTATTTGTGCATCGTTATAATTCGATAGTCCAGCTAATTTACTTTTCTCTGCGGTTGTATAATCGTTTGACGATAATCCTTTACCTGATACTTTATCTACTTTATTGGTTTGCAAACTTTTACCCTGTTCTGCTGATAAAACCTTTTCTACGCCTCCCGATGTTAGATCATTGATAATATCTGATTTTACGACTACTTCAAGGCCGGCAATATTTTCAGCTCGTTTTGCTGCTTCCTCAGCGCGATCCGCTGATGATGCTGCCGAGGTTTGAGAGGTTAACGCTGCTGTCTCACTGGCTTTTGCCTTTGTTTCGCTTGTTGAGGCATTTGTCGCGGATGTGGCAGCTGCATTCTTGCTCGCTAAGGCTGATGCTGCACTGTTCGCCGCTTCAACCGCTGATGTAGCCGCGGCGGTTTGAGATGCTTCTGCTGAAACTTTTGCTGTTGCTGCGGCTGTCTCACTGGCTTTTGCCTTTGTTTCGCTTGATAATGCCGCTGTCGCTGAATTAGCTGCTGCGGTTTTACTTGCTAACGCTGACTTTGCGCTTTCTGCAGATTCGGTTGCTGATGTTTCGGCACTTGTTGCTGATTCCTCGGCTGCATTTTTATATAAAAATGCGTTACTCTCACTCTGCGCTGAATTATGCTCACTTGTTAAAGCAGCTACCGCAGAACTGACTGCATCTTGTTTTGATGTAAGGGCTGATTCAGCGCTCCTTGCTGCTCTGGCTGCGGAAGCTGACGCACTCTCAACATAACCTGTGATCGTCGTTAATAACTGAGGGTCCATCATCTCAGTTTTAATTGATCCTGGTCTTATATTAAACGTGTAACTTTTTGAGCTATTACCGACTGTCTCTATTACCTGTATCGTATCACTGGTAATAAAGTTATACGTATCTACAAAGGCTGATAAAGACACTCTTTGTTCAGTGCCATCAACCAGAGTTAATACAAAATCTGTACCGTCCAGCTTGGCATCGATCGCCACCTTTTCAATGGCCGTGTCCCAAGTTTCGACAGTGCCATCGTACTTAGTAACAGTAAATACACCGGTCTGTCTATCAATATTGACTGTCTTAACTAAATCCTGTGCATTCGCATCATCAAATTTTAATAATAATCGATTGTCTGTTTGAGCAATCGTATAGCGATCATCAATGAGCACCTTAAGAGCAGTCAATACACCGAAAACAGTTTGCTGTGCGATACCCTCTACATTTGCACCGATCTGATCCGCTCCTGTCAATGCAACAAGAGCGTCAATAAGGCTGTTGATACTCGTTTTAATCTCATTGGTACTGTTGCTGTCAAACCATGCTTTAAGCTCGGCAGCGGTAATTCTTGGCCGGTCAGCTAAAGCAGTAACCGGCTTACTAAATGTATTTATTTTATAATCATTGAGTGACATTAGCTGCCTCCTTTATATCTTGCATTCAAGATGATGTAATTTAACGCAAGCTGTAAAAAGCCGAAACTTTCCGGCTGCTCATTTTTAAATAAAAATTGGATCATCATGAATTTTTTTGCTTTTCTGTTTGTGGCCATCAACCGAGGGCCATCATCTGTGTTAAATGTAAACCGTTCAAAATCAATGTTATTGAAATCGAAAATATCTGACTGCTGGCTTTTAACTAATTTTTCCACAGATTTCACGCGGTAATAAATATCTACCGAACTCTTTAAGTAAGGGTTCAGCATCAATATGAATTGCTTGAGTGTCTTGTAATGAATCAGCTCACCGAATGTAAATAATGGCGTAGTCCAATAAGCTTTCGTAGGCTCGTCAAGGTCAAACATGCTGTCATTAAACTTACACAGCTTACCATCATTACGTCCAAAGTAAAAGCTTTCATCATTCGCAAACCAGCACCGAGCATCACGGTTATCTAAGTAGTACCATTCATACTGATAACTTTCTGATACGGCGTTTTTTTCATAAGTCTTCTGGCGTGAATCTGCCACATATACATGACCATTCATGGCGAGATAATAAAAGCCATTATGTTCGATAGCAGCTGCATCTTCCATGTTTTGCTCCTGCGTCAATCTGGCATTAATATAATAGCTGCGATCCTGTGCAAACCGTGTGCCTGTGATCGAGTTAGTCACTACGGCATTGACACCCTGCCGAGACAAAAACAACGGATCGTCACGCAAATTAGCAAATGCGTACTTACTCACTGCCCCGACACCGACAACACCTTGCTTGACGCTAAATACTGGATTGTTGTTATTGTCCAGATACCCACTGCGTAAATACACTGTTGGGTCCTGCTCATTATCCTCCTTATGGATACTCATATATTCACCAATCTTACGGTATCCCATAATGGCAGAGGACTGTCCTATGCGAGAGTAATTGAGATCGCCGATATAAGATGGATCATCAACCGCTGAAAACCAGTCAAAATTCGCCATTTCAGAATTTCCAGTTAAGAAAACACGGTTATCCGTACCGCCGACACCATAAATACCATAAGTTGTACATTTATTGATCCTATCTGTATAACCATTCACTGTTTTGCTGAATAAGACTTCGACGTTATCACGCCCAAGTACAGGGCTTTCACCAGGTGCAGTCCTAAACTTGATTTGCCCCAGTGCTAAATCAACGGTATAATCCGTATCCACTGTTTTTACAACCCACTCACCCGACTTATCCAGCACCTTAACTTCCAGCACCTCGGTAATCTCTGACGCATCAAGCTGAAATGTTGTTTCGTCTTTTTTCGCAAGGAAACTATTTTTTCTCTTTGGCTGCAATAGATTGACGTTCTCAAAGCTTGTCCCTCCGGAAGCTGCCCCCCTAGCAATAGAGGTAGTCGGCACATAAGCAATCTCAGTAACATCTTTAACAGCATAAGTATCCTCAAACTTGCCGAATACTTTAAATGAAGCGCCATCTAATAGCCATAGCTTCTCCGACATTTGAAAACCCATTGATCTTTGATCTGCCATGTTATTGCTAAGCAATGTAGGCTCTGTAAACCCCTCATACAGCTTATTACTTGCATGGATAAGTAAATGCTCCTGACCGTCATACAAGCGATAGATACCGTTGATTCTTGCGCCAAAATCATAAACTAACTCGTACCCCTGCGTTTTAATCGGAAACCCTGCCTGATTACTGATCATGTTGACGGCATCAGGACTGCGGCCGTTAGCTACCTGTGTAGGGTTATTTGAAAAGTCAACGCCCTTGAATTGCTCGATATTGACTGTATACAGCTTAGGGCTTGCAGGTACTTTAAACTGCGCCATGACGCACAAACCTCGCTTTATTTGTTTGTTGTTTAGGCACTAGACTCTCTAAGCCAGTTTCAAACTGATTACGGTACATGGTAGCCAGTGAGTTATCATCATCTTTATACAGCTCACTTGCGATATAAAGAGGTATCAGCACAGCAGCATCTACATCAAGTAGTATCTCTGTATCATCGGTACTGTCCGGCAGTAATAATGCTGGATAGGCATAATACAAGACAGACAGCATTCCTTCCTGTGGTTCCAGTACCATTGTGTGACCGTACAAATCAAACTTGCTGAACGGTTCTTCGTTTAACCTCACACCCGCAGTATTGATATTGAATAAATCAGAGCAGAAATCAAGTAAGTTGATGTACATCTTATCTGCTGTTATGATGCGATCATCACTTAGATCAATCGTTTTCTGTCGCATTATCGTCTTACCAATCGTTGCCAACCGAATCATAGCCTCGTTGGCTGCTCCCCACATCTTATTGAGATATTCCAATGTGGTTTCATCTTCAACGATTTGATTTCCGGTAATTAAAAACATTTTCTGAAGGCTTAATAATTTAATTGTTTTCCAGTCCATGTCTGCCCTCCTTTACAAAAAGAAGGGGCTGTTAAGCCCCCTATGGTAATTGAATCACTTGAACTGTTGCGCCTGTTCCTTCAATAACGATCTTTCCTTTGTCTTCTCCGGTGTGGAATAAGTATTTACCTGATTCTACAACGACCGCTTTCTGCTTTCCAGTAACAAATGGCACTGCCAAGTCACTAGTAGCTTGGATACCATCACCAGCTTTAATGGTAGCAGCTGCACCGCCAATCAGTAACAGAATCAGCTCATCGGAGCTGCCTGTATAATCAACCACTGCACCATCTGCCGTTAAAGTTACAGCTGCACCTACTTCTTTTGGTTCATTAAATTTCAATTTTGTGTTTACTACTTCTGTCTTTGCCATTTTTTATATCCTCCTATTTATGTACCCTGATTGCATATAATTCTTTAGGCCGTACTGATTTAGCACCGAATGTATTCAAGCCCTTCAATGCATCAGAGAACGATTTTTCAGGACGATAAGCTTCTGTTTCATCAATACCTCCAGCAAAAGCAATCGCTTTTTTAGTACGAATCATAGCATAGATATCTGTGCCGTCATTGTATAATAAATTAGAGTATTTAACGATACAGTTATCATACATACCGACAATACCTTTTTTAATCAGCTCGTCATTGTTAGTTTTAAGTTCTACTAAATTATCCTTAAATAACTGATACATAAAATAAGGGATTTCAATAAATACCTCATCTTCGATCTCCACATTATTTTCACGAAGATACAACAAACCTGCATCAATCAATGCTTTTGTATCTTTTGCGGTGGTCAACTTTGTAGATGCCGACATAGCGCCTGCCTGTGTAGCAATAGATGCAGCATGACGATCACGTACTCGTGCCATTTTGCTTGTAACTTCATCTAAATATTTTTCCATTAAGCCAGTGCGTGTTTGGGCTGCATCAATATCATCAATCTTGAAGTTGAAGAACTTCGCTTGATCAATATCCATATATACTGAACTATCAGCGATTGTCTCTGGATCAGGCAGCAAACCATTATAATCACCGATTGTAACTTCACCGAGACCAATGATCTTTACCTTCTCACCTTTCTTACATTCACCTTCAAATTCAGTCCAACAATCTTTTACAATCTTACACTTGGCTTGAAGCGCCTTCTGAATATATTTGCTCCATACTGTTGGCTTAAAATTTGCATAACTCATCGTTTAGTTTCCTCCTTTTTTACCTATCTTTGGTAATGATTTCATAACCTTTTCCCAAATCTTTGGATCATCTAATTCTGCATCTGTTAAATTATCAATCTCCTCAGATGTGTAAAAGTCTTTTTCTTTTGTTCCTGCACCAATCGCACCTATATCTTTAGGTTTTGGTTTGGTGTTGGCTTGCTCTTTTGCCTTTACTGCAAAGTAAGCAGTCTGTGCATCCACTCCGCTATTTACCAAGCTCGCAAATTCAGGGCCAAGATCGTCCAGCTTTTTGACTGTTTTATCAATCTTGCGGATAGCTGTCAAGTCTCTTTCCATTGCACTTTTTACCTGGAACTCAATCAGCTGATTTTTGTATAAGTCTCTTTCAGCAGCTGCCTGTTGTGCCTGCAGGATTGATTGCTCACGCTGTAACCGTTCCGCTCGTACTTGATCCAAAGGTTTACCGGTTGCGGTAGCCTCTATCTGATCGGCAACCTCATCCGGATTACCTTGATAGCCGAATTTGCTGGCAGCTTGTGCCATGCGCTCCGCTTGCTTACGGTAGATTTCTGCTTCACGTCTTGCCTGCTCCTGCTCTCTGCGCATACGTGCAAAGGCTGCATTTTCTTCCGGTGTCTGTTGAGGTTTGGCGACTTCCTCCGTTTCCGCCTGTTCTACTACCGGTTCCGTCTGTGTCTCTTCGACTTGTGTTTCAGGTTCAGCGACCTCCTGCATTTCTACGCTTGTTTCTAATTCTTCCATGCTTCCTCCTGTGATTTTTACGCTATTCATTGCGATATAAAAAGCGCCTTAGCGCTTAATTACTGATTGTTACCGGCTGCTCATTGCTAATGATCTGCACCTTGTCATAATCCTCACACTGTGGATTGATGCACTTGACATGATGATCAACAAATAATTTACCGTTGCGGATCACGTTTTCTGCTTTAATGATCCTCATTTCACATTGGCATTTGCTGCATGACATTTTGCTCACCTCCCTGATAGCCTAATTGCTGAGCTACTTGATTGACGTACTCATTTAATTGCTGGTTCTGTGCCTGCAGCTGTTGGTTCTGCATCATCAGCTCATTTTCTTGCTGTTGTTTTCGCTTTTCTATTACAGCTAACATCTTGTTTTTAGGCACTGACGAGCTATCATCTAAAGCATTGATGTACTCCTCAAAAGATAATTGCTGATTCATGAACAGATTTTCCAGTGACTTTTCCTGCGCATATCGGCTGTATGGGTTCGCCTGTGATACATCGACACGCACATTGACCTGAAGCTCCTTTAAAGTTTCCGCATCGATCACCGCTTGCTGCTCTTGACCGTTTTCATCGGTGATGGTGACTTCCATGCCGTTTACGTTATAGGCCACCCAAAGGCTGTACCAAATGTTTGCGATATCCTCAATGCACTGTTTATAGTTGCTTATGGATTCGTTCAGCGGGATGGCTGCCTGATCTCGTACCGCAATGATCGCATTTCCTGATGCCTGCTCTGGGTTGATTTGACCTAAAGCAGCATCACCGGCACCGGCAAGGTCTTTGGTTGTTTGCAGCATCTCATCACCTAATACCTTAGCGTCATTGCTGATACCGTTAGGCTGTAGGTATGTGATCATATCTTTTACGGCTGACACACTGCCATGCACTTCTAAAGCGGTTCCTGCTTCGCCAATCATTTCCGGATTATCAATACGCTCTGAATCATAAACAACCTGCGGAAAAGCAGCTGTTTTTACAGCGCTTGAACGTCGATACAGTGTTTTATTGACCTCAATCTGATTTGGGATCAATGGCCTTACTTCGCCGTTGCCTCGGGCTGAATTATGCAGCTGCTCAACGATAAAGCTTGCCACCGGATAATAGCTTAAGCCATCAATCGGTGTATCCGGCTCATACACCACATTTTTAGTAACTCGGCAAAAATGTACGACGCCATCTTCTTTCCATAGCTTCAAGATTGACGTACACTTGCCGTTATCGTCTTTTACCTCGATTGGTTTGTTGGTCTGATGTTCCTGCTCATCACTGGTGATTTCTTCTGGATCAATCCCATTTGCTTCAGCAATCTTTTTTACATCTTCCACTCTTAATCGCTCGCTGATCAAGATATACGGCTGCTTTTGTATATCTGCCAGCTGCTCATCACCTAAATATATGTTTGTATTGTCAATGATTTGTGCCTTGTTGCCGCCATCATAAAAGTAGATATAGCTGTCACCGGCAATGTTGCCTGCTTTAACTAAGTCCCATGCGAGAGTAGCCATCTTCAGCTTTTCCCATTGCTTTTCAGCATATCTATTGAGTGTCTCGCACGACTGCTGAAAAACCTCATCAGATTCTAGTGGAGTATAGACGATCGCCATTTCATTCATTGCGATGCTTGCCGTCTTATATTTAACGACTGGTTTAATGAAGTTGTAAAAGGGCAATGTTTCACCGCCTGCTTCAACGCCTACCCACTGTCTATCCTCGTAGAAGTCATAGGCTTGTGTGGTCTTGGAATATAGAGCCATCTTGTTATGATGGTCTACACCTTTCTGATACAGCTCCCATATCTTCTGAGCTAACTCATCATTCATTTGACTTTCACCTGCCCCTCTGCTGTCCCTTTATAATTTTCTATATTTTGTGCGATTGTCTTAGCACGCCGCTGCTCTTTTGTCTCTTGTTTCAACTTAGGCGGCTTAAACAAGGGCTCTAGCGCTGTCTTGACTTCGCTCTTATTCATGGCTAATCCATCTCTTAGCCCTTTACGATATGCAAATAAAAAGGCAGCTCCTACGGCTACCGTTGTCAGTATAGTTAAGATTTCCATCATGTTTATATCGCACGGCTTTTCGTGCCTTGTCCTCCCGGTTTCTTCTTAGGTTTCTCAAAATCAAAATTAAATTTCGGTTGCTGTTGAATCCCTCTTGTCGGTGATGTATGGCTTATGCAGAAGCCTCTCAATGCATCAGGTCCATGTGTAATGTCGTGTGGCTCTGATGCAACATCGCTCACTCTTTTTTGATCATATTGCAGTTGTGGAATGCACTTGATCAAATAACTACACTTACTAAATATCTTTAAAGCTGATGTTTTGATAACAGCACCGTCCGGCTTTTTCTTGTCAACTACTTTTAACCATTCTTTCATGCTTAGCCAGCCGTCGATTCTGTTATTAGATGTCTTGCTTAACGTGATCCCGGCCGATGCAAATAAATCAGCCACACTTTTACCTGTTTCCTGCCGTCTGTTCCACATATCCGGCGGTGCAAGGTGTGCGTAAACCCGTTCTCTTGAATTTGATTTTATCATTGCAGCAGCTTCGGATACGATCACGTCACTTTGTGCCACCTCTCGGATCACGTATGCATTGCCTTCCGTATCCATTGCGATCCAGTAACCGGCAAACATGTCTAACCCATAGTCCATTGTAAAATAGATCTTCCAGTGTGACGGTATTTCAAACGGTTCAATCACATGAATTTCTCTATTAAACTCCTTGAAATATTGTCCGTCGTAAACGTCCCAGTTACCATCGAGCATAGCTTTTCGTCTATCTTCTGGTAGATTCATTAAGGTCTGAACATAACCAGGATCTGTTTTCATTAAAAAGTCATTGTCAAAAACTTTTGCGGCAATAAAAATATAATCATCCGGATTTTCATTTTTATTGTAATCTCTATCAATAAATAACCGCTTAACCCACGCATGACCTACACCGCCGGGATTACAAGTAAAGTACATGCGAGGTGTAAATTTAACCTTGCATTGCCCGCTTGGACGCAAAGATTCGGTAAGTGCTTGATACTGAAACTCAGTAAATAAAGTAGCCTCTTCCAAACAAATAACGTCATAAGCCTGCCCTTGATACTGCAAAACGTCTTTTTCAGCCTCGCAATAGCCTAATTTGATACGTGAGCCATTTGTAAAGAGAAGTTCTTTTTTTGCATCTCTGTAATACCCTACTGTTGGCTTATTAGCAAACATCTTCTGAAGGATATTGATATGATTTTCTTGCAACTCCGCCAACGTGCGTCGTAGCAGTAAGATCTGTATGCCCGGATACTTCAGCGCAAGCAATACATCTTTTGTACGCATCGCCCAGCTCTTACCGCCTCCACGTGCGCCACCATAGCAAACATAGCGAGCAGTGGCTTTAAAAAACTCGACTTGTTTAGGATAAGGTTTATCAATCTTAATTACTTCGCCCATTCTTCAATTTCACCATTCAATTCAACAGTGATAGACGTATTTTCAGTAGCTTCACCTTTTGCTAATGCACGTTTATCATAAAGCGTACTAATTGCCGATGTGATGTCACCAATTTTCTGTATTTGTAGTGCAGATACTTTAGTCAGTAATGCTTGTTTCTTCTTATCACTGATTTCAGCATTCGGTGCGTTCATCCATTCTTGCAGCAGCTCCGCCAATCCTTCCTCTGCTTCTAAAGCAGTAGTAAGCCTTCTGTCTAACAAATCTAAACTTTTATTCATTAGTGCGCCTGCTTTTTCTGCAAAGTCCATCTTTGCAGATAATCTAATCAGTGCAACCTCTGTTTCCGGAGTATCGTTTTTGATCCAACCGGCAATCGTTGACGTAGGTACACCCAGCTCTCTCGCAACCTGTGAGTATGATCCGCAGATACCGTACATTGCGATCGCTCTTTCCTTTATTTCATCTCCATATTTTTTACCTCTTCCTGCCATTAGTATCACCTCGTTCCATGTATATTAAAAGGACAGCCGTTGAGCTGCCCAAGAAAGGAGAACCATATTATTGAAATTAACAAGTGGGTGTTAGCGGATAGTAGGCTGTTGGGGTAGATCCTTATCCGCTAATTCCACATTACCATAATATCACGGTTTTAGCCGTACTGAGTATCATCTTGCAAAATATGCTTGATTATTTTGTCAATCGTTCTTTTAGTTTGAGCAATCGACAAATATACATAATCAAGACTATCAATACGTTTTCTGTTTATATATACATCAACAAGAATCTTCCTTTCGCCTTCTTCAACTTTACTTAAATAATTGTCAATTTTAGTGATTTCGTTCAAGTGCTTGTTGCGCTCTATAACAAGAGCTTCTTCCTCGTGCCAGTATTCGTTCTTTTTATCCTGATAAGGATCACGACCGTTTTCAATAACTGTAGGTTTTACCGTTGGAGATGAAACGCCTTCAATTTTTACGTTGAGTTCTTCAATCTTCCACTGCAGTTCTTCAATCATTTTTTGATGATATTTATAACTCCTTAAATCTCTTTTAAATTGCTCGATTTTATCCTTTTCGGTCAACATTAGATCAGTCCCCACTCTCTTAATATCCTGTATATATACACCTGCATGTCATAATAACTCGCACATGGTTTAGCTCTCAGTTTTTCATCAGACTTAGCTCCTACTGCATAACAGCCACCTGCACGATAAACACGTATCTTTTTATTGCCTACATTGGCATGGATCACCAAACGCTGCAGCTTATCACTGTACTTAGGTTTAAATCTGATCTGCGGGAAATCAACACCAAGCTTTACTAAAGCATCAGCAATTAAAGCTTCATCGGTTTTCGCCATTAATCGACCTCCTCATAAGTCTGCTCAAATATCTTTGCCTTACATGGATAAATTTCACCTTGTATGCCCCTAATGATATAATCACCTGTTTTAGCTATCATAGTTCCTTCAAGCGTTTCAATCACACACAATGCAGGCGCTGAATATTTTTTTCCGAAATTGTAGGTTTTTATTTTATTTTCAGATACAGCATCCCAAAACCAATCTTCTTCTACAAGTCCTCTTTCGTTTAGCTGAAATGCTTCAATCACAACTGGCTTCTTTCTGTATTTCATTTATTTTACCTCCAATAATAGTTGATTGTTTTGGTACAACTCGTAAACCGTATCACCGGACTTTGTCACAAAGTAAGGCAGCATCACTTGATCAATCGTTACCATCTCAGTCTCTAAGATTGCTAATTGAGCATCTAACCAGTCTTTTAATATTCGCCACGCAACGCGTTCAGCTTGTGCATAATCACATTTGCATTTTTGTGCTTGCAACACTAGCAGAACCTTATCAGGTGCAGCCGGCAAACGCACACCCTGAATACCATTAGCAGTCTGTAAGGTAAAACATATGCATGTGATCTTACCATCGGAGTAATCTAACATTATCTGTTTAGCTCCATGCTGTGCCAGCATCTGCTGTATCTCACCTACGGTCTTAGATGCATCAACCTTAGTCGTATAGTTTTTAATTGGCATATTTTCAGCTCCTTTTATTGTTTAGCTCTCTCAAAATCTTCCGCAGATACATAACTACTTACTAAATGCTCTGGCAGCCATCGGCTCTGTGGTTTTTGAGCTCCCCAATCAAAATAAACGATCAAGTAATGAGGCTCTTTGTTTATAACTTCAACCATTTCGACTTTGTATCCGTTGACATAATCGCCTTGCTTAATTCTTTGCATTAGCTAACCGCCTCGCTTTCTCTCGTTCATATCTGATTCTGCCATACATTTTCATATACCATTTCTCACACTCTCGGCAGTAACTGTTATACTTCTTTGTTGTATTCATGTATCTAAACTGTGTGATGTCCTTGTATTCGCCACACATACTGCATTTACGTTTCATTCACCTGCACTCACTTTCCGACCTTGTTCAAAAATATTTTTCTAAATATACTCTCAAGCATTGGTACAGGCATACTGTTACCTGCCTGCTTGTAAAGGGTTCTGTTCATTTTTCCTTCAGCACATGGATTGGCAATACACGCTGCATCAAAATCAGAATCTGTAAATCCTTGAAGTCGCCAGCACTCACGCTCTGTTAGATAGCGATATTTATCTTTGCCTAAGTCTATGACTTGAGCTGGTGTGCGATCCTGTCTGCATGTGATAGTCATAGCATACTCTTCAATAACAGTTGTACGTTTAATACCTTTGTTACCAATGCAGTTAAGCACGCTGGATTGTGTTACCGTGTAATGCTCAGGCACATCTGTTTCCAAAAATTCATTAAGTGGTTTCATTGGCGTTCTTATCAGGCTACTAAAGTCAAATCCTTCATCAGCAAGTGATGAGATTGTAATAACCCTCCGTCTTGCTTGCGGCAAGCCAAATTCACGAGCATCTAAAACTGCATAGCTGTTCGTGTAGCCAAGTTCACGCATTTCATACAAATATCTTTCATGATTGGCTACCATGTGTTTAGACCTCACGTTCGTTACATTTTCCCATAACACGTTTTTTGGCATCCATTCACCCATCTGTTTAATAATGTTGATTGTTTCCCACATCAGGCTGCTTCTGGTACCGTTTCCTTCGTCAGCTCCCTTCCCCCTGTTTATTCTTCCATCCTGCGCTAGTGCCTTCCCCTGGTGCCCGGCAATGCTCATATCTTGACATGGTGAACCGTGTATTAAGATAGTGGGTTTGAGGTTGTATCCTACTACCGTTTGCGTTTTGTATGGCAAATCTGCTACAAACATATGATTGTAGCTATCTACCGCCTTTTGATCGTTCTCAACATAATCGATAGCCTTTATGGGTATTTTGCTGTTTCGGAACGCACATCTTGGCGAACCGACACCTCCAAATAATTCTAAAGTTTGGTACATATTTGTTTTCCGAATCTATATGATTCCTTACAATTAAAATTGCCTTTTATAGTGATATATTTAGCAATATAATCATCGGCTTCTGCATACATCTTTACTGGTATTTCTCCAAGCTTTAAATAACTTATTTCCAATTCATCTAAATCATCATTTGTCTCTAAAAAATATTGTGCAACGAATTTTTTTACAGCTGTAAAGTGTTCTCCAAATCTCACAAATTCAATTTGCTTACTATTTGCATCATAAACATACATGGTATACATTCTAAGCATATTTTTAAGTCGCGCATCTGCATATTCTACCGTCTGCTTATACTGATCGTATAAAGATTTTGCAAAATTCTTTATATCCTCAATCTCAACGCAAAGAGTATCAGCATCAGGATATTGTTTGCTCATGTATTTTTCTAGTTCGCCCATCACTACATTATCTGGCATGTTGCGATAAATTTTGTAAACTTCATCCAATGGGTAAACATCGCACTTGGCTTGTATCTGTTCATTTATACCTTCAAATTCATCCTCAGTATATTCTACATATTCATTACACTCTTCATCAAAAAATCTTTTTTTAACATATTTATGTGGTATCTCTAATTCACAGATTTCTTCATAACATTTTTCGATGTATAACCTAAGGATAAATGGCCAATGGATTGTAAATGGTATGTGCTTTACATCTTCTCGGTTGCTATGACTTTCCATAAGCTTCCTCCTTGCTTATCCGTTCAAATTCAATAACCCACACCCACGGATTGGATTCCCATCCATAGCAATCGAGATCTTTCCGATTAACTGTGCTATTCCATAGATCGGAAAAAGCAAGCGTATGGGCATAGCGAATATTTTCACTTTCCTCATAGGGTAGCTGATTTTCATAATGCTTAACTATGCCAGAACGTACACCCTCATTAATGATTTCATCATTACTTATGTTTTGAAGCCGTTCAATACGCACGTCAGTTACTTTTAGGAATAATCTGGCTGCTTTTTTTGGCATATGGATTGATGGGCGCCAACACGCTCTATACCAATCATCCAGCAAAACACTATCAGCCCTATATATGTATTCATCTTCATATAAAGCCCATGCCTCTCGTACATATAAGATGTCCCCGATTTTATAATCAGGCTTCAATGGATGCGTAATTTCGTTCCAGCAGCTAGCTATTTTTTGATATAAACAGTACGCATCATTTACATATTTATCAGCAACGCATTGAGATAAATTGTTATTAATAAATTCTTCTCTACGTTGCCATTTGGCAATTCGCCTTGTGGTTGTCTTTCTTCTTTCAAGTATCGCTTTCACCATTTCTGTGTTAAACAATATCGGCTTCATATGTTTCACCTTCCTATCTTTTTTCTTTTACCAACATCAACTAATTCTGCATCAAGTCCAAACAACGCCGCCTGCACCGGCTTTTCTAGCTCTAGGCGCCCGCCAGTCTTATTAATGCATTCTTGACACATCAGATGCCCATTGATGCCCTTGCACTGTTTCCAGGCTCCGCAGCAATCACATTTATCAACAAACCAATCAGCCACTTTTACACCTCCAGTTTTGATGTCATTTACGAACTTTTAACGAACTTTTACGAAGTTCAGCATTTTTTCACGAAAACGGCCGTTTTTTTGCAAAATTGCCAAAAATCAGCCAAATTTCATGCAATATAACCTTAATATTATGTTGCATCATGATTTCAGCGCTTTAAGCCTTAAACAATGGCGTTTCCACACGTTTTTTTAAGTCCAATAGTTTTTGATTTTTTTGTATCCTTTTTAGCCTTATATTTCGTTGTTTTGCGCTTCGAAATACAAGAACTCCTGAATGCCTTCTGCGACCTCCAGAAGTTCCATTTCTAATGCCTCCACCGGCAGCTTGCCGTTGTGTGTTCGTAGGTACTCAAACAGTTGCCATCTATCTTGCATAGTGCATCTCCTTGAAAATTTGCGTAGTCTTTTGATATTCCAAATCAATCTTGCCACGCTTACCGGATCGGTTTTTATCAACGATCAACTGTATGTCTGATGTCGTTTTATCAAGATCATCATTAGGATTATGCAGCAGCATAACCACATGAGCTGATTGTTCAAGCTCACCGGAATCTTTTAAAAAGTTTACAGTAGGTGCATCCGTGCCTGCTCGATTAATGTGAGCGAGCAAGAAAACTGTCACGTTTAAATCCTTTGTCATTTTCTGAATCTCTCGTACCGCCTCACCGATTCGCTCAGTATCACTTTGCCTTTTGCCGGTAGTTACATATCCGATATGATCGATAAAGATGATACAATGCCCTTCACGCTGCTCTCTGGTTAAGATTGCTCTGACTGCTTTTAAAGACTTAGAACCGTTATAAATCTTGATTTTCTTATTGTAGATTAGTGTTAAAGCAGTATTCATCTTGTTTATCTCATTCACTTCTAGCTTTGTAAAACGATTGATTGGAATCGCAGAATTAATAGCAGCTAAGCGCTCATAGATTTCCTTTTCTGTCATTTCCATATTCAGATAGATGCACTTATATCTATCTGATAGATCATTGATCATATTAAGTGCAAATCCTGTTTTACCTACCGAAGGACGAGCTGCGATTACATTCAATGTATTTTCCAACAGTCCAACACGATTCAGGCAGTCCAAATCCCTAAACCTAATCTTTGCTCGATCTGTCGTTATCAAGTCATAAATCTCTTGAGGTTTAGGTTTATGATAATCATTAACATTTACAAATTCCGAGCTAACGGATCTAATATTATCAACAACCTCGCTATAAGATGCCTTTCCCTCAAGCAATGCATCAGCTATTTTAATGATCTGATTTTTTTTATAGGCTTCCTCTTGCTTTTCCATCAAGAAATGAAAATTGCTGCTGGATATGTATTCATCAGACAATGCCATACAGTAATCTACAAATTGCCCTGCATCTTTTACCTCAGCACACATTAAACCGATCGAGATAGCTCCATTCTCGGTATAATAATTTTTAAATATTTCATAAGCACGCCGATTTACCGGATTGACAAAATGTTTTGAATCCAAAGAGCATTCATCTATTGTTTTTGGATCAGTTAACATAATACTTAATAACGCTCTTTCGATCTGATCATCATAGGTTTGGGTATGCATTTTTGCCAGTCACCTCCCTGTGCGGCTTATCCTGTTCTTTCATCAGCCAATTTACAACAAAGCGTAAGATCCCTTTTTTTGTTTTCCTACGCTTGGGATTAGCAGATAACCATGCCTGCATTTTTCTCAATTCTGTAACTATATCTACTGCCGGAAATAGTTCGTACCATTCTTCTATTTGTTTCTGGTAGACAGGATACATACTGCTGTCATTCAATATCAATTCAACAACTGCTGGTGCTGATTCATCAGTGCCAGTATTACTTTCTTTTTCTTTACTTTTCTTTATACCGTTGCTGTTACCATTTACCTCGTTTTTGTTGACAATAACTAGATTATTGTTATCAATAACTGCATTGTTGCGTACACTTAAAAAAGCATCCGGCAAAATGCAAAATTTTGATAATATATTAGGCTGTCTTCTGCGAGCGGTGATCTCAACGTACCGGCGCTGAATGCCAACAGAGGTGATAACACCCTGTGCAAGGAGATCCTTATCGAAAAGGTCTAATTCCGCACAGAAGTGTATCACTTGCAGCACAACCTCTTTGTTCCTTATCCACTTTGATCCTATGTCTCGGACAAAGAACGTACTTAATTGATTAAGATCAGTTTGTAAATAATAACCCTCTTGGTACACTCGGCGGATTACCCAATCATAAACAGTGTAACCAAGAGGACCATATTCATTTAACAAATCAATGATCTTAAAATCAGAATAAATATCAACATCACTCGGAAAATAGCTGCAGCCCTCTTTATAAGGTCTTGCCATATCTTCCTCCATGTTTATAAAACGTCAACCACAACGCTCTCGCTAGGCGTATCTAAGCCATTGTTCACCATCCATTGCCTTGCCATAGATGCAGCAGCATAACACTCACGTCCTCGCTTTTCCATTTCTAGGATAAAGTGTTTAACCTCTGCGGCATTTTTAGGCACATAATAACCGGCACCGGAAGCTGTCGAACAGATTACCATACCTTCCATCCTCAAATCTCGAATAAAATTTCTGACAGCTCTTTCACCTAATCGTGCTTTCCGACATAGTTCAGATTTCGTGATTGCATTTTCTGATCCGATCGCTTGTTCTAGCAATCTTCGGATATACTCTTTCACCCGATAACAACGACCTTGCCTGCTTCAATCAAATCAGTTAAACCATCTCGTAGATAGCCGGCAACTCTCTTCTGAGCTTCTATTTTCCACTTACCGCCATCAGCTTCATACAGTGCAATACGATTACCTTGCTTAACTCTCAATAGATAGATGGTCTCAGGTTGCTCAACCTCAGCATACGTTCTATAAGCAGCCAATCTGACAAAAGGATTTACTTCAACAGCATTTTTTGATTTGACGGCAGCTCCTTTTTCTACAACCACCGTTTGGCTGATACCGTTGTCTGCAACTTCAAGCTTTTCCGACTCTACAAACGAACTGACTAATTCCAGTAATCTTTGCTTGTTGGGCGTATCTACAAAACAAGTCTGCAGCTGAATGATAAACTCCTCTAAATCCATATAAAAATCAAAATTAATTTGTGGTGTTGTAGGGGAAACGGACAACACATAATTACGTTTTTTATATTTATCTAATGAACTATATACCTCAATATTCCTATGTGTTGCTGATACAATTAGCGGATACTCAAAATCTCCATCACGACAAGTAACACGCAGAAAATCAATTGCAGCATCCAACGTGTTTAATTCTTTGTTGCCGCAAGCATCCGGCATTAGACGTTTACCGTCAATATAAGTTTCTCCTTCAATTTCAATCACTTCTGTTTTTTCTGCATCAAGTGCTAATCCTGTAATATACTGAGCTAATTCCTTTAACATGTTTCTTTCCTCCTAGTCCTTTTGGACTTCCTCTTTTTTAATTAATTTATCTGCACCTAATCCAATCAGGCACATTTCAGGCTCAAAGATTTCTCCATCAAGATTTAGTTGTCCTCTTGCCTGTCTAGTTGTTTCTACCAACACATCGATCATCATGCCAGTTTCAGGATCAGCTTTTTGATCCTGCCGTAAGATGAGTTGCTTCGGTCTCATAGGTGCCAGCTTAGGTAAAACTTCATATGATGTGATTACCGTTCCATCATCAACTGGTAAAAATGTTAGTTTGATGGTTAACCCTCTCTTGGTTTTTTCATTAGCATTAATATCATTCAAATTCGCCATAATTTTTGCCAATTCATAATTGGCTTGTTCTTTCATTTTTCCGTTATCAATATCTAAAATTGATTGTGCTATTTGCTTCATTTGTTCTCCCTTCATCTAGAAAATTTCATATTTTCCAGCTTCTTTCTTTTTTCTGCATCCGTCGATACATTGTATATGCGTGTTGTATCTAAGGATTCGTGACCGAGTATATCGGCAAGCTCAAGGATATTGTTATTGTTTTGTGCTAAGAATTCTTTAGCAAAGAAATGTCTGAACGAGTGTGCATGAACCTTTTTCTTGTTCACCCGAGCAGCACCGGCAATCTTCTTCAACCTCCTCCATATGGTGCTTTTAGCCATCATGCAGCCCTCTTTTTTACCGGCAAATACAAACCCATGTCGTATACCACTTATGCGGCAATATCTGCGCAGATCCCTTGCTAAGTCCTGTCTGAGTATGACCGTTCTGGATTTTCCTTTGTTTGTCACAGCTATGTAGTTCGTTTGAATATTTTCAACTGTAATAAATTTAAGTTCTTCAATTCTAATGCCTGTCATTGCCAGCACCTTCATCAAGTGGTACATATCCATCTCACCACGCTTTTTTGCATGCCTTAGCAGTCGCTTATAATCTTCCAGCGTGATAATATCCTCTCTGCTTCCCCGGCGTTGTGTCTTGAGCAGCTTAACCTTTAGATCAGTAGCACCAAGCCATGTTAGATACTTATTAAGCACTACTAAATAACTATTGATGCTTGATAGCTTGTATCCCTGTGATATCAAGGACTGCTTATAGTCAATCGCTGTTTCTTTGTCAAAATTAACCTGCTTAACAAAGCCATAAAATCTCATCAGATCCCGCCGGTACTTTTTCAAGGTCAGCTCGCTCTTTTCAGCCATCTTCAGTTCAGCCAGAAATTCTTCAAGGTGGCCTGCATATTCTGCTTTTCTCATTTAGCACGCTGAGAACAGTCCACCCCATTTTTGATAGACTTTAGATGTATCATCAAAATCCGGATAAATGCTTTGCAAATATTCCTGTGCTCTATCCAACATCGCTTGGCGTTGAGTGCTTTGATCCATCTTTGCATGGCAGCTTATGCACCCACATACAAGGTTTTGAGGGATACCTAAGCCGCCACGGCTCCGTGGGACTATATGGCAAATCTGTACGCCATAAGTTGAGCCGCAAAAGATACAGCAATCACAATCTCTCTCTTTGACTTCTTTTCTGACTTTCGGCGTGATATTACAACGTCTTGTTCTTTCACTCATAAGATTTTCTCCTTTCATTTATTTCCAGCATGATTTCTATAATGCTTTCGGCATCATCAGATTCACTCCACAGCTCTCTGACGGTTGCTACTGTATTTCTGTCTAACTCATTAACGTAGTAACGCATGAGCTGAAACATGGCCTGCAAGCCCTGTTCTTGACTGTCATAGGAGCAATATTCTGCCCCACAGGTTATCCCTGCCGGGTTGTTATGTAGCTGCCACAATTCGCTGCTGCCATAGCCAGTTTCCCAAATCCAAGTTGCAAGAGCGAAGCCAGAATCAATGCCATAATTTGTAGCTACCTCGTAGAAATCGAGAGAGAAGTTAAATTTCTCGACGTAGCTTACAAATTTATCCGATGGTGTATGATTCTCGTCTATACGAGTTTCTACTCCAGTAATCGGTGTTCAGTAATCTTCTTCAACTGCTGGTGTGATTATCTCACCTAGTACCTGAAGTTCTGCTTTTTCCCTCTGCAGCTGTGCTATCTTTTCGGTTTGTTCATCAGCTAAGCGATTGCAATAATAAATTTGCACTGTGACTGCTGCCGAATAAATCACAAGTCCTAAGATGATCCAGTTCTTCCAAATCGGTTTCCTTATGTATTTAATCATTAGTTCCTCCTTGCCTTTTTAGGTATTGATGCTACAATTTTCTTGAGGTGATTTAATCACTGTTTATTTAGGAAAATAAAGCAATAAGCGTTAAAAACATTAGAGCAATGTTTACTAGTGCTGATAATAATAGACACCTTTTTAGAATAACGTTTTCTTTAGATAATAATTCTGTAACAATACTAACAGCGCTCATTTTGTTTAATCGTTCTAATTCTCTCTGAAATTTCTCGCTTCCCATGAGTTCACCTTGCCTTTTCTTTTCCTTCGCAGCGTTAATACCTTCTGTAATAATTCCAATCTTCAAGATTTTTTCTTGTTTAATTCCTCAATGATTTTCCTTTGTCCTACCACCATTTCAATCATTTTCATCGCTTTGATAAGGTAATGGAATTTTGTGAATCTTTTAAACCTTTTACAATCGAATGGCAGTAGTTCAAACAAATATGGTTTATCAGGAAATCTTTCATCCCAATAACCACAATGATAAGGTGCTAGATTGAAATTGTTCCACATGTCTATCAACGTTGTTGTAGACAACATTTCCAGTTCAAAGCGTATATTAACTTTATTCATCTCATTACCTTGCCTTTTCATTTCCTTATGCTACAATTTTCTTGAGGTGGTCATATGATTTACTTATTTAATCATTACCGAGTGCTTAAATATGTTCTCTTTATTCATAATAAATTGCACTTTTATCCAACATCTTCAGTTTCAATACCGTTATCAGAAATCAACATAATTTTCTTATCCGACCGCAATTTAATTAAACATTTAGCCATATTAACTAAAATGGGTTATCTTGAAGAAACAATGATTAATCAAGACCAGATGTTTATTGGCACTGATGAAGGCTGGAAATATTACCATGAATTAAAATTAAAATTGACCAATATCATTTTTCAGTGTTTATGGGCAATCATTCTTATCCTAATTGGATATGTAATAGGATCAGGCAGCCTGTAATGATTAGTAGCAGTAAATTCATAAGCAAACTTATATTTAAGATTGCCTTTAAAATTTCTGATCTATCTTCAATTTGCTTGTAGAGTAAATTGAATAATTCTTTATCTTCCATATCGAATCACCAGCGCAACCATCATGATTGACATAAGGATATTCAAGATAATTAAGTAACGATTAATTTTTAAAGCAATTAGTAATTCATTTACAAATCGCCAATACATTTCTTCAGGATTCATATTTCCTCCTTTCCTTTTGTGTGCTATAATTTAGTTGATAATTTTGGTGAATTATCAATGTGAGATACTGTGCTTTGGTCGGCGGCAGTATCTCTTTTTTTTAGTTCTCTTGCCAAATCAAGGATAAACATTAGAAATGGTTCAATATCTCTTGATTCAGTGCCGATTTTATAAATGGGTTTCCTTTGATTTTTCATGTCTCCTCCTTTCTTATTCCATAAAATACTCAATAGGAACGCCAAAATAATCAGCTAAAATTTTCAGTTTATCGAGTTTTGGTTTACTCCGACCAGTTTTCCAGTCACTGAATGTTGACTGTGTTATGCCAGTATCTTTTGCTACCTGATATGCAGTTTTACCGCTATCATTTAGCAAAGTTTTAAACTTATTATACAAATTTTCACCTCCAATCTTGTAATACTAGGGAAAAGTGATATACTTAAATTATCAGAAGTAAATATATTGACTAAAAATAGCGCTTTTACTATCGCTAGTGTTTTCCCTAGCACACACATAGTATACACCACGCTATATTAGTAGTCAACACTTTTAGTAGTATTTTCACTATTATTCTGGAAAGGTGGATATTATGTATTCTCGTTATGAAGAATTAGTTAAAGAAAAAGGTTTATCCTCATATCGTGTCGCTAAAGATTGCAATCTATTTCAATCTGTTTTAAGTGATTGGAAATTGGGGAAAAGCGTACCAAAATTAGATAAATTAAAAAAAATTGCTGATTATTTAGATGTTGATTTAGACTATTTAACTGGAATATCTAACATAAGAAAAGTAGATCAAGGAAACGTTAAAGACGTTGAGACAAAAAAAGCCACAAAAGTACCAGTGCTGGGTTCTGTGCCGGCAGGAATACCTTTAGAGGCTATCGAAGATATTTTAGATTATGAAGAAATAGATGAAAAAACAGCAAAAAAAGGTGAATACTTTGGACTAAAAATCAAGGGAAATTCTATGTATCCTTTCATTATGGAAGATGATGTTGTGATAGTGAGAAAACAAGATACTATCGAATCTGGGCAAGTAGGCATAGTTATGGTAAACGGAGATGAAGCCACATGCAAAAAAGTAGTTATTAAAGACGGTGGAATTATGTTAGTGGGACATAATCCTGAATTTACTCCGCTTTATTATTCTGCTAAGGAAGTTGAGACAAAGCCTGTGCGAATCATAGGTAAAGTAATAGAAATTAGACGTGCTATATAAATAAAAAAAGAGAAGCATTAGCGCTTCTCGATTAAAGTATAGCCCGGCAGTCTACTTTGCACATATCTTTTAAACTCATTGTTAATTGTTTTATCAGTATACAAAACAACTTTATGAGCTTCAAGGTATATAATTACTTGATTCTTGCAAGATTTAACATACTCTACTTCTAGTTCCATAATATCCTCCCGTATATGGCGGCTATTATGTAATTATGTTGGGTGTTGTGATCACACTCATATTATATGGTAAATTTTGTAATTATTAAACTGGTATTTATTGCCAACAGGAGGTAACCAAATGAAAACTGCTTTAGGATATGCTCGTTTCAGTTCTGATAGGCAACGTGAAGAATCGATAGAAGCACAAGAAATAGCTATTCGTGATTTTTGCAAAAGTAACAAATTTAATCTGCTAGAATTTTATGCTGATAGAGGATTATCCGGAACTAATGATAATCGTGAACAGTTTCAGAATATGCTTGATGAAGCAGATAAAGGCAAAGTTGATTTTGTTATAGTGCATAAGCTTGATCGATTTGCTCGCAATCGCTATGATAGCGCAGTAGTTAGAAAACGTTTAGCGGATCATGGAGTAAAATTATTATCAGTGTTAGAAAACGTTAATGACGATTCTCCTGAAGATGTTATATTAATGTCTGTATTAGAAGGCATGGCTGAATATTATTCAAAAAATTTATCAAGAGAAGTAAAAAAAGGAATGTATAGAAACGTTGAAAAAGGCATATATAATGGAGGCTTTCTTCCATATGGCTATAAAGTAAACAGCGAAACGCACATGATTGAGATTGATGATTATGAAGCTTCTATTGTTAAAGAAATCTATAATTTATATTTAGATAACAATGGTTATGTAACAATCGCAGATAGGCTAAACAAAAGAGGTCTTAAAACAAAACGCGGTAATGACTGGACAGCAGATACAATAGGGAAGCTGCTAAAAAAACGAAAAATATAAAGGTACTTATTTTCACGGCAAAAGTAAAGTAATAAAAAACGGAAGAAAACAGAAAGTCATCAAAAATACAGAGTGGAAACAAGAAGAAACTTACCCGATCATAATTAAAGCTGATATTTGGGAAACAGCAAGGAGAAAAAGAACAATGAATAAACCAAAAGGCGGTAAGAAGCATAATTATTTACTTGTTGGATATGTTAAATGTAAAAAATGTGGAGCAAATTATATAGGATCATCATCAGCGCCATATGAAAATTATGTATACCGATTTTACACATGTTCAAGGCATAATCGCAAAAAGTGTGATGCTAAAATTATAAATGCAGATATGCTCGAAGCCACAGTAATAGATTTCATAAAAGAAACTTTTTTCAATGAAGCTTCTTTAAATGAATACATAAACAAAGGACTAGAGTTACTTAATGATAAATCAGATAATGAAGAAAGAATAAGTACCTTAAAAAAAGAGATACAAGCATGTGATAAAAAGTTAGACAATATACTTGATATTTACTTAGATGAAGGAATGTCAAAAGAAAAATATATGGCAAGAAAAAACAAAATAGAGGATAAAATGAAATATTTACAATCTGAGCTTGAATATCTGACAACTGCGGATGAAGTTCTCACTAAAAAAGATGTAAAAAAAGCTATCAACTATTTATTAAAAAACATTGATGACAGCTATGAATACAAAAAAATGATGGTTGATACTTTCCTTGATTATATAATTATAGATGACGAAACCTTTGAAATATCCTTAATTTATAACCTTTTTAGAAAGTCATGCAATTTTATTTGCAATGATGATAGCACTAGCCCATATTCTTCGAAAAAGGCTTTCACAGCTTCACCCCCTCTCCAAATAGATTAATAATAATTTCAAACATGATTGCCATAAACAGCACTGTCACACCAAGCAGCGGCAGCATTCCCCACCATTGAAAAAACATCAGCTTACTCTCGGCACGGCTGCTGCGCTCACTTCTCAGCCACTTTGTGGTTGTCTGAATCATGCGGTTAAACTGAACGTAAGCATCTTCCTTACCCACTGTATTATAGCGGTATAAAAGCTTCATCGCCCGCTCAATCTCTGATAATCGGTAAGCCTTTAAAAAATTCATATACGGTGTCAGATGTATTGCATCTTCCTCAATTTCCGCAATCAGAATTGATAAATCCTCTTGAATCAGCTGAGGGGCCGTCTGCGCGCTGAGAGTCAATGAAGTCACTACGGTATTAGTCTGAATCAAAATCTGAAGCTGCCGCAGCCATATTGGAAACTGAAACTTCAGTTGATTCACCCGCTGCTTCTGCACCCGCTTTAACGCCAGATACGCTTGTTTATAAACAAGCATAAATAAGCCGCCGACACCGCCAAGCCAGAAAATACTGTAACCAAACTGCGGCCATAAAGTAATTAGCAGCAAAACCGGTTTAGCCTTTTTCAGCCGCTTAGCCGACAACTTGAAAGGATCTTCATGAACCAGCTCATGCAAATCACCTTCTATCAGCAGATCAAGCAAAAAACTGTCAATACTTTTATTCAGCACGACTAACAGCAGACAGGCAGCAAAACAGATCAAGCTCTCGTAGATATGCATTCTTCTTTTTCCACCCACCCCTCACTGATTGTCTTATGTGCCATTAACAAGGTAATCAGCACTGTTGTGAAAAAAAATAAAATTGCTGACTGATAGACAATTGAAGTCGTATTAAATTGAATCTCCTTCAGCATGTTTTTCGCAAACATCGCAATCAGGGCTGATAAGCCGCATAAACCAATCATTCGATTCTTAGCCTGCAGCTGCAGCCGCTTAAACATATAAGTATCTTCAATCCAATCATCAATATCATCCTGAATCAAGTCCAAGCCATCAAGAAACTGATCGCCGCCGTGCATTTCAATAGTCATCACCAAAGAAGTAAGATTATACACGATGAAATGCGGCTGATAATCAATCAGCAGCTGAAAACAAGCCTTCACATCACCACCCTCAGAAAGCTGCTCAATCATTGAGCTGACAACCTGCTTCATCTCACCCTCACAGATTTTTTCACATTCACATAAGATTCGATAGGTTTTCGGATTGAGCTTAAACAGGGCAATAAAATTCTGAAGAAACATCGTAAAATCATTAAATAAATGCTCCTGGTAAGAATTATAAGCCAGCCATAAATAAATCGTCGGCAGCACCATGGAAGAAACAAATACCAGCAAGAGCATTGATTCAACTCGCACCTCAAACTGTATGCCAATAAAAAGAATACCCACCGCCATCAGGCTCAGTAAGACCATATGCTGTTTAAATGAATAATTGTAGCCATAAGATAAGATTGTCTGTTTCAGCGCCGCATAACCGTTTCTTCGAAACATACAGAATGTAAACAGCGCTTTTCCTTTGCGGGTATTCACTAAAAGCAGCAGCAATACGGCCATAATTATCAGCACGCTCATTTGGTTGTCCTCCTTTTTCTTACCGGCAGCGGCTTCAGGCTCTTAAACTTGCGAATCAGTTTAGGAGGATAAAGCGACTCATCTGCAAGCTCACCGCCCACATGATACAGCTCGGCCGTCATTGCTTGATTATTGATGCTGTCAAAGGCCACAATCTGCTTCAAGGTCCTGACAACCCCCTGCTCAGAAATCCGTGATTCAATATAAATGCCAAGATCCAGCGCTTCATGAATACTGTTCAGCAGGACCTCATTATAGATTTCAACGTTTGGAAACATATGTAAAATACGCTTAGGAATCTTTGCAGCGTCATCCGCATGAATTGTCGATATCAAATTAGTTCCTGTCGATATACTTTCTAATAAATGAACGACCTCATGACTTCTCACCTCAGAAACTAAAATCCAATTAGGACGCTGCCGCAGACTTGCCTTAATGGCATCGACATAAGTAAAGCCGGCATTGATTTTAAAGGCCACACAATCTTTATTGGAATGGATGTCATGATAGCGCAGCTCAAGTGTATCCTCGATCGTTATTACCCGTTCCCAAGCCGGAATGAATGAAGTCAGATACTTAACCAATTCAGTTTTGCCGACCCCCGGAAGACCGGCAATCATGATATTGCAATGTGCCTTGATCGCCCGCTCTAAAAATTCCAATACACCGGCTGTCGTATACTTCTCCTTAAGCATCTGCTTTTCACTCAGCCGCATAATTGCCGGCGTCTTACGAATGGATATGCTATGGCCGCTGCGGGCAATTGAGTCATGAACAATACTGATACGCAGATCACACGTTTCGGCTTCTACCAGCGGTGATGAGAAATTAAAAGAACAATTCACATAGTTGGCAATCTTATAACAGAATTGCTGAATGAATTCTTCTTCATCAAAAGGTTCGCAATAGCGTCCCTTATGCAGATGATCGATCCACAGCTGATGACCATTATAGTTAATATCAGTAATGTTTTCATCCTCTACATAAGGTGTCAGCGGTCCAAAATTAAACTCACTCATCACTTGCCTCCACCAATAAATCCAACACCTTTGAGTCCTCGTTAAACACGCATTCCTCACTCTCTCTGTCATCAGCAACCGCATACAGATCAATTGTGCCTACCTTGCTGGCAATCTTCAGCAGCTCCACATATTCATTCGCTACCGCAAGATTAATCACATAAGGCACATTACTGCTATTCTTGCTGCCCATCAGATTCCCTTTGCGATCCTTCACACTCAAAATACGAATCGATGAGATCAGCAAATCAGTTACCGGCTTTTCTTTTTTCGGTTCGATGGTCACATATAAATCAACCTTTTGATTGGCAGTCAATGAATTACCCGAGCTTTTTAATAAATCTGTCCCCAATGAAAACGAGCTTTGCCCTGCTTTCAGCTTCAATGACGGATAATCCGGCAATTCTGTCTCATCAAAAAGCATCTGCTTATAAAACAATGATCCCTTAGGTATCTTCCCTTCAATTTCCGTTATTTTATCAAGAATTTCCTCCTCATTCATCGCACATGATTCATCAGTAAAAATGCTGGGTATTTCCTTATAAGCAATCATTTCCTTATTAATCTGAGTACGCGGTTCAATGGTTACAGCCGCGACCGGAACTTTCTTCAAGTCAATCGTCTTATCCAAAATCACTTTAAATAAAAGACCATTCACAAGCAGCAGGCTGATACCTCCTGCCGCGGCAAGATTTTTACGATTTTTCATTCTTTCAGCTCCTCAATCATGGCTTCCTGCACATGAATCATCAATCCTCTCAGCTTACTCTTATTGACGGCCAGGATTTCCACCTGCATAAAAAGCGGTTCTTTAATGAAGCCGGTCAAGGCAATCTGATATTCAAGATCCTTCAATGCCAAATCCTTAAAATCAGCTTCAAAATGCTGAAGGACATCGTAGATTTCAAACTCCCATTCATCGACATAGGCTGCCATTGTTGACATCAAAGCTCGTTTAGCGGCCATTTCAATCGTATTCTGGGTATGATCATACTCCACATACCAGCTCAACCCCAGTACGAGTGTGAAAGTCATGAAGATTATCATGAACGTCCAGTACCATGATTTCATCTTATCCCTCCTACTTCTATATACGCAAAAAAAAGCGGGTTTCCTAAAAACCCGCAGAATCCTTATGTTTAATCAGAAAGCAAATCAGTCCCGTTAAAGATTGAAGAAGCCGATTTAAGCAGCAATAAGGCAAAAACAAGATTAAATACAAAAGGCAATACCGTAATCAATACCAGATTAAAGTCAAAAGCAAAGGCCGCAACTCCGGCAAGGATACCGCTTGGAATCAGCATCAGCAGCAATAAAAGCATTCTCAGCATCTGTTCCACCGCCGCATTATTGCGGCTTTTCATGATGCGATAAGAGATCATTGTACCGGAAATCATCGTGAGACTGACACCCAATAGATTTAAAGCAACCGGCATGATTTCAAGCAGCTTCATTTTAAAACCAAACAAACAAAACAACATGATCAACAGGATAATCAATAATGCTTTTACTAAATAAGGCAAGGCGCACGCGATACCCTTTTTAAAGCTTGAATCAGGTATCAGATAAATCTGATAATTCTTAATTTCCGCTTCTAATGAGAAATCATTCATGATAAAGAATACGCACATAAATGACATCGACAGAAAATATGAAGAACCCATTCCCATAAACAAGGACATGACAAAGAAAATCAGCACCATGATCACCGACTGAAGCGGGAATAAATTCTTTGAACGCTTCATGATCAGCAGGTTCTTTGAGAGAATCGCAAAAGCGCCAGGCCGGAAATGAGCCGGCTGATCCTCACTGATCTTAACCTTATCGACAATTCGCTCCCCCCTTTTCAGACGCGCGTAGTTTTGTGTAAAATTCACTGCTTCATCATATGCCTTCTCACAGAAATCATCCTTGATATTAATAAAATAAATAAAAACGATCAGCATACAGGCCAAGGTCAGCAAGAATGCCAATAAAACAAAAGTCATATTCCCGGTTAAAAATGAAGTTAATGCTAATTTCATCCAGCCGAACAGCGGTACAAAATGAATCAGCGGATTGCGGATAAAGGTTGTCATCGCTTTGCCAAAATCAAAGCCTACCTCGAAAAGATTAACCAGATATAATAGAACTAGAAAAACTATAAAGGCTATCAGAATGAATTTTCGAATCCATTTATTCTTTGCGCTGCGTATTTCTAAAATATGTAAAATATCAACCAGAAGCATAAAAAACATAAAGAATACAAAACAATACAGATATGTAAACAACAAAAACGGCAGTGTTGTATTCATAATAAAAGCAACTAAAAAATACATTGGATAAAGTGCCAGCATCAGTGATTGAAGAAGTGTTGTCATGGTGATAAAGCCCATGATCTGACGTTTAGTAAAGGGACCAGTAAACATCATATAAGCATCGGTTTCCTTCATCAGCAGCTGCCGTTTGCTTGCTAGCTGACTGATGATGAGAAAGGCAGACATCCCCACTACAATCATTGCGGAAACATTAGGGTCCGCAGGCTGAGCATTAGTTTTTAAGCTTACTGACATATAAATTAATAAAATATAAAATGATGAAAGCAAAATCGTCAGGATCGCTGAACTGGGCTTAGAAAACAGATGGCGGATCGCAGCCTTTAGCTTGATCCACTGAAGCTTACAGATGATGCTCATGCTGTTCACCCGTACAGGCAAAGAAAATCTCTTTCAAAGACTCCTCATGCAGATCATCACGGCGTACTGTCCGCACAATTTTTCCTTTATTCATAATATAAGCTTTGTCCCAGATATCATCGATTACATCAATGATATGCGTACTGATCAGCACTGCAACACCATTGTTTTTCAATTCAACCAATAGCTTTAATACCTCTTCAATGCTTGCCGGATCAAGTCCGACCATCGGTTCATCAACCAGCAGCACCTTCGGTGACAGTACCAAAGCCAGCAGCATTGATACTTTCTGCTTCATTCCTTTTGACAGATTCTTGACAATCGTTTTCTTCTTCTCGCTCAAATCGAAAAGCTCATAGTATTTCTCCGCCAGCGGACGATAGTCCTTAATCTGATAGGCTGCCGCAATGAATTCCACATGCTCATCCACACTCAGCATATCATAAAGCACCGGAGCTTCCGGTATATAACCAAAGCTGCGCTTGGCATTTTCCGTTTTATTGGCATAACCGCAGATTTTAATTTTCCCCTCAAACTGCAGCAAGCCGACAATACTTTTAATCGTTGTCGATTTACCTGCCCCATTAGGCCCCAGCAAGACAGTAATCTCACCGCTTGCCGCTTCAAGATCAATATTATCAACGGCTTTAAAAGAACCGTATTCCTTTGTTAAATCATGGCATTCAATCATAATAGTACCTCCGATTCCCTTAGATTATATCATAGATCGTGAAATCTTAGCTTACACTATTGTAATACATTGATAAAACAAGAAAAAAGCGGTACCGCTTAGTGTACCGCATCCTGCAAATTTTATAAAGCTACATCCAGAGTTGAACCATCAGGTCCTGGTGTTTCTTTTAAATAATCAACAATTTTCTGCTTAGCATCAGGTTTGCTTGGTTTACAAAGACTGACTGTCTTCACTTCCCCATTCACCAATGCTTCTGCCAGACCTGAACAGCCGGCAAAACCGCAGCCGCCGCAATTATAACCAGGCAGCATAGAAGTTACCGTTTCCTGACGAGCATCAACTTCAACCTTTAAAAATTTATCAGCAACACCCAGCCCAAGACCAAGGAGTGCGCCAAGAATCAGCATTGTTAATACAGCTTGTAACATAATGTTTTTCCTTTCTTAACTTTCGTGAACTGGATTATTCCCGCAGGAAACATCCTTACAGCCCTTGCAGCTGACTTTTAAATCTTCACAGCCCTTCGGAACCGGTGTCTTATGGTTCAAATAATAGAGCAACGCGTAGATTGCGCCTAAAGCCGCAAAAAGCAAAACCGCACTTAACATCTTAAACCAGACCCGCTAATCCGCTGAATGCCAGCGCCATTAAACCGGCAACGATCAAGGCAATCGGATTACCGACAAACGGTGCCGGTGTCTTTGCACTTTCAAGACGTTCACGAATTGTTGAGAAGATGAAAATTACCAAAGTGAAACCAATAGGAACACCTAACGAATAAACAATCATCTCAGAGAAGGTAAAGCCATTTGAAATATTCTCTAAAGCTACACCTAATACTGCACAGTTAGTAGTAATCAATGGCAGATAAATACCTAATGATTTATACAGTGTCGGTGAATATTTCTTGATCACCATTTCTACTAACTGCACGAAAGCGGCAATTACCAAAATGAAAGTGATCAAATCCATATATTCAATACTGAATTTCACCAGAACTAAATGATAAATCGCATAAGTAAAGATCGAAGATGCAAAGATAACGAAGGTTACAGCTGCCCCCATTCCAAGCGCACTGCTAGTTTTCTTGGAAACACCCATGAAAGGACAGATACCCAGGAATTTGTTTAAAATAATGTTATTGATCAATACTGAACCAATAAATAATGTAAATAATTCTCCCATATTGATCTCCTTTCTACTTTCCTAGTGATTCAAGCACTGTTTTAACCGCTTTGGTTACTGAATCACTGGAGAATGTTGCGCCGCTTTGTACATCAACTTCGAAATCAGAAGAAGCTAACCCTTCAAACTGATTAAAGAATTCTACATTGTTGATCGCATCACCGATACCCGGAGTATCTGCGAAAGTATCAATTTCAACGCTCTTAATTGAGCCCGAAGCTTCATCTACAACGATCTTGAAGGTATTTTCATCACCGCCGCCAGTCGCAGCAGTAAAGCCAGGTGCAGATACGATATAGGTCGTCTCACCATTTTCACTGCTTTCTGACAGGATACCAGAAGCTGTTTCACCGTTAACCGGTTCAGAATTATCTGGTTCAACCGGTGTTTCAGCTTCCACAGCCGTATTGACATTGAATTCACCGCGTACTGCGATAACCGCAACTAACGCTAAAACAACAACGCCTAAGCCAATACCCCAATTCTTTTTATTCTTGCTGGCTTTGTATGCATTTAAAGCTGCTGCCAGACATGCAAATGTTATAAATGCGCCGATTGGATCTTTAAATAAAGAGATCGTATATTCTGCCGGGAAGAATTCTGCCTGGAAGAAAATTTGTGTCGGATTGAATGGATTTGCGAATGACAGCATACCCGTAGCCAGCAACTGACGAATCGTGGATATTGCCAATAAACCAAAAGTATAACCAAGTCCCATGCCAAGACCATCTAAAGCTGAATCAAGCAGACCATTTTTGCTGGCAAACGCTTCAGCACGGCCCAGGATGATGCAGTTCACAACGATCAGCGGCAGGAAGATGCCTAATGCTGTATACAGATCTGTCGCATAAGCCTGTACCAACATTTGAATAATTTTAACTAAGGTTGCGATAACGACAATATAAACCGGAATACGGATTTCATCCGGAGTGATCTTGCGGATCGCGGAAATAATTACATTTGACATAATGGTTACCAAAATAACGGCAACCCCCATACCAATGGCATTGTTCAGGGTAGTAGAAATAGCCAGTGCCGAACAACAGCCGAGATATAAACCGAAGATTGGGTTTTCACGAATGAAACCCGCTTTAAAATTCTCTAAACGTTCCATTGTTTTGCCCCCTATTTCGTAGCGTTGTAGTATTCTACAACGTCTTTAAGACCATTAACTGTTGCCGTAGAAGAAACCGTAGCACCAGACAATGTATCGATCTTAGTATCAATTGGCTTGCCGACAAACTGATCATAGAATTCCGCATCAGAAACACGGCTGCCAAAACCGCTAGTATCGTTATTTTGTAATACTTTGTAACCATCAAAGTTACCATTTTCACCGATTGCGACAAGATAGATCAAGCTGTCCTTGAAGCCGGTAACGGATACTTTATAAATCATGCCTTTGCCGGCTGCTTCATAAGCACCAATAATACTGCCAGTATCACCGCTTAATTCAACTGCTTTGAAATCAGCACCCGGATAAATCAATTCAAGATTTGCCTTCTCACTGGCAATCGCACTTTCCTCAATAATCGGTGCTGTAACCGCGTTAACAGCTGCCAAAGCACCGCCGGCGATTGCTGAAATCAATGCTAGGAATACGGTTAAATGAAGAATTTTTTTCATATGATTCCCTCCTATTCAGCAAGCGCTGTAAGTACAGCCTTGATTACTGATTTTGAAGTATAAGTAGCTCCGGATACGACATCGCTGACCATCGTATCAGCTGTTGCTCCTGCAAACTTACCTAAATAATCAGCCGTAGTTGCCTGATCGCCGATGGATGCCGTATCAACAAACTTACTGCATTCAACACTGACAACCGCTTTATTTGCATCAACCACAATCGTGAACTCATTGAGATCACTGCCGCCGTTGATAGCCGCAAAGCCCTGAGCATCTACGGTATAAGTCGTTGTACCGTCGCCATTATCCTTGCTATCTTTCACACTTGCTTCAATCTTTTTCACTAATTCGTCATCAGCGATGCTCACTTCCTGTTTAGCGCTGAAGCCGGCATCCATGCCATGAGCTTCCATAGCCGCTAAAACCGCGCGCACAGCTGACTTTGATGAATAAGTCGCTCCAGATACTGCATCCACTGTAAAATCTGCCGCATTAACACCTGCAAATTGTGCGAAGAACGCATCATCATTAATCTTATCACCAATAGTCGGTGTATCATTCACTTCAACAGCTTCAACCTTTACAACCTCATTGCTGCTATTCAAGGTAACCTTGAAGATATTGGCCTTTTCACCGCCATTCATAATGGCAAAGCCATCAGCCTGAACGGTATAAACAGTGTCACCGCCATTGGTCTGAGTCTCTGTTACTTCAGCCATTAAGGTTGCGACATACGGATCAGAAATACCGTTGATTTTAACTGCCGTTTCAGGTGCACTTGGAACATTTGTATCCGCTGATGCACTTGCCGGTTCAACAACGCTGATTGCCAGCAGACAAGCTGCCAGACCGACAACTGCCGCAGAGGCAAACATTTTAATTGCTTTTTTCATCGTCTTGCGCTGTTCGCCGTCTAATGCACGTTCGATCATCGGTGACAATGAATTCATAATCAGAATTGAATATAAAACGCCTTCTGGAAGATTCGCTTTTACACGGATCAGCACTGTCAGGATACCGCAGCCTAACGCAAAGATACAGCGTCCGGCCGCTGAAGTCGGTGAAGTTACCGGATCAGTTGCCATAAATACAGCACCGAAGAATAAACCGCCGCTTAAAATATGATAGAACGGATACCAGATACCAGCACCGGTAAATAATGCGATGCAGGCTGTCAATACAAACACCGTTCCGATATAAACGGTTGGTACACGCCAATCGATAACCTTGCGATATGCCAAAACGATACCGACAAGACCAATCAGCAATGCGCTTGTTTCACCAAGAGCACCTGGATACATACCGATAAACAGATTGCCTAAACCGCCTACGGAATCCAGCAGCTGACCTGCTAATGAAGCATCTGTCACTAACCAGTGATACTGACCTGCCATCAGCGTAGTCGGTGTCACAGAAGTAACGATGTCCGTTGTAGAAGCTGTGAAAGCAGCAAAAATAATTGCGCGTCCAACCGCTGCCGGATTAAAAATATTCTGACCAAAACCGCCGAATACCAGTTTACCAAATAAAATTGCCATCGCACTTGAAATAGCAACTGCATATAATGATGTACTGATTGGCAGCATCAAAGCAAAAATCATTGCTGTGATGAATGGGAAAGATGTTTTAATAAAATTCAATACATTCTGCTTTGTAGCTAAAGCCCAAAGCACTTCAACGGCACATGCCGAAACTAAAGATACAAGCATGATCAGCAGCGCCTGCGTCACATATGCGCCGCCATATTGAGTTCCGTAATAGAACAGTGAGAACGCATAGACAACCAGCAGACCGATAGCCAGTTCACGCATGATTTGCTGAGTTGAAAGCTTGCATTTATAGTTAGGCGCCGGATTAAAAGTAAATTTCATAATTGACTCCTCCTACTTCTTGCTAAATGCCATATAGGCACGTTTAGCTCTGCGCATTGTTTCTGTAACAGCAATCTTAGACGGACATACATACGTACACATACCGCATTCAATGCATGATGTGATCTGCAGCAGGCCGATTCTTTCCATGTCTTTCGATTTCATTGCCTGAGAAATCCGCACCGGCTGCAAGCCTGACGGACAATGATCCGAACAGCGGCCGCAGCGCAGACAGGCAATTTCCTGAGCAGGCTTATTAAGCTGTACAGTTAATGCGTTGTTCTGACGTTCAACCGAAACCGCATCCGTTGTCATGGTAGCACCCATCATCGGGCCGCCCACAGACAGCAGAATATCTTCACCGGCATAACCGCCGGCTGCCTGTTCAACAACTTCATGCATGGAAGTACCCATACGAACTAATGCATTCGTCGGCTTCTTAACGCCGTCACCGGAAATCGTCATCACACGGGATACGATGGGTTCGCCCTTAACCATGGCTTTACCAAACATATAAGCCGTCGTCGCATTATTGACAACTGCGCCTACCTCACCCGGCAGACGGTCATAATCCTTACCGGTAATCTCGCGCACTAAAGTACGTTCCCATCCCATTGGATAAACATCAGGAACTTCACGTACCGCAACACCTTCAACACCGTTTAATTTAGACTGAACAAAAGAAATCAGTTCCGGATGTGATTTCTTGATAGCAATCGCAACTTCCTTTGCTTCAGCCATCTTTTTCATCGCTAAAATACCAGTCAGCATTAAATCAAATTCATGCTCTGTCAGGTAATAATCAGAAGTGATGAACGGTTCACATTCTACCGCATTAATAATCAAAATCTGAACATCCTTTGCAAATTTATATTTGATATAAGCTGGGAAACCTGCGCCGCCGCAGCCGATAATACCAGCATTCATCATAAAGTCGATAAGCTCTTCTTTTGATGCGCTCTGCCAGTCTATCGTACCAAACGGCTGACATTCCGTATACAAACCATCATTCTCAATTACGATGTGATCAATTTGCTTTAAACTCTGATGCATCTTTTTCTCGATGCCCTTTACTGTGCCGCTGACACTTGAAAAAATAGGAACGACATTGCGTTCATCAAAGACAGCGATCTTTGTTCCGACAGCTACTTTATCCCCCTCGGCAACCAGCACTTTCGGGTTTTGTGCGGCCCCGGCAAACAAAGGAATACTCACTGTTTTACCTGGATCGACAACAAACAGTTCTGATGCTTCTGTTAAATCTTTGTGACCATTGATATGCTCACGCATTGGCCCCTTAAACAAAGACATATTTTCACCTTTCCTCTCATTTTACTATGTGAATTTTTTAAAAATTCGCACCCTTAATATTATAACACAAATTAAATTCATGAAAATGGAAAATTAATAAATTCTCAACTGTTTCTAAAAAAACTCATTAAAAAAACATTTCAATTATGGGATATTTTACAATTTTCACCGAGTTCAGCGCTTACAATCATCTATGGCTTAATGAACCAAAATCAGAAAAACAATTTAGTAATTTTTTCACAAATAAAACGATTCAATGACACCTTGTTTTGATGCAACTATTTTGTGTTGTCAGCCGCAATTATGATATAATAAACAGCGGTGATAAAAAATGAAAAAAAGTTTAATCCTGCTGATGAGCCTGCTGCTTATCGGCTGTACGGCTAAACAAGCGCCTGTCAAGGAGCAGAGCCGTTATAACAGTCAGACATTGGATGCCGGATTTGATACGGTTATCTCGTTAATTGCTTATGCGGATGATGAGACACAGTTTAATGAATATTTTGATCTGGTGCGTTCTGAGTTTAAACGCTACAATGCCCTGTTTGATAAGTATAATGATTATGAAGGTGTAAATAACATTAAAACAATCAATGACAACGCAGGCATTCAGCCGGTAAAGGTTGACGCGGATATTCTTGAAATGCTTGAATTGTCAAAACAGTTCTCTGAATTATCCAATAACAAGTTTGATATTACGATGGGCCCTGTCCTTGAAATTTGGCATGAATACCGTGAGGCAGGCATTAGCCTGAATACTGAGGGACAGGATGCGCCGGTTCCATCAATGGAAGAATTACAACAGGCCAAGGCTTGTGTCGGCTGGAATAACGTTGAAATCAATGAAGCGGACAGTACAGTCTATTTGAATCAAGCGTGCGCGAGCCTTGATGTCGGTTCAGTGGCCAAGGGCTTCACAGCTGAAAAGGTCGCCCAAGAGCTTGAAGCGAGAGGCTTGACCAGCGGCATCCTCAACGCCGGCGGCAATGTGCGGGTGATTGGCAGCAAACCGGACGGCAGCGCATGGAATGCCGGTATTCAAGTTCCGGATCTTAATGGCATCAACGGTACTTTAGGTGTACTGCCGCTTTCCGGCAAACAGTCATTAGTTACTTCCGGTGACTATCAGCGCTATTATTTATCTAATGGTGAATTGATGCATCACATCATTGATCCTGACACGCTTTTCCCTGCCCGTCATTCACGCGCTTTAAGTGTTGTCACAGATAATTCGGGAGTTGCTGATATTTGTTCGACATTGCTTTATACGATGGATTATCAAGAAGCTAATGAAATGATACAGAAAATTCGTGATTTAGGTTATTCATTAAGTGTAGTTTGGGTTTATAACAGCGATGATGAAATCCCTGAAGGCAAAAAAGAATTTAAGTATCTTGATTATATCATTGTAACAAGCGATGATATTGAAGATATCTTCACTGTTTCCAAATAACCGTCCGGTCAAATTGACCGGATTTTTTTAATATAGAAAAGGATCCTACTTATCATAAGATCCTTATCATTGCTTTAAATAAATTAATTCCTGCTCATCAATCAAAATCGGTATCACATCACCGACCTGATGACTGTATTTTCCCTTGTTGAATTCAAGACGCAGCGTCGTATATTCATTTTCATGATGCACATGAATCGGATGAACCAGATAGATCCTTGAAAAAACATCGTCGATGATTGCTTCAATGCGGCATGGAATTGAATGCTCAGCCTCCCTAATGCGGATCGTATGCGCTCTAACCCCAATATAAGCACATGACTGTTTCATTGTAAAAGGCAGCTGCCAATCTACAGCAATACCGGCTTCCACTCTTGATATATTCTTACAGCCTGTCAATAGACATGCTGAAAGTGTTTTAGGATCTTTAAATAATTCATCTTTAGTATTCATTGATTCTACATCGCCCTGATTCATGACAACAATCGAATTACAGAGCCGATAAACCTCTGAACGATTATGAGAAACTAAAAGCACATCTCTTTTAAAAACCTTAAAAAGCCGCATCAGTTCCTGTTCACACTGCCATTTCAAATATTCATCTAATGCAGAAAAGGGTTCATCCAATAAAATAATTTCCGGATCACTGATCAGCATGCGTGCCAAGGCAGCGCGCTGCTGCTGGCCGCCTGAACACTGATGGGGATAATGATCAGCTAAAGCACGGATATAGAAGCTGTCGAGTAATGCCTCAATCCGTGACTGACAGGCTTCCTTTGGGCCATAGTATGCCATTTTCAGATTTTCATAGATTGTCATATTCGGAAAAAGCGCATAATTTTGGAAGAGATAGCCGACACGGCGCGCCTGCGGTTTTAAATTAATCTTACGTTCTGAATCAAATAGAACACGGTCATTAAGGATAATTTTACCGCGGTCCGGCTTGACGATGCCCGCAATACATTTTAAAGTCATCGTTTTCCCGCATCCGCTGGCTCCCAACAAACCCAAAATATGATCCTCATCGTGAAATTTAGCCTTTAAAGTAAAATTCCCGACTTGTTTTTCAATATCAACCAACAGACTCATTGCAGATTCCCCGCTTTCTTCCGGCTCAGCCAGCTGTTCCATGCATTGACAGATAAAATAGCGGTGAACGAGAGGGCAACAATGACAAGAACCCATTTAAAAGCCAGTTCCCGATTGCCGCTTTGGGTTGCTGAATAAACCGCCAATGCCATCGTCTGAGTACGGCCCGGAATATTGCCGGCAACCATGATAGTCGCACCGAATTCACCCATTGCTCTGGCAAATGACAAAATGGTTCCGGCGACGATACCCGGCAGACTATTAGGAATAAGTATTTTCATAAAAATGGCAGTTTCACCGATCCCCAGCGTCCGTGCCGCCGCAAATAGATTTTCATCCACCTGTTCAAAAGCGCCCAATGCAGTACGATACATCAAGGGAAAAGCCACAACCGTTGATGCGATAACAGTCCCTCCCCATGAAAAAATCACTGAGAGATTCATTGTTTCAAGCAGCTGACCAATCCATGAATTTCTGCCGAAAGCCAACAGCAGAAAGAAGCCTACTACGGTGGGCGGCAAGACCATCGGCAGTGTAAAAACAGCGTCGGCTAAGCTTTTAAAGCGCTGACGTTTTAAGACGAAATAAGCCGCCAAAATACCCAGCACAAAAGCAAAAGCCGTTGCGAATACCGCTGTTTTAATCGATATAAATAACGGTGAAAGATCCATTATTTTGCCAAGGCAAAGCCATATTTAGTAAATACCGCCGCTGCTTCTTCACTGAAACAATACTCAATAAAGGCTTTAGCAGCCTCAGGCTGTTTGCTGCCTTTGATCATCGCAATCGGATAAACAACTTCCTTATGAGATTCAGCAGGCGCCACAGCTGCAACATCAACCGCATCAGAAATAGCCGCATCGGTCGCATAAACCACTCCGCAGTCTGCTTCGCCATTTTCAATCCATGTCAATACAGTGCGCACATCACTGCCATAAACCGCTTTGGCACTCACTGCATCCATGATTTCATAATGCTTGAAGATTTCTTCTGAATACTGGCCTACCGGTACCGAACCTAATTCACCTAAAGCAATCTTGGCAACCTCATCTTTGGTGACATCAGTAAATGCGCTTAAGCCAAGCGGATTGCCTTTGGGCGTAATTAATACAACCTCATTCACCAATAAATCTTTTCTTGTATCCTTCTCGATCAAATCCTTTTCATCGAGGGCATTCATCTGTTTCTGCGCGGCGCTGATAAATACATCGGCAGGAGCCCCCTCTTCAATTTGGCTCTGCAAAGAACCGCTTGACCCGAAGGTAAACGTCAAAGTTACATTCGGTGCCACATCCTTATATAATTCCGCCAATTCAGTTAAACAGTCCGTCATACTGGCTGCCGCTGAAATCAACAGCTCAGCCGGCGCTGCGTCATTTTTTTCATCCTCATTCGGTGCCGTATTGGTACAGGCACTCAAGCACAACATACTGGCTAATAAGCCAATCCATAGTCTCTTCATCAGTCAGTCCTTTCTTGCGCAGTTAACCGCGTCGCCTTTAAGAATTTCAAGACCATGCTTTAATTCCGGCAGGATGACCTCAAGGCACTCCCGCACTGCTTTTGGGCTGCCAGGCAGATTAACGATCAGCGTCGACTTCCGGATACCTGCCGTTGAACGGCTCAGCATTGCCCTTTTGGTGATTTGCATACTAAACGCACGCATCGCTTCCGGAATTCCCGGCACTTCCCGTTCAATCACATCACGGGTTGCCTCCGGCATGCAGTCACGCATCGAAAAACCAGTACCGCCGGTGGTTAAAATCAAGTCAGCCTGATGCTCGTCACAGATTTTTGTCATTGCGCCGGCCAGTGTGTGACGCTCATCCGGAAGCAGCAGCATTGTTTTAACCTCATAACCAGCTGTTTTCAGCATCTCGCTGATTACCGGTCCGCTTAAATCCTCACGCTCGCCGCGATAGCCGGAATCGGAGGAAGTGATTATTGCGGCAGATAACATGTCATTTCATCCCCTTCTTTGATTACTCCACCATGCAGAACACGGGTAAAGACACCCTCTCTTGGCATGATGCAGTCACCCATCTTCTTAAAAATCTCACAATGTGAATGACATTCCTTACCAATCTGAGTCAGTTCAAGAATCACATCGTTGCAGCGAAACAGCGTGCCAATCGGCAAGGATTTAAAATCATAACCCTCAACAACGATATTTTCACCAAAAGCGCCATCCTTAACATCGGCTCCCTTAGCATTAAATTCCTTGATTCGATCATAAGATAACAAGCTTACCTGGCGATGCCAGTTGCCGCCGTGGGCATCTGCTTCAATGCCGAAGCCCTCCACCAGCTTAGCTTCATGAATGTTGTGTTTTTGTATACCTCGTACATCACTTGTACAAACTGCGATTACTTTTCCCATTGTATCCCTTTCTAGCCGCCAATCTGCGACATCATACGCGTTTCTTTATTACTATCCTCGGCACTGCTTTCAAAATGATGACTCAGCGGTTTTTGAAGAATTGTCTGACGGATCGCCGCAAGCATTTCCTCATCGCTGCATTTTGCATCAAGCATCGCTTTCAGATTGCAGCCAGCATCATATTGCAGACATGTCTTAAGCATGCCGTCAGCCGTCAGCCGCACGCGGTTGCACTGTGAACAGAATTTATGTGACAAAGCGGCAATAAATCCAATTTTGCCCTTAAACCCTGCCAATGTATAATACACGCACGGCCCGTTGCCCAATTGCTTATCATAAGGCCTCAAAGCCCCATATTTAGCTTCAATGCGAGCGGTCAGCGCCGCCTGAGAAAGACCCTTTAATGATTGTCCCAAACCGATCGGCATCAGTTCAATAAAGCGCACATGAATATTTTTATCCTTAGCCAGCTCAATCAATGAATAAAAATCCTCATCACTGCTATCGGCCAGCGGCACCGCATTGATCTTCACATTCAATGGAGTATCTGCCGCTTTGCGCAGCGCCTCAATTACTTGATCTGCCCCTTGAAAACGGGTGATTTTTTTATAAGCTTCATCATTGGTCGTATCTAATGACACATTGACAGAACTGATGCCGGCATCGATCAGCTCATCCAGCTTCTCACTCAGCAATAAGCCATTGGTTGTCAGCGTGATAGTATCGATTCCTTCAATCTGATTGATGGCTTTAATCAATGCCGTGCAGTCACGGCGCACCAACGGTTCGCCGCCGGTAATCTTGATTTTATGTACACCCAATTGGGCAAATAATCTGCAAAGATGCAGGATCTGTTCATAACTTAAAATCGCATCATGTGACAGCTGACAGACACCCTCTTCCGGCATGCAGTAAATACAGCGCAGATTACAGCGGTCAGTAATTGAAATCCGCAGATAATCAATCGTTCTTGAATATTCATCAAGCATGTTCATCACCCAACAGTGCTGTATTGATGAAATGGCCGCTCTTACCGCCGGTTTTTTCAACCAGACAGATTTCAGACATCTTCATCGTTTTATCAATAGCTTTGGTCATGTCATAGATCGTTAAAAGGGCTACGCTCACACCGGTCAGCGCCTCCATCTCAACGCCCGTCTTGCCAGCCAGCTGGGCGGTGCAGACAGCCTTGATAAAGCCTGCTTCCTGATTGATTTCAAAATCAATACCACATTTAGTAATCGCTAACGGATGACACATCGGAATCAGCTCAGAAGTCTTTTTGACAGCCATGATGCCCGCCACTCTGGCAACCCCCAGCACGTCACCCTTGGCAGCGCTGCCCTCAACAACTGCCTGCATCACCGCTTCATTGACATAAATCATTCCTTGCGCAACCGCGCAGCGCTGTGTAACATTCTTCTCGGTCACATCGACCATGACGGCATTGCCGGCACCATCAAAGTGTGTTAATTTTTCATTCATAATTTTCCTCCAGCATGACGATTTTCACGGTTTCCCCTGCTTTTAAGCCTTCATTGCCTGCCTCGATATCAATCAGACAATTGCATCCAAGCATACTCGCCAGCATGCCTGACGAATGTTTATCACTGTTTATCATGACTTCACCCTTGATAGCCTGACCACGGATAAAACGCCGGCTGCCGCTGCGCTTTTGAAATGGCTGTTTTAAAATCGCTGATTTGCGTTTGGGCACAAGCGCTTCATTGCCGCTCATGGCCGCCAGCAATTCACGGCCCATCAGATCAAAGGTAACTAAAGCCGCAAACGGATTGCCGGACAGTGATAATAAAGGACAATTGTCAATCAACGAAAACATCGCCGGGGTGCCGGGTTTCAGCTTAACCCGCCAAAACAGCTGTTCAGCATCTAGCAGTCGTATCACTTCGTGAAAAATATCCTTATCGCCTACGGAAACACCGCCGGTCGTAATGATACAGTCACACTCCTTCATCATTGCTTTTATTTTTGCGCTGACCACTTCGGCCTCATCACAGACAAAATCAGCAAGCACCGGTTTCATCCCCAACGAAGTAAGCACACTTGTCAGCAATGTCAGATTCGTATCATAAATCTTTCCAGGTCCAAGCACGCTGCCCGGCTGAACAATTTCACTGCCGCTCACCAAAAGTCCTACGCGCACAGCATCATATACCATGATTTGATCAATACCCATCGAGGCGATGATGCCTAAGTGTACTGGGCCTAATCGCTCACCCTCATGAATCAGCACCGTCCGGGCCGCATAATCTTCACCCTTAAAGCAAAAATTTTCATAGGCCTCCATCGTTTTTGGAAGCATTATTTCCTGTTCATCCCATATACAGTCCTCAAGCCGGATTACACAATCACAGCCCTCAGGAATCGGTGCACCCGTCATGATGCGAACCGCTTCCCCTTCCTTAACATGGCCCTCAAACGCTTCACCGGCATAGACACAGCCGATGATTTTCAGCTTTTTGCCCGCTGCGCTGCCGGCACTGTTTAAGGTAAAGCCGTCAAGCGGTGAACGATTAAAGGGCGGATTATCAAGCGGTGCAATGAGATCCTCCGCAATCCGATAATTAAGTGCTTCTGTGATAGGCAAGCACTTGATTCTTGATACCGGCTGAGCATGAGCCCGGATCAATTCAATAGCGTGTTCTAATTCAATATTCTTTTCCATCTTATTTACCAAAGCCGCAGTTAGGATATGTACATACCGGACAATTCAGACACAAACCACCCTCGCCGTAAGCTACAAAATCCATTTTATCCAGCTTCACACCGGCAGCAATCCTTGGCAGGACTAAATCAAAAATCGTTGCCTTTGCATACATGACACAGCCCGGCAGACCCATGATCACTTTATCATCATCAAAATAACCTAAAGCAAACATCGCACCCGGCAATACCGGCGCGCCATAGGTTACCATCGCCGCTCCGCTTGCCTTGATGGCACCGGGTGTCTGATCATCCGGATCCACACTCATACCGCCCGTACAGCAGATCAGATCCGCCTTAGGGCGCATGCCCGCAATCGCCTTTACGATTGCTTCCTTGTCATCATCGACAATACAATGCTCACTGACCTCAATACCATACGCTTTTAGCTTTTCAATGATTACCGGCGTAAACGTATCCTTGATTCTGCCCTTAAACACCTCACTGCCAGTAGTTATAATGCCTGCCTTGAGCGGCTTAAAAGGAACCAATGATAAAAGCGGCTCAGCACCGGCGGCATTTTCCGCTGCCGCCATCTGGCTTTCAGCAATTACTAAAGGAATCACCCGTGTACCCGCCAGTTTGTCACCTTGTTTCACCGCTGTGTTGCCATGCCGTGTAGCTATCATTACTTCATTCACACCATTCACTGCCATTAAACGCTTAGAATCAACCTGAAACAAACCATCACAGGCAGCGATGATTTCAATTTTGCCTTCTTTTACTTCACTGCGTACCATATGTTCATTGATGCAGAGTTTACAAAGAATCTCCGCTGCCTCATTTTCATGAAGCATACCGGCTTCCTTTTCCCAGACATAAAGATGCTCCTTACCAATTGAAAGAAGTACGGGAATATCTTCTTCCGTAACGATGTGCCCTTTTCTGAAAGCAGCACCCTTTTCTACATCCTTAACGATTCGGGTAATATCATGGCATAAAACATGGCCAACCGCCTCACTCGTTTTGATTAATTTCATATTTTCTTCTCCTATAAATCTCACAGCTGTCAGCACTGTGATTTCTTCAATTATATTAAAAAAAGCTGTTTTACGCATTTTGAGCGCAAAGCAGCCTTAAGCATCATCTGATTACCAGACGTCTTTAAAATGACTGCTCCTTTTCAAAGATGGAAGGTTTTGCTGTTTCCAGCAAAGCCCTTAAGCTGATGCTTAGGCCAGACATCCATGGGGGTCTTTAGGATTGAACGGCTCGGAGATCAATTATTAAATTTTAAAACTAGCGGCGATAGCCATATTCACCATATTCAGCACCTTCCGCAAGTGCCTTGGCATATTTTTCAGACAGTATGTCTTTGGAATACAGGTAAGTAATGTTATTTCCGGTAACAACCGTTGCCATATCCGCATATTCCTCATGCTTTTCAAACTGCTCAACCGCACGTTTGATCTGCGGCATCGTATAGAAATACGGATGCAGCGTAAAGTAATCCAGCGGTGTCGGTGACGGATATGTCTTACAGCTGAAACGCACCATCTCGGCAATCGTTTTCGGCAGATTTTTTTCCTCTACAAGCATCGCTATACGGGCATAGTTATCACTCATATTGGCATTGGAATAATAATACACATCTTTATCACCTTTAATGGATACAATATCCGCACATGATTCCGTTTCACGCATTTCCTGAAGCAGCGCTTCAAGTGCCTCTTCCTCAGCAGCCAAAGCCGCATAGGCGGTAAGCATCGCGCCGGCAGAACGTTCACGAATAAAATCAGCAAGCAATTCAGCCTTCGTTTTTTCCTTCTTCTCAGGCTGCGGCATAGCAGCGGCAGCCGCCATCGCTTCCGCGTATGGATCTTCCACCTCCGGCAATGATTCGAGATATTCCATCAGATCCGGTTTTTCTTCAGCCTCTGCCTGCTGCTTTGCGATCATGCGATCTTCATTGTATTCAGAAACTAACTCCGGATTTTCCTCTTCAGTAACAAATCCAGGTTTACGACGACCAAATAACATAACTACCCAACCTTTCTATTCAGCCTATGCAGGAAGCAGACCGCGAGCCGCCAGATCATCAGCCATATAGCCCAGACCTACACGTTCAAGGGTTGCTCTGGTTGGAATACCAGTCTTGACATCCCATCCCATTTCCTCATAGAACATATCCTTTGCAAGTTCCATATCAGCGCGGTCCAGTTTAACCGTGCCTTCTTCAAATGCCTTAAATTCAGGCTCTTTATCAAATACCCAGTTACAGATCGTATCATGATCTTCACGCAGATTCGTACTTCCTTCATTAATATTAAATGAAATGGCAGTCATAACACGCAGCATATTGGAAATACGCTCACTCGCTAAATCAACATCTGCACGCGTCCATTTATCACCGGTAACTGCACTCATGAATTTCGCATCCAAATCATGGTCACCCTTATAATTACGAGACTTAGCAGGTGATTGCGTCATCGGCCACATCCAGTTGCAGACAGTTGCTGAATCATGCCATTGCTTGCCGATAAACGCCCATTTCGCAAGTCTCGCTTTTGAACGGTTCATCGGAGTATATTTCTTAGGCATATCGACGCAGCCTTCACCGAATTCATCTTCTAATGTCTTCTTATAAACTTCATAAGGACAGCCGGAACCAACGATATTGATCATATGATGGATCATGCAGTCACGGTTATACATGATACTGTAAAGCACACCTACCTGGTATACATCTTCAGAACCATGATGACGAGGATAACCATTGTAAGAAATCGTCTGCATGTAGTTGTCATCCCAGAATTCCTGACCGAGATTCCATCTTTCCGCAAGCAGGTAAGTTCCGTCACCTAAGTGAGAGATTTCACCTTTCTTAGTAGCGATCTGTTCAATGATCCACCACATCCACTTCGGATTGCCTTCCTTCATCAAATCCCAAGGCACAGCATCGTATTCTTCCTTCGGCAATACTCTTTCAAATACACCGTGCTTATAGCACCAGTTGAATTCACGAAGCAGGTTGCCATAGTTTTCCCAAACACCGAAGTTATCTAGTGCACGCTCACCGGCACCGTTGATAATAATCGAAGCATCGCCTTCATCGACGAAATCTTTTACACCCTCAGGATACCATGTAGTGTTGTAAATGATTGGCATACATGTATTGGATACACGTGTCGGCAGTTCATATTCAGCCAACGGCGCCATTTCATATTCAGCATAGCAGCGAACTGGACATGAAGAACAGCCGCCAACCTTAACCATGTATTTCTGAGCGATATCACCAAAGTCAAACTGACCCTTCATACAGCGGTATGCAATCTTATTGATATCATCATAAGGCTGCTCACCCATATCGATCGGACCGCCTTCAGCTAATCCCCAAACACGGCCAGGCGCACCAGCCCAACGGTTATTGCCGCTTGGTGCAGAATATTCTGCCCAGCTTTGCGGAACTGCCGGTACATTGTGGTTATTGTTGCCGCCGATCAGCTCGCGCAGCATGTAATCGCATAATTCTTTAAATTCAGCAGGATTAGCAATCTTCACATTGCCGGTCCCTCTGACAACTACTGACTTAACATTCTTACTGCCTAATACAGCGGCTGTACCAGCACCTGCAGAATCGCAGGAAGAAGTCAGCATACAAGAGTAATTGACCAGATTTTCACCAGCCTGACCAATGGATACAACATCAAAATCAGAGCCATTCTCTTCAATCATGATTCTGTTGGTATCAAATGTTCCCATACCCCATGTATGTTCAGCTGATTCAATCGTTACTTTATCATCATCGATCTTGATATAGACATGGCCGGCAGCCTTGCCTTCAATGACCAATGCATCATAACCGGCATACTTAAAGTTATGCGCGATATGACCACCCATATGACCATCAAGAATTGAATACCCCTTAGTCCATGCAGACAAAGTCGTAACATTCATACGTCCTGAACATGGCACACCGGATGCCGTTAACGGTCCGACGCCAAAAATAATTTTATTGGCTTCATCATAAGCCTTTGTAGTTAAAGGCACTTCATCATACATAATCTTGTATGCAAGTCCCATACCACCGATATAATCTTGATATTTTGCTGTATCCTCCGTAGTGACAGAACCCGTTGTCAGGTTGACACGCAGGATTTTTCCAGCCCATCCATAGTTTGTAGACATGAATTAATCCTCCCTTTCTATTTGTGTACTTCCTGAGCAGCAGCCGTTACCTCATCCCAAGGAATGATTGACAGCGCACCGGCAGGACAGCCTTGTACACACGCACCGCAGGCAATACACTTGCTTGACTTGTGCGTTTCAGGATTCACGGTCGGCATATGCCATGGACATGCCTGAACACATGCGCCGCAGCCAATGCATTTTTCCTGATCTACAACACGGATACCGTTGTCATTGGCATAAATAGCACCCTGCGGACAAGCATTTCCGCAAGCCGGATCCTTGCACTGACGGCAAGTATCAGGGAAATAAACCCAGTCTTTATTGCCATAAAGACCATGTTCACCATTCAATGTAATATTGCGCTGAACCTTAACACGAGAAATATACGTAGAAGCCACACCATCATTTACCAGCGTACAGTTGATTTCACAACGCTGACAGCCTACACACTTGGCAGCATTGACAACCAGCAGTCCCTGCGGCATAGCCCATGTAGCAACTTCACCGTTATCGATCTGTTGCTGAGTGCACCCGAACAAAGAAAGCAATGAAGCGGAAACAGTTAAACCCATTAACCCTTTTCCTGAAATCTTCATGAACTGTCTTCTTGTCATTTCGGTGTCGAGTGCTTTGGAGATTTTCTCCTCAATCTGTTCTGACATTTTTTCTGACATTTTTTCAACCCCGTTCATTTGTCAAAAGTCACTGTGCGATATTTTCACAATAAAAAAGCAGCAGTAACCGCTGTTTGTAAGAAGGCTTAACAAATTTGTGAAAGTTTTCCCGTATAACCCCCACACATCCTAAAAAGCACCCCTTAAAACTAATTGTATTATAACCCTTAATGCAATTCACTTCAATAATTTTTTCACATACTTCTCGCTGAATACTCTATTGAGAATGTTTTCACAGATTGTTCAATTCACTTCTCTGCACCTTGCAATTTCTAATAGGATAAACTATAATTCATGTGTATGGATATGAAAAACTATCCTTTAAAGGGGTGAAAGTATGTTTGGAAGAATTGGTGCCGGAGAATTAATAATCATTTTGATCATCGTTCTGGTTATTTTTGGTCCCAGCAAATTGCCGCAGATTGGAAAATCAATGGGTGAAGCTATTAAAGAATTCAGAAAAGGAACCCAATCCGTAGAAAAAGAAATCAAGGATCTGACTGATCCAGCAAGTGACGAAAAATAGTTACAAGTAGAAAGGATGTACAGCCGTGAGTTCTAACTCGAAGCAGGGTACATTTGTCGAGCATCTTGATGAACTCCGTAAACGTCTGACTCTGGTAATCATTATTAATCTGATTGCCATGTTTATCTGTTATCAGTACATCGATATTCTGATTCAATATCTGCTGAATCTGAATCCCGGCATGGAACTGATCTATGTCGGACCGTCAGAACTGTTCATGGTGTACATCAAAGTATCGCTGCTATGTGCCATCGTCTTATGTTCACCGATTACCCTTTATCAGATTTGGGCCTTTGTATCTAAAGGACTTTACAGCAATGAAAAAGTATATATGCTGATTTCGCTGACAATGGGACTCGCCTTTTTTATTATCGGTGTTATTTTCTGTTATTTTGTTGTTTTACCAATTACCTTAAGCTATTTTGTCAGAATATCCATCAGCGATATTGCCGCAATGATTTCCATTGAACAATTTATGTCCTTCTGCAATCAGATGCTGCTGTGCTTTGGAATCGTATTCGAAATGCCGATTCTTTCCTTTTTGTTAAGTAAGATCGGTATCTTAAAACCGGCCTTCTTTAATGAAAAACGCGGTTTCCTTTATGTTTTGATTTTCATAGTTGCCGCAATCATCACACCGCCGGATGTTATGTCGCAGATGCTTTTAGGCATACCGATGTGCCTGCTGCTTGAAATAAGCATGTGGATCTGTCGGACGGTTGATAAATTTAATACCAAAAAAATGAATGCTGTCAAAGCGTTATAATCAAGTGCCGATGAAAAACGGTGCTTTTTTATTGCCTGAATGAGAAGCACAAAATGCTTTTAACAGCTGTGCTAACAGTTATTCACCTTATGATATTTAAATAATACCCAGACGCCATAAATTCAGGCAAGTAATGAAACCATGTCTTCATGGGCGCTGAATATAATTGATCTTATCCCGTCAGTCCCCGCATTGTCTTTGTGAATCTGTTTATCTGTGTATCTGCGTCCCATCCAGCAAATATTACACGAATTATGGCGACTGCTTTCATGTTTTCATCAAGGATATAAAAAACAAGATAATTATCTGCCGGTACTACTCGAAGCCCTCTAAACTTCCACAATTCTTCTTTTTCATATTCACGAAATCTCTTTGCCATATGATAAAAACTTAAAATACATTTCTGAATTCTATTAATTTGGCTCTTTGTTTTTTCGGCATTAGAAGTTCAAAAGCAATATACTCATAAATCACTCAAAGATCCGCTTCTGCTTGGTTTGAAATTTCAATATCAAAAATCATAAATTATAACTTTTATGAAAATCAGCAAATACTTCACCCGCCGATTTTGTACGTCCTGCTTGCATATCCTTTCTCAAGTTCTGCATTCAGCAGTGATTCAGACAAAGCACTAACATCTACGAAATGAGCGGATGGTATCAAGCCTTAAAAGGAAGTCCTCTTTGAAGAATAATTTGATTGTAAAACATGTTCACCGCACTTATGAAAAGTATGATTTTTCCCTAGACTAACTCCCAAAATTTTCTTACATACAAAATAAAAAGCCTGCAGCTGCAGGCCTAATATGTGATTAACCGCGATAGTTGATTCTTTCAACTAATGAACCGTCATTAGCATAGATTTCAGCCATATCATTGACCTGATCCAGCCAGATAACCGCTTTGATTGCATCATCGCCAAAATTGTTGGCATCATAGTCAGATTTAGCAAATACATACATATTATATGTTCCTTCAAGATTTGCCAATACTGATTCAGTATACAGATAATCAGCTAAAGAACGAATCATTTCCGCATCAATGCTGTCACTGTCCAGTACATAATCATAAACCGTATCATCTTCTTCAAAGTAATAGATTTCCATCGGAACATTGAATGCAGCTTCTTCTGTACGTTCATACAGATCACCATCATATTCAAAATCAGCATCCGCGTCAAATGTCGGACAAACGATGGTTGCGAAATCACCGCTCTTTGGAGGCAATGCCTTTACATTGACACTCTTCTCACATTCAGGGAAATCCACATGACCAGTGAAATAATAATCAGACAGATTAACTACCTGAATTCTGTACTCATCATTAACCGGATCATCATAATAAACCTCGATGGTCGTATTTGGATCACTGAATACCTTCTGTGCTTCAGTCTTTGCAATTGGCTTTGACTGCAATACTTCTGACATTACTTTATCATGATTTGGATTTAGATATACGATATCTACACTTTCAAACTTACTGCCAGAGGAACAAGCGCAGAGCAACGCTGCTATGCTTAATACACCTAATGCTTTAAATTTCATATTACCCTATCTCTCCTTGTATATATTAACAAATCTATTTTATCACAAAATAAATGAAACGTGACATAAATTACAATAAAAAGCTGACAAACGTCAGCTTTCAGAACTTAATTCTTGCCTAACAGACGGAACATATTCTTTTTATATACTTCTACACCTGGCTGATCAAATGGATTTTCATCAATCAGATAAGTTGTCATCGCAATTGCCCTGAAGAAGAAATAAGCCAAATAACCAAAGCTTTCGACACTCATATCAGGAATTGTGATTTCAATATTAGGAACATGACCAGTTTCAACATGTGCCTCCAAAGTTCCCTGACAAGCCATCTTATTTACCCAATCCACAGATTTACCGGCCAGATAATTCATGCCGTCTAAATTTTCTTCATCCGCTGGGAAAGTAAGATCCAAAGTTGGTTTTTCAACCTTAATCAACGTTTCAAATAATACTTTGTTGCCATCTTGAATGAATTGTCCCATAGAATGCAGATCCGTAGAGAAATTAACTGAGCAAGGCAGGATTCCCTTGCCGTTTTTACCTTCTGATTCACCAAACAGCTGTTTCCACCATTCAGCAACCAGACTCATCTGTGTTTCATATGAAACCAGCATTTCCGCATTCTTGCCTTGATTTTGCAGCATACGGCGCGCTACTGCATAACGGTAAGCTGGGTTCTTATCAAGATCAGCAGTATCCAGATCCTTATAAGCCTTGCGGCAGCCTTCAAGCAGTGCGTTGATATCGATGCCGGCAACAGCAATCGGTAAAAGACCTACAGCAGTAATTACAGAGAAACGGCCGCCGATATCATCAGGAATCGCAAAAACTTCATAACCAGCCTTATCAGCTAATGATTTCAATGTACCACGGTTGCGGTCAGTGGTCGCAAAGATACGTTTAGCAGCTTCTTCAACACCATATTTAGCTTCTAAAGCCTGTTTAAACAAACGGAATGCCAACGCTGTTTCAGTTGTTGTGCCAGACTTAGAAATAACATTCAGACATACTTCCTTATCCTTAATATAATCTAAAACCTGAGCGATATACGTTGATGAGAAGGTATTACCGATAAAGATAATTTCTGGTTTTTTCTGAGCATACAGCCCATTCACCATTTCGATTACCGCCCGGGCCCCTAAGTATGAACCGCCGATACCGCATACCAAGAATACATCACAGTGATTGCGGATTCGCTCAGCCGCATCTAAAATACGGGCAAATTCCTCTTTATCATAGTCAAAAGGCCATTCTACCCAACCGGTATAATCATTCCCTTTGCCTTTTTTAGTCATCAGCAGCTCATGACAATGCGTTACGCTGTCTTGATAATCTGCGAAATTCTCATTTAAAAATGCGTTTTTAGTTTCTAACTTGATCATCATTTTTCCTCCCGCTTGATCTGATTTTCAATCCATTCATCCAAATGATCAGCTAATACTTGAAAGCCGATCACCATTTTCGGCACCTTTTGTACACGGTGTACTTTCTGCTTCTGACGAGCCATATTGCGGTTCACTGCCTTCAGCGACAATTTACACTGATTCGTTGACGTATCAATATCAATGACTTTGACCCGGACTTTTTCGCCCACCGTCAGAAATTTCGTCACGTCCTTAACATATCCCCTCGATATTTCTGAGATATGAATCAGACCTTTATGATCTGAGTCCAGATAAACAAAAGCACCATAGGGCTGGATGCCGGTGATTACACCTTCTACAACCTGTCCAACTAAATAATGCATCTATCCACCTCATTTCCCAAACAATTATATCACAAAACAAACTTTCTGTACCTTTATTTAAGGGTAACTTGATCAAAAATTTCATCACTCATTGTATAGATTGTAAAGACATCATTTTCCAAAACCGCATAAGAAGCGGGACAGCCGCCTTTAGGCAGCGTAATTGAACCCGGATTTAAAAGCATGATGCCATGATCCTTTTTAATTGTTGGAATATGAATATGGCCAAACAGAAAGCAGTCACCCATTTTTAATGCCGGCATATGATCCGGTGAATAAACATGTCCGTGACTGGCAAAGATGCGGTACCCGTCCATTAAAAGCACGTTATAATCAGCGGTTATAGGAAAAGCCAGCACCATCTGATCGACTTCGCCGTCACAATTTCCTCTCACTGCGATGATTTTATCTTTATATGCATTCAGCAGCTGAGCGGTTGATTTTGGATCATAACCATCAGGCAGTTCATTGCGCGGGCCATGATAAAGTATATCTCCTAGTAAAAGCAGCTGATCTGCCTGTAATTCTTCAAAGCGCTCTAGCAAATGCTGACACGTCTTGGCGCAGCCATGAATATCCGATGCTATTAATAATCTCATAATGAGTCCTCCATTTTCTTTACCATTATATCAGACAGCCGCTTCACTGTCATTGAAAAGACCATTCAAAAAGATGTCTTTTCATCCTTAAGATGGTATAATTAAGGTAATGAAAAAGGAGGATATTTTCATGAAACATAAAATCGGACTATTAATAGAAGATATGATACTTTATGAAAGAGAAAGTCAGCGGCGGATCAACCACGCAATGAAAGTATACAGCTTTGCACTGGCGATTGCGGAAAACGAAAACGTCAATGCAGAAACTCTGCAAATCATTGAAGCAGCGGCTGTGCTTCACGATATCGGTGTTAAAGAAAGTATCAACAAATATAATAGTACAGCCGGTACTTTCCAGGAAATCGAAGGTCCGGCAATCGCTAAAAAAATCTTAAAAAACCGTGATTATGAAACTGATTTCATTGACCGTGTCTGCTACTTAATCGCCCATCATCACACATATGACCGCATCAATGACATCGACCTGCAAATTCTTGTCGAAGCGGATCTGCTTGTTAACATGTTTGAAAAGAGCTATTCCTATGAGACGATCGTTGATCATCGTGAACGTTATTTCAAGACAAAGACCGGATTAAAATATTTGGATAATCTGTTTTTAAGAAATTATTAATCAATCCCTGCGCTAAAATGCAGGGATTTCATTTAAAAAGGTTAACAGTGATGAAACGGTTAACCCTTGGTTTAATTTAATAAATCAATGACTTGAGAAAGTCTGTCAATCTCATAGTCCGGCTGATATCCACTCAGATTCTCCTGATGATCAGGATTATACCAGACTGTTGTCCAACCGGCCGTCACACCGCCCTTAATATCTGCACTCAAGGAATCACCAACAAATAAAATTCGTTTTGGATCATGAATTTCCAAAACCTTTTCAACGCGCTTAAAGAACTTAGGGTCCGGCTTTTCTGCCTGCAGCTCCTCTGAGATAAACAAATGTTTAAAATAAGGTTCAATCCCTGATTTTGCAAACCGCCGGCGCTGCACATACCCAATGCCGTTACTGGCAATCGAGCATTCAATCTTTTGAGAAACCGTTTGGATCACAGCCATCGCATCATCAAACAAGATGCCCATTTCAGCCAGATTATTTGTATATTCCATACTGATCTGTTCGGCATCCATCTGCTGGTGAGTTGCGGCAGCATATGACGCAAAGCGTTGAACCCGCAATTCAGCCTTCCCTATCTCTTTGCGTTCCAGCCGTTTCCACATATCATCATTAATTTTAGAATAAAGCTCATAGCTGTGCAATGAACAATCAAAGCCATGATTTTCCATAGTCAGCATAAAAGCCTGCTTTTCAGCCGCCTTAAAATCATAAAGCGTCGCATCAGCGTCAAATAATAATTTATCGTAATTCATAGATTCTCCTATTGATATTTCTGCATCAGACATTGTCTGACATAAGGGGTAACAAAATTGCTGAGCTCACCATGAAACATCGCAATCTCCTTAACCGTGGTAGAGGATACAAAAGAATACTCCGGTCGGCTCATTAAAAAGACTGTTTCTACTTTAGGATCAAGCATCATATTCGCGGTCGCAATCTGCAATTCATATTCATAATCGCTGGTTGCACGAATACCGCGAATCATCACTTCAGCACCTAATGCCGAAGCTGTATGAACCGTCAGTCCCTGACCGATATGAACCTTTACATTGTTTAAATGCGTAGTTTCTCTTTCAATCATTTCCTTGCGTTCATGCTCGGTGAACGTACATTTCTTAACACCATTATACATAATCAGTACAATGACTTCATCATACATCGCGCTGGCTCTTTCAATAATATTCAAATGCCCGCGCGTCATGGGATCAAATGTTCCCGGATATACTGCTTTTCGATTCATTTTGCTGTTTCCCTTCGATAATAGCTTATTTTAGTTATGCCGTAACATGCCATTTTTTCAAGCTGCATGTCACTGATCTGCTCTGCAAATTCATCTTCTTTGCGGCTTTCAATAACGATTAAACCATCAGGCTTCATTAATGACAAAGCACATATCTGATTAATCAGTGCTTCATTTTGCTGCTTAGCATAAGGCGGATCAAGATAGATCAGATCAAACTGTCGGCCGGCTTGCGCGCATGCCTTCAGCAGCTCCTCTGCCGACAGCTGACTGATCTTCGTCTGTTCTTCAATTTTTAAATTCACAACATTGCGCTTAATCGTTTTGACTGCCGCCGAACTCATATCATTCAGCCAAGCGTGATCCATCCCGCGGGAAATTGCCTCAATGCCGATATTACCGCTGCCGCTGTATACATCAAGCATTTCACCGCCCTGAAAATATGGCCCAATCCGTGAAAATACAGCTTCTTTAACTTTATCAGCCGTTGGCCGGGTATCCATTCCCTCCACCGCCTCTATTTTTCTTGAACGCAGTGTTCCTGCAACTACACGCATAAATACTCCCCTCCCAGCATAGATTATACTATCTCACTTTCCTTCTTATCCGTTAGCATGAATGCGCAGCAGCTTAATTGCCATTGCGCATTTTTGCTATGACGGCCTGTGAAATGCCCACCGCACAGCAGATTGAAAGCAGACTGCTTGAACCTGACGAAATAAAGAGCAGCGGTACACCGGTTAATGGCAGCAGACCGGTAACACCGCCGACATTAAATAGGAAATGCACAAACATATAAACTGCCGTACCAACAAGCAAAATTTTATAACCTTCACTTTTAGCTTTAAATGCATAATAAAATAAACGGTACATGATAATTACATAAAAGAATAAAATATACAGGAAACCGCCGATACCTAATTCTTCAACGGTTATAGCCAGAATATAATCTGTTTTTGCTTCCGGCAGATACAGCATCTTCTGAATTGACTGCCCCAAACCAAGTCCTGTCCATTTGCCTGTCGCAAAAGCATAGAGTGAATTGATCAGCTGATAACCATCCACAAAAGGATCGCTGAATGGATTGTCCGCAATAATAAAGCGGCTCAGCTGATGCTCCTGCAGAAAAGGCAGTTTAGATACAACCTTTAAGCCTGCTGGGGTCAGCAGAAACAAGGATGCGATGCCGCCGATTAAGATCAGCACCATCAGAATATGCTGAAGCTTGCGCAGACTTTTGTGCGTCGGTATCAAAAAACAGACGCCGCAGATTACCGTTAATACCATGATTGAACCGGCATCATTCTGCAAGCCGATAAAAAATACACCTAAAAGCATAAAAATAACCGGTACTTTAATAATTGTCCAGCAAGAATAATTTTCCTTACGCCGTGTAGTTTCCACGGTCACTGCCATTAAAACGATCATGAAAGTTTTAAAAAACTCCGAAGGCTGCAGCGTAACCTCACCGATCATCGGCAATGACAGACGCAGCCACGCCCGTGAACCGCCGCTGGGATCAAACATCAAACAAGCAAGCAGCATCCCAAGCAATAAAACACCGATCGTCTGCGACCACCACTTTGCTCTTGACATTGTAAAGTTATTGGCCATAAATACCATGGCAAGATAGCTTAAGATCACAAATCCCAACTGTTTAATAAAAGTTTTGATAACGACTGTATCATTATTATATGTTTCACCGACACTGGTTGATGTTATCATCAGCGTGCCTATTACGATTAAGGCGATAACACTGATATGAATGAAAAGATCATATTTTTTAGGCATCTTAAATGTAAGACGCATTCTCATAAAATTCACGTAATCGCCTCCGTATCCATTTTACACAATTTAAGCTTATAAAGCAACCAAGCAAAAAGCATCATAAATCATTGGATAAGAAGCATATAAACCATAATCAGGCTGAATAAATCCGATTATACAAGCGGTAATACTTGCGTCATTTTTAATTATAACGTAAAATAATATGGAAGAAAGCAGGGATAAAATGAGATTAGAAGCAAAAGACATTGTGAAGGATACTGATCCTTCTGTCAGACAAAAAAGTGAAAAAGTACAGCTGCCGCTGAGTGATGAAGATCGTGAACTGGCACTGGCGCTTGTTGAATATGTAAAACGGTCCCAGGACCCTGAAATCAGTGAAAAGGAAGGATTGCGGCCTGCTGTCGGCATTGCCGCTGTTCAAGTAGGGGTGCATAAACGTATCTTAAGTATCGTCATTCCCTATGAAGAAGATGAGGATGAGGTTTTCTGCCTTGTGAATCCGAGAATTGTTTCTCATTCCGTACAGGATTCTTATTTAAAGGGCGGTGAAGGCTGTCTTTCAGTTGAAGAAGTTCATGAAGGTTATGTACCTCGTCATGCCCGCATCAAGGTTCGTGCCTATGATGTTTTACAGGATCAGGAGATTGAACTAAGAGCCAGCGGATACGCGGCAATCGTGCTTCAGCATGAAATGGATCATTTTGAAGGCATCCTCTTCTATGATCGAATTAATCAGGAAAATCCTTGGCAGGAAATTGAAGACGCAGAAGTAATTGAATAGAATATTTAAGACTGCTTATAAAGTTAAGCGGTCTTTTTTTGGTTAATTCAGTTTTATTTTCATGAATCTATGTTATAATAATAAAAGCAAAGAGTGTCTTTTTGTTTTGAAAGGAGTTTAACTATAATGGATAAGAAGCAAACAAAGACACCTCGAAGAGTACCAGAAAAACAATCAACACCATATAATAAACTGGCCCCGAAAAAAAATGACACCTTAGTGTATGCGCTAGGTGGCTTGGGCGAAGTCGGCAAAAATATGTATTGTATTGAACACGAGGATGACATCGTGATTATCGATGCGGGTGTTCGTTTTCCTGAGGAAAATCTTCTGGGTGTAGATTATGTAATCCCTGATTATAATTATTTAGTCAGAAATAAGCAAAAGAAAAAAACGTTAATTATTACACACGGACATGAGGATCATATCGGCGGTATTCCGTTCTTGCTGAAATCGGTAGATATCGATTGTATTTATGCGAGCCGTTTTGCCGTATCATTGATCAACCGTAAACTTGAAGAAAGAAAAATGCTGAAGCAGGTAAAGATTCGTGAGATCAATGAGGACAGCTCCGTAGTGACTAAGCATTTCCGCTGCGGTTTCTTTAATACGACTCACTCAATTCCTGATTCATTGGGAGTTGTTATTAATACGCCAAATGGACGTATTGTAACCACCGGTGACTTTAAGTTTGACTTAACACCTGTAGGTACCAACGCCGATTATCAGAAAATGGCTTATCTGGGAGCAAGTAATGTTACTCTGCTGATGAGTGATTCAACTAACTCTGGCGTTGAGGACTTCTCTATTTCAGAAAAGGTTGTTTCAAAGGCAATTTTAGAAATTACCCGTAAAACCCAAGGACGTTTGATTGTTGCTACATTTGCGAGCAACGTTCATCGTGTTCAGCAGATTCTTGAATCTGCTGTAGCCTGCGGACGTAAGGTCTGCATCTTCGGCCGTTCTATGGAGAATATTGTAACCATCGGACGCAAGCTCGGTACGATCAATATTTCAGAAAGCAGTTTTTTAAATCCTGAGCAATTAAACCGGATGCCGGCAGATAAGGTATGTATCGTATGTACTGGCAGTCAGGGTGAGCCGTTGGCTGCCTTGAGCCGCATTGCGCAAGGAACTCACCGCTATATTAAATTGATTCCCGGCGATACAGTTGTCTTCTCATCAAGTCCGATTCCCGGTAATGGTGCCAGTGTAAATCAGGTTGTTAATAAGCTCTTCAGAGCCGGTGCAAATGTACTGACAAATTCAATCTTAAATAACCTGCATACGACCGGGCATGCCTCACAAGAGGAACAGAAGCTGATGCTTCAGCTGATTAAACCAAAATTCTTCATGCCGGTGCATGGTGAATATAAAATGCTGAAACAGCATATGGATACAGCGATTGAAACTGGAATTCCTAAAGAAAATATCTTTACTTGTGCCAATGGTGATGTATTGCTGCTTAGAAATGAGCAGGTATATCAGTCAAGCATCCGTATTCAGGCCGATGACATCTATGTTGACGGCAATGATATTTCAGGCGTATCAACAGCGGTATTAAAGGATCGTAAAATCTTGGCGGATAATGGATTGGTTTCAGTCATTGTCTGCATTGATTCAAGAGTGAACAAGATCATGTGCCGTCCAGTCATTGTATCAAGAGGTTTTGTCTTCATTAAGGATTCGCAGACTTTATTAAAAGAAGCAGAGAACGTTGTCTATACGGCACTGCGTGAACGCATGGCAACTAAAACAACCTTTGGGGAAATTAAAAATACGATTCGCTCATCCTTAGAGCCCTTCCTCTATAACAAGACGCACCGCAATCCAATTGTTATTCCGGTAATTCTGAATTCAAAGGAAGCGATGGCGCAAATGGCCCAGATGCGTACCGCTAAGGCTCAGCATCAGCCAATTAAAAAAGTTAAACATACAGAAAGTCAGCCGCAAAAATAGGCTGGCTTTTTTAAAAGAAAAACGATGGCTTTCATTGACCATCGCTTTATATTAATTAATCATTTCCTAGTGTATATATCGGACTCCAATAAATACCATATTCATCGATCCAACAGCAATCCATTAGTTTCTGACCATTCTTTCCTCGCTGTTTTATCCAATGAAGAAGAAAGTAACTTACCGTTGATGTGAAAAATTCACTTCTTCCTGACGGAATCTTTTTTTACTCCATTAAAGTATGACAGAGAAAAAGAAGGAAGATTGAGAAATATGTGAAAATGGATTTTGGCATAAAAATCATTATTTATTATTACATATTTTTTATCGTGATGGAGATGAAACATTTATAAATCAATAGATAGTTGCCGCAAAAATGAATTTTCCTATTATAATGTTTGGGAATATACTTTTATACTAATGAATTAAATAATAATCTAAAAAGCGTTGGGTGTAGAAACATTCAATATTCAGCAGTGTAGCTGGAGACAGTTATAATGATCCTTGTAATTTAATTTGTGTATTAGCAAAATATATCAGACTATAAAAAAACCTCGTCTTAATTCTAAAACGAAGTTTTATTGTACTTCTAATCACTGCTTAAACAGACGCTTCTATAAGGCTTCAAGTTTTAAATACTCTGATTTTACCCAACCGAGCTTGATCGTAATTTCATGAATGATCAGCGTCAGTATCGCCGGCAGTATGAAATGCATCAGCACGACTTGAATCAACAAAGCTATTCCGCCATCAGGCACTGCCGCAAAGGCTGAAAATTGGCCGACTAACCCACTGGTTCCCATTCCAGCGCCCACCGCTGTATTACTCATTTTCAAAACCGCTGTAGATATCGGGCCAAGAATAGCTGACGTCAGCGTTGGCGCAATCCAAATCTGCGGATGGCGAATTATATTGGCAAATTGAAGCATACTGGTTCCGATGCCTACGGAAATAAATCCGCCGAAGCCGTTTTCCTTATAGCTCATCACCGCGAAGCCAATCATTTGCGCACTGCAGCCAACCACCGCCGCACCGGCAGCCAATCCATCAAGTCCTAACATAATACATAAAGCCGCTGAAGAGATCGGTGCTGTCAAAACCATCCCAACTACGACCGCAATCAATATTCCCATTGGAATCGGAGACATCAGTGTTGCATTATTAATAATCGTTCCTAATGAAGCCATTAATGCAGATACCGCCGGGCCAATCAGCTGACCAGCCAGACAGCCTGATACAATGCTGACAATCGGTGTAACAATAATATCGACACTGGTTTTGCCCGCCGCAAGCATACCGAACTCACTGCCGATGACCGCTGCTACATATGCCCCTACCGGTCCGCCTGCCGTATAACCAAAAGCACCGGCAATACACATTGAAAATAATACCAGTGGCTTTACTTTCAGCCCATAAGCAATCGCGACGCCAATCGCTGAACCAATGACCGGTGAAGAAGCATTCGCAACATCCGCGAACGGCTGCAGAAAGCTTAAGAAATTAATTTTCGCAAGCTGTGACAAGATCAAGCCAATAATCAATGAACTGAATAAACCAAGTGCCATTGAAGACATTGCCTGAATCAGATATCGATCGATATATTTCCTCATTTGTTTCATATAGATCCCCTTTTCAAAAAAAGTCACGTCAATGTGTCTTGACACATGACATGACTAATATTATACACTTCCAGTAATGAAAGTCAATGTTCTTTTCTTACTAAATACCCCTGCTCGGCAAGTGCCGCCTCAATTCTTTCAAAGCATGCCGCATCCTCAGCTTCAACAGTATGAAGATGAATTCCGCCTGTCAGCTGTGACAGAATACTCGCCTTCGCTTCCCTTACCTTCTGCATGAATTGATCAACGTCACAACGTGAAGCAAGTCTCAGCGAACCTATAATCTGCCCGTAAATCGGATGTTCCACAATCACATCTACCACATAACCGCCATTATCAACGATGCAGTACAGCTCCTCTGCCATATCATCAATTTCATGCACACAGGCAAAACAGCGGCGGGGCCTTTCAGCGATAACTTCCATTCGATAGCCTCTTGGTGTCGCTTCAATCTTGATTCCCTCAGCTCGAAGCAGTGCTATATCACCCACGATGATCTGGCGGCTGACATCAAGCTGACCGGCAAGAGAAGACGCGCTGACAGCCTGATGGTTATGTTTCAGGCATTCAATTATTTTCTGACGGCGTTCATTCGCATTCATAAAAATCCCTCTTTTCGCATCTTCTAGTGTAGCACACTCATACCTTGATTTACAACTTTTAATATCCATGCGGTTATGTTAAAATAGACAGGAATGAGGATGATCAACTTGAAAAAAATTATAAAAATTTTATCTATTATGCTGATTGCGGCTTGTGTCTTTGCCGGAATGATCTTCTATGGTACGTTTGTTTCCGTAAAGCGTGTGAATATCGTCAATCAGACAGTAATTTCCAATAAAATACCTGATGAATGCAACAATCTAAAAATTGCGCTGATTTCAGACATTCATTATAATTCCTTCATGGATAAAGAACGGCTGAGTGCCATGATTGAAAAAATCAATCAAGCCAGTCCCGACATCATCTTATTTGCCGGTGATTTATTTGATAAACCAGATCAGATACCAGTAAATGATGCCGTTCGTGAAGAATTAATTCAGCTGCTTAAGACATTAGAAGCGCCTTACGGTAAATTTGCGGTGCTTGGTGAAAGCGACCATGCTTCAAAGCAATTAGAGGAAAGTATGCAGAATATCTTCTATTATGCGGATTTTGAATTATTAAACAATGCCAGTGTGCTGTTACACAAAGATTCCACCCATTCAATCAATCTGATTGGAATTGATTCACAGATTGGCGGCAAACCAGACATCAATAAGGCGATGGAAAACATCGATACAAATAACTTTACGATTGTACTGACACATGCGCCTGACCTTGCAAGCAGTCTGCCGTTAAACAATATTGATCTGGTGGTTGCCGGCCACTCTCACGGCGGTCAGATCGCTTTGCCGATGTTTGGACCGCTGTTCCGCAAGGAGGGTGCCAGAAAATATACCCATGGTACTACAACGGTGAATAATACAGTCATCATTGTCGGCAATGGTTTAGGGACAACCGATTTTGATATCCGTCTGTTTGCCCCGTCGCAGTGTATCATGATCAGACTGACAAATAAATAAAGTAAAAGCGAGAACCTTCATCACAAATGATGATAAAGAATTCTCGCTTTTATATTAAGCTACAATATTAACAACTTTACCCTTGATTACAATAATCTTTCTGACTTCCTTACCCTCAATCTGAGCAAGTACGGGTCTTAATTTCAGCGCTTCCTGTTTGATGTACGCTTCATCAGCATCAGCCGAACAGCTGAATTTACCACGCATTTTGCCATTAACCTGAACGACGATTTCAATCACATCTTCAATCAGCTTACTTTCATCATAGACAGGCCAAGCCACATAAGCAATGGTTCCTTCATGTCCCAAATACTGCCATAATTCTTCACCAAGATGCGGTGCAAAGCAGGCAAACATTTTCACAAAGCCTTCAGCATATTCACGATAAATCGTTTCTGCTTTATAACACTCATTGATAAAGATCATCATCTGAGAGATAGCTGTATTCAAATTCAATGTTTCAATATCATTTGTTACCTTTTTAACAGTCGCATGGTAGACCTTGTCCAGACTGCCGTCATTCGTATCCACAATCTTATTTGATTCAGTATAAAGACGATAAACACGATCCAGCCATTTACGGGCACCGTCGAGTCCCTTTGTACTCCAAGGCAGCGCCGCTTCTAAAGGTCCCATAAACATTTCATAAACACGCAGTGAGTCGGCTCCTAATGCTTCAACTATTTCATCAGGATTAATAACGTTACCTCTTGATTTAGACATTTTCTCATTGTTTTCACCAAGAATCATCCCCTGATGGAACAATTTTTGGAATGGTTCCTTAGTTGGCACTGCACCGCAGTCATAAAGCACCTTGTGCCAGAAACGGGCATAAAGCAGATGCAGAACCGCATGCTCAGCACCGCCGACATACAGATCTACCGGCAGCCAATGCTCCAGCAGCTTCGGATCAGCCAAAGCATCATTATTCTTCGGATCGATATAACGCAGATAGTACCAGCAGCTGCCGGCCCACTGCGGCATCGTATTTGTTTCACGTTTGCCTTTTACACCGTCAATTTCAACATTCAGCCAATCTTCACAGTGACTTAACGGTGATTCGCCGCTTTCATTCGGTTTAAAGTTTGTTGTTTCCGGCAATTCCAGCGGCAGCTCACTGATATCAACCGTGCGCTTTGTGCCGTCTTCCATTAATACGATAGGGATTGGCTCGCCCCAATAACGCTGACGTGAAAACAGCCAGTCACGTAATTTATAGGTTGTTTTGGCATTGCCGCAATGATGCTCCTCAAGCCATTTCAGCATTGTATTGATCGCATCTTCCTTATTCATGCCATTTAAAAATTCAGAATTGATATGCAGGCCGTCTTCTGTCCATGCCTCTGCCTCAATATTGCCGCCCTCAAGCACTGGAATAATATCCAGGCCAAATTTCTTGGCAAATTCATAGTCACGCGTATCATGAGCCGGAACCGCCATGATTGCCCCAGTTCCATAGCTTGCCAATACATAATCCGAAATCCAGATTGGCACTTCTTTGCCATTAACCGGATTAATCGCATAAGCACCGGTAAATACACCGGTTTTTTCTTTATTTAACTCTGTACGTTCTAAATCTGATTTCGTCGCGCAGGCTTTCTTATAAGCGTCAATTTCCGCTTTTTGTTCAGCACTGGTAATTTCATCGACATAAGGATGCTCTGGTGAAAGCACACAATAAGTAGCTCCAAACAAAGTATCACAGCGAGTTGTGAAGACTGTAAATTCTTTATCTGTATCTTTGATTTTAAAGACTACATTTGCACCGGTTGATTTACCGATCCAATTGATCTGCATCTCTTTGGTCGACTGCGGCCAATCGCAAAGATCAAGATCCTCAAGCAGACGTTCCGCATATTCCGTTATCTTCAATACCCATTGACGCATCGGCCGGCGATATACCGGGAAGCCGCCGCGTTCACTCTTACCATCGATGACCTCCTCATTAGCCAACACCGTCCCTAATTCAGGGCACCAGTTTACAGGAATTTCATCAACATAAGCTAAGCCTTTTTCATATAGCTTAGTAAAAATCCATTGTGTCCATTTGTAGTAATCAGAATCCGTTGTTGATATTTCACGGTCCCAGTCATAAGAAAAACCGAGGCTTTGAATCTGCTCACGGAAGTGATCGATATTCTTTTTGGTAAAATCTGCAGGATGATGACCGGTATTGATAGCAAACTGTTCAGCCGGCAGACCAAAAGCATCCCATCCCATCGGATGCAGAACATTGTAACCCTGCATACGTTTCATACGGGCAATGATATCGGTCGCTGTATAACCCTCCGGATGTCCTACATGCAGACCATTGCCGCTTGGATACGGAAACATATCCAGCACATAGTATTTCGGCTTGCTGAAATCATATGTATCACAGGCAAAAGTCTTATTTTCAAGCCAATACTTCTGCCACTTCTTTTCAATTTCCTTGTGGTTAAATCCCATTTTATTTTCCTTCCTTTCCAATAAAAAAACGCCCTGTTCTAAGGACGTTAAATTACGCGGTACCACCTTAGTTCATGCCTTTAAGACATGCCCTCATTTATCCGATAACGCCGGATCAGCCAAGGCTCCTTAGCGAGTTCACAGAATTCCGTTTACCGATTCACACCAACCATCAGCTCTCTTGAAAATTTCCGTCTGTTACTACTCTAATTCATTGCCATTACTCAACTATAATAGCAGTTTTAACCCTTTTCGTCAATGTCGGATAAGGATTTTTAAACATCAGTTCATGAGTAAGATCAGCTAATTCATTTATTGCAGCAGCTAAGCTTGATAGCTTAAGCCAAATTAAGTGTCTCAAAAGGATATAAATTGATTAATAACATATCACTTAAAGTGAACTGCTACTTAATTTTCAATACTTAAAAGGACAATTCACAGCATTCAATCCCGCTAATTATCTACTCCATATACCCCTACTATCGATTTTATAGCCGTTAATCATCGTATCCTTAAGCATTGCACCATCATCCCCCACATAATACCAAATATCACCTTGGCCATCCTTAGCTATCCATGTATTCCTCAGCATTACACCCTCTTTTACATAATACCAGTCACTGTAGCTGGCTACCCAGCGTGTTGCTCGTGTGCCATCCTCTTGAAAGTATTCCCAGTTGCCACTTTCTAAGGATACCCATCCTTTTACTATACCCTTGGCAACAGACAAGGTAATTGTACCGCTGCCCGTGCTGAAGCGCAGATTAAATGTGTGTTCTCCCTCATCTAAAGCATCTAGGTATGCTGCTTTCAGAGTAATTGTTCCTTTTTCAACATCAAGGACATAGTCAGTCTTACTTAATATTTCATGATCCATCTGTACACGATTTAAACGCTTTAATGGTCCATTCGTCGTGATAATCAAATCCAGCTTACTGCCTGTCACATACTCATTTTGATTTATACTCAGACGATAAGTTCTGAATACAGAAGAGGAATTTGATGCTGGAATTACTTTATAACCGGCATATAAAGTGATCGTTGATGAGCCATCAGTCTGATACGTCGTACTGCTATTTAAGTCAAAGACATACTTACATTCTTTATCGATACACCAGTTTGTGAAGCTACAGCCGCTCTTTACGGGCGTATAAAGATCTGCCAAGCTTTCATTGGGTATCTTAAAACTTACTGGCTTATCCCCCTTATATGCGACACTTATCCGCTGTTCCTTTGTTTCCGTATTATCAGTAAATTTACCGCCATTTGCATTGAAATTGACTGCGGAAAAATCTGTGACCTTGAATCCACTTAGTGAACTACTCAAATTTCCCACTTTATCAGGATTATACAGCAAAGCAGTGAGAGCAGTTGTGCCTTCAACAAAATCGCCAAAATTTCTCACATTCCTGAAATCAAAACTGGCAAGATTCAATGTGCGTAATTTTGAACAGTTTTTAAACATGTCATAAATTTCTATGACCCGTAAGGTATCGAAACCGCTTAAGTCTAAGTCGGAGAATCCTGAGCAGTCTTTAAACATACCACTCATAGTTGTAACCTGAGAGGTGTCGAAACCGCTTAGGTCTAAATAATCTAATTCTGAACAGTTATAAAACATATATCTCATATCCGTAACCTGTGAGGTATCAAAGCCACTTAAATCTACGCCAGTTAGCTCTGAACAGTCGTAAAACATATAACCTATAAGCTGAACCTGTGAGGTATCAAAACTACTTACATCTATGCCAGTCAGCTTTGAACATCCGTAAAACATGGAATCCATATCTGTAACCTGAGAAGTATTGAATCCGCTCAAATTTAAGTTTTTTAAACTTATACAACTTCCAAACATACTACGCATAGTTGTAACCTTAGTTGTATCAAAATGGCTTAAGTCTAAATCAATTAACTCTGTACACCTTTCAAACATTGAACTCATAGTTGTGACCTGTGAGGTATCAAAATGGCTTAAATTTAAGTTGATTAATGCTTTGCAGTTATAAAACATGGCACTCATAGTTGTAACCTGTGAGGTATCAAAACTGCTCAGGTCTAAATCAGTTAATTTTGTACTGAAAGCAAACATAAAACTCATAGTTGTGACCTGTGAGGTATCAAAGCCACTTAAATCTATGTCTACTAATTCTGAACATTCATAAAACATTAAGCTCATATCTGTTGCTTGGGAGGTATCAAAACCGTTAAATTGAATTTCAGTAAGGGCATGAAGACCAGCGAATAGACTTGTTCCATATCCCCCTTCAACGTATACTTTTTTATCCGTACTGCCAATCGTTATCTTATTAATCCCGTTAGGATGTTTAAAAAAAGAAGAGACGATAGCACTATCAGTTTCATTAGGTGCTAAATATACACTTTTTCCTTCATGACCCGTGAATTCACCGGGAATTACTATCTCAGCATTGTCTCCAACATATTGATGGAGATAAATTCTGTCACTATTTACTGTATAATCCCAATCTGTCAGTTGTGATCCATCAGCAGGAGTGGCAGATATCAAATCCTCTGCATGAACCATATTTGTTCTTATTGACAATAACCCTAAACATAATATCACTTTTAGCAGTTTATTAATCATTTTCATGCACTTCCCTCTTTCTCCGCTTACGCTTTTCTTAGTACGCATTCCTCACTTTTTGTGTGGCACATCGTATACTTTATGAGACACATAAAATACGTTGAAAAACGTTCAAAAACAATATAAAAGCAGCTGATTTTTATTTACAATCAGCCAGAATAACCATATAATGAAGAAAATAGGACCGTCTCATAAAGTATACTTATTAAGACGGTTCTGTATTTTTATATATTTATATATTAACAGCCTCAATCTATATCAGAAAATCGTGTGACGGCTTTTCTTTTATGAAAGAAATAAATCAATACGAAAGTAATTTAAGTGTACCTAAAATTCCATATTAAGAACTATGTAAACTTGAGCTGTGTAAATTCGGTCAAACAATGTTTACACACTTAAAGCATTACTATATCTCCCGCACGATCAAACCTAATCGTCGATTATTTATTTCTCAATATAAATAAAACAATCAGGAAGATCAAACACGTATCGAACCTGATTGTTTTTCTAGTTTTCTTTTAAACGCTGCAATTATTAATGATCATTATTCTCCAGTCTCCAGATGTGCTTATCTGCTCTGAAAATTAAACATGTAAGGATGCCGAGAATCGCTATCAGCATAAATAGCATAGCTGCACCGCTGCCTTTACCGATACCAAAAAGGGCGGTAAGTATACTATCCGTTCCCTGTTCAGCCATTAAAGGTTCAAAAATTATATCTACTAAATAACCGCCTATAAAATAACCAAGCGGAATCGTAAAAAATTGCAGTGTATTGCGGGCTGCATAGACACGCCCCTGTATCTCAACTGGTATTGCAGTACGCAGAATTACATCCAGATCGGTATTCATTAGCGGAATAAAAAGCCATCCTAAGACTGCGCCAATACACCACATCCATGGCTGATTTCCCAACGCTAAAATTACATTTTCACTCATCATTGAAAACAACAATGCATTGAATATTGTGCGTATCCGGCTTTTAGGCGGTTTGCTGAATAAAAGGTACACACTGCCGGCAAGGTTGGCTAATCCGCTGCAAGCATTCACTAATCCCAGCACAGTATTCCCGCCATTACTTTTTGACAGCAGCAATGCCGGCAAAGCCGCCTGATACATGGAAGCACTCAAATTGATCATCGCCAGAAAAAGGATCAGATCAAGAATACCTCGATGTTCAAGTAAATAATTCAAACCTTGTTGTGTATTCTCCCAAAATGATTCATCTAAATTAGATTTATTACTGCTGACGGCCGGAATTTGAATAAAGAAAATCAAAACGATCCATGCCAAAGCAAAAGTAGATAAATCAAAAAAAAGTACTGCTTTCATCCCCAGCAGCGAATAAAGACTTGAAGCTATGATCGGAACTAAAATCGTATTCAATGAGTTAGATAAACTGCGTAGACTGCTGACCTGCTGAAACATCTCCTTCGGTGTCAGCAAAGTAATCGTCACATCACTGGCCGGCTGCTGCAATGAATTCATTATCCCATTAATAATATTAACAGCATATAAATGCCAAATTTCCAATTGATTCATTTTAAATAAAATCAAAACGGCGACAGTTGTAAGAGCCGCCATCCCATCACATATCAGCATGATAACTTTTTTATTCCATTTATCACTGATTGTACCCGCAAAAATACTCAATATTACATAAGGTGCATACGTACAGATTGATAAAAACGAAGTCAGCAAAGCACTGCCATGCTGTTCATATGACCATAAAATCAATGCAAAACTACTCATTGAGCTGCCAAGTCCGGATAAAGACCGGCTGCTCCATAATAAAATAAAAGAATGTATTTTTTGTATATTTTGTTTTAAATTTTCCATTTGACTCTGCTCCTTTTATTGTTTCATAAAGTGCAAAGTCCATCTCGGATACGTTAATTAAGCCTCCATGCAAATGTATCCATTCTTAGACTTTGCACGGAGCTGTTACAATAGTTAATTTCATAGGACTGATCCTTTCTTCTGCAATTATTATACTGCTGCAAATCAAGCAAGTAAATGAAAAGAGCGAACTAGTTTGCCGCTCTTATTGATCTTTCATTGTTTTCTTGTTGGCAATCAGTGTACGTAATCCCAAAGTTTCACCTTTAAGCACTTTCACTGTATTCTCAGCCGCTGCTTGAGCGCGCGCCTCAATATCATCCCATACAGAACCAGTGATTTTTTCATCGTTGATAAAATAACGAACCGTCTGTCCATCTTCACCGCAGATCAGATAAATGTTCACACCATTATCACGTCCTGCCGCCTCGATCGCATCAGAGGCACCAAGGGCCAAGGCTTCATTTTCAGCGTAGAACACATCGATCATATCGCCATATCGTGTCAGCAGCCGTGCTGCCGCTTCTTTACCCTTTTCCCGGATATTCTCACTGATAGCAGCTTCGAGTATTTCTGTGCGCACACCTTTAGCCGCAATGGCACTCATCAAGGCATTCTGCGTTTCTTCACTGATGTCGCTGGCTGAGAGTATTACAGCCGAAACAACATCATCACCGTTGATATTTCCATGATTTGCCAAATCAGCGATGATTTCACCCTGCAGCACATAATTTTTCTCTTTATCTGCACCGATATATGTTGATTTTCCAGCATAAGCAGTTAAAACATCTTCACTCGGTTCATTTTCAATATAAATCAAGGGTATACTTGACGTCTGAACCTTTTCAGTAACTGCCTGCGCAGAAGCTGCGTCTACAAGCTCTAAAAGAATTGCCGAACAGCCTTCACCCAGCATCTTATCAACCGCCGTATGCTGAGCCGCCTGATCATTGCTGACATTATAGAAGCTCAATTCTGTTGGCAAAGTGTCAGCCAATTCGGCAAACGCAGCTTTCAGTTCAATCTCAACCAAGGTTTCTGCCTTTGCGTCCTCACGATTGATTGAAACACATACCCTCGTTTTATTCTTCACCGTTTCTTGACTCGGCGCTTCCTTCTTGGTACAGCCGCTCATGCCTGCCAGCAGCAGCAAGGCCAACAGTCCTTTTTCTAACTTTTTCATGATGTCCTCCTCTTAATGACTCGCATCAGCATGACTATTATACCATTTTCTTGTGTCATTGGGACAAGAGGATCATTTAGCTTTAATCAAGTACCTGACAGCCGCCGATATTTCTTACCTTTAAGATATAACAGCTGCCTTCACCAAACAGATGTTCCATCGCTTGATAATATGTTTCTACGTCTTCATTCTTTACAAAGGCCTGAATCGTACCGGCAAAACCGCCGCCGTGAACACGCCATGCGCCCTTACCCTCAAGCAGATGATCAGAAACCGCAAGCGCCACCGATACCGGCTGATTATTTGCCTCAAAATTCGCATAAATATTCTGCAAATACATCGCTGAGCTGCGGCCGCTGGCCTTAATCAGATCAATAAAGGCAGCAATATCACCCTCATGCAGTGCCTTTTTCAGTTCTTCTACCCGCTTATTTTCCGCAAATAGGTGAATCGCTCTCAGAATTGGACGGTCACCAAGCTGCTTCCGCAATTCAGGCAATGCCGCATAAAATTCACCCTCAGAACACTGACTTAACACTTCATGGCCCATCGCCTTCGCCACTGCCTTCATTTCCGCCGGCACAGCCGCATATTCATCGGTCAAGTTCGCATGATCGCCGCGTGTGTCGGTAATGCATAGATTATAACCCGTCTTAGAAAAATCAAAATCTAGTTTTTCTACGATTGGATGCTGATTATCAAAGAAATCAATGGCAATAAAACCACCGACTGAACATGCACATTGATCCATTAAACCACATGGTTTCATAAAATAATTATTCTCCGCATACTGCGCAGTCTGCGCAATCAATACTGGATCAATAGCCCCCTCATTATATAAATAAGAAAGAATAGTTCCCATCAATACCTCAAACGCCGCTGAGGAGGATAAACCTGAACCGCTTAAAACATTGGAAGTCATGACCGCATTAAAACCGCCGATTTGATAGTTTAACGCCTTTAAACGAGCAGCCACGCCGCGAATCAAGCTTTCTGATCGGCCAGCCTCATTTGGCTGTACCGCCAGCACCTTAAGATCCACCGGGGCAATCTCAAAGCCGGATGAATGAACTTGAATCACATCATCGCGCTTTGATACGACCGCGATTGCATCCAAATTAATGGAAGCTGCCAGCACTTTGCCAAACTGATGATCCGTATGATTGCCGCTGACCTCACTTCTGCCCGGCGCTGAATAGATAGCCGCTTCTTCATCACCATATAAAGCCGCATAACGCTCAAGCAGCTGCACATAACGCTGCTTTTGATTTGCCAGTCCCGTTTCATCACAAAGATAGATTTCCTTTAAACGTTCATCATGCATTCCATTTAGAATTTCATTTTTTAACACGCTGATTTTTTTCATTTTATTTTACCTCAAATGTACATGTTGTTTCCTGATAATATTCTTCATTCGCTCTTAACAGTGAAGGCTGACCCTCACGATTGATCGCGTCCGGCATCTGCTGGGGTTCAATTGCCACACCACCGCGGTAATTATAAATTGAATCGCCCTTGCCGTGTTCTTCATTAAACCAGTTAGCTGTATAAATCTGCGCACCGTTCTGGGTTGAAGAAAAAGTGATCTGCCGGCCGGAATGCTCTTCCCGAAGCAGAACCTGATCGTGATCATCATTAAAAATGAAGTGATGATCATAGCCGCAGCCATTTTTCAGCTGAATATCCTCATCATAGAGCCGCTCACCGATTGGATGCGGCATTCTAAAATCGAAGGGGGTCCCGCTCACATCAAGGATTTCACCACCCAAACCATCGCTGTCACAGCCTACAAAGCGATCTGCCTTAATCTGCAGCAGATGGGCGCCGATATCACCGCTGCCCTCACCGCACAGATTATAATAAGTGTGATTGGTGATGTTGCAAACCGTATCCTTATCACTGATCGCGCGGTATACGATTTTCAGCTGGCAGCCGCTTAAGGTGTAGATCACCTTCAACGTCAGATTACCTGGATATCCCTCTTCCATATCTTTAGAAACATAGGTCAAACACAGACTGTCATTTTCAACTGCATAATCAAAAAACTTCGATGAAAAATTATCAATACCGCCATGCAGATGATTAGGACCGTTATTGACAGCTACCTGATAATCGATGCCGTTGATTGTAAACTTACCCTTTGCTATGCGGTTTGCACATCGGCCAACAGTTGCACCGTAATAAATATTGCCCTTATCTTTCAGATAACCGTCCAAATCATCAAAGCCTAAAACGATATCATCAGCCTTCCCCTGACGGTCCTTCATTAAGATCGCTGTGATGGCGGCACCGTAGTTGGTGATTTTAACACACAACTCATCATTTTTCAGAATAAACAGCTTCGCTTCATGCTGGGGCGAACTAAAATCTTCAATCTTTATTTCGCTCATAAACACCTCCGTCTAAAACACTATTAAAGCGTTTTCATATAGTACAAGTATACCATTACAGACCCTGCTTTTAAAGAGAGCCAATTATCAAAAATCTTTGATAACTATGAATTTTCCATATAATAAATAAAGATAATCTATATTTTGAATAGATTATCCATATTTTTAACTAGATTTTATGATGTTGACGAGATTTTATAGTTAGAAAAAAGTACGATTATTCAGACAGACAGTATATCTGATAGCAATCCGCTTCATAAAGCTTCATGAATTCACCCTCATGATCACGGTTAATCATGATTTTCTGAGCCATTTCTCTAAATCTTGAATTATCGATATGCAGCTGTGAACAGCGAATCGGCAAACCTAATTCAGTAAAGAAGCGTTCAAGACGATGAATGCCTTCAAGAATGATTCTTTCCTCCTGTTCAGCTGAAAATTCCACATCCCATACCCGCTGAGCAAATTGCACAAAACGTTTTGGATTCTGCTTATAAACATATTTCATCCATGCCGGGAAGGTAATCGCTAATCCCTCACCATGATAGATATCATAAATCGCACCTAATTCATGTTCCAGATCATGACTTGCCCAATCACCAAGCCGGCCGGTATTTAATAAACCATTATGGGCAATGGTTCCCACCCAGGCTATTTCAGCACGAATATTATAATCAGTTGGATACTTGATAGCCAGCGGTGCATAGTTGATCACGGTTTTCATGCTTGCTTCCAGCATCCGATCGGTGAAATCAACATTTTCAGTCGGTGTGAAATAACGCTCCATCAGATGGGCCAGGATATCAGCACAGCCGCAGGCAATCTGATAAGGCGGCAGTGAATAATGCGTCTCAGGATTGATGATCGAAAACTTGGCGATCATGCAGTCAGCGGCCATAGAACGCTTAAAATGGGTTGTTTCATTGGTTACTACCGAACTGCGCGAACTTTCCGAACCAGTAGCCGGAATCGTTAATACCGTACCTAAAGGCAGCGCTTTCTCAGGACCGCGTTTAAACATATAATAATCTTCCCATAAATCTTCATCTTCATTAAGCATTACACCTGCCGCGATACCTTTCGCAGAATCGATGACACTGCCGCCGCCTACAGCCAAAATAAAATCGACATCTTCACGCTTACATAACGCTATGCCTTCCTGAATCAGTGAATAACGCGGATTCGGCACCACACCGCCAAGCTCGACGAAGGGCAGATCATTCTCTTTCAAAGAAGCGATAATCGTATCATAGACACCGTTTTTCTTAATTGAACCGCCGCCGTAATGCAGTAATACCTTATGTCCATCATATTTTCTGATCCATTCGCCTGCTGTTTTTTCCTGATCCTTGCCAAAAATGATTTTAGCTGGGTTATAGAATACAAAATTATCCATAAATTGCCTCCTTTGCTTACCAAAACAGTATACCCCGAGAAGAATCCCGGGGCAAACTTATTTACCTAATTTCTTTAATACTTCAAAAATCGTATCCAGCTCGCCTTTATTTTTCAAAGGCCGCGGATCAATCGCGATGGAACCAATATTAGCCTGATAATCACGTGTATAGATTGCCGGATCATGAGCCTGCAGCTGTTTCACCAGCGCTTTGGCATTCATGCCGTATTCAGTCTCATTGACATTGATCTTACTGCGATAAATAGCGCGTCCCGCTTCATCTTGAATAATTGAAGCTGTGATACCCTTTATGGCATTGCAGCTTTCCGTAAATACTTTTAAATCTTCATAAGTAACCGTTGGCACATAACCGTGATTGCGCTGATAGATTTCAATCGCCTTCACCAAGCCCATCGTATTTTCCTTACCGATTTTCATAACCCGGCCGATCCCCTTGTATTGAAGCCGCATATTCGCCGCATCTTTGCTGTGCGCGCAGGCGACAAAACCGCTGGTTGGTCCGGATAATGCTTTAGCACCTGAATAGCAGACAAAATCAGCGCCCATCTGCACATACTTAGACAGATCCTCTTCCGCCGCTGCATCTACGATACATGGAATATTGAGCTGATTGGCAGCTTTAATGACCGTCTGCACATCAACCATATCCTTTTGAACACAGTGATGACTCTTAACAAAGAAGATCGCACACGTATTCTCATTAACGGCATGCGTAATGTCTTCAATTTTTGAACCATTGGCATAACCGACTTCCACAACCTTGCCGCCGCCGATTTCAATCATTGAATCAATAGGCGCACCAAAATCAACATTATGTCCCTTCAATAAGATGACTTCACGTTTTTTTGTATTCGCTGCAGTTTCACTGAAACGATGCACCTTCTGCAGGTCATCACCGCAGATCAGGGAGGCAACACTCAAAGCAATGCCGCTGGAGGCACTGGAAGTGACACAGGCATCTTCACAGCCAATCAGCTCGCCGATGCGTTTGCCGGCCCATTCAAGCAATTCATCGATCACTACATAATTGCCGGCCGCCTCAACCAATGTTTTGCCAACCTCTTCACTGACAGTTGAAACCCCAAGCTTGGTCATTCTGCCGGAAGCATTGATAACACCATGTAAACCATTCTCTGTATAGATATTCATTAGTTTCCCTCATTTCTAAAGTAAGAAAGAGGCAGAATTGCCTCTTTGATTTATTTAAGCAAGTTCTTTCACAATGCTCATTAAAGTTTTTACATCTTCGATCCGGGTGCAGCCGCTTTCCTTATCAATAATTGATGTATAAACATGCGGAATTGTCTGCTTGACCCCAGCATCTAAAATGATCTGAAGGATTTCCCTAAAGTTATCCAAATCGATACCGCCGGTTGGCTCAAGAATGAAATCAGCCTCCGCACATGCCTTCGCTACCGCAATCAGCTCATCTTTACACTTCAAACCGCCCATTGGGAAGAATTTCACGGAATTGCCGCCCATTTCCTTAATCATTGCAATGGCTGTAGCAACCGGTACCAATGCCGGCTCAGCATCCTTGCTTAATGGTCCGGTAGAAATTTTAACTAAACCCGGCGTGCCCGTAGGCGATACCAGCGCATTGATATGTGAGCAGTCGTCACCGACATTCGCCCGTGTCCAGCCTACGGCTGAAAAAACCTGATTAAAATGATTAGCTTTGATTTCCTTAGCGATTTCAGCAACAGCCCGCCATTGATTCGGGTTGCCGCCGCCAAGCCCCACAGAAAGATTGCCTTCCAGGGCTTCATTGTATTTCTTCATATCCTCGACAGCACTTGGCACATCAGGATAATTCGCTGACAGCACACCGACAACTACATGCTTTTCGGCAGCCGCATAGATTTCCTTCGCATTTTCCAAATTACCTGCCAGTACATTCAGACATACACGATCGTTGTAATAATTGATATTTGACATATTAACCCTCCACAATTTCTTTTAGACGCGCAGCGATGATTTCCTTATCACCCTTACCCAAAGGCCGGGTATCAAAGGATAAGATCCCCATACTCAGCAAATGTTTACGGCAGTGAATCGCCGGATTCCCTGAGCGCAGCTCAGCATCGATTACCAAGGCTGACTTATGTGTCACTGATTCATCAACACTGACCTGAGAGCGATAAATCTCACGGCCGGCCTCATCCTGAACCTGTACCGCCGTCAAGCCCTTGATCTGATTGATTTGCTCATTCAGATAAGCAACACTTTCAAGATTCAGCTTAACCTCGGCAGCGTGATCTTTATTAAAATAAAGCTCCATTGCCTTTAACAGTCCCATGATTCCTTCCTTACCGATTTTCATCGGCCTGGCAATACCATTATACTGCTTTCTGGCATAATTTATATACTGTTTTTTGCCGGTTACAAAACCGGAAGTTGGCGCTTCAAGTGCCTTAGCTCCGCTGTAAATAACAAGATCAGCGCCCATCGCAACATATTTGCACATATCTTCTTCAGCTGCCGCATCAATGATCAGCGGCAGATTATGAGCATGTGCAATTTCAATCATTTTCTCAAGACTGAGCATTCCTTTCTGAATGCAGTGATGACTTTTGACATAAAGCAATGCCGCTGTTTTATCGCTGATTGCCTCAATCATATCTGTTTCAGTGACATCATTAGCCATGCCGACCTCAACAGGCTGACCGCCGCCAAGGCGGATCAGTGAGGTAATCGGTGCACCGAATTGAACGACATGCCCCTTCATCAGCAAAATCTCATTAGCCATACCGCTGGCATCCGGAAGCCGTTCAATCACTGATTTCTTGCCTTTGGAAATAACACCCGCCACACTCATGCAGATTCCCGCTGAAGCACTGGATGTTACCAGACTGGCTTCCGCTTTTGTATAAGCAGCGATGATTTCACCAGCTTTATCCATTAATTCATCGATAACCACATAAGACTGACCGCCTTCGACAACTGCCTTGGCAACCTCATCACTGAGGGTAGAAACGCCAAGCGCTGTCATCCGGCCGGCCGCATTAATCACTCTTGGCAGTCCGATCGTTGAATAAATGCTCATAGCAATTGATCCTATAGGAAGAATGCGCCGAGAATCATAGCGCCAAGGATTGCGCCGCCGGTCATTTCTTTACCTAATTTATAGAAAATCGCACCGCCGATAATCGAACCGATACCGGCCCATACATTATACTGACAAGCAGCTACGATGATCATCGGACCCAGATAACGGCCTGTCGCATTACCGGCACCCATCATAATACTTGTACCGCCAACCGCAACACCATCCGGAACCAGCTTACGAATACCGATGATTACCGCGCCTAAGACAAGGCCGATCACCGCACCGGTTACTAATGCGAACAGAATGTTATCAAAAGGCATTGTAACACCCATGGATAATAATAATGCCGGAATACCAATACCAACACCAGTCATCAAAGAACCGCCGATATCAAGAATACCTACTAACGGTCCTTCCAGTACACGGGCAATCAGGAAGCCAGCCGCAAAGCCTGCAGCTGCCGCGAAATCACCGCCGTCAAGGCCATCTCTGAGCATTTGTACGATTGCAATATCATTAAATGCACCGGTGCCGAATTTAATATACATGAAGGTACCTGCGAAGATTGCCGCCGCAGCTCCCATAATCAATAAAATAAATGTTTCATCTTTCATTAAAAAGGCATCAACCTTTTGCGCAAATGTTTTCTTTTCCATTGATCGTTCCTCCTACAGACCAAGCTTAGCAAAGAAGCCTCTGAAGTATGCGATGGCAATGAACATTACCACAACAATTGCAATCAGAACCTTAACGATGCCGCTCTTATAACCATTTTCTTCAGCTGATTTACCAATCAGGATACCTAATACGATACCTGGCACTGCATTGCCTGAAACCAATGCGGAAATACCGCCTAAAATCGTACCCCACATACCTGTGTAACGGCCAGCGTCAATAGCTGCCAGCCAGAAAATAGCAGGCATGACCGGATTCAGCATCCAGCCGGTTGCTGGTGTCAGTACGTTATTCGCAATCAATGAAAGCTTTTCCGGAATAATGGTAGCCATTGTATTAAGGAAGGTAACGATTAAAGCACCGATTACCGAACCTGCCATCATCATTTTGCGCGGATTCTGAATCGTTTCCTCAACATTACGGTTTTTAACCAATAATGAGGCAGCCGCCCAGTTTGGTACAATACGATGGAATACATCCCCTGATAAAGCACCGGCGCCTAACGCAGAAGCCGCTGCTGAGAAGAAGAACCCTAACCCGAATGAGAAATGGGCAACCGGGTCACCGTTACATGCGTTAAATTCTCCCAATGTTCTGAATGCGCCCATGGCCTGAATTTCAGGTGCATGGAACATTCTGGCAGCACCGGCCGCGATACAGCCGCCGCCGATAACACCAATAATTACTGAATAAAGTATAACCTCGACATTCATTTACTTATCCTCCTCTTGGACATCTAAATATTTAACCTTTAATATAATGCGGGCAGTTACCGTGTAATAACGGCGTACTCTTGGCATGAAGATAAACAGGAAAGCTTCCTTCTTTTCTGTGACATCCACCTTGTCAAAGTAGACTTCCTGAGTATCCATCTGGATGATCGGCTTGTTGATATCCTGGAATACCTGCTTGCGCATCATATTAAAAATCTTCCCCACCGTATCAACCATACCGTCACCGCTCATTGTCACCGTGACTGTATGATCCATCTCCTTCAGCAGCTGCTCGCTCATGACTACTCTCCGTGTACTTTACGGTATGTTTCCACAAGTCTTTGACCTAAGTCTTCCACATCCATGAAGCCCAGTCCGACTACCTTGCAGCCATCTTCAACAGCTGTACAGGCAGCTTCAATTGAACGCAGCTCAGATTTAGCCTTATAGCCATATTTATTTTGGGCTGTCAAAGCACCGGCACCGCCGCTGCCGCAGAAGCTGATCCCTAAATCGGCATTATTTTCATGCATCACATCGCCTAATTTCATATCCGCTGCCATGCCTGGAATAACGATTGCCTTACCGCCTGCCTTTTCAACACCTCTGGCTACCGCCTGGCCTTTACCCATGCGATGACCGATTACTACTAAAATTTCTTTACTCATTGTTTTTCCCATCCTTTCTGTTTTCGAGATATAATTGAATATGAGTAGCTACTAAAAATAACTCTGATTTATTTACTTCACAGCCATGACTTTCAAACAGCTCCTTCACCAATTCTTCTGAAAGCTGCATAGCCTGTAAAGAAACACCTTCCATCAGTGAATCATCAAGATCCGGAATAAATTCCTTACTCAAAATACGTTTCGTAAGTGCTACTAAATGATTCGTAAACACCATTTCCGCATTCTCATCACTGAATTCAATCTTTAACTGCTTAAGCTTATCATCGACCTGCTTCATACAGCGTACGATTTCTTCGCTTACTTCCACACTGACATCACTATTGGTCAGTATCGTGTCTAAATACTTCAATTTCATCCCCCCTGCTATAAATCGTATTGACTAAAGTCAGCCGCTGCTTCAGTGTTAATGAATCGCCGATAGAATCCACAACCGCTTCATCACAGTCACTCAGCTTCATTACGGATACATCACCGATAAAGCCTTCTTTCAATTCTCCCAGTCCCTTCAGCTGATAATGTTTGGCGGGAACACTGGTTGCCTTACTGATAACATCTTCAAGTGATTCACCGCAATTCAGCAGTTTTGAAAGTACCGCCGCCAGATTGTATACCGGGCCTTGATAATTCTCCACATGCAGATCGGTTGAAATCAAATCACAGTCAAAGTTCTGCGTCATCGCCTGTTTAAAAGTTTTAAAGCTAAAGCTTGCGACCCCATGTCCGATATCGAAGAGAACACCGCGTCTGCGTGCGTTCAGCGCTTCCTCAATAATCGTACCGTCAGCATTTAAGATACCGCCCTTTTTGCCATGATAAGCATGTGTCACGATATCACCGGCTTCAAGTACATTCAGCACATCCTTTAAGGCCGGCGGATAATTCCCGACATGAACCATCAGCGGCAGCTTAACCTCATGAGCGATTTCAGCCGCCAGACGAATCGGTTCAAACCCCATGGCGCCAACCACACTGGCACTGGCCCTGGCCTTCAAACCAACAATGTTATCCGGATATTTGGCCGCCGCCGCCTTCAGCGCTTCCCGATCAATTTTGTTCAGATCATCAAGCTCATGCGGTTCAGCCAGCCCCAGCTTAGAGACATTCAGCAAAGTAAAGACCTTTGTTTTGCAGCGGTCAATATACTCACTGCGGAAAGTCTCATAATTCAAAGCACCGCTGCTGCCAGCATCAAGGATCGTCGTTGCCCCGCGCTGAATACCCAATACATCAGGTTCAATACCCAGTGAACATTGTGGGAAACAATGCACATGAATATCAATCAGACCCGGTGTTACTAAACAGCCGGAAGCATCAATCACGTCAGCATTTTCTGCTTCAATATGCGGTGCGATTTTTTCAATACGGCCGTTTTTCAACAGGATATCCATTACTTCCTGATGATAACCATTGACCGGACTCAGCAGACTGCCATTCTTAATCAGTAGTTCCAACATGTGTCAAACCTCCTTGTTGAATATATAGAGGAAAAATGCATATCGCTCATGAATCGGAATTGTAATCAATAAGCTTTCCTCAACGAGAGCGAAAAATTTTTCCATTAAATCAAACACATTACTCTGTTCATCGCGGTATTTATAATAAGCCTCAATAATTTCTTCTTCATCTTCTTCATTCTGCTGAGAAAACCAGCGAGGCACTGCCATACTCATATGAATCAGCATACCGAGTACCGCATCCTGACCCATTGAAACCTCAGGAGGCAGCTTGCTGATATATTCAAGCAGGGTCAGCTGCAGCTTACTGTATAAGGTCGAAGCCGCCGCCAAATCAGTCTTGCTTGGATCTAGCTCATCCTTATATAAATCAAAGGGATCATTCTTAGCATTAAAGGAAGCCGAATTACTGTGATCCATTGGAATAGAATCAATGAATTTCCCATAATGCAGAAATTCTTGTATCCGCTGAATATCTTCCATCGATAAAATCCTGGAAATCTTAATGACCGGATAAGCCGAATGCGCGATTGGAATCGTTGATATCACAAAATCGATATCCTTCCACAAATTTATATTGTCAAGCTGATAAGGAGATACCGAACCGACAATCGTCAAATTCTGAAACACATTGCGGATACGGGTTGTCAGCAGGTTGCTTAACCCCTTGCCTGTCGCACAGACGACCAAAACCTTTTTGTTGCTTGCTGTCTGATTGATCAGATTCTTATAAAGATAAATTGCCAGATAACTGATTTCATTCTCAGAAGGCTTCATCAAAAAATGTTTTTCAAAGATGTCCGCAAAATCATTAGCTAATAAATAAAAATCCGCGTAATTTTCTTTCAATTCTTCGATCAATGGATTCTCATCATTTTCAAGATGCAGATATTCTTTACTGATCGTATGCTGGAGATGCTCATACAGATCATCATATAAGGTAATCGTATCAAAGACATAAGGCAGATGGTGCTTATCCGCTTTCAGCAGTTCAAGCATCTCATCAAGCGCGTGATCCAATTCATTCAGATCCAGACAGCTTTGATTTACAAAGATACCGTTAGAATTTAAAATCGTATTCATCCATTGAACTTCCAATGTATTGATACCGCGGTTGCCAAGCTCCTGAAGCAGCGCCATTGTATAATCACTGCCGACTGCCTTTTGATCGTTTTGAGTAAAGCCCTTGCGCAGCCGCAGATCGCGAATCAGACAATAGCTCAGCAGATTGATAAAAGCCGTATTGGAGAGCCAAACATTATAATGTGTGTTCACCTTTTTGATTGCCTGTGAGACATCGCTGATAGTCAGCATTGAAATCTCTTCCTTAAGAATACGCGGCAGCAGCAAATACCAATCTTCCGGTGTATAGCTGCCTTTAAATGCACTTACCAATAGCTGTGTCACAATCTTTCGCAGCATAAATTCCTCAGCTTCTAGCTGATAGCCATAAGCCTTTTGTGAATTGATGCGGATACCGCTGAAAGCCGCTTCTAAATTATTCAGAATACGAATTGCGGTTGAACGTGAAATATAGAAAGTATCGGCAATCTCATCGGCGCTGATTGGCTTGCTTTGCAGCATCAGATAAAGCAGCATCGAATTATTCCTTGTTTCATCGGAATCATCCAGCAATGACGGCTCCTCTTGCTGACCGTTTTCAGCAATGATGCGGCTGGCCTTGGGCTTTTGCTCTGCGGGGATATAAAACCCCTTTTTAGCCTTTGTCCTCACATCGATCCCCTGCTTCTCAAGCGCTTCACGAATCTCATTCAAATCATAGCGAATCGTTCGTTCACTTTTGCCAAAGCGATTCATCAATACCGTTATATCCATCGGTGTGCCAGCAGCAATCAGATTTTTTAATATTTCGATCTGGCGGTTTTTTAATTGAAGCTTCACGTCAGTCATCCCTTCTTTCAATTGCTCCTGTTACATTTTCATTTTAACAGGGATTTAATTTGTTTTAATTCTAACAAATTGCAAAAACATGTAAAGTAACTGCAATTTTGAATTGTTTAAAATTGCAGAAATAATCTGATGAAAGAAAAAATCCGACAGTGAGATGTCGGATCATCATTGATCGTTGCAAATTTATATAGTTAATGCATAGCGTTTCAATGATCTTTCATTTACTTGCACGGCGTCTTTTTACCATAAACATTGTGACACATAGCCCAACCGCGATATAGACAAGCCAAAAAAGCGGATATGCGATCAATGGCTGTACAAGCTGCGGATACGGGGCGGCATAGCCAGCCAAGAGTATATTATAGATAAATGAAAATGGAATCAAGGTCAGCAGCCAGATATTGATCATCCAGAAATTGCAGCTGGCACTAGCCTTCGTAGATTCTGAAGCGGCAAACATGCCAATCCCGTAAACCATACAGCCAACTGCCATTATGACTAAGCCAATGACGATTGATGTCGCAAGCTGTTCTTCATGCCAAACTGCCGCTGACATAATCAAGCCGATAAAATTAAATACCGTTGCTGTGATAACGAAAATATTGGCATTGGGCAGCTTTTTACCATTGTCAGCTTCCTCGATGCCCTTGAGGAGATAATCTGTCGTAACCCCAAAATATTCACTCAGCAGGATAAGCTTATCTAAATCGGGAATACTCTGTTCACTTTCCCATTTCGATACTGCCTGTCTTGAAACGCCAAGCTGATCAGCCAAGCCCTCCTGTGAAATGCCCCGCTGCTTTCTTAACTGCTGAATCCGATCTGATAAATTCATAATAAAACTCCTTTCCTGATAAGCTCATCTTATCAAGAAAGCAGCTGTCATGAACACCAACCGCGTCTTGAAAGTTGTCAACCAGTAGTTGCAAATGCCTGTCAAAAACCTTATATCGTTAAAATCAGCGATTTAAAAGCAGTATTTTTCAATTGCGGCTGCTACGCCATCCTCATCATTGCTTAAAGTCAGATCATAAGCCTCCGCTTTAACATAGGACTCCGCATTACCCATAGCTATGGAATATTTTACCTTAGAAAACATATCGATATCATTTTCACCGTCACCTATCACCAGTACTTCATCAACACCGATGTTTTCATCCTTCATCAGTTTTTCAAGACAGCTGCCTTTCGTAATTCCCTTGGGTGAAAATTCGATTGCTCTGGGAACTGGACGCACTAATTCACAATCCGCAAATCGCTCACTCAGCTCTGCCATAATGGAAGTGACATATTCCGGCTCACGCATAAATGTTATTTTATTTAATTCCCATGGCAGCTGAGCGGCTGAATACACCCAATGAATATATGGATATCCGTTGCGGGTATCACCAAGCCAGCCCCAGGCACCGCCAGTCCATGGATAATCATCCGGCAGCTGCAGTCTTTTTCGTTCCTTCTGTTTTTGCGCAAAAACCCAAGGCGTCATCGCCATATAGATTGAATCATCAAGATAACACTGAATCTCGCCGGCATATTTTTTCAGTTCATTAAAAATAGTAACGATCTGATTATGATTCAGCCGTTTAAATAAAACTCGTTCATTGCTTTGCAGATGACGGTATGCCATCCCATTGACCTCGATAAAATAGCCATCATATTTTTTCATATCCAATGCTTCCGCATAAGGATAAAGCCGGTACTGACTGCGGCCGCTGGCCAGAATCAGCTTGATTCCCTGCTGCTGACATTTCATTAATACCGCTTTATTGCGGCTGCTGATTTGATCCTTACTGTTCAGTAAGGTCCCATCCATATCGGTTACGATCCATTTAATCATCTAATCACGCCTTTCAGTCCTTATTGTATCAGCAAAGTGAAGGGTCATGCAAATAATTTTATCCGGATCAGGAAGTATGCTGAAGCAGTTTAGAATAAGTCAAATCAATCATAAAGGCGCCTAAAGGGGCTGTAATCAAGATAGATAATACCGCGATAGTTAGAACCAATTCTCCGCATGACAAACCCATCGCCAGGGGAATTGAGCCGATTGCTGCCTGAACGGTGGCTTTTGGCGTATAAGCAATCATGCAGAAAAGACGCTCACGGCTGCTTAGATCACTTTTGAATAGACAGCAGGCCACGCCCAGCATACGAATTGCCAGCACACAGACTATCAGGAAGACAGCAGGTAAGCCAGCTGCTGCCGCATAATTGATATTTACAGCCGCGCCGACTAAGACAAAAAGCATGATCTCTCCGCCTTTCCATAATGTTGAGAAAATGGGCGGCAGAGTTTTGGCATGATTTGGTGAGCATTTTTGAAGGGTGATCCCCATACTCATTACCGCCAATAAACCAGAAAGTGCCACCCGCCCCTTTAAGATATTTTCCAATCCACACAGCAGCAATGCAGCACTTAGGACAAGCAAGACTTGATAGGGCTCAGATTTAACCCATTTTAAGAGCCACTGCAGCAGCCAGCCGCTCAAACAGCCCGTCAGTATGCCTAAAAGAATAGAGACGGGAATATCGGCAAAACTGAGCAGCGTCACAGTGCCGCCGGCCGCTAATGATGTGAAAATGGAAAATAATACGATCACAAACACATCGTCGACGGAAGCGCCAGCCAGAAGCAGCTGCGGAATACTCTTATCGCTGCCATAACCACTTTCCATAAGCTTCAGCATTTTAGGCACTATGACAGCGGGTGAAACAGCGCCGACAACACTGCCCAGCAAGGCTGCTTCAATGACCGTAATATTGAAGATGCGCGGCGCGATCAGCACCATGGCGGCAATTTCAAAGCAAGCAGGCAAAAAACACATCAGGATTGCCGGCCGGCCCACTCTTTTTAAATCATTAATATCTAATGACAGACCCGCTCTCAGCAAAATGATCACCAATGCAAGCTGTCTTAAATCAGCAGAGATGGACAGCAGTGAATCACTAAGCAGCTGCAAGCCGAAGGGTCCCAGCAAAATCCCTGCAAGAAGCATGCCAAACAATGCAGGCAGATGCAGCTTTTCAGCCGCTGAGCCGGCAAATATACCGACAATAAAAAGTAAAGCTAAGCTTGTTAACATAATTAATCCCCTTTCAAAAAAAAGCTGATGATCCACAACAAAAATGTTGCAGAAGTCATCAGCTTTACGCGGTTTCGGTTTATTCCGAGGGAGAACTTCATTCCCAATTACTATTCTAGCATAAACAGCTAAATCAATCAAGGCTTATTAACAGTTACAGCCAAGCACACTATCGACAGGCAGCGCAAACAAACAGCCGCCAGCCTCACTCTTCAAGCCGCAGGTCTGGTTGATTGCTTCCATAATAGCCTGTTTCTTATCAGCCGTGCTCAGAATCAGAATCACATCCTTTTCCGCTTGAACCGCCAGGCCCATAAATGACTGACTGGCTTCACTGTCTAATGATCGGGCATGCAGCAATGTACCGCCCTCTGCCCCTGCCTTTCTAGCTTCTGCCATCACTAACTCCTGACAGCCTTTGTTTACAACTGCGCAAATTAAAGCATATTTCCCTTCTTCCATAGACACTGTCTCCTTGTCATGATTAAGCATGATATTTTTTAAAAATAAACTGCTGATACTGCTCAGCGGCATGGTAAAAATAATCCCGCTGTTTGGTTTTTCAATATGAATTGCCGCTGCAATTGCCTTTTGAAGTGATGCAAGAATATGGGCAGGCGCAAAAGTAAATACAAGCTCTTTTTCCGTTTCTCCCAGACCGAGATAATTCAAATACTCACTGCCGGCAGTGCCTGAGGCCATACACGCATAAGAAAAATACAGCTGATGCTGATGGCAGATACTGCCGATTCGATTTCCCTGATCACGATTAACGATCAGTACCATACATTTTACAGTCGCTTTGCTCATAGTTCAGCCTCCTCAAACTCTATAATCTGATCTTCACCCTCTAAATCCAGCTTTAGCTCACGCTGTTTCAGCTTCATCATCAATCCCAAAAGCTGAATCGTCAACAGCGGTGTCATTGCTACAAGGGCGACGATACCAAACGCATCGGTTAAGACATTACCGCCGATGGCTTCACAGGCTCCCATCGCAAAAGGCAGCAAAAATGTCGCTGTCATCGGACCGCTGGCAACACCGCCGCTGTCAAAAGCAATAGCCGTAAAAATTTCCGGTACATAAAAACTCAAAAGCAAAGAAAGCGCATAGCCGGGTAGCAGGAAAAACATAATATTGATCCCGCTTAAAATCCGCAGCATCGCAATGCCTAAGGACAAGGCCACACCAATTGATAAAGAAAGCTCCATCGCCCGTGCCGAAATCGTTCCCGCCGAAATTTCTGCCACCTGTTCCTTGAGCACATGAACGGCCGGTTCAGCCTTTACGATAAAATAGCCGATGACCATGCCGATCGGTATCAAAACCCACGCATAAGGCAGCGTGACAATTTGGGCGCCCAGATAACTGCCTGCCGGCATAAAACCGACATTTACGCCGCACAGAAATAAAACAAGACCGATAAATGTATAAATAGTACCAATGATAATTTTGACTAACTGACGTTTTAAAAAACAGCGGGTTACGCACTGAAACAGGCAGAAGAAGATTAAAATCGGACCCAGCGCTTTACCTACTTCAAGGATTGTATGCGGTATTTCTGCCATAAAGGTTTTAAAGACATCTTGTGTTGTTTCAACATGAACCATCTCAAAAGGTGTATAGCTGACACCCTCAGGATGATAAAGAATACCTAATATCAACACCGCCAGGATAGGACCAATGGAACACAGCGCGACTAAGCCAAAGCTTTCTTCCTGCGAATGGGCTTCATCATTGAAACGAGCCAGACCGATACCCAATGCCATGATAAAAGGTACGGTAATTGGACCGGTAGTCACACCGCCGCTGTCAAAAGCAACAGCCAAAAAGCTGTCAGGCGTAAAATAAGCTAGGATAAAGACTGCCGCATATAAAATCAGCAGCATATAGTTCAGCTTGAGTTTAAAGATTGTTCTCAGCAATGCCAAAACGAGAAAAATACCTACACCCGCGGCCACTGTCCAAATCAAAATACTGTCCGGAACTGCCGGTACTTGATGTGCTAATACCGTTAAATCCGGTTCCGCAGCCGTAATAATCACACCCATCGCAAAGGTCACTAGAATCATGATCGGCAAACGCCGGGCTTTAACCAATTCACTGCCTGCCCCTTCACCGATCGGCATCATCGACAGCTCCGCACCCAACGCAAAGAAGCCCATGCCGGCAACCAGCAGCAAAGCCCCTGCCAAAAACATCAGCATCATGCCCAGCGGCAGCGGTGCGATGGTAATACTTAATAAAAAGACAATCAAGGTAATCGGAATTACCGAAGCCAATGCTTCATTAATTTTCTGTTTTAACTTTCTCATTCGTCACCTCTTTCCATATTATGTTAGTTTAAGTTAATTATAACATATATTTTCATTTCTTTCTGTAAAAAATGATAAAGTATCCAAGAAATATTGACAGGCAAATCTGCTTCATGTAAACTTATCTGCATGAAGGTTTTTTGAATAAATCTTACTTGTTCAGGGTGAACATGTACTCATAGTTTTATGGGTACATTTTGTATTTTTAGGAGGGATGTTTATGAAGAATACCGTTAATGGGATTACGGAAGGAGTTATTTGGAAACAGCTGCTGATTTTCTTTTTCCCGATCGTCTTAGGTACCTTTTTCCAACAGCTTTACAATACGGTCGATGCGATTATCGTCGGTAACTTTGTCGGCAAGGAAGCCCTTGCTTCCGTAGGCGGTACGACCGGCACACTGATTAACCTAACGGTTGGCTTTTTCGTTGGTCTCTCCTCCGGTGCCGGTGTTGTCTTAGCACAATACTTCGGCGCACAGGATCGCGAAAACATTCATCGCTCTGTTCATACATCAATCGCGTTGGGAATTTTGGGCGGTGCCATATTGATGGTTATCGGCATTTTTGGGGCGGAAAGTGCCATGCGGATGATGCAGACGCCTGAGGAAATCATGGCTTATTCCTTAACCTATCTGCGAATTTATTTTATCGGTGTCATTCCGCAGATGATCTATAATATGGGTTCCGGGCTTTTACGGGCCGTCGGTGATGCCAAACGGCCGCTGTATTATCTGATTGCCGCCTGCGGTGTCAATATCGTTCTGGACTTAATATTCGTTGTGGTCTTTCGCTGGGAAGTCATGGGGGTCGCCATCGCAACAATTCTTTCTCAGCTGGTAAGCGCGATTCTGGTCTCCTATACGCTGATCCGCTCCGATACGCTTTATCAGCTGCATCCTCGAGAAATCAGCTTAAACCCGACTATCTTAAAAGAAATTATCATTATCGGTCTGCCGGCTGGACTGCAGTCCGTCATGTATGCAGTATCCAATGTTATCATTCAGTCAAGCATCAACGCTTACGGTACAAATTCGATTGCCGCTTGGACCGCTTATGGCAAAATTGACGGCTTGTTCTGGATGGTGATGGGTGCTTTTGGGGTAGCTATTACTACCTTTGTCGGTCAAAACTTTGGCGCCCGTAAGCTTGATCGAGTGCATAAGAGTGTAAAAATATCGATCCTTATGGCCTCGATAACCGCCGTCGCTATTTCATGCCTCTTCTTAAGTACCGGTCAGTTCATCTATCGCCTCTTTACCAATGATGCTCAGGTAATTGAAATCGGTATGCAGATTCTATGGATTTTAGGCCCCTTCTATGTCTGTTATGTATGCATTGAACTGCTTTCAGGCGCCATGCGCGGCTGCGGTGAATCGTTTGTGCCGATGGTGATGACTGCCTTGGGCATCTGCGGCTTAAGAATTGCTTGGATTGCCTATTATATGCCGCAAAACGTATTGCTGGATAAGATTCTGCAATGTTACCCTTTGACCTGGATCGTAACTTCCATTTTCTTTATCCTCTATTATCTGCAGGGCGGCTGGCTGAAACGCCGCAAATTAAAAGCCGGTATCACTGAATAAGCAAAGGACCCTACCAAGGGTCCTTCTTTTTACTATTGTCCAATCTTTAAATCGATCGCATGTTTATTTTCCAAGCTCTTGCGAATCGCTTTTAAGATATCGCCATGACCGTCCTGCAGACTCATCGTCGCTGATGATGTCACATCGGCAAGCATATCTTTTTCTTCTTGACTCAATGCTTCATATTTCTTCACATCTTCGTCCTTAGAAACGTTGGCCTGCAATGGACGTCCGTTTAAATCAGAGCAGTATTTCGCAAACCATTCCTCAACCTCATCAACGCTCATGCCGACAAAAATCGATTCATATTTATCCATCTGCTGATACCAATAACCGGTACCCATCACATAACCGTCGCCGCGTTCGCGTTTGGTCTTCCAGCCATCGATCTCAGACATAAACAAGTCTTCGGTATTCTCGGTAACACCATCAACCTTGCCGTCATGGTTCTCGTCGATATTATAGCTTTGACCCGGATAACCGCTGAAATGCGGCATTGTCTCACCATCATAATTCGGCGTTGCCACTTCCAGCTGGTCAATCATTATTGCGGCAATTTTATCATTCTCATCAAATAAGGTTGTTACAAATACATCATTAAAGCTGTAAACCTGTACTTCCTGATCGTCCTTACCCGGACCTACACGGCCTGAGTTAGCGACACCAAAGCCTAATCCCTTCGCGCTTTCAATTGCTAAAGGACGACGGTTCTCATACGCCTTTTTGATTGCTTTTAAGATATCGCCATGACCGTCCTGCAGACTCATTGTCGCTGATGATGTCACATCGGCAAGCATGTCTTTTTCTTCTTGACTCAATGCTTCATATTTCTTCACATCTTCGTCCTTAGAAACGTTGGCCTGCAATGGACGTCCGTTTAAATCAGAGCAGTATTTCGCAAACCATTCCTCAACCTCATCAACGCTCATGCCGACAAAAATTGATTCATATTTATCCATCTGCTGATACCAATAACCGGTACCCATCACATAACCGTCGCCGCGTTCGCGTTTGGTCTTCCAGCCATCGATCTCAGACATAAACAAGTCTTCGGTATTCTCGGTAACACCATCAACCTTGCCGTCGTGATTTTCATCAATATTATAGCCAGTCTGGCCTGGATAACCGCTGAAATGCGGCATCGTTTCACCATCGTAATTCGGTGTCGCCACTTCCAGCTGATCAATATGCAATTCTAAGATTTTTCCTTCTTTATCAAAAATTGCACTTGCATAGACTTGATTAAAGCTGTAAACCTGTATTTCCTGATCATCCTTGCCCGGACCTACTCGGCCTGAGCTGGCAACGCCAAAGCCCATATCGGCATCAGAAGCCACAACCTCATTGACATCCTTCTTACTCTCTTCAATCGGCCATGGATAAGCCTCAGGATCTAACGCGTTATTTACTGCATAAAGGATTCCCTTACTGGAAACGGTCGCGCCTGCGATGGTATCCACTTCCGCAGTACCTGCTTCGACGATCTTCGCCGGCAGCTGTTCAATCGCATTCGATCCAATCCCCTGCGTCTCTTTTTCACCGACCGCTTCTACTTCGGTGATTTTTCCATCTTCGGTTGTCACCGTAACGGTGATCTCACCGCCAAAGCCCTTGCCGGTACCCGTCAGCGTTTTAACTTCCTTCTTTGGCGAACAGGCAGCCGTACCTACGACCAGCACACCACACAGCAATAATCCTGCCACTTTTTTCATAACTTTCTCCTTTTCATCTCTTTGTGTTATGTAAGCGTTTAACTCCGCCTTTATTTTCCGCTATATAGTTAATATACAGTCAAGAAAATTTTCATAAATAAGCAGAAACTATGATTTTATGAACTAATAATTAAAAAAAACGAACCGTTAAGTTCGCTTTATTATCACATTATTTTCTTTGAACCGGAATCTGCAGACTGCAGAAATCAACATCCTTTTGCCCTTTATATTTCACATGATCAAGCAAGCAGATATCCAACGCATCGTTGGCCGCCACATAACCTTTTTCATCGATATAAGCCAACAGTGAACGCAACTGATTTTGATGATGACTCGGCCGGCCGTAATAATACATGCAGCAGCATTCAGCGGCCGGCAATGTATGCACTAAAGGTGAGTGCCTGATGATCGGTGAACCTTCAGGTACAAACACAAAGACGGAAGAGGCTCTTAAATCACTTTGCAGCGCCTGTTTGGGAATGATGACCCCAAAGCCTAAAGAAGGCACAAGATCATAACTGCCCACTTCATCAACAGCCGCCATGAATCTGACCTGAAGCTCATCTTCATTACCGCAAATATCCTCTTCAAAAGGCAGCGCTAAAAAAGAGCGTTCATCTACATGGCGAAAATACGGCTGATCGACAGACTGGTTAAAATCAATCGTATCATACAGCAGCAGTCTTTCATCGACATATTTGCGGGTCCGAATCAGTTTTTCAATTTCGGCATCGATGATTTTACGCTGATCCTTTAAAATTTCGACAGCCTCCTGAGGGTTCTGATCCTTAACAATTTTACCGATTACCTCTAAAGGCAGATTCAGCTTCTTCAAAAATAAGATTTCTTTTAAAACGTTAACCTGCAGATAGCTGTAATAACGATAACCCTTATCATCAGTTATTTGCGGCCGAAACAAGCCGATATGATCATAATAAATCAGTGTCTGACGTGAGATGTGGTGAAGCTTAGCCATTTGACTGACTGTGAGATACTCTCCTTTATCCATCATGCTTTCTCCCTTAGTTCAATATTCTTTCACTGCAGCTTAAATTATTTAAACAGTTCCGCAAAAGTTTGTTTTTCATTCACCGCGCTCAATAAGGCGGTCATTTTCGAAATATCCCCCAGCAGGATAAAACCACACAGTTCATTATTCTTAAAATACAGTGATTCAAGCGTATGATGCTCATCATCGCGAAGCAGTGCAGAACGATATGTCTGATCCTTTTGTTTGCCGTTATCGCCATAAGCATACAGCGCCGTATTCATTCCCTGGAACGATAAACCCGGTGAAATCAATGAATAGCTCACTGCCTCACCAGCCGCATTGGCACCCGCTGTTTTACCCATTGACAGCGCCTGTTCCCAGTTGCCGTAATTGATGCCTTCAAACTCCGCGCAATCTCCTGCCGCATAGATATCTGCCGCTGATGTACGGCAATGCTCATCAACCCTGATGGCCCTGCCGCACTCAATACCGGCCTCAATAGCCAGTGATGTATTTGCTTTGATACCGCACGAAATCAAAACTAGCTCCGCAGGATAGAAACTGCCGTCCGCCAAGCGTACACCGCTAACCTGACCCTGATCACCCTCAATTGCTTGGATTGAAACATTTGTCTGTGTGTTGATGCCGGCTGAACGGATGCTTTCCTCAAGCATCGAACTAGCCGTAACATCCAGCTGACGGCCCATCAGCTGCGGCGCCAGCTCAAGCACAGTCACAGAAGCATGTCGGCTTAGTTCCCAAGCCGCTTCAAGACCTAATACACCGCCGCCGATCACTACCGCCTGTTTTACCTTCGGCAGCCTCTGATTCAGCTTATGCACATCTTCAATCCGGCGCAGAGCCAATACCCCTTCCTGATCAGCACCCGCAATCGGCGGAATGAAGCATTCAGCACCAGTTGCCAGAATTAATTTATCATAATGTAAATGATCACCATTGCTTAATACGACTTCCTTTTCATCAATCAGCAGCTTTGCCGCATGCAGATCGGTCAGGTTCAGAATATTCTTTTCCTGATACCACGCTTCATCATGAATCAACAGCTGTGACGGTTCAAAATCTGCAAGCAGTGTCTTCGTCAGCATCGGCCGGTTATACGGTAATGATTTTTCATCACCTAACAATACAATCGAAGCGCTTAGATTGCGTTCTCTGATCGCAGCTGCCGCATTTAAGCCCGCCGCGCCGTTGCCGATGATTAAGAATAACTCATTGCTGTCGTGATGGAATTCATTGACCGTATCTTCATAAGGCACAAAATTCTCCTTACCGACACCGCAGACCGGACAGATTTCTGTTCCCTCTTCAAAAACCTCACCGCAGATCAGACATTTCACTAATCTAGGTTTTGCTGCCGGCTTCACCTTCGGCTTATCCAACAGCAGACAGCCAAAATCATGACCATATGCCGCGGCACCCTCAAGCTCATCACCGCTTGGCCGCAGTTTCACACGATAACCGTCAACGACCTTCATCTTCAGCTGTTTCAGCCGCTCTGTTAGATTATTGACTGCCTCACCGCTCCATGCATAGCTGCCGAATGCGCTCGCTAATTTACCGCCATGAGTCGGCGCATGAATCGCCGTCGTTAAATCCCAGATCGGTTTCAGTGCGTCCTGAAGAATAGTCGGTGAACCAAAAAGCAAACCGTCAGCTTTTTCAATCTTCCTCAACACCTCATCGGCATCCGCCTCTACCATATCATACAGCAGAACTTCTATATCACCGGCAGAACGCAGCCCTTTAGCAATTGCTTCAGCCACCTGAGCGGTATATCCATAAGCGCTCACATAAGGCATAACTACCGTTTTTTTCGCATTTGGCACACTGCTTTCAGACCACTCGCGATACTGGTTCATCAATTCATCAATACCACAGTCGATCACCGGTCCGTGTCCCGTACAGATCAGCTCCACCTCAAGATCCTGAATACGGTTTAAAGCCTTAATCATAAAAGGCTTAAATGGACCGAGGATGTTATCAAAATAATATTTCAAAGCCCGCTGATATCCCGCCTGATCCTCTAAACGGCTAAGCAAAATCCCATCAAACGCATAATGTGCGCCAAAAGAATCACACGTTACCAGTGTCTTGTCTTCTACGATATAAGTATACATCGTATCTGGCCAATGCAGATTCGGCAAAGGCATAAAGCGAAGTGTTTTATCACCAATTTTTATTTCATCATTTTCCTTAACCGCCTGCTTATTAAAATCACGATTAATGATTTCCTTTAGAAAATTCAGTGCGCAGGCAGTACCGACAATCTTAATATTCGGATTTAACTCAAGCAGACGGCCGACGCTGCCCGCGTGATCAGGCTCCGTATGATTGACAACAATTGTATCAATGTCTTTAATATCGGTAATCTGCTTCAATTCTGCCAAATACTCATCAAAAAATTTTTCCTTAGCTGTTTCAAACAGCACAGTTTTATCTGATGTTTTTAGGATATAGGAATTATATGAAGTCCCAAACTCCGTTTCCATAATGATATCGAATACTTTTAACTCTTTATCCAAAATACCCGTCCAGGTAAAACCCTTTTTCAGCTCTAAAGTTTTCATCGTGTACCTCTCTTAATCTCGGTATTAAAATATCATACTCAGGCTTAGTATGCACATGATTTGCCCATATATCAACAACAATCAAAACAGTGCCTTGATACCTAGGAACACTAAAATCAAACCGCCGAAAATCTGCGCCCGACTGCCCAGCATTGAACCGAAGCGGCGGCCGACAAATAAAGCCGCATAGCTTAAGATTGCCGTAGTTATTCCAATAATACAAACTGCTGACAAGATATCAACTCCCACACCAACAAAGCTGACACCAACCGCAAAGGCATCAATGCTGGTCGCAACACTTTGCATAATCAATGTCTTATATGTAAAGATCGTACAGCTCTCCACCTCCGGATTGCGCATTTCCTTGATGCCGTCAGCCATCATTTTACCGCCGATAAAGCCCAAAATAATTAAAATAACGATTCCTGAATAGCGGTCAATCACTTCCGCAAACAAATTACCGGCAAAAAAGCCAAACAACGGCATCACTGCCTGAAACACACCAAAAAACAGCGGCATGATCTTCAGCTTTTGATTTGCGCTGATCGGACATACCAGTCCATTACTTAAAGATACCGCAAAGGCATCCATACTTAAACCAATACCAATCATCAGTATTTCTATAATTCCCATCTCTTAGTTCCTCCCGATAAAAACAAAAAACTCATGCACAGTCTAAAAAAACTGTACATGAGTCTCATTCATTAAGACAAGCCAGACACTTTGTGTCATTATGTTGACATGTCACACATCACTGTGCAAATTACTCCCTCATGAAGTATGAGTTAATCTTAACGTAAACCTTATGGCTTGTCAATATTAAAATACATTCATCTGCATCATTGAGTAAAACGCAGAATAATCTCTCTGAAATCCTCAAAAGCCGCGGTCTCTTTCAGCAGCATCATAATATTATCCTGCGTACAGAAGTTAATCAGCGCTTCATATAGCTCTTTGAATAAATATGATTCCTTTTCGTTAATCGCAATCAACAGGACAATATGAACCAAATGCTGATCCCATTTTATACCCGTTCGCGATACCGCAACCGCAATTCTTGTATGATTAGCATTCATTTTCATTGAATGCGGAATGGCAATCTTGCCAAAAGCAGTCGTTGCCGCTTCATCCCGGCGGATTACATCCTGATAGAAATCCGCGTTGACATGGCCCTGATTCAACAGCTTTTGATGCAGAATATGAATGATTTTAAATTTATCACTGGCTTCAGCTTCCTCATGATAGAAAAGCTTCGGTGAAAAGAAATGATCAAATTCCTGATGCAGCACCGCTAACTTACGTTTTTCTATGATTTCTTCAATGCGGTTAAAGACATCTTTAATATCAATGCTGTTGGTAAAGGGGGAAAGCTGAATGATCGGATGGATACTGTCTTGGATCGGTATGGTAGTAAACAGCAGATCATAAGCCTGATCATTAATTTCGTGAAGAAAGGAAACACACTGCACGATGCTGATCTGTGAATCAAAATGAATCAGCAGGTAGTTATAAATGAATGATTGATTTTGCTGATAATCAGGACAAAGCAGCACACATTTCAATTTATGAACATCCTGATCCTGCCGTTCTACATCCGCACCGATATGCATCGCCAGATAGGCAACCTCATCCTTAGATATCTGGATATGACAGCGCTGATAAAGAAAATCAGCGGCATAGAGTGCACAGTCAAACAAAATCGGGCAGGCGCTTTGAATCGTATCCAGCAGCGGATTATGCAGCGTAGTATTTTGATTGACTCGGGCCAGCAGATTTTTCAGATGCAGCGCCAGCGGCAGCAGCAGCGTCTGTTCCTGAATCCGCAGATGATATTGCTGATTCAAGGCGGCGATCAATTCTTTACTTAGCTGATAAACGGCATCACCGACACTCTTTTGAATCTCCTTGGGTGAATTAATCTGACACATATGAATATTCATCATAATCATTGAGACCATTTCCTCAATTTCATTATTTTGAAAAACAACATGAAAATGCTGCTGAAGCTGATGAATGATCGTCGCTGCCAAAGGATTTTCAAGCTTCTTTTCAGTGCTTGAACTAACTGCTTTAGGCTGATTTAAAATACTGTTCAGCATCACAGTGATATGCAGATTCAGATTCATATAACCAAAATCATTTATGTAACAGTTATCCTTTTTAAAACAAGTATGCAGCAGCTCATTAATATACATTACATCAATAGCCGGAAACATTTCTTTAAGCACCGAGATGTCCACCAAATTACCTGTCGCTTCTTTATATATGATGCTGGTCAAAAAACGGCGCTTATCCCGTTCACTGCCGGTGACATAAAGCTGATCATTGCGGCATTGGAAACGAATCTTGTTGGGTTCATATTCCTTATTCATTTTCTGTAAGAGACTTTTAATCGAAGAATAACTGAGATACAGAATATCACATAACTCATAAAGATCTAGCTGAGTGCGGTGATGAACAAAGAACTCTTTAATGATATAAGAAGAACGTTCAGCATAAGTCTGCGGTACTGAATCTTTTGCAGCGGTGAAAACCGCCTGTGAATTAAACGTATACCCCTGTTTGCTTGCCAAAATCGTATCCGGATGCTCCGCGTTGATCTCATTGACATAATTTTTAACTGAACGTGATGAGACGGACAGCAGTTCAGCCAGTTTTGTGGAAGATATGGGTTTATTCTGCTTTTTTAAAACATTCAGCAGCAGCTCCTGATTTTTTTTCATTCTATCCTTCCTTTTCCCTATACTATATTAATTGTAACGAAAGCGCCGGTAATTATCAAACACACAATTTCACTAAGCCGGTGAAAAAACAAGCATTTTCACCATGAATGGTAAAAATATCGGTTGAAGCATTAATGAAAACTTGTCATAATGACAGCGTAGAAATCGATTTCACATAATTCCAAGAGGAGGATTTACATATGGAAAAAATGAACATACTGCTTTGCTGCGGTGCCGGAATGTCCAGCGGCTTTTTAGCTCAACAGACAAGAATTGCTGCCAAAAAACAAGGGATCATGGCACGGGTTGAAGCTAAAAGCCAAAACAATATTGAAGATGATTTGCCAAATATTGATATTTTATTGATTGGGCCGCACCTTGCTTATGCTTATGATGATTTAAAAAAGAGCTGTGACCGCTATAATGTACCGGTCGAGATCATTCCGAAAGATATGTATGCGGGACTTGACGGAGAAGGTCTGCTTCAATTATGCATTGAGACACTAAAAGAAAAGGAGACGCAAAATGGATAAATTTATTAACTGGCTGGGAACCAGCTTTGCCCCAAAGGTTGCGAAAGCGATGGATAAGAAAATCATTCGTACCTTATCCGGTGCCTTAATGGCCAATGTACCAATTCTATTATTAGGCTCATTAATCTCTATTTATAATTTGTTTGCCGGTTATATTTCATTTCTGCCAGATCTGTCACCGGTTTATAATTTCAGCTTCGGCATCCTGTCACTGACACTTGTCTTCTTGGTGGGTTATCATGGTGCAAAGGAATATGGCTTTAAAGAATATGGCGTATCCACTGGCTTGATTGCCTTAATGATGTTCTTTATGGTAATTAAGCCTACCATCGAAAACTTCCAATTCACGGTAAGCTTTGGACGCTTCGGCGGTTCAGGCATGATTTCAGCCTTTTTCTCAGGTATTGTCACAATTGTTATCAGTAATCTGTATTTTAAACTGCATTTATTTGAAGATTCAGAAACCTTGCCGGATTTTCTTGTACGCTGGCTGAATCAAGTGATTCCGGGCATTATCGTTTTGGTCTTAACAACCATTTTAATTTACTGGTGCAACATTGATTTATTTGCTCTGATTACTGCTTTTTTCTCTCCGCTGATCGAAATTGGTCAAACATATCCGGGCTTTATTCTCTGTATTTTTATTCCGGTCTTCTTCTATTCTTTCGGCATCAACAGCTGGTTTATGAATCCCATCACCTCACCGATCGGTTTAGCCGGTATTACCGCCAACGCTTTAGCTTTTGAAGCCGGGTTGACACCCACCAATATCTATACGTCTAACGTTACATACTCGGTAATCTTTATCGGCGGCATGGGCATGACTTTAGCACTCAATATCATGATGCTGCGCTCAAAGAGCAAACGGATTCGTAAATTTGGTCAGATTTCGATGATTCCGTCTTTATTTAATATCAATGAGCCATTGGTATACGGCGCGCCGATTGCCTTAAACCCAGTCCTGATGATTCCAATGTGGATCAATGGATTGGTAATTCCAACCATTGCTTGGGTTGCTTTCAGCAATGGCTGGGTAACAATACCGCATGCGGTGATGAATGTTAACCAGCTGCCCTTCCCGCTTTGCTCATTCTTAGCGACACATGGTGATTTCCGTGTTATTCTGTTAGTAGCTGTATTATTTATTGTTTCATGGCTGATCTGGTGGCCTTTCTTCAAAGCGCATGAGACTAAAACATTAAAAGAAGAAATGGGGGAATAGGCATGGATGAAGTAACGAATTCAACGCTGATCAGCGCCGCAATGGGGATATTAACTTATGCCGGTGATGCGCGGATTCATGCGAAGCAAGCCTTGCAGGCAATTCAAAGCTTTGATTTTACACTGGCTCAGTCAGAGCTGGCGGAAGCAAGTCAAAATATTACGGAAGCCCATAAGGCACAGACGGAAATCATTCAAAATGAAGCCCGCGGCACGAAATATGAATACTGTATGCTGTTTAATCATGCCCAGGATACCCTGATGACAATCAACAGTGAGGTTGAGCTGATCAAAGAGCTGATCAAAACATTTAAGATATTTGCCGAGGCTATCCACGCGGAGGTGAAATGATGGGTTTTCCAAAAGATTTTTTATGGGGCGGCGCTACTGCTGCCGTGCAGTGTGAAGGGGCTTATGATGAGGCCGGCAAGGGGTTGAATGTCGCTGATATTCAGATCTGTTACACCCGTGAAACAAAGCAAGGCAATACGAATTATACAAGAGCGCTTTTAAAGGAGCGTATTGAGGATGTGACACAAGCCGAAACAAAAAATTATTATCCGAAGCATCAGGCGGTTGATTTCTATCATCGTTATAAAGAATATATTCAATGGATGAAGGAAGCCGGTTTCAAAGCCTTCCGCATGAGTATCAATTGGGCACGCATCTTCCCTACCGGCTTAGAAAGTGAACCCAATGAAGCAGGTCTGCAATTTTATGATGAACTTTTTGATGAATTATTAAGCAACGGCATTGAACCGATCGTTACGCTGACGCATTATGATATGCCGCTGGGTATCGTCACCCAGTGTCAAGGCTGGTATGGCCGGGCAACGATCGATCATTATGTGCGCTTTGCGACGGTCTGCCTGAAACGTTATGCCAGTAAGGTAAACTATTGGATCGTGATCAATCAGATCAATCTGATTTTTGGTGAATCCTTCAGTTCACTAGGGATGGTTATGGATGAATATGAAGATTTTACTGCCGCTAAGTATCAGGCCGTGCATAATGAGTTTATCGCCAGTGCCTTGATTAAGCAGGCGGCAAAACAAATAAAACCAACGCTGCAGATTGGCATGATGCTGGCTGATCAGATGACCTATGCCAAAACATGTGATCCGCAAAATGTGGCCGCTGCCATTGAGAAAAATCGCATGAAGGATTATTTCTTTGCGGATGTTGAGCTGCGCGGTGCATATCCGGGATATGCGAAAGATTATTTTAAACGCAATAACATTCAGATCGTAATGGCAAAGGGTGATGAAGAATTATTGAAACAGAATACAATGGATTTTCTGGCGGTAGCCTATTATTATTCACACTGTGTTGATGAAACTGGCGCCCGCTGTGAAAATCCTTATACCAAAGCGAGTCAATGGGGCTGGACGATTGATCCAGTGGGCATTTACAACGCGATGAGTCAATATTGGGATCGTTATCAAGTACCGATGATGATTGCTGAAAATGGCATTGGTGTCGAAGAAGTGCCGGATGCACAGGGTAAGATTCATGATGATTACCGCATCGATTATCAGCGCCGGCATATCGAACAGCTGAAACGGCTGATGGATGAAGAAGTGAACCTCTTTGCCTATACGATGTGGTCACCGTTTGATATTGTCAGCGGCAACAGCTGTGAAATGGAAAAACGCTATGGATTGCTTTATGTCGATAAAAATAACCAAGGTCAGGGCAGCGGCAAGATTCTGCCAAAGGATTCCTATTATTGGTATCGCGATGTAATTACCAGCAATGGTGAAAATTTATAAAAACAAAACAAACACCCGATTGATGAAATGTCAGTCTGGTGTTTTAGTTATATCCGCGTTCAGCAGTTTAACCCCTTTAGAGGCCGCATAGACAGCAGCTAATTCAAGAAGTATGGAAGCATTCACAGTTGCCTGCCATACCTGCATCTGAATCATCATGCCTTGATTTTGCTTTCTGCTTGTCCAATAGCCTATGATTTCTCCATGATATACAATAGCACCGGGATTTGATACCAGCTGCCAAATTTTCGCATGACGGCGTTTGTCAGGTAAGAGTGTCAGGCGGTCGCGCTGGTCAAGATATGGATCATGACCGCCTAAAAGCAGATATTCCCGCTCCAGCTGCAATGGCTTCATAATATCAGCCAAATCCTCTGCAAGCATAAAAGCTTGTCTGCCGTTTGCCGAAACCTTTATTCTTTCTTCAGCAAGTGAATTCCATAAGCGGCTTCCCTGCATAGGGGAACAGCCCAGCCATTGTATCAATTCTTTCCGTGTTGCGGGACCGTAGCAATGCAGGAATTTACGCACCAGCTGTTTGTTTGCATCAGGTCTTTCTTTAAGCGGGTACCCAAGCCAATTACTGTAAGAGGTAAAGGTGGGGGTTTGATTATGACGTTCACCGAAAACGACCAATCCCTTGACCGCACAGGGTCTCAGCATAAAGGAGACGACCGCACCGCCAATCGTTTGCTTGTTTGGACTGCCATATATTGAAGGCTGCTGCCAGATGGGCTGCTTGGTCTTGGGCAGCAACGGCAGCAGCCAGCCGGCGATGGTTTCATCCAATGCAGCCTTGCTGGTGATGATATGATGATCAAGCTGCGGCATTACCTGAAGCAGCAGGTCCAGCACTTCATCAAAATCCATTTCAAGCAGTTCCAAGGCAAGTGAAATACCCTTGGTATAAATCCATGGTTCATCTTCAGCAGCACTCAAAGACGATAAGAAAACATCACTTTCCCGGCTGGGAAACACCAGTGGCAGACCGCGTATGCTCCAAGCCTGAAGTAAACTTTTGTCTGCAAGCAGCTGACGGGCAGCGTTTTTTGAATAAGCGGGAATACGGTTAAACAATGCCGTTTCCCATGCTCCCGGCGGTGTATTCTGTAAACCGCACGCACCCGTCACACTTATTAAATCTGCCGGCTCATAAAAGCGATCCAAATGATGAGCATGCAGCCGAAAATATCGGATTTGTTCCATTGTTAATTCTATCATTGATCCACCTCATAAATAAATTTCTAAACCCATCTTAACAAATCCTTAAGCAAGAAGCAAATCTGCTCTCATCGATAGGCATAATGCAGCGAAAAGCAGTATTATTAAAACAAATGCTGCGCTTAGATGCTGGTTTTATTCATATTCCTTTGTCTGACTATAGCCAGTGCAGGGAGGAAACAAAATGTTTCAGAAAAATTAAAAAACCTGCGTAAAGAGGCTGAGAGTAACAGGAACAGTTAGCCGACAAGCTGAATGTATCACATCAGGCAGTTACTGAATGGGAAAGTAATAGCGGTATACCTGATCTTGGTAATCTCATTGCTATCGCGTCCTTACTTCAACTATCTTGATGAGCCGATCGTCAAAACAGTTTGCCTAAAGCTTCAGCTGATGAGAGTGTCACCGAATATGATATTGACAGCAAGAAACGTTTCGATATTTTAATCATCAGTTCAAAGAAAGCAGGCTTATATGGTTATGAAGGTAAAAAAATTCAAGTCCAATTAACAGCGGAAGAGAGCATTGACTGGTACTTAAATGCTTGGGAAATGGGATTTCCTGTAATATAAAAAATAACCATCACGGTTATTTTTTTATATTATAGTACCAATGTCCGTCAATCAGCTCACGCGACAAGATACCTAAATCATAGAATCGTTGAAGGTGTGCCAATAATTCCAGGCATGCAAACCATTGCTGCGGACAGCTTAATGTATCAAAACGCCTCAGCTGACGCCCCCATTGCATGCGCATCGCAAACTCATAAGCCGTACCGCTTCCCTGTTTGACAACATCAAGCAGATATTTTCCTTTTTTCATATGATGATCCACGGTCTGCATGCAGCGTTCTTTAATATCAAAAATCGGACCATAATGGGCGGGATATAATATTTCGCAGTCAAAATCACAGATGCGTTTTAACGTATCAAAATTATCCTGCATGCTTGAAAATTCTTCCATCCAGAAATTAATCGTCGGATAAATCTGATTCAGGACACTATCCGCCGCAAACATAAAATGCTCATTGATTTCATACAGACCGATTTGCTGGGGTGAGTGACCTGCCAAATCAACCACCTCAAAGGTATAATCTCCCACGCTTAACCGCTCATGTGCATGAATCGGCGTAAAGGCAAAAACACTGTCCCCGCCTTCAAATATTTCACTTTCTGATTTCAATTGAACACAAACACTGCGCGGTATCCCTGCCAGCTGACGATTCTTGCGGACATAATGAGCGGTTGTCTTATTGAGTTTATGAGTAACCATACAGCCATCCCATTCGCTGGCCAAAATTTCTTTTAAACAGGAAGCAAAGTGTTGGGCATTGCCGCTGTGATCAACATGCAGATGCGTTAAAACTAAACGGACATCCTTCAGTTCTACGTTCAGCTGCTTTAAGGCCGCACATAATTCATCAGCGGCCGAAGCAGAATGAAAACCAATATCAATTAAAAGATGCTCATTCCTGCCTTTGATCAGATAAACCTGTATCTCCGTGGTAATCATACTGGATGAATGAAGGGTGATGGCATAAATATCGCGGCGCAGAAGCTTCATATCAAAAGCATTCCGCTGCGATCCAGCCAACCAGACCCTTATGCTTGGCATATACAAAACCATCATGCTCAGTGATAACCTTTACTGTATCGCCCGGCTTCACATTTAAGCGATAATCCGTATAATCATGACAACAAAGCTTTCCCTCATCCTCATACAGATAGGCAGCAGGCAGCCACAGCTTGCGTTTTGAGGCAAGATGTTCACAATAGCACTGGTCAGCCTGTCTTTGAAGTAATAAAACCTCCCGCTTCGCCCATGAAATAAAGATTGGATCAGGATTCGCGGCCTGTGCCTTACAAATCAGGGCAGACGGCAGAGCATCCACCCCTATACTGGACGACTTGCCTTGATCCAGAATTAAGGCGTTCAGCTGGCCCTCGTCGTTGACACCATTGCCGCCATCGATACCGGTCACATTCATCGCCGCATTAGTATAAGGACGGCAATCCGCAATGTCCATATGATAATTCAAAGTAGGCCAATGCCCGCAGTAAACATGCTTCTTAAAAGTCTTATGACCTTCCGCAAACGCTGGCAAAGTTAGAAAATCCTCCCATGTATTACGTGAAATTTCCTCATGGCGCAAGCCCGCATGCACAAACAGCATCGACTCACTTTCCAAAATCAGCGGCATATTTTCAATAAAGGCCAGCTCCTTGGCAAATTGCTTAGCAATAGCCTGACGGCACGCTTCCGCATTCGTTTCATCGACGGCAGCATACCCACACAAATGAGCCATTTCATTCAGCAATGATGCTTCTCTGAATTGTGTATAGCCAATAAAATCAGTCAGTTCCTGCTTCATCAAAGAAGGTACTAAACAATCACAATTTCCCTGCACAACATAGGTATTGCCCGCCGCGCATAAATCCATGACATCATGAAGCACACCCAATGAATCAGGGCCTTTCTCACCTAAATCACCTAAAAGAATCAAAATATCCTGATCATTAAAATGACATTTTTCAAGCAATTCATGAAATAAACTCCGACAGCCATGGATATCACTGATCAAAATTATCCGCTTATTTTCATCAAGCTGAAGCATTTGATGATAAATTCTCAATTCACCTGCAGTGCCCCGTTCTATTTTATCGGCTGACCAGCTGACGCTTTGTTTATTCTGCCCCATCCTCATAAACGACCTTTCCCGCCATCACTGTCATTTTAACCTTGCCGCTTAATTCCCAGCCGATAAACGGTGAATTATTTGCTTTTGATGCGAAATCAGCAACCTGCCATTTTTCATTTTCATCAAACAGCACCAGATCCGCAGCCGCGCCGACACTCAGCGTACCGCCCGGCAGTTTATATACACGAGCTGGATTGACGCTCATTTTTTCAATCAGCTGACTCATAGTAAGAATCTTTTTATGTACTAATTCACTAATGCCTAAAGCCAATGAAGTTTCAAGACCGATGATGCCGCTTGGTGCCTTCGCAAACTCCCGATTCTTTTCCTCAGCACTGTGCGGAGCATGATCGGTTGCGATAATTTCAATTGTATTATCCTGCAAGCCGGCCAAAATCGCCTGTCGGTCCGCTTCCTCACGCAGCGGCGGATTCATTTTAGCCAAGGCTGCGGCTTTTAGGACAGCCGTTTCATTTAATGTGAAATGATGCGGTGTCACCTCTGCGACAATCTTCGGATTCAGCTGTTTCGCAAATCGTACCATGGCCACGGCTTCCTTGCTTGAAATATGTTGAATGGATACACTGGCACCGGTCGTAGCAGCCAGCATGCAATCTCGGGCTGCCATCACATTTTCAGCATCACGCATAGCTCCCGGTAAGCCCATCGCTTCACTAACAGCGCCTTCATTGATGCCGCTGCCATGAACAAAGGCAGGATCTTCCTCATGAAAACTTAATACACAATCCAATGATGCTGCCAGCTCCATGGCTTCTCTGACTAAGCCGGCATTCATCAGCGGCAGACCATCATCTGTAAAGCATGGCACGCCGATCTCCTTCAGCTGTTTCATATCCGTCAGTTCCTTGCCTTTAAAGCCCTTGGAAATAGCCGCCGCTTGATAAAGATGCACGGGACAATTCTTGCTTCTTTTTTGAATATCTTGTATGACTGTCACATTATCCGCAATCGGTAAAGTATTTGCCATACATAAAACCGAAGTAAAGCCGCCTCTGGCAGCCGCGTGTGAGCCGCTCATTAAATCCTCTTTATAAGTAAAGCCCGGATCACGGAAATGCACATGAACATCGATCAAGCCGGGTGCCGCAATGAACCCTGAAGCATCGATGATCCGATCATAGGGCTGATTTTCATCCACCTGTCCCACCGCTTCAATACGTCCGTCCTTGATTGCGATATCACCTATCTGATCCAACTGATTCGCCGGGTCAATGATCCGGCAGTTTTTAATTAGCAACATAAATTTCCTCCTATTAAACAAGTATAATTGGAAAACCATTCTGCGTAAACACAGAATGGCTATTTTTATTTTATTAATTTGTCCTGTAAAGAAAACAGATTTGTCACATAATGACCGCTGAAGCAGGATGTACAAAGATTCTTTGTCTTAAACGCTTCCTCAAGCTGCTGAATCGTTAAGAATTTTAAAGAATCAGCACCGATAAAAGCACACAGCTCATCGACATTCAGTCTCGATGAAATTAATTCATCATAGGTTGATGTATCTACACCATAGAAACAAGGATGTGTAATTGCCGGTGATCCGATACGCACATGAACCTCTTTTGCCCCAGCTTCCTTTAACAGCTGCACAATCCGTTTGCTGGTCGTACCGCGTACGATTGAATCATCAATCATAAAAACACGCTTGCCTGAAACAATGCTCTTTACTGCTGACAGCTTCATGCGCACACCGCGTTCACGCTGCTTTTGCGTCGGCTGAATAAAAGTACGGCCGACATAACGATTCTTAATCAAACCAATTTCATAAGGCAGACCGCTGGCTTCTGAATAACCGATTGCCGCTGACAGAGATGAATCAGGAACACCGATAACGATATCCCCCTCATGATCCTCAAGTTTTGCCAGCACCTGTCCGGAAATGCGCCGTGCCGTATGAACGTTAATGCCGTCAATATTACTGTCAGGACGGGCAAAATAAATATATTCCATCGCACACATCTTATTCTGAGTATATTCTGTATATTTAAAGAAGCTTAAACCTTCCTTGGAAATCTTCACTACCTCACCCGGTTCAATATCCCGGATAAATTTAGCGTTAACAATCTCAAATGCACATGTTTCAGAGGATAAGCAATAGCCTTCATCCAATTTAGCTATCGAAAGCGGTCTTAAACCATTCTTATCACGAATCGCATACAGGCAATCCTTTGTTAGAATAATAAATGCAAATGCACCCTCAAGCTTGTTGCAGGCCTTCTTAATTTTTTCACTGAAAGAGCCTACTTCCTTCTGAATCAAATGAATCAGTACCTCAGAATCACTGCTGCCCTGAAAGATACTTCCCTCATTCTCCATCTGCATTTTTAATTCATGAGCATTAACTACCTGCCCGTTATGAACCACGGCAAAATGACCGGTATGCGCTCTGACCATTAAAGGCTGCACATTTTCGATTTCATTGCCGCCTTCCGTTGAATAGCGGACATGACCGATTGCATTGTTGCCGGTCAGTGTATCGATGATCTGAGGATTAAATACTTCTGTAATTAAGCCTTTACCCTTATAGCATCGTACCTTTTCACCGTCACTGCTGGCAATGCCTGCCGCTTCCTGACCGCGGTGCTGAAGCGCGTGTAATCCAAAATAAGTCAGTGAAGCTGCGTCACTGGCATTGTAAATTCCGAAAACACCGCATTCCTCATTGATTTTACCGTTCAAAAAATACGTTTTTTCAAGTTCCATTTGAGTCTCCCTTACCGTACTTATTCATAAAAAAGTCCAATTAAACAATACCATTCTTTACCGCTGTTTTCAATCTTTTTTACAATTTCTGCAATTAAAAATGCTGTTCATGACTGAAAACAGCATTTTAAAAAGCAAATTCTTAAAAAAAACTGCACTATACAGTTCAAATCTTCACTTTTTATTACAGATCGGCAAATACTTTTTGCTCTTTACACAAACGCTTCAATTTGGTACTGTTTAAGCATAGGAGAACCCATTATGAAACTCAACAACAAACGCACCATTTTAGTAGGTCTTGCATTCATGTCCATCTGTGCCTTTTGGCAGCTTTATGATAATATTATTCCGCTGATTTTATTAAATACCTTTCATTTAAAAGATACAGTATCCGGTTTTATCATGTCGCTGGATAATATCCTTGCATTGTTTATGCTGCCGTTATTTGGCGCTTTTTCGGACCGGGTCAATACGCGGATGGGAAAAAGGATGCCCTTTATTGTCTTTGGCTCGATCCTAGCGGCTTTCACTATGCTTTTGCTGCCGATTGCTGATCTCATGCAGTCAATGCTGTTATTCTTTACAGCTTTAGGTCTGACACTTTTTGCGATGGCGACTTATCGATCACCAGCAGTGGCGCTGATGCCGGATATTACGCCCAAACCTCTGCGTTCAAAAGCTAATGCGATTATTAACCTGATGGGGGCAGTCGGGGGCATTATCACTTTGATTCTGATTACATTATTAGTACCAAAAACAGCCAACCCTAATTATTTCCCATTATTTATAAGCATTGCTTCAATCATGCTGCTCTGTGTGGCGATTTTGTTTATGACGATTAAAGAAAAACAACTGCGCATCGCTGATGATGAGGAGAATGAGGAAGCTTCTACAACCCAGCACGGCAAAATGGAACCTGCGGTAAAGCGCTCCTTGATGTTTATCCTCTTTTCCGTGGCTTTCTGGTTTATGGGTTATAATGCCGTCACCACCGCTTTTTCTAAATACGCGAATGTTGTTTGGGGAATGAGCGGCGGTGAGTTTGCAAAGCCAATGATGGTCGCAACCGTTGCGGCAATCATCAGCTACATACCGGTCGGTTTCCTGTCAAGCCGATTCGGCCGTAAGAAAATGATTCTTGCCGGTGTAGTTTTATTGGCATGCAGTTATCTTTCGGGAATGTTTTTCATCACCTTTTCACCGCTGCTGAATATCGTATTCGGCATGGTCGGCATTGCATGGGCAATGATTAATGTTAATTCTTATCCGATGGTTGTGGAAATGAGCCAGGGCAGTGATGTCGGAAAATATACCGGTACCTACTATACCTTTTCAATGGCTGCCCAAGTTCTTACGCCAATCTTGTCCGGCTTCCTATTGGAATATGTCGGGTATTGGACCTTATTTCCATATGCCGCCCTTTGTGTGCTGATTGCCCTGCTTCTTTTCACGCAGGTAAAACACGGTGACAATCGGCCTGAGAAACGCAGTCTGTTAGAAGCTTTTGATGTGGAGGATTAATATGAAGGAGCTGTTTTTATTACTCATACTTTTACTGATTTTAGGTTTGTGCTTTTTGATCTTCTTTATGATGCCCCGGCTTTCAAAACGAAAAGCATTGCTGCCCTTTGTCAAATGGAACTATGCGCACCGCGGTTATCATGATCTTTTGAAGGGTTTCCCTGAAAATTCCCTGCCGGCATTTGAACGTGCATGCACTCACGGTTACGGTATGGAGCTTGACGTTCAGCTGACCAAAGATCAAAAACTGGTTGTCCTGCATGATTTCTCTTTATTAAGAGCATGCGGTATTGATGTCCAGGTAGACGCGCTGACTTTAGATGAAATAAAAAAATTCAGATTATTTAATACTGATTGCACTATCCCAACTTTTGAAGAAGTGCTTGAATTAGTAGACGGCCGTACACCGCTGATTGTGGAAATCAAACAGAAGGGTGCTGACAGTGAGACTTGCCGTCAAAGCGCAAAGCTTTTGGATCATTATCAGGGCAGCTATTGCGTGGAATCATTTAATCCAATGGCGGTTGGCTGGTTTAAAAATCATCGTCCAAATTACATCCGCGGGCAGCTATCCGGTGAATTAAACATGAAACAACCGGCTAAATTTATCCTTGAATGCCTGCTGGCGAATTTTATTTCACGGCCTGATTTCATCGCTTACGATGTCGGTCACAGAAACCGTACAGCATTAAAACTATGCAAAGCATTATTCAATGCTCCGATCGTTTATTGGACGGTGAAGGATCGTGCAACCTATGATGCGCTTAAATCTTCAATCATAATCTTTGAGGGATTTGAAGCCGAACCTGAAAAATAAATTAAAGCACAGCTCGACTGTGCTTTTTTGTTTTAATTAGTAACACGCAATGTTGCTGTCGGTCCGCGATTCAGTGCCGCCCACTAACACGCCATTTTCCAAGCGCACGATCATCTGACCGCGGCCAAAGGAAACACGGGATAATTCAGGGATGATTTCATGTCCCAACGACTGCAGCTGCAAAGCAATGGCATTGGGGAATTCCGGTTCGATGGTAAACCTCTTGCCTTTCACCCACTGCCAGCGCGGCGCGTCCAATGCCATCTGCGGATTCAGATGGAAGTCAATCAGATTCATGACTGCCTGTACATGACCCTGCGGCTGCATATAACCGCCCATGACGCCAAAAGGCCCCACCGCTTTGCTATCCTTAGTGATAAAACCGGGAATAATTGTATGATATGTCCGTTTGCGCGGTTTCAGTACATTATAATGATTTTCATCCAGTGAGAAATCATGACCGCGGTTCTGCAGTGTTATGCCGTAGCCTTCAACCACAATACCAGAGCCAAAGCCCATGTAATTGCTCTGAATATAAGAGACCATATTTCCTTCACCGTCCGCGGTACACAGATATACAGTTCCGCTTTTCGGCGGTTCTGCGATTTTCGGTTCTTTGGCGGTTCTGCCAATTTCAGCAGCCCGCGCCTTCCCATATTCAGGCTTAATCAAATCATGATAATCAACTGCCATGCAATCCGGATCAGTAACATAATGCATACCATCCGCAAATGCCATTTTAATCGCCTCAAACTGTTTATGATAGGTATCCGTACAGTCCTTTTCCTTAAAATCAAATTCTTTTAAGATATTAAGTGCCATCAAGGCAACGATACCCTGACCATTCGGCGGTATCTCCCATACATCATAACCATGATAATTTACACTGATCGGTTCAACCCACGATGCCTTATAATCTTTCAAATCATCAAGCGAAAAATAACCACCGTCACGCTTTGATTGTTTCACCAGCTGTTGGGCAATCTCCCCTTCATAAAATGCTTTCGCGTCGGTATTACCAATCAGCCTAAGTGTTTTCGCATGATCAGGCAGTTTGACAATCTCTCCGCAGTGATAGCTTTCACCCTGCTTAGTAAAAACCTTAAACCATTCATCAAATTCATGTTTGCCGGCAAATTCTTTCGCAAAGCGCTCACTTGCACGCTCCCACATTTTGGCTAACATCGGTGAAAGCGGATAGCCTTCTTCGGCATAGCGGACAGCCGGGGCCAGTACCTCAATCAATGGCAGCTTACCAAAGCGTTTGGATAACTCTGCCCATGCCATCGGTGCGCCCGGCACGGTAACCGGCGTCCAGCCAAAGGTCGGCATCTGTTCATGCCCTTTAGCCAGCACTTTTTCACGGCTGATATCAGCAGGTGCATAACCTGATGAATTTAAGCCATAAAGCTTATCCTTCATCCAGACAATCGCAAACGCATCGGAGCCTAAACCATTGGCTGTCGGTTCAACTACCGTCAATGCCGCCGCTGTTGCGATGGCAGCATCTACAGCATTGCCGCCGCGGCGCAATATTTCAAGCCCGGCTGCCGAAGCCTGAGCTGAACCGGTCGCAACCATTCCGTTATTTGCGATAATCGGATAACGGTTGGAAGCATACGGCTGATAAAACGGATCAAAGTTCATTTTCTTTTACCTCATCATACAAATGACATGCGACAAAGTGATTGGGCTCTGCCTCCATGTATCTTGGTTTTTCTTGTTTACAGATTTCCATGCATTTCGGACATCGGGTATGAAACGGACAGCCCTTCGGCGGATTAACAGCACTGGGTACCTCCCCCTCAAGAATCTGTTCATTGCTGCGCTCAGCGCCGATGGTAAGCCGCGGCACCGATGCCAATAAAGACTGCGTATATGGATGCAGCGGTTTCTTAAACAGCTTTTTACTCTCACTTAATTCACAGACATTACCCAGATACATAACCAAAATACGGTCACAGAAGTGTTTTACAACACCTAAATCATGAGTAATGAAGAAATAAGTCAGATGATTTTCTTCACTTAACTGATTCAGCAGCTGAAGAATCTGTGCCTGTACCGAAACATCCAACGCTGATACAGCCTCATCCAATACGACAAAACGTGTATCCAAAGCAATCGCCCGGGCAATGCCGACACGCTGCTTCTGACCGCCGCTCAACGCATGCGGATAAGAATAATAATGTTCACGCTTGAGACCTACCTTTTCAAGCAGCTCCATCGCCTTCTCGCGGCGCACATTCGAGCCGAATTTGGTATTGATCTTATAAACCTCTTCAATGGCACTGCCAATCGATTGACGCGGATCAAGCGAAGCCGCCGGATCTTGGAAAATCATCTGCATATCCCGGCGCAGCTCACGCATTTCCTTCTTATCCAGCTTAGAAAGATTGATGCCTTCCTCATAGTTGCCATCAAGCTTTTTCTGATATTCCGGATCAAGGCAGCGTTCAGTAATCGGCATAATATCCTTACCGCGGTACGCAAAAGCCGCTTCCTTGTACTTCACCGCCTGCATTCGGTGTTCTTCACTGGTATTATATAAATCAATCATCTTCCCCTTTAAATCCAAATTCTCTTCCACCATTGCCTTGACATTCACCTTGCTGTTCTCAGATCGAATTGCTTTAAGATCTGACAAGGCAAGCGCTTCTTCTTCACTCAATTCAGACAATGCATTCAAACGGTCAATTTCTTCGCTTGTCGTACGAATCTGATACATGATCGTATTATTCTTTTCATATTTAGCTTCCAGCTCATGATATTTAGAAAGATATTCATGTGCCTGATCAACTTCCTTCTGCGCTTTCGCAAACAACTCGGCAATCTTTGGCAGATCCCTGCATAAGATCAAAGAACCCACGGTTCTTGAACCCTCACGCAGCTGTCGGGAAGCATTCTTCTTTAACTCTTTAGATTCAAATTCAAGCTTACCGATCTTCAGTGAAAGATTATCATATTTCTTGATATCACTTTTCGAGCCATCAACATCGTAAGCATCACGCTGAGCATAACAAGCCTCAATCTTTTTATCAGCCTCAAGTGCCTGTTTATAATATTTATCTGCTTCCTGCTGATATTTCACAAGCTTTGCAATTTCTTTCGCAATATATTTAGGATTTACTTCCTCAATTGTTTTGCCGTAATAGACACAAGAACCGCTGGTCTGCTTGTATAGCTGAAGAATGACTCTCCCTAAGGTTGACTTGCCGCAGCCAGATTCACCAACAACGCCGAACTTCTCACCTTCATAAATCTTAAAGGTTACATCCTCAACCGCTTTTAGATTCACATTCTTTTTCAGAGGAAAATATTTTTTCAGCTTTCTCAACTCAAGAATAACTTTATCCTGACTCATTGCATCTCCTCCTCAGCTTTATAACATGAAACAAAATGACCCGGTTCTACTTCAATCGTACAAGGCACCTCTTCAAAGCAGCGGCTATGTGCATATTTACAGCGCGGATTGAAACGGCAGCCTTTGATTTCTTCCGTCAGATTCGGGAACGTACCCGGAATCGGCTGAATCTCGAATTCATCCAAATCAACATTAGGAACCGCGTTCATTAAGCCGATCGTATACGGATGCTTAGGATTTTTAAAAATCTGTGCGACACTGCCTTCTTCAACCTTACGGCCTGAATAAAGAACAATGACCCGGTCAGCAATTTCCGCGACGACACCAAGATCATGGGTAATAAACAAGATACCTGCATTCATTTCTTTTTTCAAATCATTAAGCAGTGTCAGCACTTGTTTTTGAATCGTTACATCAAGCGCCGTCGTTGGTTCATCCGCAATCAGCAGATCCGGCTGAGCCGATAATACCATCGCAATCAGCACACGCTGACGCAGACCGCCGCTTAACTGAAACGGATATTGCTTCAGGCGGCTTTCCGCCTGAGCAACACCAACTTTTTCAAGATATTCAACCGCCAATTTCTTAGCTTCTTTTTTATCCAGTCCCCGATGCAGCATAATATTCTCACAAAGCTGATAACCAATCGTCAGCAAAGGATTTAACGCTGTCATCGGTTCCTGGAAAATCATCCCCATCTTCTTACCGCGGTAGCTGTTGCGCTCCTTTTTAGAAAGCTTGGTCAGATCGGTGCCATTCAGTGAAATACTGCCCGAAACAACTCTGCCATTATTAGGAAGCAGATCCATGATGCATAAAGTCGTGACACTCTTACCACAGCCTGATTCACCCACCACACAGAGTGTTTCATTTTTATTGATTGAAAATGAAATATCCCGAAGTACTTCATACTCTTTTTTATTGATTGTAAAGGTAGCCACCAGGTTATTTACTTCAAGAACTTTTTCCATCGCCAGACCTACTTTCTTTTATATCCTTGTTTCTTATTTCAATTTGAAATTCTGAACATAGAAGACACCGCCGGCATCCATTTCTACATTCGTATAAGCAGCGTTAAACGCATAAGCCTGATACTGATTGTATAAGGTTGCGGCAACCGCATCATCTAAAATCATCTTATTCGCTGCACTGATCGCTGCTGTACGCTCAGCACTGTCAAGTGTCTGCTTGCTTGCATCAACGAATGCATCAAATTCCGCATTATCATAACGAACCCGTTTTGAACTATTTACTGAATGGAAGTTAGGATCTAACATTTCCGTACCGTCACCGGTTACATTTGACCATGTCAGCACTGTAATATCATAACGGTTATCCTGCTGTGTTTCTGATAGATATGCCGCCCATTCTAATGATTCAATTGTTACATTATTCAAACCGGCTGCTTTCAGATTCGATTGAATGTATTCAGCTAAAGCAATTGTCTCCGGACGGTTGTTAATCAGGAATACGATCGGCTCATCTGCATAACCGCCCTCTTCTACAAGCTTCTTAGCTGCTTCAAGATCATAGCCATAACCATAATTTTCCGCATCACTTGTATAACCAAATAAAGTTGGACCTACGATACTTCTTGAATAAGAGGCATATCCGTCAACTGAAGCGATATAGCCATCTGGATCATATGCCATTACAATTGCCTTACGCAGATTCAAATCAGCCATCTTAGGATTTACTGAAGAATTATTGCGCAGTGCCAAATAAGTGATCGCGCTGCTGCTTTCGGCAACACTTTCAACATTAGCGATGTTCTTAACACGATTCATTTGATTCACCGGCACTCTTGGCAAGAAGTCTGCTTCACCGGTTTCTAAACGTGAAATAGCCGTGGATGTTTCAGCGATGACTGTCATTGTTACATCTTTAATCTCCGGCTTTTCTCCCCAATATCCATCATAGCGAGTCAGCTTTACTTCAGAGCCGGAAATCGCGCTGACAAATTGATAAGGCCCTGTGCCGACCGGCTGAGTCATCAAATCCTGTGCCTGATCAGCGGTTGGTGAAATGATCGCGGAATTGGCATGAGCCAGCTTAGCAATCAATACACCATCAGGATAGCTTGTTTTTAATTCTACATGCGTATCATCAAGTACATTTACTTCTTCAATTGAAGAGGCAATGGATGCACGGGCTGCACCGTAATTCGGATCTTTGATGCGCTCAATCGTATATTTGACAGCCTCCGCATTAAAGGGTGTGCCGTCATGGAAAGTAACGCCTGACTGCAGTTCAATCGTACATGTCGTACCGGCTTCATCACAATCCGGTTCTGATTTAGCCAGCAATGGTTCATAGCTTGTACCATCCATGCTGCGGCGGTAAAGTGTCTCATAAATCTGCGCATTGACATAAGTAGACGGCGCGTCATTGGTCGTCAATGGTGAAAAGCCTACCGGTGCAGTAGTCAGCACGACATTAAATGGCTTATCCGCCGTTGTTGTATTAGGATCAGTATTTCCATCATTAGAGCCGGAAGATGAACAGCCAGCCAGTGCAAGTACCGTTGTGAAAACGGCAGCCCTCTTAAATAAATTTTTCATGTTTCTTTTTTCCTTTCGAATTTAATCTTTTAAACTTGGATCTAAGATGTCCCTCAGCTTGTCACCAAGAATGTTAAAGCAAATTACAGTAATCATAACGACAACACCAGGAATGATAATCAAACTAGGACGGTCCCACATATAATCCTTCGCAATTGATATCATGCCGCCCCATTCAGGTGTCGGCGGCGGTGATCCCAAGCCGAGATAACTCAGTGTCGCTATGGACATAATTGAACTGGCCATGCGCATTGTCGCAATAACGATAATAACCGGCAGTGCATTGATCAGCACATGACACAGCAGAATACGCGTATCTCTGGCCCCCAAAGAGCGGATGGCCATAATATAATCCTCTTCTTTGATCTGAAGCACTTTGCCGCGGGTCATTCGAGCAAAGTTAGGGATTGACCAGACACTGATGGCAATCGTCGCATTTACCGTGCTTACCCCCAGCATCGCAACGATCAGCATCGCCAGCAAAATGCCCGGAAAGGTAAATAAGAGATCCATAAAACGCATGATAATATTATCAAGCTTTTTATAGAAACCAGCCAGCAGTCCAAATAATACACCGAAGAACAAACCGGTCATCGTTGATACAAAACCTACGGTCAAGGTAATGCGGCCGCCCCACAACAAACGGGAGAAAATATCACGGCCCAGGTTATCGGTTCCCAGCCAATGTCCTGGCGCGTAAGGTACGCCGGCTGTATTGTTCATTCCCCAAAAGCCCGGTGCCAGTTTCACATAGACATCCTGTGCTTCCGGATCATAGGGTGCGATCAGCGGTGCCAGCACCACAAGCAGAATTTCTATCAGCAGGATGATGAAACAAGCCGTTGCCAATTTATTCTTTAATAATTTTCTAAATGCCCCTTTAAGAGGATTTTCACGTTTAAGCTCCATGGTCTCCTCCTATTCATAACTGATTCTTGGATCGATCAAAACATAGACAAGATCGACAATCAAGTTAACGATAATAAACATGGCCGCAATGACAAGAACGGTACTCTGCACAACCGGATAATTGCGCTGGTTAATTGCATTAATCAAATAAGTACCGACACCATTGATAACGAATACTTGTTCAGTGATGATCGCACCGCCCAGCAAACCGCCGAAGCTGGTTCCAAATTGCGTAATAATTGGAATCATCGCATTGCGCAGCGCATGAATCAATATTACTTTGTATCCTTTTATTCCCTTTGATTTCGCAGTACGGATATAATCTGACTGCAATACATCAAGCATTGCCGAACGGCCGATTCTCGTAAATCCGGCAGCTACCGCAAGGCCTAATGAAATTGACGGCAGTATCGCCTGTTTAAAGCCTACGGCTGTCCAAAACGGTTCATTCATGCCGCCTGTCGGCAGCCAGCGAAGCGTTACCGAAAATAAAAGTATCAGCATTGAGCCAAGCCAGAAATTAGGAATCGATATCCCTGCCAGCGAAGTTGTCGTCAGCAGATTATCGATAAATGTATCTTTTTTAATTGCAGCGATAATCCCTGTCGGAATACCGATGACCAAGGCCACGATCATACTCGAACAAGCAAGATTCAATGTATGCGGCAAGCGAACGATGATTTCCTGAAGGATCGGCTGACGGGTGGTCAGAGACGTTCCTAAATTACCGGTAAGGAGGTTTTTCAAATAAACTCCATACTGCACAAGAAAGGGCTGATCGAGTCCCAGATAGGCTCTTACTCTGATGATATCCTCAGGCGTCGCATTAGCACCGGCTACCAGCTCTGCAGGATCACCGGGTGCGATGTACAGACTCGCAAAAACTAAAAAAGACATCCCCAAAAGCAACAAAAACATCAGTAAGATTCTTTTTGTCACATATTTTCTCATGTCCTACCTCCTTTATTCCTTTTATACCTTAAGAGTTTACATTTATTTCACTCTTTCGTCAACACATTTTCACAAATTTACAGATTTTATTTACATTTTATTACATCTTTATCATTGGAAATCACATTTTATACCATCAAACCTTGCATATTTAATAAAGAAATGATACCTTTATGTGGTAACAATTTAGAAAAGGGGTATTTTATGAAAGAATTAGCTGATCTATTCGTTACTTTTGCGAAAATGGGTCTCTTCACATTCGGCGGCGGCTATGCCATGCTTCCCTTATTAGAACGTGAAGTTGTCGATAACAAAAAATGGGCAACCAAGGAAGAAATTATGGATTATTATGCCGTCGGTCAATGTACACCCGGTATTATTGCCGTTAATGTATCAACCTTTGTCGGTTATTATCAGAAAGGCATTGCCGGCGGTATTATCGCAACCTTAGGTGTTGTCTTTCCATCGATCGTCATCATCTTGCTGATTGCTTCTTTGATTCAGGGATTTTCTCACATCGAGATAGTACAATACGCGCTTTCCGGTATCCGTGTTGCGGTTTGTGCGTTAATCTTTAATGCGATTGTATCCTTATCAAAATCTGGAGTTAAGGATGTTTATGGTATCCTGTTGTTTCTGTTTGCTTTTGTGATGGTCGGCGTTTTAAAATTATCGCCGGTTTATGTCGTTGTTGCTTCAGCGCTGTGCGGCCTGCTGATCAAAAAACTTCAAGGAGGTAAAAAATAATGTCGATCCTATTAACACTCTATTATGAATTCTTCAAAATCGGTCTGTTTGCGGTCGGCGGCGGTATGGCTACCATTCCCTTCCTGAACGCTTTAATTGATAAATTCCATTGGTTTGATGCCGCAATGCTGGCCGACATGATCGCCATTTCAGAATCAACACCGGGTCCGATCGGCATCAACATGGCTACTTTTACCGGTTATACCGTAGCAAGCTTCACCGGCGGTGTAATTGCCACTTTAGGCTTGATAACACCAAGCATCATCGTTATTATTATCATTGCTCAGGTATTAAAGAAGTTTAAAGAAAGCGCAGCGGTACAGGCCATGTTTTATGGTTTGCGGCCAGCGGTTGCCGGACTCATTGCCGCTGCCGGCTTAAGTATTTTTGCGGTTACCTTGGTAGATACGGCTGCTTTTCAGACAAGCGGTAATCTGATGGATCTGTTTCAATGGCTGCCGATTCTCTTATTCTTGATTCTCTTATACTGTACAAATAAATACAAAAAGCATCCGATTTTCTATATTTCAATCTGTGCGGTAATCGGAATTCTGCTTAAATTATAAGAATTATTGAAGCATCTCAGCATTATGGGATGCTTTTTCTATTTTTCATGAATTGTGCCTTTTGATTTAAGCTCAAAAATATTATAATAAAGGCAGATAAAACTGGGGTGGAAGTATGTGTAATATAAATAGGAAAAAATCAGGCTTTACTTTGATTGAATTGATTGTAGTGATTGCAATCCTTGGAATTTTAGCACTTTTTCTTGTGCCTAGTTTTCTTGGTTATGCAAAAGATGCGAAAGATGCAGTCTGCCGTGCTAATATGACAAGCATTGTCAGAGAATATGAAGCTTCGGCGGCTCATAATTCACCAGCATCAATGGCAGACGCTAAAAAGCTGCTGGCGGACATCTATGCTTCGCACAAGGCCGAAAGTGAAAATGGAAACGGTTTTTATACTGGCGGTTCTTATACAGGAATCTGTTCTGAGGATGGCATATACGGCAATATGATCAGTGATGATTTTGCAGTTTTAACTATCCGATGCAGTGTTCACGGTGATGGAATCATCGATATTAAAGAATTGAGAGAACGCTTAGAGGCGATTAATTTTAGCGATATGAAACAATTTCCATATAACGATTTGAATGCATATTTTGCGAACGGTAAAACTAACCTTGACAGTGAAGCAGTCAGCACGACCCCGGGTTCTTATGCTCCTTATTCTTCCCTGGCAGAAGCCGTGAGCGTTAAGCTAAAAGAACAGGGCATCGATACCACAAACCGAAGCTGGCGGATGTATAAACAAGGTGAAAGCACTTATAATTTATTTTTAACTGATCAGAAAATTTCTTTGGATGATGTAACCGGCGGCAAGTGGATCAACTGTACGAAGTATGACATAAAAAATGACCAAGTAATTTATGGCAAAGTACAGGTCATAAAATCTCCTGATGGCAATTATCCGATTATTAATGGCGGATCATTTACAGAAATCAAATAAAGTTATTTGCAGTGAAAACTTATTCAGATTAAAAACAATTAAAAGGCAGTTTCCTGCCTTTTAATTAAGTTATAGTTCTAACTGCAGTTTGTCTATTTTGACTAACTGCTTTTCTTTTACTTGATAAATGGTTGTGCAAACCTCTTGAATATAACGCCGGTCATGCGATACCGATAGAATGCACCCCTTAAAATCACACAGGCATTCACGCAGAGCCGGATTGCTCATTGGAGACAAATTACGGGTTGGCTCATCAAGCAGCAGAACATTGCATTGCTGCATAATGAACCTCAATAAGAACAGCTTGGCTTTCTGCCCTTCACTCAACGAATGGATGGGTGCAGCCATTTCATCGCGGGTAAATTTCATACGTCCTAACATTTCTCTGGCTCTAGTCACCGTATCCTTATCGTGATCAGGTGCTAAAAAATCAACAGCAGCTCTCTCATACGGCATTTGTTCCTGATAATTCTGCGGCATAATGCCCAGCTTCAGATCGCTGCGATTTTTCAGCAGCTCGATAATCTGTTTCATCAAAGTGGTTTTCCCACAGCCATTGGGACCGATGAAGGCCACTTTTTCAAACCCTCTCACATGCAGCTCAAAAGGTTCAATCAATCGCTGATTCTCTACCTCGACGCAAAAATCCGCATCTAAAATAACCTTGTTTGGGTTCCAGTCAAAGTCATCAAACATCACATCGATGGCTTCTTCAACAGTATCCAGCTTTGTGTAGCTTTCCTTTTCGAATCGTTTCTCCATACTTTTTACTGAATGCATTTTCTTTTTTAAAAGCTGAGCTGTATGCGGATCTTGACGGCTGCAACTATTTTGCGCATCGTGGACTGCATTCAAAATCTTCAGCAGCTTCTCACGCTTCTTTTCATAGATTTCCTTTTCTTTATTTGCCAGCTGCTCCGCCTTAACAGCGGATGCCTGATGCTCCTTAACAAACTGATCGTAACCGATATTGTAAATTGAATGTCTTACTTTAGTTTTTTTATTGACTTGTTCCAGCAAAATAATCCGGGTTGCTGTTCTTGACAGCAGTGTTTCATCATGACTGACATACAATAAAGCGCCCTCATATTCATTCATAAAGCGTTCCAGCCACACTAAGGTATCCAGATCTAAATCATTCGTTGGTTCATCTAAGAGCAAGACATCATAATGCCTGCTCATTAATTTCAGCAATTGCAGTTTAACCTTTTCACCGCCGCTTAATGTTTTAATTAATTGCTGTGATGACAGCATTAAAGGATCCATTCTTAATTGGACGCACAGCTTTTCCAAATTCATTAATTCATTGTATCTTTCATATGCAATCTCTTCATCCACGGTTTCTTTTAAACAATAATCACAGATTGTCGAATCAAACCAAGCTGAATCAAGCTTTTGACTCAGCATCCCGACCCGACAGTTATTTTTTTGAATCACACCGCTCACACTGGCATACTGATCAATCAATGACTGATCGAAGACAGCTTTCAGCAATGTGCTTTTTCCATTGCCTTCTTCACCGATGATCGCTGCCTTATCATGACTGCTTAAAGTCAGGCAGAATTCATCAAGAAGAATTGATCCTTTAGCATTTTTTATTGTAAGATTTTTTATTATAAACATAGTTTCCGCACCTCCCAGTGCGGATGATGAGATATAAATAAGAGACACAACGATTAAAACAGCAGTATTATGCGCTTGTTCCTTTAATTGCTTGATAGTTTCTTATTTATTTTCTCATCTTCTCACTTCCAATCATTTTATTCATTTTATCATAAAGTTAAATGCAATTCAAGCCTGTAAAACGAACAAAAAACGCCCGTTAGGGCGTATCAAATGTTTTTGGAGCGGATGATGAGAATCGAACTCACGTAGTCAGCTTGGAAGGCTGAAGTTCTACCATTGAACTACATCCGCAAATGGTGACTCGTTGGAGATTCGAACTCCAGACCCTTTGATTAAAAGTCAAATGCTCTACCATCTGAGCTAACGAGTCAGTCATAAAAAATTGGCTGGGGTAACTGGATTCGAACCAGTGAAATGCTAGAGTCAAAGTCTAGTGCCTTACCGCTTGGCTATACCCCAATAAAAAAATGGTGGGAGGGGGCAGATTCGAACTGCCGAACCGTTAAGGAACTGAGTTACAGTCAGCCGCGTTTAGCCACTTCGCTACCCTCCCAGATTTTTTAAATGGTGCCGACTAGAGGACTTGAACCCCCAACCTACTGATTACAAGTCAGTTGCTCTACCAGTTGAGCTAAGTCGGCATAATGGTGGAGGTTAACGGGCTCGAACCGCTGACCCTCTGCTTGTAAGGCAGACGCTCTCCCAACTGAGCTAAACCTCCATCGTATTAGCCATGGGCAATTCGCCCTTGACGCCTTAATATAATACCATTCGCTTTCTGCTATGTCAACAACTTTTTTTAAAATTTTTACAATTTCTTATCCATCACAAAAGCGGGTTTAGATCAGCGGCAGTATACTCACTTCCTCAGATAGTTTGTCCTGATAAATCATCCTTATACATTATTAAATGTTTCTTACAGTAAGCTCAAATAAGCGCCTTCCTGTTTGTAAATTCGCCTGAATATGCTATACTAGTAAAAGTTAGGAGGAATACTATGATTCAAATATTCAATACCCAGGCACTCACCTCTCAGCAGCGCTTCACACGGGCAATTATTGCCGGAGGCATCAGCGCAGTCGTGATTGCTGTTGTCTATGGCGCATTGATGCAGTACATACATATTGAATCTTCTTTATTATTAATAGTCGTCGGTTATGGTATTGCCATGGCTGTCCAAAAAGCGGGCCGCGGTGTTCAGCAGCGTTTCTCGATACTTGGAGCAGTCTTATGCGTCATTGCCATTCTGATTGCAGATCTGATTACTTATTTTGGCTTTTCCGGATTGTTGAATCCAACTGCATGGCCGGCCTTCTTTACAGCCTTGCTGCGGATGTATTTGAATGCCAGCATTCAAAGCTTATTAGCCATCGTATTCAGAGCTGCCGCTGTCGCTGTCGCTTATCAATATTCAAGAATCGTATAATCTGCATAGACTAGAACGAGGTGAATGACATGTTCTATCGTGATACCTGGGCAGAGATCAATCTTGATGCCCTGCGGCATAATTGCCGTGAAATACAGAAATTGACAAACAAAAAAATGATTGCTGTTTTAAAAGCCAACGCATATGGTCATTGTGATTACTGGGTTGCGAAAACAGCCATGGAAGAAGGCGCTGCCATGGTGGCAGTTGCCTATTTGGATGAAGCACTTTCACTTCGTAAACAAGGTTTTACCTCAGATATCCTCGTATTAGGTCATATTCGTGCTGCGGATATTCCGCTGGCACAGACACATCGGATTACTTTAACCGTTCTGAGTTTGGAATGGCTGAATGAATGCCTGTCATGTCATGATGACTTGTCCCATTTAAAGTTTCATTTAAAGGTTGATTCAGGCATGAACCGCATCGGCATGAAAACTTCTGATGAAATGAATACTGCCATCGCTCTGATAACGCAGTATAACGGAATCGTCGAAGGAATTTATACGCATTACGCTTGTGCGGATGAAGATCTGCATTATTGTGAAATGCAGTATCATACCTTTAAGGCTCTCGTTGATAAACTCTCAATCAAGCCTAAATGGATTCACTGTGAAAACAGTGCTGCCATCCTTCAGTTTCCTGATGAGCTTACCAATGCGGTAAGAGCCGGACTCATCCTTTACGGTGTCTCCCCCATCTCTACATCCGTTGATTTTCAGCCAGTGCTTTCACTTTACAGCAAGATTACCTGTGTTAAACAGATTCATGCCGGTGAATGTGTCGGTTATGGGGCAACTTACACAGCTAAAGGTGATGAATGGATCGCCACGCTGCCCATCGGTTACGCGGATGGTTTTATTCGAGCCAATCAGGGACGCTCGATGATCGTAGATGGCGAAGAAGTCGAAATTGTCGGCAGGATCTGTATGGATCAATGCATGATTCGGCTGAACAGCAGCAAGCCATTAGGGACCACCGTTGAAATTATATCTAAGCAGATGCCTGTGACGCGCATCGCTGAGGAATTGAATACTATTTCTTATGAAATTCTCTGCTTGTTATCAGACCGTATCCCTCGTGTAATCATGGAAAAAGGTAAACAAAAAGCAACTGTAAACCTACGTCTGCACGAAACTTATTAATCGTGTTTAAAAATGAATCACCGACTCATACTATGAGTGTTAATAAAAATTTGAATTTTTTTCAAAATATATTATAATATAGTTATGACTTGGGAATTAGGAGAAAGAAAATGAAGAATCATAAAAAGAAGAAAGTTAGAAACAAACCAGTAAATAGAGGCATTCGTGTTTCTGAACAGACATCTGAAGAGCAGTTAGAGAAAATCGGCTTGGAAGCTGAAAAAATTTATCAGATGTTTATTGACAATATGAGTAAAGACCTTGACAGTCCGGATGTTTATAACTGTGTTATAGCATGGCAGGAGTATCTGACAAAGTATTATTATAAATGTACAGATATGATTCTTGCCCGCCTCGCTAATTTATATGTAACTGACAAGCGCTTCACAGAAAGTATGGATCAGTTCCAAATTGGCCTTGCAGGCTTTATGAGTCAGGCCATTAAAGCTTATCTGAGAAGAGATCTTCCTAAGCTTCCTAAAGCCGAAAAGCCAGCGCCTGCGGCAAAGGAAGATAAGGCCGAAGAAGTAAAAGCACCGGCTAAGAAAAAAGCGGTTAAAAAAACGGCCGCTGATGACGAAGCTGCGCCAATGAAAGCGGCTCCTAAAAAGACAGCTGCGAAAAAAACAGCCGCTAAGGCTGAGGCTAAAGCTGAAGAAACTGCTGAAAAGCCAAAGGCTGCCAGAAAACCGGCTGCTAAGAAAACGACTGAAAAGCCAACTGAGAAGAAGGCACCTGCTAAAAAAGCAGCTGCTAAGAAAACAGCTGAAAAATAAGTATTTGATGATCCCGCTCAAACGGCGGGATTTTATTTTACCGATTTAATCTTTATCGCACATTGGCTTTGCCTTGGCTTCACTGAATGCTTTATAGAATGTTGAGACAACCATAATGCCTAAAGCGATGATGCCGGCACTGGCTAAGGTGGTAAGTCCAAAACTGCCTGCCGCTGCCATATCACCATTGACCAAATAAAGCATAGTCATATACATGCCTTTGCCGGGAACCAAGGGAATCAAACCGCTGATGGCAAAGGTTGTAACTGTCGTTTTCAGTATACGCGCCATAATTTCTGAATAAATTGAAAAACAAAGCGTCGCTGAAAAGAGTGTCAGCATGAGATTTACATTAAAAGCAATTCCCAATTCATAAACAAAAGCAGCCAAGCCGCCGCCTAATGCTGAAAAGCATAATTGCCTGCCGCGGATATTAAATAAGAAGCCAAAGAAATAGATTGCGACGGTCGCCGATAAGACATGAATGATCATAACAATCCCCCTACATTCATCCAGAATGTGATTGTAATACCAGCCCCCAATGCCAGCGCAACAGCAATCAGACAAGCCTCAATTCCGCGCGTCACGCCCGAAAGCAGATCCCCGGAGATGGAGTCACGGATCGCGTTGGTAATGGATAAGCCGGGAACCAGAAGCATCAGTGAGCCAATGATAACCGCATCCTTACTCACACAGAATGAAATCGATTCAAAAATCAGCGCCAGCAAAGCAATGATTGATGATTCGATGGTAATCGTCACAAACGCATTAATCTTTTTACACTCTAAAAAATTAGCGGCCGCCCGTACGGCCAAACCAACCGCAAAAGCGCAGAGAGCATCCTTAAGCGTGCCATTAAAATATAGAGTAAAGCAAAGGGCGATCATCGCCGATGCCAGATAACGCATCGACATGGCATACAGCGGCTCTTTTTCAATCTGCGCTAATTCATGTCCGACAGCTTCAATGCTTAAATGCTGTGAGCAGCAGCGGCGTGATAAATCATTGATTCGATTGATGCGTTCAAGATTCAAGGAACTGCCCTTTACCCGCACTACCTTAGAATAATTGCTGCCATCAAGCACAAAGGATACAAAAATACCGCTGGGTGTCACAAAGCTGCTGGCTTCCTCAACCTGATAATGCTCCATGATTCGGCTGATCGTTTCTTCCACCCGATATATTTCTGCGCCGCTTTCAAGCAGCAAACGGCCTGCTTTGGCCGATATATTAAGGATCAATTCTGGATTCACAGACTCACCTCCAATGTCGAGTCTACACCAAATACCAAGCCTTGACAAGTATAAAAGATAAAGACTATTGAATGATTTTTTAAACTTTTTTATCAAAAAGAATTGAAATTTATCTTTTTATACGTTATAATATCTAAGCACTTGCCCGAGTGGTGAAACTGGTAGACGCAGTGGACTCAAAATCCACCGGTAGCGATACTGTGCCGGTTCGAGTCCGGCCTCGGGCACCATATGCAGAATACTCTCAAGTTAGCTTGAGAGTTTTTTTATGCAAAAAAAACAGCAAGCTGCTGTTTAAAGTAGACTTAAATCATTGAATCTTTCGGCCAATCTTAAGCTGTTGACGCCACTGCGGCGCTTCCCCATCGTCTCCCCAATATTCATCCAGTTTACAGATCCGATCATCATCAAAGATAAAGAAGGAGCATACATGAAATGACTGATCAGCACTCCAGACATGACTGATCGTTAATATATAATCTTCATTGATTTCAATGCGTTCAACATTGCCATGCCAGTCACCCGGATAATCACAATTAGCCTTGACGAATTCTTCTCTGGTAAATTCTTCATTAGTGTTATGCCAGCGGATAATGGCATCCTCAGTGAACATTTCAGCTAAGCCCAATCGATCCTGTACTGCAATCTTATACCAGTAATCTTTAATAAATGCCTCAATATTCATACTTCCTCCTAGTTTTCAATCATCATCTGAATGATCTCTTCATCAGTATCTTTCATGCCGCGGCTGGCTAGCCGTCCGACATTGGCAATGGTCGCTTCAACATTCTGACAGACAATGCCTTCACCGCTGTGAAAACTCTTGCCGCGGATTACCATCTGTGCGCCCATGATGCCGGCATCAACCGCTGTCGCAATCTTAGCCGCGCAGGAAGGCTTCGCACCGTCACAAATCATTCCGGAAGGGATCGCCAGCGCATTGGTAAATACTGCGCAGATCTGCTCATACGAACAGCCCAGCAAATATGCGATGCCAGCGCCTGCCCCAGCCCCGGCGGCAACCACACCGCAATAAGCTGACAGCCTGCCGATTCTCAGCTTTTGATGAACCGTCATCAAATTGGAAATCAATAGTGCTCGATAAAGATTCTCACGGCTGATATTCAGCTCTTGGGCATACACGATAACTGGAATTGAAGCGGTCATGCCTTGATTTCCGCTGCCGGATAAAATAATAACCGGCAGTTCACAGCCGCTCATACGCGCATCAGAACCCGCTGCTGCCATGGCCTTCGCTCTGGTTTGAAGATTATTGCCATAAGTAGACAACAGAATTGATGAAATACTGGCGCCATAGCTCTGACGCAGCCCTTCCTGTGCAATCGCCATATTACAGCTGATTTGACGATCCAGCACAGCCTTGACATCCTCGATATCCGCATGAACGGCAAAATCATAGATTCCCCGCATGGAAAGCGCGTCATAACAATCCTCCTGACTGCGGATAACCGCATCATCCCCCTGATACAAACATTGACCGTCACGTTCTCTCAATACCACATTGCAATGTTCCCTCACAATGCGCACCCGTGCTGTATGTAAATCACTGGCGGCAAAGATGCTTATATCCAATGAACTATCACTGTCAACATGCTCAATATCAATTGGCACACGCTTTAAAAACGCGTCGATCTGACACAGCTGTTCTTCACTCACATCGGCAATGACCTCAAGGTTTGCTTTGGCATCACCAGCGACGATACCTGCTGCCGCTGCTGCCGCAATCCCCTTACGGCCCCCGGTATTCGGCACTACCACACTCTTTACATTCTTAATAATATTGCCGCTGGCCTGAACTGTAACCTTTTTTACTTCATCAGCCAGCACATCACGGGCAATCGCTGCCGCATAGGCAATCGCAATCGGTTCCGTACAACCCATTGCGGGTACCAATTCCTTCTTTAAAATATTAAGATACGCCTGATAACATCTGTCCTTTTTATCCATTGCTAACCCCTCTTGACTTCTAGTTAGTTTTATTATAGCATGAACTCATAATATTAAATTTTTAATATTTTTATAAGATTATTAAAAATAATTTATAGGAGCTATTATGGAACTTAGAACTCTCATTACATTTTTAAGAATTGCGGAACTGCAAAGCTTCTCTAAAGCTGCCGCTGAATTAAATTATTCACAGGCAGCGGTTACGATTCAGATTCATGAACTGGAAAAAGAATTAAATACCCGTCTTTTTGACCGCATTGGCAAACGTATCGCATTAACCCAGCAAGGCGAATGCTTCCTTCAGCATGCCCGGCGAATCATTGAAGAAGTCAATCACGCCAAGCAGGCAGTGAGTGAGGATTCAGCGCTTAATGGAAGTCTGCGGATCGGTACAGTAGAATCACTGTGCGCAACGCGTTTTCCTAATCTGCTCACTGCTTTTCATCAGTGCTACCCACAAGTATCACTCTGCATTAAAACAGCCGCTCCGGATCAGCTCTTAACAATGATGGATCACAATGAGCTTGATCTTGTCTATCTGCTTGACAGCAAAAGGAATCACAAAAATTGGATCAAGGTATTTGAAGCTCCGGAAGAAATCGTTTTTGCCGCATCGAGTCAGCATCACTTAGCCGCAAGCAAGCAATTAAAACTCAGTGATCTTTTAAATGAGAACTTCATACTTACCGAAAACAATGTCAGTTACCGGCATGCCTTAGATCAGCAGTTATACGCGCAGCAGAAAACCATTGATCCTTTCTTGGAAATCGGCAATACTGATTTTATTATCGGCTTGATTGCCGCTGACATGGGGATCTCTCTGCTGCCTAAATTTACGATTGAGGAAGCCGTTGCCAAGCAGAGCATCATGATTCTGCCGGTCAGTGATTTTCAGCTGATCAGCTGGCGGCAGATCTTTTATCACAAAAACAAATGGCTGACCAGAGAAATGGAAGCCTTTCTTAAAATTGCGCCGGACTTATAATTGAATAGATCAATTGACGCAAACTAGAAGAGAATGGTGGAAGCTAATGATTCAATTAATTAAAAATACACTCTCAATTCATAAACAAAATTGGCCGACCTTGCTTTATTTTGAAATTATTCACCGTACGGTTAGTTCATTTCTGATTTATACCTTTTACCGGGAAATTATGTCATTGATTCTAAAAAATACCGGTTTAAGTATTTTAACGCAAGAAAATATACGTCTGATGCTGATCCATCCCTTATCGATCCTGCTATTAATCAGCTTCTTCTTATTAATCGCGGCACTGCTTTTTTTTGAAATTACCGCTCTGTCTATCTATGGTCAATATGGCTGGCAGCAGCAAAACCTCAGTTTGCTTGAACTTTACCGGCAGTCTGTGAAGACATCAATGAATTACCTGCGGTTAAAAAACATACCGCTGCTGATTTTTTTTGCCTTGCTGATCATTCTATCAAGTTTTCCATTTACTGCTTCCTTTTTAACGTTTGCTATTCCTGAATTCATTAAAGATGCGATGCTTGCCGATGTTAAGCTGGCGCTGCTTTATTGGCTGCTTTTGATTGCGGTTAATACCATCGTATTCACCTTTTTATTTGGTTTCATCTTCATTCAGCAGTCACAGAGTTTCATGGATGCATGGAAAAAAAGCATGAAGCTGATTGCCAAACATCCCTTCCGTTTATTTGGGCGTCTGATAATTTTTATGTTATTGCTGCAGCTGGGCCTGATGCTGATTGCTTTGAGCATTATCTTACTGCTCGCAGCGAATACTGTTCTTGCTGCGGAAGGAGCGGATGCCTTTCGCTTTGGCTTGGCTAAGTTTTCTGATTTTTTCAGACTTGCAAACGATATTATTACAACATCAGCGATGATTACCTTCATAGTTATAGAAAGTCATCATCTAAACAATGAGCAGCGGCAGCCAATGACAAGAAAGCAGCTATCTATAACAAAGCGGTTAAGCCGAACCCTTTTTGGTGCCCTTGCCATTATGCTGCTGCTGATTTTCAGTGAAAGTGAGATTGGCGGCGCTCTGTATTACAATAATCATAAGGATACGCAGATCATCGCCCACCGGGCAGGTGCCGCCTTAGCCCCTGAAAATACCTTGGCCGCTTTAGAAGCTGCCATCACTGCCGGCGCTGACAGTGCTGAGATCGATGTCCAGCAAACCCAAGATGGAACACTGATCATCATGCATGATACTAATTTCAAAAGAACCACCGGTTATGACAGTCAGGTTTGGGATACTCCTTATGATATCGTTCAGACCTTAGATGCCGGTTCTAGCTTTGATCCTGAATTTGCCAATGAGCCGATACCTACATTAGAAATGATGCTGGCAGCGGCAAAAGAACGCATCCATTTGATGATTGAGCTTAAATCAACCGGCCATGAACGTCAGCTTGTGGAAACGACGCTTTCATTGATTCAAAAATATGGTATGGAGGAGCAATGCAGCATTGCCAGCATGGATTCTGCCATTCTTCAGCAGACAAAAGCCATCAATCCAAACATTGAGACAGTTTTAATTACCGCTGTCTTCTATGCACCGCTGCTTGACTATGATACCATCGATGGGTACAGTATTGAAACGACCTTTGTCAATAATGAAATCGCATCACTGGCTGATTTCAGCCACAAAAAGCTATATGCCTGGACCGCTAATAAGGAAGTCAGCATCAACAAGGTGCTGCGTTTAGGCGTTGATGGCATCGTTACCGATAATCCGCTGCTCGCCAGCTATTACAAGGATATGCTGATGAGAAATCTATGGATGGATTCATTAACTGAATTCTTCTTTCCCACTGCAAAGCAGTAATGAAAAAAGCCCATGCTTTGTTTTATATCCAAAGTACGGGTTTTATTTTATCGTTATAGTTAAAGTCTAATGAGTTTCTCCTGCTCTTGCCTGAATATCCTTTTCATTCGATACAATTGCCTCAATTGCGGCAGTTAAGCCCCTGACAATCAAATCCAGACTCATGCTTGGTGTATTTGCCTTATCAAGTACCTGTTCCGGAAGGAAAGGAATATGTATAAAACCTGAACGCATTGCCGGAAATTCTTTTTCCGCAAGGTAGCGGACACCATAGAGCACATGATTGCAGACAAAGGTGCCTGCCGTATAAGAAATCGCTGCCGGTACATTAGCCGCCTTCATAGCAGCTGTCATTGCCTTGACAGGCAGCGTAGCGAAATACGCATTCTCGCCATCCTCGTAAATCTTCTCACCGGAAGGCTGATACCCTTCATTATCCTTAATGCGTGCCTCATTCAAATTAATACCGACATATTCCACGCTGATTGCACTGCGGCCGCCAGCCTGACCAATCGACAGTACCACATCCGGATGATGCTCTCTGACAGCTTTTTCAATCACCGCCAGCGATTTATTAAATACTGTCGGGATTTCCAGCTTAATGATTTCAGCACCGCCGATTTCATCAGCCAATAGCTTTACCGATTCAATGGCCGGATTAATCTTCTCACCGCCAAACGGATCAAAGCCAGTAACTAGTATTTTCATAAATAACCTCCTTTAAAAACCTAATAAAAGCATTAAAATCACATGGACAACAATCATTGCCAATGCCATTGGCAGCTGTGCCTTAATAATCGCGTATTTACTTTTTGTTTCAAGTACCGCGCTTGGCACAATATTGAAATTCGCCGCCATCGGTGTCATTAGTGTACCGCAGAAACCAGCCGTTAAACCTAAAGCGCCGATCATTGCCGGATCACCGCCCTGCTGAATAACAAATGGAATCCCAATTCCCACTGTAATTACTGAAAATGCCGCGAAGCCATTGCCCATGATCATCGTGAAAACCACCATGCCGACTACATAAATAATAACGCCGATTAAAATATTACCCTCAGGTATAATGCCGCCGATTGCATTCGCAATAACAGTACCGACACCTGCCGATGTAAACACAGCACCTAATGCGGCCAATAGCTGCGGGAGTAATGAACTGCCGCCAACCTGCATCAAAAGCCGGGTTGAATCCTCTACCGTTTCCTTATTTTTCGGATAAAGCAGCAGCATACCGCTGATCAATGCCGCAATACTTGCAACCCCAATAGCAACAGCACTTGGAATAGCGAAACTCTCACCCTGCCAAGGTATTTTTATCGTTGACAGAAGCATTGCCACTACACCGATCATTAAGGCTGGCAGAAAAATCAAATTGCCGACTTTTTCACTTGACATTTTCTTAAACTGCGGATCAGCCTCAGTGAATTTGCCCATGCGTACTTGTTTTGTCGCCGAGAGCACACCCATCGCCAATAGCAGCGCACCGACTAACTCGGATGGCAAAATCTTACCTAAAATGAAAATCAAACCGAGAATCAGCCAAAACAGAAAAGTCCCAATGCGTGCCTGTTCATTCTTCAAACCGCGGAATGCCGTTGCCACTGAAACAAGACCGCATAATACAAAGACGATTTCTGTCGCGATATTTAAAAATTCATTCATTACATCATCCCGTCCCTTCTGATTTTCTTATCCGCAAAATGGAACTGAATCAAAGCCAGAATAAACATGATCACCGCTACCGGAATGGAATTCAGCGCGATTGACTGAAGCGTAACTTCATAACCCGCTTCAATTAAAACACCCTGAATCAGCAAAACGCCGCTGGCGCCATAGAAACAGTTCTGACCAAAGAAATTACCATAGTTTTCAGCGGCCGCCGCTAAGCCCTTCACAAAATCCGTTTCCTTCTCCGTAAACAATGCACCCTTGCATTTCTCACCGGCAGCTTCTGCCATCGGATAGATCAAAGGTCTGACAAACTGCACATGACCGCCTAAACGAACTGAAAATGCCGCCGCAATCGTACGAATCAGCAAATAAATCGCCAATACCTTTCCGGCAGTCGCCTTCTTGATCTGTCCGATCAGATAGGCAGCTCGCTCCTTCAAGCCGTATCGCTCTAAAACAGCGATGATTGGAAAGCTGATCAAAAAGATGGACATCAGACGATTGCTGACAAATGAATCACCGATAATTCTCAATATTTCAACAAAAGACATCCCTGAAACTAATCCGGTCACAAGTCCGGAAATCAGTACGACAGCCAATACATCAAGCTTTAATGCAAAGCCTGCCACAATGATAACAATACCTATTAATTTAATTGCATCACCCATAATTAAACCTCCTGTTGCTCTAGTATAACATAAAGAAACACTTTTTGAAAAGTGTTTCTCTTTGTGTAATATTTTACAGCTTATAATAATGAAATTTCATTCTTTGCCTCTTCACTGTAACGGCTGATCCGTATCTTATGGGTAGCATAAAGCATCAACAGGATTGATACAATCAGAATCAGCGCACAGCAAACGATGATGCTTGTCTTTTCCAAATGGAAATGCATGCCCATCGGTTTAAACATAAACGTATAAATAAGACCATTTACAATCAGACTCAAAAGTATGGATAACATTAGAATCTTTAAACCATAGAAGATCAGTTCACTGAAAATCATCCTGCGGACGGAACGCATACGAAGGCCAAGCATGCGATACAGCACAAATTCACGCCGACGGTACTCAAAGTTAACACTTGAGATATTAAATACCGCTACCATACCCATTAAGGCGATCAGAATAATATACCCATACATCATGATTTCCAGCAATGCCTTGATTGTCTTTGTTTCCAGCTGGCGGGCTACTGCGTTGATAACCTCAAAGGTATCTACACCTTCACTCTGCGGCAGCATATTCAGCATTCCCTCAAGCGCGTTAGGATTGCTGCTCTTAAAGAAGACAGTAAAATGTTCTTCATAAGTGCCAACACTCTTTAATTCAGCAATTACATGCTGCATCATCGCATCGGAAATGATCATCTGCGGCGTGTCCTGCATGGTGAGCCCTGGCAGCAGAGCATGGGTAGAAATAACCTCAAGCTTATCAAAGAGCTTAACATCCGATGGATACAGGCTATAAATATTATTGATGCGATCGGCATCCGCTATTTCAACTATTTTACGATTATCCGCGTCATACGCCTGATTATATAGAATGCCTATCGGCCGATCCAAATTCTTGATACTATCAAGATTTCTTGCCAGACTATTGCGTTTGATATAGTAATCAAGCACATCATCACTATAAGAAATCAGTGTAAACGTTACGGTTTCATCAATATTATATAAAGCCTTGAACTCATCGCTGAACGCACTTAGATCATCACTTGTCACGTTAACCATTTCCGCCACCAGCATTCTTGAGTATCCATCACTGAGCTTTAAGCGGGTAATCAGTCTAGTTGGATATTTATCATTCATAATTACTGCCTTGACATCATAACCGGCATCATCGATATTGAGAAATACTCCCTGACGCATATAATCAAATACCGTCTGTGTCGTAATAAATAACGCCATGACACTGCTCAGCAGAAAGATAATTTTACGATAAGGCTTATGATTCTGTTTCAGATGCTTCAGTGTTAATTTATTATCGATGCTTAAAAATTTATTTTGAAGATCAAGATACGGCTTACGTTCTTCATCAACCTCATCATTGGATAAAAGCGTGGATCGAATTGATTTGCGGCTTGTTTTTTTCGCCGCTAAACGCATTGAACCGAAGGAGAAGAACAAAGCAGCCCCTCCGCTGAGCAGCATCAGCTGCCATGTATAATGAAAATCAAGCTGGACGGCACTGACAACGATCCGCTTCAGCAGCTGATTCACGACATAAAAAGTACCGCTCGTAAACCCATAACCCGCCAAAAGACCCATCGGCAAAGCCAGACCAAGAATCACAATTCCCTCATAGACGATCATCATGCGGATCTGATGACCGGTAGCCCCAATACTCTTAAAGATTGCCAGATGCTTTTCACGATTCAGATACGCATTCGCAAAACTGCTGAAAATCAATTCACCGGCGATTATCAAAAAGAACAGCAGGAAGAAAACAATCAGCACCAGCATCTGAAATGAAATTAAACGCTCATTAAATACATTGTTGTATTTAAGTAATGTATCATTATAGCTGAAAGCTGCATATTCTCCCTTAAACAGCTGGCTGAGTGATCCGGTTACCTGATAAGTATCTTTGATATCCTTATAAAGCAGATAAATATCCATCGGCAGATCAGCATTCTCATCATAAGCGGTAATAACTGAATAAAAGGGATTATCATAATCAAAATTTGGGGTTTCAAATACACCGACTACTTCATAGCTGCCGCTGTGCAGCGGCAAAAACTGTTCATTATCCTCAATCGGCGCCGCTTCATCAAGCTTATTGCCCGCTTCACTGACTCGCTCACCTAGGTTTAAAACCACCTGCAGACCCGGTACCATTTTAATCTTTCCCTCATACTGCAAAGACTGTGAAACAATGATTTCATTACTATTTCTGGGCAGGCGGCCTTCAACCAGATCAATATCAAGATTCTGCATCGCTGAGGACGAAAAACCAAGCAGACGCAGATATGCCTTCTGTTTATTCATTGAATCACTGAGATAGGAAACACCATAATGCTGTACCTTCATTTCCTCCTCAATTTTCATATTCATATCAAGATAGGAGGCAAAGTTCTGATTCACATCGGTAAAAACGGCATGATAATTACCTGTTGAGCGAACAAGACTTTCATTAATGCTCACATAGATGGAGGTCATAATCGCCGACATTGAAAAAATCATCGCGGCAGCCAGCGCGATACTGGCAATCGATAAGGCTGTACGATGTCGGTTTTCCTTTAGATACTTCTTTATATAAACATTCAGAATATTCATGAAGCTTACTTGTCCTCTTTGATCTCACCGGCATTCATTTCTAAAATTCGGTCCGCCTGCATCGCGATATTCATATCATGCGTAATTAAAAGAATCGTCGTATTGGTCCGTTTATTAGCCAGTTTCAGCAAATCAACGATTTCTCTTGAATTCATGCTGTCCAAATTCCCCGTCGGCTCATCAGCCAATACCAGAGTCGGATGATGAATCAATGAACGCGCAATGGCAACCCGCTGCTGCTGACCGCCGGAAAGCTGTGAGGGATAGTATTCCATGATTTTATCGATATTTAATGATGTGATGATCTGATTCAAATAACTCTGTTCAACCTCCTTATTATCCAACAATAAAGGCAGCAGGATATTTTCACGGATGTTTAACGTCGGAACTAAATTATAAAACTGATAAATCATACCGATTTGACGTCGTCTGAAAATTGTCAGCTGATCCTCGCTCAAATTATAAAGACTTGTCCGATCAATCGAAACAGAGCCGGAAGTCGGCGGCTCCAGACCGCCAAGAATATGCAGCAGCGTCGATTTGCCTGAGCCGGAAGGTCCGACAATCGCCACAAATTCTCCCTTCTTAACAGTAAAGCTAATATCCTTCAGAATCACCGAAGGCTGTTTATTACCAAATACTTTTGAAATATGCGATACTTTTAATATTTCCATCACGTCACCTACTTCTTATAAAAACGAATCGAGAATGAAGTACCCTGATTCAATACGGATTGGACACTGATCGTACCATCCTGACCAGTTATGATTGAATAAGCCATAGCTAAACCAATGCCGACACTTTCCTTGCTGACTGTTGAACAACGATAGAAACGATCAAAGATAAAAGGTAAATCCTTAGCATCAATGCCGACACCATTATCCGATAAAACAAATTCCGTATACATCACTGTATCAAAAACCTCAGCCTTCAGAATGCCGCCCTGCGGTGTATGTTCGCTGCAGTTCTTCAAGATATTAACAAAAGCCTCACAGGTCCAGTTGACATCGGTTTCAATCAGCGGATTATCACCGCTGACCAGATATTGCTGATCCTTCGTTTCAATCATCATATAAACCGGCTCGATCGCCTTACGCAATAAATCATGGGCATGAATCTGATCCTTCTTAAACTCAATGGTTTTCGCATCCAGCTTTGACAGCTTGAGCAGTGAGGATACTAACCATTCAATCCGCTTCAGCTGTGATTTGATCACCCGTAAAAATTCCTTGCGCTCTTCCTTGGTCAGTTCATCACTATCCAGCAAATCTGACATCAAGAGCATCGAGGTAAGCGGTGTTTTAAGCTGATGAGAAATATCCGCCAGATTATTTGCCAGCAGCATTTTATCCTGCTTCAGCAATTCATTCTGCTCCTTCATCATTACCGTAACCTTATAAATATCATTTTTAAGCGAGCTTAAAGTACCCTCATCATTATCTATGATATCTAAAGCATAATCTTTATTTAATAATCGATTGATATATTCCGAGATATTAATTAATGAATTATCCATTCGTTTCAGATAAAAGTAAAAGATAAAAAAGACCGCGAAGCAGAAAAGCGCAATTAAAACAAGAAAAATCGATACGATATAAAGCTGTGCTTCCTGATAATTGCCGACGATATTGCCGCTTGCGAAATCCATCCCGTATTTCTGAAAGATTTCTTCCCCCAATTCACTGGTAGACAGATGTTCACTTTGAAATAGCTTAATAACTTCACTCTGAGCATCCGGATATTTCTCGGCAATCAAGCCGATAATCTCCGCATTCCTGCGGATCTGCTGGCGTTCTATAAAATTGACTGACTTTGATGCCAGAAAAAAAACCATTCCTACCGTAACCGTCAGGGCCAGCACAAGCAGAATCAAGGTCTGGCGCAGGCGGCGGTCCTTCATTTTATTCACGGCTGATACCACGATATCCGATACCGCGGATCGTTTCAATCAGTTTCGGATTCTGCGGGTCATCTTCAATCTTTTCACGCAGCCGCTTAATATAAACTGTCAGCGTATTATCATTGATAAAATCACCGCCGATATCCCAAATGCTGTCCAACAGCTCTTCACGTTTCAGGATTTCATTCTTACGGGTGGCTAACGTCATCAATAGACGATATTCCATAGCAGATAGAAAAACCTCCTGATTTTTCTTATAGACCTTGCCCTTTAATGAATATATTTTTAAATCACCTAAAGTAATGATTTTCTCCTGATCCGGATTTTGATTCTTGCGGCGCAAAACAGCCTTCACTCTGGACATCAGCTCTTTAAGTCCAAACGGCTTAGTGATGTAGTCATCACCGCCCATATCCAAGCCAAATACAATATCATTTTCATCATCTCTGGCAGTCAGAAATATAACCGCCGGTGAACCCACCGATTTGGCATATTCACAGACTTCAAAGCCATTGCCGTCAGGCAAGCCCAGATCAAGGATCAGACAATCATAACTGTTTCTTGACAGCAGCTCCTTAGCTTGTGCGCAGTTTTTCGCTACCATGACTTCAAAGCCTTCCTTTTTAAAAGAGTACTCGCAGCCTAAAGCGATGGTTTCATCATCTTCGACAATTAATAATTTACTCATAGGGTTCCCTCATTTCTCATCTCTACGTGTCATTATAACATAAATAAAACACGAATAAATGACGGCTTTGTAAGAAAAAAGACACTGAATGTTTCAGTGCCTGTATTTTAGAATTGATAAACCATTTCCCCGTTGATGAATGTATAATTTACATTCGTCAAGGTATTAAATATATTGCCGTCACTGACTACGATGTCAGCATCCTTCCCAACAGTTAATGAACCGACACGATCCGCAATACCTAAGATTTCCGCAGGATTGATCGTGATAGCTTTTAAAGCTTCCATTTCATCCAACCCCTTCTTGCAAGCCAGACCGGCACACAGCGGCAGATATTCCTGAGGAATTACCGGCGCGTCAGTAATTAAAGCAATTTTAACACCCGCTTTATTTAAGATACCAGCCGTTGCGAAAGTAAGATTTTTTAACTCAAATTTTGACTTGTCGGTCAATGATGGTCCCACAAAAGCCGGGAAGCCGCTTGCCTTTACCTCATCGACAATCAGATGACCCTCTGTGCAATGATCCAATGTCATCAGCACATCAAATTCACGGGCGATCCGCAGCGCGGTGAGAATATCGTCGGCACGGTGAGCATGAGTCTTCAAAGGAATCTTTTTTTCAAGAACCGGAATCATTGCCTCCAGTTTCATATCATAAGCCGGCTGCTTGCTTATATCACCACCAGCCAATGCCTTTTTAGCCATATATTCCTTTGTCTTCATTAATGTTTCACGCAGATAAGCTGCAGTCTGCATTCTTGTCTTAATCTTATTATCACTATATACACGCTTAGGATTTTCACCAAAGGCACATTTCATCGCCGCCATTGGATTGATGACCATTTTATCAATCACATGACCATTGGTTTTCCAGATGGCAAAAGTACCGCCGATCACATTCGCGCTGCCCGGTCCGGAACATACCGTCGTAACACCGCCGCAAGCTGCGTTATGAATTGTCTCATCCATTGGATTCAGCGCGTCAATGGCACGTACATGCGGGGTCACTGGATCGCTCATTTCATTAACATCATCACCTTCAAAACGAATGCTTGATTCCTGCATTCCCAAATGTGAGTGACCGTCAATAAAACCAGGATAAATATTCTTGCCTGTACAGTCAATGACCTCGCAGCCATCCGCTGTTAAATCTTTGCCGACAGCGACAATTTTGCCTTGGTCAAACTTTACATCACCGACAAATACACCGGCTTCATCCATTGCATAAACGGTTCCGTTTTTAAGTAAAATCATACTGCTACCTCCTCAGCCATTTCAGGCATTCTGTCAATAATTTCTACTTTTACTTTACGATACATGACTATATTATAAATCGTTGCAATCAATTCCGCAATCGGGAATGCAAGCCAGCCGACATAGGCGCCAAACAGCTTAAAGAGAAGCCATGATAAAGGCAGCAGCAAGCCCAGCTGACGCAGAATTGAAGTAATCATCGTAATTGAAGCCCGTTCCAATGATTGGAAGACCGGTGAAAGCGAAATACTGATTGCCGCGATTGGAAACGCAAGACTTAATATTCGCAATGACACAATACCCAGCGTCATGATTTCTCCATCAGCTGAGAAGATTGCCATCAGCTGTTCAGGAAAGAGCTGGAATACAGCTAAGGCAATCAATGTATAACCAAGTGCCAGATTGGTTGCGAAGCGCCGTGCCTGCATAAAGCGGCTTTTGATCTGAGCGCCGTAATTGAAACTCAAAATCGGCAATACACCCTGATTCATGCCAAACAAAGGCATGAAGGCAAAGCTTTGCAGTTTGAAATAGATACCCATAACCGTGATTGCCGCGTCACCGAACTGCGATAAAATCAAGTTCATTCCGGTAACCATAACCGAACCCACCGCCTGCATGACTGCGGAAGGCAAGCCGATGCGGATAATATTGGTCAAAATGGAAGGTCTGAATTTAAAGGTGCGCAATGAAATCGGCAGTTTGTCTCTTTTGCGGTACAGCAGAAATAATGCCAGCAATAATGACAGGAACTGTCCGATTACCGTTGCATAGGCAGCCCCCGCAACATGCAGTGCAGGACAGCCAAACAAACCAAAGATCATAATCGGGTCTAAGATACAGTTAGCAATCGCTCCTGTCAGCTGCACGTACATCGATGAAACCATATCACCGGTTCCCTGAAGAATTGAAATAATGCTTTGCGCAAGCATCTGTGAGAATGAGAAAATCAATACGATCTTCGTATAAGCAATGCCAGATGTAATGACAGCCGGATCGCTGGTGAACAGCGGTATGTATAAATCAACAGCAAACAATCCCAGCAGCAGTAAGATCAAATACAAAAACATGGTCAGCACCAATCCATGTTCAGCGGTATTAATCGCATCTTCCTCATTGTGAGCGCCAAGATTTCTTGATACGCATGAATTGATACCTACTCCAATACCAACCGATAATGCGACAATGATCATTTGGATCGGGAACGCGAGTGATACAGCTGTCAAACCGCTTAATGTATCCTTCGCTACAAAGTATGAATCGACGATGTTATATAAAGCCTGCACCGTCATTGCCAGAATCGCAGGCAGTGACATATTTAAAACTAATTTAGGTATTGGCATTGTAGCCATTTTATTACTTTTAGTATTCATTAAATTCCTCCCTTTTGAAAACGTAAACGATATGAGCAATGCTGACAAAGCTTACGTTTAATTGTACCACTTTTCAGCTCATCAAGCATAGCTGCATTTGCTTTATTTGTTATAATATCCGAAAAAGATGTTTGAAAAAGATTTCCCATCGATTCAATGCCTTGACTGTCAAGGCAGCAGGGAACCACTGTGCCATCGCTTAAAATACCGCACATCTGGCGCCAGCCAAGACAGCGGCCGGTATCGGAAACATAGGGATTGGCAAGATCAGGCCATTGAAATACTTCATCAAATTGAAGAAACACCTGCTTCATCAATTTTATTGACTGACGGCGATCACTGGCGGTAATGGCTGTTTGAAATTCTTTCTCAAAAAATCGCATCGCTTGCTTTGTTTCGGCAGACGGTTCATCACCGTGCATGTTCCATAAACGCAAAGAAACATATTTATCAGCGTCGCTGAGCCTGCGCGCAGCGTCACTGATGCTTTTTAGGTAAGCCTGCTGCTCTGCTTCGCTATGCTGGGCAAAGCTATGAACGGAGATATTGATCTGCCGCAGATTGCATGCATCACATAAACCTCTCAGGCACTTATCGATCAAGGTAGCGTTGGTTGTCAGCTGCACAAACAAGCCGGCAGCCTCTGCCAGCCTCATAAAGTCAAACAGCTGCGGATGAAGCAGCGGTTCACCAAGTACGTGCAGATAGATCATGCTTGTATAAGGCTTGATTTCATTAATGACATGACTGAATTCATCGAGGGTCATAAAATGCTGAGGCCGTTTATTCTGGATACAGAATGAACAATGCATATTGCAGACATTAGTAATTTCCACATAAATCTTCTTGAACCGCATACTGTCCTCCTCCAAC
>BAHV02000015.1:0-937 GCA_000508965.1 Clostridiales bacterium VE202-08
AATACAGCCAAGTATTGTCTTGGGGCAGTAAACGTATAAGGTTTGTTCCCGCAGCTCTTTGACAACCCTATTAAATACTTGGGCAGTGGCAAAGATACAACTACGCTCTTTGCGTTGCTGGCAGAAGCTACCTAATAGCTCGACAGGTATGTTACCACTATCTTTACTACTTAATTCTGTCAAGATCTCATCAACCATAAATATCTCACCGTATATGCCATTTTTATACTTGCGTATGTCTTTAATGCTGTTAATTTTTTTGTCTGCATAGCTAAATGTAAAATCACTGTATATCTTGCACTTAGGGTATTCGTTTTTTAACTGTATAGCACGTTGACACATGCTTAAAGTCTTACCGCTTCCCTGTTCACCGCAGAACAAATGAATACCGTATTCCTTAAATTCATTGGGGTTTCTGTTTATTAAATCTGTATAGTAAATTTTCGGGAAATCAACGAATAACTTTTTAAAAAAACTGGAATGTTCAATCTTTGGTATACTCTCTAAGGGTATTGGTATGTGCTTTTTTGTTTTTATCATGTAAAGATATTTACCGTAAGTTGTGATGAAGAAATAAAGACCTAATATGCTTAACGGGATTGATATATATACTAATGCTTTAAGCAAAAATTGAAAAAATGGTAAAAGTATACTTATAAACATATTTTTGATAATATCCATGTGTTACCTCTCTGACTTAGCCTTTCGGGGTGCCCACCGAGCATCCCCGAAAGGCTTAACTGCCCATAGTTGGGATAAATGATTTAATACGTACTACAATCGCCATAATTAGCTTAAAACCGTCAATAGCTAAATTGATTAATAGTATAGGTACTAGACCCGCAATCGGCACAAAATAACCTACTCCTTTAAATATCGCTGTACCTGCCTGTAAAACGTTTGCGGGTATCTCTATGTTAATTGTAGGAAATAAGCC